>NZ_JBSJOZ010000001.1:0-525937 GCF_056633155.1 Cryptocyanus atlanticus LEGE 06306
GAGCAGCTGCCGGAGGTGCAGCGCAGCGTGCTGAAGATGCGCTACGGCATCGACGGCGAAGAGCCGATGAGCCTCACCTCGATCGCCCGCAACCTCGGCATGAGCCGGGACAAGACCCGCAACCTGGAGCGCAGAGCCCTGGAGGGAATCCGCTCCCGCTCCCGCCAGCTGGAGGGGTATCTGGTGGCCTGATCGGCAGTCAGGCTGGTTCGCACGGAACTGATGCAGGCCGGGTCACTCCCAGCGGAATCTGGGAGTTGGGATTCCTCTGTGGTTGAGCTGGGAATCCTTGAACGAACAACGCCACTCCCTTGACCCGTGAACTGTCCTCCCCAAACCCGCGTCACCACCACCAACGTTCGATTGCAGCAGCGGAATCTCGAGCGCCTCGACATCCTCACCCGCGCCTGGGGGATGGCCCACCGAGGTGAAGCCCTCGATCACCTGCAGGATCAGCTCTGGGATGAGCCCGTCTATGAGAGAGCTTCGGCGCACTCCCAGCTGGTCCCATCGGGATCCACCGTAGTCAGTCGAGGCTATTCGCCCTTACAGTCGGCCCATCAAGGTGGTGGCGTAGGCAGTTGGCTTCGCAGTCTGCGTACAAAACGGCATTGAGCAGAGCTCTCGACTCCACCCGAGACGGACTCAAGCTGTTTGTAGACGCCAGCCTGGCTGAGCGATTCGGGCATCAGTGGCATCAGCACGAAAAGGTGCGAAAGATGTTCCCCTTTGGACCGCCCTATGGAGCCGAAGGGCCCGCGCTCGATGCGGCTGCTCTACTGAAGCTGCTGTCTGATACGTACTACTGGAAGATTCTCTTCAGCCAGCGATTCGGCTCAGGTAGCCGCTGGAGAATCGACAGCTTGAGGGACCTGCGCAATCGCCTTGCCCACGATCAGGGAGAAGATCCGCTCTTCCGCAGCCGCCCTTCAGTCCTGGGCTATCTCGAGAGCATGGAAGTCCTGCTCCAGGCGATCGACAGCCCCCAGGCAACGGAGGTGCGGGCAATCAAGAGCGAGATCAACCCGGGCCCGATCGAAACTCTGCGGCGCCTGGTCAGCGGAAGGGCCCCTGGCTCGAAGCGCTTCTGGGCGGCAGGGCTGGGGACAATCGCGATCAGTGGCTTCCTGATCGACTACTACCGATCCCCGAAAGTCCGAGCCGAGAGCCTTGTGATCGGCACACCCCATCAACGCCTCGACAACTACCGCACTCTGGAGACGGCGCTGGAGCACCGACTGAAGCCGGATCGGCTGATCAACCATCTGCTCGGCAAGCGCGTTGATGTGATCCTCACAAACACCAACAGCTACCCCAAGGCCGTGGCGGAGCTGAAAGCACTCAACTGGGATGTGGCCTTGGCCTATTCACCGATCGTTTCGATGTCGGCGATGGAGCTCGGCTATCGGCCGATCGGCGTGATGTTCCCGGAGAGCAAAGGGTACACCTCGGTGATCTTCACCCGCAAGGACAGCCCTATCCAGAAACTGGCAGATCTGGGGCCTGATTCCAAGGTGGCCCTTGGAGATTACTACTCCGCTACGAAGTACTTCGTGCCGATGGCGCTGCTCAAAGGCAGGCGTGTGACCCTGCTAACCAATCTGGAGGTGTCCGAGATCTTCGATCTGGTGCGCGATGGCAAGGCCGATGTGGGAGTGGCGGCCCGAAGCTTCGAACAGGAACAACCCTCGGATGAGTTCAGTCCGGAGCGGAGCGAGGAGGGCTTCCGGGTGATTGCGCGCGGAGATCCACTCCCGGCAGCGGTGGTGGCCCTCTCTCCCGGCCTCGCCGACAGGGATCGTGAGGTGCCCGCAAGGGTGCTCATGGAACTTCCCGCCGATGTACGGCACCGGGACCGGGCGAACTACGGCCCCGGTACCATTCCCGATTACGGCCCAATGGAACGGGTGGTGGCTGAGGTTCGGTCCTTCAGCGCCTGTCTCAAGCTGGATGGAACCACCCTGTCAATCGCCTGTCCGCCTGGACTGAATATCGTCTCCCATGACCTGTGGATTGACGACGTCTCGATGGCCGGAACCGCCGTGTTGGTTAACGCCACCGGCATCAATCGCCAGCCGATGGCCATCTCGATCGAGCGCTCCCTCCTCAACCAGCTGGTTTCTGAAGTGACCCACTCCCAGTTGAAAGGCCGTCACCTGCAGGTGCTGCTGGCAGCCGGTGCGGGTCCAGGCCCCCACCACATCCTGCACCCCAACCAGATCGAATGGCAGAACTGATCGGCTCAGAAGAACTGGTCGAAATTGTCGAAATCCACGGCCCGGAAGCTGCCGTCCTGCACCTGGGCCATCAAGCGCTCCAGCTGCACCCACAGGGCTCCGCCGGTGAGCAGGGAGAGCAGCAGGGCCACCAGCAGGGCGGTTCCCCCCCCGAAGCCGAACACCTGCAGGCTGCCGCCGATGAAGAGGGTCACCCCGATCACCAGCGCGCTGTAGGAGGCGATCACGTCGCCGCTGCCCAGCGGCAGCAGGGCGAGGCGATCCTGTTTCCAGCCTTCCAGCCGGTTCTGCACCTGGCGGGCAAAGGTGAGTCCGCAGAGCACGCTGATCAGCAGGCCCACCCCAGCCAGGAAGAAGGGGGGCTGACCCAGGGGAACGGACTCCAGCAGGATCTCCTGGGCGTCAAGGTCACCCAGCAACCCCAGGGACGCCTCCTGAGCCACCTGCTGCAGATCCCCCGAAGCGGAGGTGACGAGGGCGGCAACGACGCTCACGGAAGGGGACCGGACGGGACGGTGACCCTACCGCCGCCCCTCAGGCGGCGGCGCCGAGGGGGTTGAAGCGGTGCAGAACGCCCCCAGCCAGCTTGCGGGGCGAGAAGGTGCGGCGCACTAGGGCAAGCAGGGCCTGCAGGTCCTCGGTGTTGATGCGGTTGTCGCGCACCAGCATCAGCAGCAGCCGCTGGCGCAGGCTGCCGCCCCGTGGACCGAACAGCAGGCGAAGTCCGGCGCCGGCCACCGGCAGCAGATCGGGGTTGGCCTCGTCCTGCTCCACCACGGCCAGCAGGCTCTCGAGCCGCTCCAGCTGGAGCCGCCCCCGGCGATCGAAGAGCACCTCGAGCAACTTCTCGCGAAGCTCGGCGGTGTCGCCGGCCAGCAGCCGGCGGGCCACGTAGGGATAGGCGACCCGGATGATCCGGAAGCTGGGGTCGAGCCGCAGCGCCAGGCCCTCCTGGCTGACCACCGCCCGGATGATCAGGGCGAAGCGGGCCGGCACCCGGAAGGGGTAATCGAACATCAGCTCGGAGAACCGGTCGGTGATCGCCTTGAAGTTGAAGGACCCCACGTTCTCCCCCAGCTGACCACCGAGCACGGTTTCCAGGGCCGGCACGATCGGAGCCAGATCGGCGTCGGGGCGGAGGAAACCGAGGGCGCGGAAGTCGCCGGCGAGGGCCTCGAAATCCCGGTTGATCAGATGGACCACAGCCGCGGTGAGCGTCAGACGGTCCGCGTCGCTGATCGAATCCATCATGCCGAAATCGACATAGGCCACATGGCCCATGGCCCCGGTGCGGCCGGGCAGGGCGAAGAGGTTGCCGGGGTGGGGATCGGCGTGGAAATAGCCGAATTCCAGCAGCTGCTGCAGGCCGGCCATCACTCCGGTGCGGATCAG
This sequence comes from Cryptocyanus atlanticus LEGE 06306, assembly GCF_056633155.1. Lineage (NCBI taxonomy): Bacteria > Bacillati > Cyanobacteriota > Cyanophyceae > Synechococcales > Prochlorococcaceae > Cryptocyanus > Cryptocyanus atlanticus. Next base: position 3,630 of record NZ_JBSJOZ010000001.1, read on the forward strand.
GGCATCGGGTTCGAGCCGGTGGGCCTCGAGCTCCAGCCGGTCCTGCAGCTTGATGCCGTTGATCCAGGTGGTGGTGAGGACCAGCCGGCTGGAGACCTGCCGCTCCACGCGAGGCACCGTCACCGTGGGGTTGTCGGCGAACAGGGCGCCGAACCGATCGGCATTGTCAGCCTCACGGCGGTAATCGATCTCCTCGAAGAGGGTGTGACCGAATTCATCGATGATGTCCCCGAGCCCGAAGCCCAGGTTCAGCGGCAGGAACGGGGCTGTGAGGATCCCGAGCAGGCGGATGATCACCAGATCGCGGCGCAGCAGGTAGGCCAGATTCGGCCGTTGCACCTTCACCGCTACCCAGTGGCCCGGAGTGAACTCCGCCTTGTACACCTGCCCCAGGCTCGCCGCCGCCACCGGATAGGGCGGGAACGTCTCGAACAGCTGCCCGGCCGGGGATCCCAGCTCCGACTCGATCACTGCCAGGGCCTGGGCGTGGGGGAAGGGGGGCAGGTTGTCCTGCAGCTGGGTGAGCTGCTCGAGCCAGTCGCGCCGCACCAGATCGGGGCGGGTGGAGAGGGCCTGGCCCACCTTGATGAAACAGGGTCCCAGCTGGGTGAGCGTGGTGAGGATGCGGCGGCCGAGCTGGCGCTGCACCGCCGCATCGGCGCTGCTGCCCTGCACGACCAGCACCAAAGCCAGCCCCGCCAGCTGCCAGAGGACCACCAGCAGGCGGCCGACCAGCACCCAGGGTCTCCGGAGCAGCCAGCGCAGATCAGCGTCGGGGTCGTAGCGGGGCGGTGGCCCCTCCAGAGGGACCGGGCGGATGGGTCGGAGCGGGGGGCGGACGGTGATGGTCGGAACTCCTGCGGCGCCTGTGGTCCACTCTCCAGACTCTAGAAAGCCCCCCCCTGAGCATGCTTCTGCCCCGGGCTCTGCGGAGCCTCCGTCCCGGCCTCGATCTGTACCTGCCCGCCCACGGGCGGGGGCGGGGCCTGGCGCCGGAGCTGCGGGAGCTGCTGCGGCAAGCACCCGGCAGCTGGGATCTGCCGGAACTGGCGGCGATCGGGGGGCCGCTGGACATGGAAGGTGCCGTGGCAGCCTCCCAGGCCAGCAGCGCCCGGCTGTGCGGCTGCGACCGCTGCTGGTTCGGGGTCAATGGGGCCAGCGGTCTGCTTCAGGCGGCCCTGCTGGCCATGGCCGCCCCCGGTGAGCGGGTTCTGCTGCCCCGAAACCTGCACCGCAGCCTGCTGCACGGGTGTGTGCTCGGCCGCCTGCGACCGGTGGTGTTCGATCTGCCCTTCGATCCGGCCACGGGCCTCTGGCAGCCACCCAGGGCGGATCAGCTGCGCCGGCTGCTGGACCGGGCCGGCCCCTTGGCAGGGGTGGTGCTGGTCCATCCCAGCTACCAGGGTCTGGCGGGAGACCTGCCGGCGCTGGTGGACCTCGTCCATCGCCGGGGGCTGCCGGTCCTGGTGGACGAGGCCCACGGCGCCCACTTCGGCGGGCCGGGTCTGCCCGGCACGGCCCTGGCGGCGGGCGCCGATCTGGTGGTGCAGTCCCTGCACAAGGCAGCCGGCGGGCTGGCCCAGAGCGCCGCCCTGATGCTGCAGGGCGCGCGACTGCCGGCCGCGGCGGTGGAACGCAGCCTGCTCTGGCTGCAGACCTCCAGCCCCAGCGCCCTGCTGCTGGCCTCCAGCGCCGCCGCCCTGGCCCATCGCCACAGCCCGGCCGGCGAGCGACAGCTCCGTGATGCCCTGGCCATCGCCGCCCAGCTGCGGGCGCGGCTGCTGGCCGCCGGCCTGCCCCTGGTGTCCAATCAGGATCCCCTGCGGCTGGTGCTCCACACCGCAGCCCTCGGCCTCAGCGGCCCGGCGGCCGACACCTGGCTGCAGCAGCGGGGCGTGACGGCCGAACTGCCCGAACCGGGCTGCCTCACCTTCTGCCTGGGGATCATTCCGCCCCGGGGTGTGGGGCGGAGGCTGCCCATCCAGCTGCGGCGCCTGCGGGACGCCCTGGGGGGCGAACCCTTGCCGCCCTTCCGCCGCCCCCCCCTGCCACCAATGGCGGAGCCCGAGCTGGACGTGGAGGTGGCCTGGCGGGCACCCTGGACGGTGGTGCCGCTGGAGCAGGCGGCGGGCCGTCTGGCCGCCGAGCCCATCTGCCCCTATCCACCGGGCATCCCCCTGCTCATTCCCGGTGAGCGGATCGATCCGGGGCGGGTCGACTGGTTACGGCGGCAGCGGGTCCTCTGGCCCGGCCAGATCGCTGATACCGTGAAGGTTGTGGCCTGAACGGCGCAGCGGATGGGCGCACGGGAGCGAAGGGGGCCGCCGCAATCCGGTCCGGCGGTGGAGCCTCCGTTCCAGTGGGATTTCGTCACTCCGGGCCTGCCCGACAGCGTGTTCGAAGGTGCCCCGGGGTTCAGTCCGACTCCGATGGAACTGCGGGTGATGCTGCTGGCCCACCTTCGGCCCAGGGCCGATTCCACCGTCTGGGATGTGGGCGGTGGCACGGGGGCGCTGGCCCTGGAGATCGCCCGGCTGATGCCCTCCGGCGCCCTGCACACGCTGGAGAGGGATCCGGAGGCGATTGAGCTGCTGGAGCGGAACCGCCGCCGCTTCGGAATCTCGAACCTGCACATCCATGCCGGCCAGGCGCCCGAGGATCTGGCGCGCCTGCCGGGCCGGCCGGACCGGGTGGTGCTGGAGGTGGGGCGCCCCCTCGCGACGGTGCTGGAGGCCGTCTGGAGCGCCCTGCTGCCGGGGGGGCGCCTGGTGATCAGCACAGCCAGCCTGGAGGGGCTGGTCGATGCGACCGATACCCTGAGCCAGCTCGACGCCCGGGACGTGCAGGTGGTGCAGGCCACGGTTCATCGCATGCAGCGGCGGGGCAGCCAGGCGCGGCTGGCCGCGGCCGAACCTCTCTTCCTGATCGCGGCCGAGCGTCTCGGGTGAGTCAGACCCGCCGGGCGCCAACCTCCCTGCCCAGGCTGGTCAGTGGACTTGCGGCCGGCGGCTTCGGGCTGCTGGTGGTGGGACTGGGGGGGTGGTGGTTCACGCTGGCGGTGGGAGTGATCGTGCACCTCGGCCTGCTGGAGTTCTTCCGGATGGCCCAGTTCAAGGGCATCCGTCCCGCCACCAAGACCACCCTGGTCGCCTGTCAGCTGTTGCTGATCGCCACCCAGTGGGCCAGCGGCGGGGGCATGGCGGTGGATCTGGCGGCGGCGGTGCTGCCGCTGTCGGGGGCCGTGATCTGTGGCTGGCTGCTGCTTCAGCCCGTGACCGGCACGATCGCCGACATCGCCGCCTCAATCTTCGGGCTGTTCTACCTGGGCTTCCTGCCCAGCCACTGGCTGAGGCTGAGGGATCTCGGCGATGGGCTTCTGGCCCCCCGCCTGGGGGATCCGGGCTGGCCGATCTCGAGCGGAATGGCTCTCACCCTGCTGGCCTGCCTGCTGGTGGTGGCCACCGATATCGGCTCCTATGTGATCGGCCGCCGCCTCGGCCGGCATCCCCTCTCCCCGATCTCCCCGGGCAAGACGGTGGAGGGGGCCCTGGGCGGAGTGGGCTGCGCCGTGCTGGTGGGAGCCGTGGGCGGGGTGCTGCTGGGCTGGCCCTGGGGCTGGCTGGTGGGAGCCCTGCTCGGGGGCATGGTGGCGGTGTTCGCCCTGGTGGGCGATCTGACCGAATCGATGATGAAACGGGACGCGGGGCTCAAGGATTCCGGCGACGCCATCCCCGGTCATGGAGGCATTCTCGACCGGATCGACAGTTACCTGTTCACCCCGGCGGTGGTCTTCTATGTGGTGACTCTGCTGGTACCGCTGCTGGATCAGGCCTCTCCACCGCTGGGCTAGAGCCCCGCCGCGGCTGGGCTCAGGGAGTCACCCTCGCCTCGCCGTCCAGCCGCAGCATCTCCCCCTCAAGGCTGACCCTGTCGATGTGGATGTTGGGATCCATCGGCAGCCGGGCCCTGCTTCGGCCATCGAGACCGAGCAGCTCGACGCCGCCGTCCACGGCCACCGGTCTCGTCTCCAGCTCGACCCCCCGGTGTTCGCCCAGGGCGGCGGCCACGAAGATCAGCTGATCGCGGGCGATGCGTAGCTCCAGCAGCGGCACCAGGCCGAACAGGGTTTCACCGAGCTGGTCACTCAGGCTCCGCCACTGGGGCCTGGCCAGGGAGCGGGTCAACCCGTCCGCGCTGAAGGCCACCTGCCCGACGATGGCGAAGGGATGCTCCAGGGTGACGGTCCGGGTGCGAAGCCACGGACCGATCCGGACCCGCAGGGCCTCGCTGCGCAGCTGCACACGCTCGATCTGCAACCCCTGATAGGTCACCCGTCGGGCCATCAGCGTGACGCCCTCAAGCTGGCCACGCAGCAGCTGCAGAGCCGATCCATGCAGCTGAAGCTCCAGGCTGTCGACCCCCTCGCAGCGGCTCCGCACCCAGAGCTGGAGACCCGCCGCCAGCAGGGCCAGCACGGGTCCGCTATCGCGGCCCCGCTCAGGGGGCTGGGGGAGGGCCTCCGGCGGATCGGGGCGGCTCGTCATCCGCGGATCAGAGGCACCATTCCCTCCTAACAGAGCAGGGGTGTGGCGTCGAAGGCGGCGAACGTGGCGGCCACGGCCTCGGGTCGGTCCAGGTGGGACAGGTGGCCGCAGTCGGCCAGCTCCCGCAGGCGCGTGCCCAGCAGGGCCTGGGCCGCCCGCTTCTGGGGTGCCCTGAGAATCCGGTCCTGCGCCCCCCACAGCACCTGAAGCGGCTGGGGCGGCAACGGATCGCCAGAGCCGGCGAACCCCCCACTGCGGGCGAAGCGCCGGAGGGAATCGGCCCAGCCCGGAGCCTGCAGGTGGAGGGAGGCGATCTCCTCCTCGGCGGGCCCCACGCTGGCGGCCGGGTCGGCGAAGGCCTGGCGACAGAGGGCACGCCGCACCCACGGCAGGCCGAGAAAGCGAACCCCAAGGGCGTCGAGCAGGGGCGGCAGGGGCATCGGACGACCGGTCAGGCCGGCGGGGGCCAGCAGCAGCAGCCGGCGGATCCGAACGGGATGGCGGCGGGCCAGTTCCACCGCCACGGAACCACCCATCGAGGCGCCGATCACCGAAACCGACGGCGCACTCGCCGATCCGACCTGCTCGGACATGGCCAGCAGCAGCGCCTCGAGGTGGGCGAGCACACCGGCCGGGGTGAAGGGCCCCTGCACCGGACGTGGTCCGAAGCCGAACCCGAACAGATCGGGGATGAACAACCGCGCCCGGGGGGCCAGCAATGGAGCCAGTCGCCGGAACTCCAGAAAGGAGCTGTCAAAACCGTGCAACAGCAGCCAGGGCTCCCCGGAGCCCAGCACCGCCACCGGCCAGCGGCCTTCCAGGCCCGGCAGGTTCCACCACTCCACGCTGGCCGCCAGATCACGCCCCAGCGGATCCTGCAATCCGGCGGCGGCGGCGGCCACCAGCCGGGGCCCATCCAGGGGGGCGGACGGCACGGCCGGGCTCAAGCGGACCGCTCGATCGAGAGGGTGGAGGGGGTTCCGGGGCCGGAGGGGTTGGAGCCCCCCTCGTCCGCCGTGCTCACCAGGGCCGCCAGCAGCTCCGGCGGACTCACGGGGAAGGGCAGGTGGTGCAGATCGGACCCGGCTCGGCAGGCATGGACGCAGACCTCCAGGAGCTGACTGAGGCGGGTCGGGGAGAGGCCCAGGTCGGCCAGGGTCACCGGCAGGCCAAGGGCACGGAAGACGGGGAGCAATTGGCGGCGGGCCTGGCCGGCCAGGCGGTTCCCGCCCAGCATCTCCTCCAGCCGCAGCTGGGCCAGCACGCCGACGGCCACCTTTTCGCCGTGCAGCGAACCGTGGGTCGCCTCGAGCTGGGTGAGGCCGTTATGGACCGCATGGGCAGCCACGGTGCGACAGCGGGCGCCCCCCAGACCACCGATCAGTCCGGCGGTGAGAGCACAGGCCTCGGCCACCCGAACCCAGGCCTCGCTCCCGGGCCGCTCGATCGCCGCCGTCCCGTCGAGCAGCAACTGATCCCGCAGCACACGGGCCAGCTGCACGGCCTGCTGCACCAGACCGTCGGTGCTGGCACCGCTGCTCACCGAAGCCTCATACCACTTGGCCATCGCATCGGCGATGCCGCTGGCCAGGGTGCGCGGCGGAGCCGTGCGCACCAGGTCGTGGTCGAAGACGAGAAGATCGGGGCAGCGGGCGAGCTCCACGTCGCGCACGAAGGCGCCCTGGGGGGTGTAGAGATTGGCGAGGGCCGTCCATCCGGCGCAGGTGGCCGCACTGGTGGGCACCGTGACGCAGGGAAGGGCCAGCCGGTGGGCCAGCAATTTGCCGGCATCGAGAACCTTGCCGCCCCCGGCGGCGATCACCCCATCGCGACCGGTGGCGCTGGCTTCGGCGGCAAGCCGCACGAGATCGGGCTCGCAGCAGTCGTCCTGCAGTTCGGCCCCCAGGGGGTCAAGGCCGATTACGCCCAGGTCGGCCAGCAGCCCCTCCCGCCGGCAACGGGTGACCCGGCTTCTCCCGAGCAGCAGCGGCCGTCGGGTGAGGGTGGCGATCGCCCCGAGGGAATGGGACCAGGCCGATGGGCCTCGCATCAGCCTGGCGGGGGCCACGGCGTGCTGCTGCAGCACCTCCACGACGGCCGGATCAGACGCTGGCACCGGCCAGTTCGGGTTCGGTGACGACGGTCTGGTGGCGGATCACCACCTGCTTCTCGTCGTTGACATCGACGAGGGCCGAGTCGCCTTCCTTGAGGCGACCCGAGAGGAACTCCTCCGCCAGGCTGTCCTCCAGCAGGCGCATGACCGCACGGCGCAGGGGACGGGCCCCGTAGCTGGGGTTGTAACCCTCTTCCACCAGGCGCTCCTTGAAGGCCTCGGTGACCGAGAGGCCGATGCCTTTCTCCTGCATGCGGGCGAAGACCTCACGCAGCATGATTTCGGCGATGTCCTTGACCTCGTCGCGGCTGAGCTGCCGGAAGACGATGATCTCGTCGAGACGGTTGAGGAATTCGGGACGGAAGTACTGCTTGAGCTCCTCGTTCACCAGGGAGCGGATCCGGTTGTACTGGGTCTCCTCCACGGCGGCGCCGGAGAATTCAAAGCCGAGCCCCCCGCCACCTTTTTCGATCACCTTCGAACCGATGTTCGAAGTCATGATGATCAGGGTGTTCTTGAAATCCACCGTGCGGCCCTTGGAATCGGTGAGGCGACCGTCTTCAAGCAATTGAAGGAGGAGGTTGAACACATCGGGATGGGCTTTCTCGATCTCATCGAACAGCACCACGGTGTACGGGCGCCGCCGGACCGCCTCGGTGAGCTGGCCGCCTTCATTGAAGCCGACATAGCCGGGAGGGGAACCGATCAGCTTGCTGACGGTGTGGCGCTCCATGAACTCGGACATGTCGAGCCGGATCATGGCTTCCTCGCTGCCGAAGAAGTAGGCGGCTAGGGCCTTGGTGAGTTCCGTCTTGCCGACGCCGGTGGGGCCGGAGAAGATGAAGCTGGCGATCGGACGGTTGGGGTTCTTGAGACCCACCCGGGCACGGCGGATCGCCTTGGACACGGCCTTGACGGCTTCGTCCTGCCCGATCAGACGCTGGTGGAGGGTGTCCTCCATGTTGAGCAGCTTCACCGATTCGCTCTCGGTGAGCTTCTGGACGGGAACCCCGGTCCAGGCCGCCACGATCTGGGCGATGTCCTCTTCGGTGACAACGGGATGGCGCTCCCCGGCGGAGGAAGCCAGGGCCAGATCCGCGGCGGTGCTGACCTCCACCTCCGCTGCGGTGGCGACGGCTTCAAGGCCGCTGTCGCTGGCCGGCTCGCCATCACGGCGGGCCTGGAGGATGGAGCGGATCTGCTCGCGCAACTCCACCTCCTTGTCGCGCAGCTCACCGGCCTTGGTGAAGTCCTGCTGGCGCACCGAGTCCTCCTTCTGCTTCTGAACCTCACGGAGCTGCTTGTCGAGCTCCTTGGCGGCCGGGGGCAGCTTGGAGTTGAGCAGGCGCACGCGGCTGCCGGCCTCGTCGATCAGGTCGATGGCCTTGTCGGGGAGGAAGCGGTCGGAGATGTAGCGATCCCCCAGGGTGGCCGCGGCCACCAGGGCCTCATCGCTGATCTTGAGCCTGTGATGCTGCTCGTAGCGCTCCCGCAACCCGTGCAGGATCTCGATCGTCTCGACCACCGAAGGCTCACCCACCATCACCGGCTGGAAGCGTCGCTCAAGGGCCGCGTCCCGTTCGATGTGCTTGCGGTATTCATCCAGGGTGGTGGCCCCGATGCACTGCAGCTCTCCCCTGGCCAGGGCGGGCTTGAGGATGTTGGCCGCATCGATGGCGCCCTCGGCCGCACCGGCGCCGATCAGGGTGTGCACTTCGTCGATCACGAGGATGACGTTTCCGGCCCCCCGGATCTCCTCCATGATCTTCTTGAGCCGCTCCTCGAACTCGCCGCGGTACTTGGTGCCGGCCACCAGCAGGCCGATGTCCAGGGTGAGGACGCGCTTGTCCTCAAGGATGTCGGGCACCTCTCCCTGAATGATGCGCTGGGCGAGGCCTTCGGCGATGGCGGTCTTGCCGACACCCGGCTCCCCGATCAACACGGGGTTGTTCTTGGTTCGCCGGCCGAGGATCTGGACAACCCGATCGATCTCGTTCTGGCGGCCCACCACGGGATCGAGCTTGCCTTCGGTGGCCAGCTGGGTGAGATTGCTGCCGAATTCATCAAGGGTGGGGGTCTTGGTGGAGCCCTTGCTGCCCCCTCCGGCGGTGACCTCGGCGGTTTCACCCAGCATGCGGATCACCTGGGTGCGGACCTTGGCCAGGTCGACACCGAGATTCTCAAGGACCCGGGCGGCGACACCTTCGCCCTCCCGGATCAGACCGAGCAGCAGGTGTTCGGTGCCGATGTAGTTGTGGCCGAGCTGCCGGGCCTCCTCAAGGGACAGCTCCAGCACGCGCTTGGCCCGGGGAGTGAACGGGATCTCCACCGCCACGAAGCCGGAGCCCCGACCAATGATCTTCTCCACCTCCACGCGGGCATCCTTGAGGTTGACCCCCATGGACTTGAGTACCTTGGCGGCCACGCCCGTTCCCTCGCCGATCAGCCCGAGGAGGATCTGCTCGGTGCCCACGAAGTTGTGGCCGAGGCGGCGGGCCTCCTCCTGGGCCAGCATGATGACCTTGATGGCCTTCTCGGTAAACCGCTCGAACATGGGCGGTGCCTGTGCAAGTTCCCCTAACCTATCAGGGCTGGCAGGGTCCGTGCGGCTCGTTGGGTCGGAATGGCAGATCCGTTGCGCCAACTGGGGAGAGCCCGGTCATTCGCAATAGCCTCGACGACTTAATCCTTCGGCGTTCCGCATCAACAAAGGGCGGCAATCCGTACCTCACTGATCGCCGGCCAGGGGATTGACCAGCTCCACCCATTGGATCAGAGCATCCTGGCCGTCGTGGTAGTAACCGCGACGACGGCCCGCCACGGCGAACCCGAACGCGGCGTAGAGGGCCAGGGCGGCCGTGTTTCCGGCGGAGACCTCCAGGGTGGCCCGTTCGGCCCCTTCCCCGATCGCCTCACGCAGCAGGGCCTCCAGCACCAGGGCGGCCAGGCCCCGGCGGCGGTGGCGGGGGTCCACGGCCACCAGGCTGATGTGGAGCTCTTCGAGGATCAGCCAGCCGCAGGCCACGGCCCGCAGGGCACCCTCCTGCCAGATCCCGAGGCAGGGCCGCCGGGGGCCGGCAAGCTCGCTGCGCCACTGGTTCTCGCTCCAGGCGGCGCGACGGGCCCGGCGATCAAGGGCCACGCAATGGGGATGGTCCTCCGGCCCCAGCCGCCTGACCAGCCGTGTGGCGGGCGATTCGACGTCTCCAGCCATGGTCGTCCCTACGATTGTGAACCGAGCCCGAGCCCCAGTCCGCAGGATTCCCCCGATGATCGTGTCTTCCGTCAGCGCACCAGCGGCACCGGGACACTCACCGGGCATGGACGGCTCAGCTCCTGACGCCCCTGGCTCGGACGCGGTTCCGTTCTACGAGCCCGGCCGCGACCCCGCCAGCCCGAACCGCAATCTCACCCCGCTCAGCACCCGGCTCCAGGCCGACGGGGCCCTCGAGGTGGGCGGCTGCGGACTAGCCCCCCTGGCCCGCCGCTATGGCACCCCCCTCTATGTGCTTGACGAAGAGACCCTGCGGGCCAGTTGCCGGGCCTATCGCGAGGCCCTCCTCGCCCACTACCCCGGCCCCTCCCTGGCGCTCTATGCCTCCAAGGCCAACAGCAGTCTGGTGCTGAGTGCCCTGGTGGCCTCCGAAGGGCTGGGTCTCGACGCCGTCTCGGCCGGCGAACTGCTCACCGCGCTGGAGGGGGGCATGCCACCCGAGCGGATCGTGCTGCACGGCAACAACAAATCGGACCAGGAACTGGCCCTGGCGGTGGAGCACGGCGTGACCGTGGTGGTGGACAACACCCACGACCTGGAGCGGCTGGCGGAACTCGCGCCGGCCGCCGGGCCGCCGGTGACCCTGATGCTCCGCTTCACGCCGGGCATCGAATGCCACACCCACGAGTACATCCGCACCGGCCACCTCGACAGCAAGTTCGGCTTCGATCCCGACCAGCTCGAACCGGTGCTGTGCCAGTTGCGCGACTGCGCCTGGGCCCGTCTCACCGGGCTGCACGCGCACATCGGCTCCCAGATCTTCGAGCTGCAGCCCCACCGGGACCTGGCGGCGGTGATGGCCGATGCCCTGGCGCTGGCCCGCTCCCTGGGGCACCCGGTCTGCGACCTGAACGTGGGGGGCGGGCTGGGGATCCGCTATGTGGAGAGTGACGATCCCCCCAGCATCGAGGCCTGGGTGCGGGGTGTCGCAGGGGCTCTCAGCGAGGCCTGCCGCGCCCGGGGCCTGGAGCTGCCCCGACTGTTGTGTGAACCGGGGCGCTCCCTGGTGGCCACCGCCGGCGTGACCCTCTACACGATTGGCAGTCGCAAGCAGATCCCCGGGATCCGCACCTACCTCTCGGTGGACGGCGGCATGAGCGATAACCCGCGGCCGATCACCTACCAGTCGAGCTACACGGCGGTGCTGGCGGAGCGGGCCTCATCCCCGGCCGAGGAGACGGTGACCCTGGCGGGCAAGCACTGCGAATCCGGTGACGTGCTGCTCAAGGATCTGGCCCTGCCCGCCAGCCGCAGCGGTGACGTGCTGGCGGTGTTCGCCACCGGGGCCTACAACGCCTCGATGGCCTCCACCTACAACCGCATCCCCAGGCCGGCGGCGGTGCTGGTGGGCGAGGGCCGCTCCGAGCTGGTGCAGAGGCGGGAGAGGCCGGACGAACTGCTGCTCCACGACGTTTTGCCAGAACGGTTCCGCCCGGTACCGTGACGTCAGCGCGGATGGGGGCTCTGTGATCTGGCTGAGGCTCATCGATCTGCGCCTGCTGCTGGATCTGCTGTTCGCCTCCGCCCTCGGAGTGCTGCTTCTGGCCCGGGTCCGGGAGCCGCGCACCCTCTGGCTGCTGAGGGGCTGGCTCTTCCTGGTGGCCCTGGTCTGGGTGGTGCAGCGCTTTGCCAACCTGCCCCTCACCACACGGCTGCTGGAGGCGGTGGTGCTGGGCTGCAGCCTGGCTCTGGCGATCCTCTGGCAAGGGGAGCTGCGGCGCCTGATGGAGCTGCTCGGCACCGGCCGCCTGGATGTGCTGCTGGGCAGTCAGTCCACCGATGAAGGCCTCTCGGGCACCGTCGCCCTGCTCAGCCAGGCGGCCGGCAGGCTCTCCCAGAGCCGGCGGGGAGCCCTGATCCTGGTGGATCTCGGCAGCGACCTGCGCCCCGAAGACTTTCTCAACCCTGGAATCGAACTGGACGCGGTGCTCTCGGTCGATCTGATCCTCAACCTGTTCGCCGCCGACACGCCTCTCCATGACGGTGCCCTGCTGGTGCGCGAGAACCGGATCCTCTCCGCCGGTGTGATCCTGCCCCTCTCCCGCCAGGGGATCACCCGCTTTGGCACCCGCCACCTGGCCGCCCTCGGCATCACCGAACGGTTCGATCGCTGCCTCTGCATCGTCGTTTCCGAAGAAACGGGCACCCTCTCGCTGGCACGGCAGGGAAAGCTGGAGCGGCCGATCACCAGCAGCCGCCTGAAGGATCTGCTCACCGCCGCCCTCGACCTGCCGGCACCGAAGCCCGCCACCAAACCCACCGGCGGCTCGGTGGTCGCCCTGCCCACGGGACGTAGCGTGGCCGAGGACAAACCCGAATCCCGCGCATGAGTCGCTCCCAGGCGACCACCGACCCGATCCGGGCGTCCCTGGGCCGTTCGGCACCGCTGCCGGCCCGACTCGATCCGGCCAGGCTGCCCAGCCATGTGGCGGTGATCATGGACGGCAACGGCCGCTGGGCCCGGCAGCGGGGTCTGCCGCGGGTGATGGGTCACCGGGAAGGGGTGGCAGCCCTGAAGCGCATGCTGCGCCTCTGCAGTGACTGGGGCATCGGTGCCCTGACCGCCTACGCCTTTTCCACCGAGAACTGGAACCGACCCGGCGAGGAGGTGAGCTTCCTGATGACCCTGTTCGAGCGGGTGCTGGCCCGGGAACTGGAGGCGCTCGAGCAGGAACAGGTGAGAATCCGGTTTCTGGGCGACCTCGAAGCCCTGCCGGCGGGCCTGCAGGAGCTGATCGCCGCCGCCACGGCGCGGACCGCGGCCAACACGGGGATTCACTTCAATGTCTGCACCAACTACGGCGGCCGCCGGGAGCTGGTGCAGGCCGCCCGGCGACTGGCGGAACAGGCCGCCCGTCACGACCTGGACCCCGCCAGCATCGACGAAGCCTGCTTCGAAGCGGAACTGCACACCGCCGGAGAGGTGGATCCCGATCTGCTGATCCGCACCAGCGGCGAGTACCGGATCAGCAATTTCCTGCTCTGGCAGCTGGCCTACGCCGAGATCCACATCACCGACGTGCTCTGGCCCGATTTCGACGACGATGCCCTGCTCGTGGCCCTGCTCGACTACCAGAGCCGGCAGCGTCGCTTCGGCGGCGTCGAGCCGATCGCCTCCTGAAGCCCCTTCCCCCGCCGCCCGTCTTGATCTCCCCTCAGACCGACAGGGCTTCCGCCCTCCCCGTGCGCCACGACTGGAGCCGCCCCGAGATCCTCTCCCTGCTGGAGGCCCCCCTGCTGGATCTGCTCTGGCAGGCCCAAGCGGTGCACCGCAGCGCCAACCCAGGCTACCGGGTCCAGCTGGCCTCGTTGCTCAGCGTCAAGACCGGCGGCTGCGAGGAGAACTGCGCCTACTGCCCCCAGTCGATGCACAACAGCAGTGATGTGACCGGCCGGCCGGAACTGGAGGTGGAGCCGGTGCTGGCACGGGCACGGGCAGCGAAGCAGGCCGGAGCCCATCGCTTCTGCATGGGCTGGGCCTGGCGTGATATCCGCGACGGCGCTCCCTTCGAAGCGATGCTCGCCATGGTGCGGGGCGTGAGGGAGCTGGGCCTGGAGGCCTGTGTCACCGCCGGCATGCTCAGCGATGCCCAGGCGGAGCACCTGGCGGCGGCGGGGCTCACCGCCTACAACCACAACCTTGACACCAGCCCCGAGCACTACGGGCACATCATCACCACCCGCACCTACCAGGAGCGGCTCGAAACCCTGGCGCGGGTGCGACGCTCCGGCATCACCCTCTGCTGCGGCGGCATCATCGGCATGGGCGAATCGCTCGACGACCGGGCCGGGCTGCTGGAGGTGCTCGCCGGCCTGGATCCCCATCCCGAGAGCGTGCCGATCAACGCGCTGGTGGCGGTGGAAGGCACGAAGCTGGAGGAGCGCCCGGTGGTGGATCCCCTGGAGCTGGTGAGGATGGTGGCCACCGCCCGCATCCTGATGCCGTTCAGCCGCGTACGGTTGAGTGCCGGTCGGAAGCAGCTCAGCCGCGAAGCCCAAATCCTCTGCCTGCAGGCCGGGGCCGATTCGATCTTCTACGGCGACACCCTGCTCACCACCGGCAACCCCGACGTCGCCGCCGACCGGGAACTTCTGACCGCCGCCGGGGTCAGACCCTGGCAGGAGGGGGGAGCCTGAACAGCCTGCAGGTGGCCGGGTTCTATGCGTTCGCGCCGTTGACGGAGCTGCGGATCCTGCGGGACGAGCTGATGGCTTTGGCCGGCGAGGAGGCCCTCCGCGGCACGATCCTGCTGGCCGAAGAGGGCATCAACGGCACGGTCTGTGGGCCGGAGGCGGGGGTGAGGCGGCTGCTGGCCCGGCTGCGAAGCCTTCCAGCCCTGGCGGGCCTCGAAGCCCGGCTGAGCCGGGCGCCCTCCCAGGCCTTCCACCGCCTCAAGGTGCGCCTGCGGCCAGAGATCGTCACGATGGGCCACCCCGAGCTTCGGCCGGCCGAGCAGGCCGGAGCTCCGGTGAATCCAGGGGATTGGGACGCGATGATCCGCGATCCAGACACCCTGCTGATCGACACCCGCAACGCCTATGAGGTGGCCATCGGTCGCTTCGAGGGGGCGATCGATCCACTCACCCCCACCTTCCGCTCCTTTCCGGAGTGGGTGGAGCGGGAGCTCAGGCCCCTGATCGCGACCCGTCGGCCCCAGCGGCTGGCGCTCTACTGCACCGGCGGCATCCGCTGCGAGAAGGCCAGTGCCTACCTGCGCCACACCGGCGTCGAGGCGGTGCACCAGCTGCGGGGGGGGATCCTCGGCTATCTCGAGGCCAGCCCGGCCCGGGGCAGCAGCTGGCGGGGCGAGTGCTACGTGTTCGATCAGCGGGTGAGCCTGACGGCCGCCCTGACCCCGGGCAGCCACAGCCTCTGCCACGCCTGCGGCCTGCCGCTCGCTCCGGCCGACCGGCAGCTGAGCAGCTACGTGCCGGGGGTCAGCTGCCGCCATTGCCTGACGCGCTTCAGCGAGGACGATCGGAGCCGGTTCGCCGAACGCCAGCGCCAGATCGAGCGCTCCGAACGCCGTGGGGAGTGCCACCTGGGCCGACCCCTGACCTGAGACCCCAGCCCTGCCGGACTTCCCCCCCATGACCACCCTGCCGATCCTCTACAGCTTTCGCCGCTGCCCCTATGCCATCCGGGCCCGGCTGGCCCTGGCGGCGGCGGGGCTGAGGCCTGGGCGGGACCTGGAGCTGCGGGAAGTGGATCTGCAGCGGAAGCCCCCCGAGCTGCTGGAGACTTCCCCGAAGGGGACCGTGCCCGTGCTGGCCTTGCCCGAGGGCTCCGGTGCCCCCGGACGGGTGCTTGATCAGAGCCTGGCGGTGATGCGCTGGGCCCTGGAGCGGCGGGATGATCAGGATCTGCTGCGCCAGCGCGGTGGGTCCGCTGTTGCCGGCGAGTCCAGTGCGATGGAGGTCCTGATCGCCGAGAACGACGGCCCCTTCAAGCTTCACCTCGACCGGTTCAAGTACTCCCCACCCGCTGGAAAAGGGGGCTGGGAGCGGGGCAACGGGGATTGGGTGGCACCACGCGCCGCCGCTCTGGCCGTGCTGCGCCGCTGGAGCGCCCGGCTCGCGCCGGGTGGATGGTTGCTGGGCGATCGCCCCTGCCTGGCCGACTGGGCCCTGCTGCCCTTTGTGCGCCAGTTCCGCCAGGTCTCCCCCGAGACGTTCGACACCGAACCCGACTTGGAGCCCCTGCAGGGCTGGCTCCGGCGGTTCCTGGAGGGCCCGGAACTCCAGGAGATGCTCGATTCGACCTGGGGCCCGCGCCGGAGATGGCGCTCGGGTCGCTGGCTGTATCACCTGGCCCTGGCCGGGGAGTGGCGGGCCGCCACCGCCAGCGGGCAGGCCTACGCACGATCCAGCCGGGGGCTCGCTCTGGCCGATGTGGGCTTCGTGCATGCCAGTGGCGCGGGCCAGATCGAGGGCACCTATCGCCGCTTCTATGCCGATGCCCAGGAGGTGCTGCTGCTGACGATCGATCCAGCCCGGTTGACCGTGCCCGTGCGCTGGGAGCCCGCACCGCAGGGCGGTGACTGCTTCCCCCACATCTTCGGCGCCGTGCCCCTGGAAGCCGTGCTGGCGGCCGAACCCTTTCGTCCCGAAGGCGGAGACGAACGATGCTGAGCCTGGCGGCGATCGAGCGGCGGGCGGCCGCGCGGGGCCTGCTGCTGCGGCTGCAGGTGACGGGTCAGCTGGGGCTCCGGAGCCTTCGGGTGGTGGTGGCCCAGCCCCGGGCCGGCCGTCCCCCCCTGCTGATCGGCGAACTGAAGGGCTGGGCCCTGCCGAACGCCGACGGCCTGCAGCTCGACACCCTGCGGGTGCAGGGGGAGGGCCGCTATCGGGTCGGTGTGATGATCTGGGCCGCCAGCTTCGCCTGGGCCCTCGAGAGCACGTCCTGCCGCACCGCGCGGCTGCTGGCGATCCGGGACGACGACGCCGGGCACCGGAAGCTGGTGCGCTACTTCGAGCGACTGGGGTTCACCCCGGTGCGCCAACTGGGGGCGGGCCCGGTGGACCTGGCCCTGCGCCTGGTGTGGGGTGGCTCGGGGCTGCTGATGCGGGGAGACTGCCGCGACGGGCTGCAGCGATGCGAACGCCTGCTGGGCACCACCTCGCCGCCACCGCTCAGGGAAGACGGCTGATCATCACCAGGCCGCGGCTGCGACCTGAGCTGCGATCGCGGCTGCGGGCCGCCCGCCAGAGATCGGCCGTCGGCACCCAGACGGAGGGGTAGCGATAACGGGCCACATCAAGGATGAGCACCCGGTCGCTGGGGGCGTGGAAGGCCGCCAGCGGGGCGATGTGGCCGCCCCCAGCCTGGCCGAGGAGCTTGCGGTCGTAGTTGACCACCAGCCGGTCGGAGGGTGCCGACAGGTTGGCGCGCAGCAGGGAGCGGAACGCGGCGAGATCGAGCCGGTCGGCATGGACCGCCTCGGCCCGCACCCCCTGGCTGCGCAACAGGCCGGCCAGCTGCTGCAGCGTCATTCCTTCCCGCGCCACGGTGGCCGGAGGAACCACCTGGCGGGCGGCCGGGTTGTCGAACAGGTTTTCCTGGGTCCAGAAGCGGTAGCTGCCGTAGCCGGCGGCGGGAGGGCCGGGCACCTGCAGGCTGTTGAGCACCATCACGATGCTGGCCACTCCGCAGTAGGCCAGGTTGGCCTGGGTAAGGAAGTGTTCGGCCAGGGGGCCGTAATCGGCGCGCTCGCCACTGGCCATGAGCAGGGCCTGTCCCGGCGCCTCGGGCAGGGGGATCGGACCCTCGGAGCGGGCCGGCAGCGCCGGGGCGATCAGGCTGAGGGCCGCCAGGCTCAGCAGCGGCAGGATCATAGGGGCACGGAGTGCTGGCGGGAACGGAGCCATCCAGGGAGCAGGGGCCGGCGGTGGAGCCAGAAGCGGTCATTCGCGCTCAGGGCTGCCGACAGCTTGGCGGCTTTCAGAGCGCCGCGGGTCCCCGGCCGGGGCCATCGGCATCCAGCCGGACCCGCAGAGCCGGCGCCGCCACCAGTTCCACCGTGCTCGAGGCCAGCTCGACGCTGCGCGTGCTGGCCTCGATCTCATCGAGGATGCGACTGAACAGCCGGTCTTTGGTGAAGCGGCGCTGCTGGAAATCCACCACATAGCGCAGCGTGAATTCCAGCCAGTTGTCAGTCACGACAAGCGTCACCGTGGATTCGATGCGGGCAGCATCAATCCGGTACTTGCGGGTCATCCGGCTCCAGGCCTCCCGGGCCGGTACCACGGTGCCGGCGGAGGCCTCCTCCAGGACCCGCAGCAACAGAGCCCGGGCCAGATGATGGTCACTGCCGTGGCGGATCGGGATGACCACTTCATCCCAGACATAGGGAAAATCGCCTGAGTAGTTAAATACGGGCTCCTTAAAGACAAAGCTGTTGGCAATACGAACGATCCGGCCGTTGTAGAGATCTGATTTGACCCAGTCACCACATTCCATCAAAGTCGTTCGCAACGGGCTGACATCAATCACATCACCCATGATGCCACCCAGCTGAACACGATCACCTGTGGTGTAAAACTGACCCAGGGAAATCGCCGCCCACCCGGCCACACTGGCAATCACTTCCTGCAGGGCGAAGGCCACACCGGCGCCCACCACTCCGAATACCACGGTGAGCCGTCCGAGGCTGTCACTGAACACGATCAGAACCAGCAGCAGCATCACGGCATAGCTCGCCAGTCCGATCGTCTTGCGGAGGCGATAGCGCAGATCGGAGTCCTCCAGCTGGCTGCTCAGCAGCCGGGCCAATGCCCGGCTGCTGAGCGAGATCAGCACCAGGCCGATCGCCACCTCGATCAGCCGGATCGTGGTGACGTCGGCCAGCCAGCGTTGGAGCGTCGTCCAGGAATCGGCCATCGCAGAGGGGAAGCGGCCTCACCCATCCTGTTCAGGCTGGAGGGGGCTGACCAGCACCTTGTCAACACGTTTACCGTCCATGTCCATCACCTCGAGGCACCACCGGCTCCACGGAACCTGCTCCCCCGCCCTCGGGATGTGCCCAAGCAGATGCAGGATCAGTCCACCGAGGGTATGGAAGTGTCCGTCAGGTTCCTCCTGCCGTGACCGGGCTCCCACCAGCTCACGGAAATCGGCGATGTCGAGGGCACCATCGATCAGCCAGCTGCCATCCTCACGCTGGACGATCAACGGCTCCTCCTGTTCCTGCTGGGAAGGAAGATCGCCCACGATCGCTTCCATCAGATCGTTGAGGGTGACCAGCCCTTCGATGCCACCGAATTCATCGCTGACCAGGGCGATGTGGATGCCCGTGCGCCGGAACTGCTCGAGCACCTGCAGAGCCCGGGCGGATTCCGGCATGTAGAGGGGCTCCTGAACGAGCGCCGTCAGATCCTGAAGGTCTCCGGACAGCTGGGATGCCAGCAGCGTGGCTCCGCGGATCACCCCCAGGCAGGCATCCAGGCTGCCCCGACCCAGCGGAAAGCGGGAGTGGTGGCTGGTGACCACCTGCCGCAGGCTGACCTCGATCGGCGCGGAGGCATCCAGCCAGCTGATCTCGGTGCGCGGTGTCATGATCGCCTGGATCGGGCGATCCCCGAGTCGAAACACCCGCTGCATCATCTCGGTTTCGGCCGCTTCAAGCACGCCGGTTTCGGCCCCCTGACGGATCAGGGCCTTGATGTCGTCTTCCGTGATCGCGGGTTCGGTCCTGGTTGGAACACCGAGCAGGCGCAGGGTGGTCCCGGTGGAGCAGTCGAGCAGCCGCACCAGGGGTGAGGCGAGCCGGGAGAGCAGCCGCATCGGCGGCGCCAGGGCGCAGGCGATGCGCTCCGGTGCCGCCAGGGCCATGCGCTTGGGGACCAGCTCCCCGATCACCAGGGAGAGATAGGTGATGAGCCCCACCACCAGGGCCAGGCTCACGGCGGGGGCGACCTGGCTGTTCACCCCCGGGATGGCGCGGAGCAGCGGTGTGAGATGGGCGGCGAGGATGGTGCCGCCGAGGGCACCGCTGAGCACCCCGATCAAGGTGATGCCGATCTGGACCGTGGCGAGCAGTTCGTTGGGAGCTCTGGCCAGGCGCAGGGCCAGCTGTGCCGGGCGGCTGCCCTGGAGCGCCAGGGTCTCCAGCCGGGCGGTGCGCGCGGTGACGACGGCGATTTCCGCGCCCGAGAACAGCCCGTTCGCCACGATCAGCAGCAGGATCGCCACCGCATCGACGAGGAGATCTGGCACGGAGCGGTCCGGGGATCAGGGCGAGATGGACCGTAGGAGACGGATGCGGGCGCTTCGAACCTCCCGGCGCTGCGAAGCATGGGGTCGGTCGGTCGGTTGCCCGGCGGATCAGTCACGGACAGGGCCCCCAGGCCCCCGGGGCATGGATTCGACCGCAGGCCCCACGCCGGTGGGCTGCGCCGGGCCAGGTCGGACGGGCCGCGGGTGGTCATCCGAGGAACCGGGGACAGCCCTCTGGGCAGCGGACTCCCCATCCCCCTGCGGTGCGCAAGGCCGGCGGTTCAGCTCCAGGTAGTCCATGAGCGCGTCGGGGCTGAACAGGAGAGCTGGCACCAGATCGAAGCCGGCGCGACGAAGCGCTCTGGCGATCCACTGATTGCAGGTGTTCAGTAGGTTGTAGCGACCTTCGGCTGCATAAAACTGACCAGGGGCACCTGTCCCTGGCTTGAGCGCCACCAATCCCCCGGAGGCGTCCCGCGAGAAACTCGAGGCCACGAAGGCGGTCAGGGCGGCCAGTTCCTCGGTAGACAGGCAGGTGCTGATGCGTGATTCAGCCGCGAACGACCGCTCCGGAGGCGCCGTGAGAGCCACCACGTGAAGCACGCTCCCCCGGGACCGGAACAGGGCCTGAACCGCCAGTCCGGAGGTCGCCTCGTCCGCCTGGTAGTAGTCGACATCACCCCAGCCGACCTCATAGCTCTCGGCCTCAGCAAAGCGCCTCTCCAGGGCCGGGACCCTTCGGTTCAGCGCAGCGGCTGGAAGGATCAGACCCCCATGCCATCCGTGATTCACCACCGTCACCGGATGGGATCGAACCGGGCTGAGCTCGGCTTCAGGCCCGCTGGGGGGAGGTGGAGTGGAGCAGCCGGCCAGGCTCAGGGCCAGCAGCATCCTGAGAAGCTGATTCATGCCCCGAACGGCCCGAGATGGGCAGGTACACGCGTGTGCCAAGCCTGCCTAGGGCCCGGGAGGCGGTCAATGGAGCCGGCGCCGGCTCCCGGGCCCGGATCCGCGCTTAACAGAAAGTCACACTAGCCTGGTCAAAAGGAGAACGACATGGATTTCATCTTCGTGGCGCTGTACGGGATCTGTTTTGCCGTGATTGCGGGTGGGGCCTTCGCCCTGATGCGCCAGGGCATTCAGGTGGCCGACCAGAGCAGGGTTTCCAGCCGGCCGCGGCGCTCCTCAAGTCATCCGGAAGCTCCGGCCGTGGGAGAGGACGTGCTCTACGTGGACCTCAGCCGCGAGCGCCTCGAGAGCCTCTACAACCAGGCCAGCTGAAGCCAATGCGGGCCACCCCCTGACGTCCGGGGGGCCACCCAGAGATCCGACCGCCCTGTCCATCAGGTGGCCTTCGCGTCTCTCCAGCCGGCATGGGC
The DNA here is from genome assembly GCF_056633155.1 of Cryptocyanus atlanticus LEGE 06306. Lineage (NCBI taxonomy): Bacteria > Bacillati > Cyanobacteriota > Cyanophyceae > Synechococcales > Prochlorococcaceae > Cryptocyanus > Cryptocyanus atlanticus. The sequence continues at coordinate 24,655 of NZ_JBSJOZ010000001.1, forward strand.
GCCGAAACGGATGCAAAGACTGCCCTCCACCTGGGCTCTTGTGTTGGTTGCCGTGAGGACGGTCGCTGCCGCTGCGTTACACCGATTCACCTCCCAGTTGAGCCAACCCAGGGCCGGTCCTGCCCCCCTGGAGGCAAGGCCCCGGGTGTTGTTGGTTCGGCCCGACCGAGCCACTGGAGATGGCCCGGGGTTGATCGAACGCCACGATGAATTCCCCCAAAGAACTGACGCTTGCAACCGGAATCAGCCTCCGGGGCAGCCGGGCAGGAACGCCGGAGCAGACGGCTTCTGCGGATCCAGGATTCCAGCGGCCGGCAGGGATCCTTCCCCAGCCGTCAGCCTGGCGCATCCCACCAGTGCCCCCTGCTGGAGACAATCAAGACCGGCCACTCCTCCCCTCCGCACAAACCTCACCAGACCGCTTCCGTGCTAGGGAGATGGTTGATGTTCCTCCCATTCGAATCGGTATGCACCGCTCCCCCGGCACGGACGAGGGTCTCACGGTTGGTCAGCTCCTGATCAGCCTTGCCCTGATCGGGATCGTTGCCTCGCTCTGGTTCACCCTGAAGCCCGCTCCGAAGACGCGGATGCCCGCCGAGCAGTCGCATGGCGGTGCTGGATTGCGTCAGCGTGCTGGCCTGTCGCATCGACCGGGCACCTCTCCTGAGCGGTTGCTGCACGCTCGGGAAGCGGCCCCAACGGAAGGACGGGGCTGATCGGTCAGATCGAAAACGGCCGGCGGTGACCCAGGGCTGGTGGTCGCTCCATGCCGTGAGCAGACAACACTCCTGCAAGGTGGCTCAGGCGGCCAGGGCGACAGCTCTGCGGTCAGTCAATCCCTCGCCCAGCGTTGCGTGCATCGGGAGGACGAGCAATCCAACTCACCATCGGGATACTCAAAACCTGCCTTCCTGGCATTCTTTTCAATCTCGGCAGGACCATCCCCGGAGAAGGATCTGGTGGTTTTCGCCTCAGCCCCAGGACTCAAGACGAGCATGACGGCCGCCACAACCAGACTGAGAATTCGCACAGGCCTACTCTGGCTTTGTGGAGCGTAACGAGCGCGATCCGGGCTGGCTGCCAGGCTTCAAGCATTGAAACCACATTCAGGTCGCCACCCTCTGCCTGGAGCACCGAAGTCGCCCCATCCCGAATCAGCGGAGTCGACGCCCGGGCCCCGTCACGAACGCGGGCGGGTGATCGCCTGGAAGCGCGGAGAACGGGTCGGCGCGGAAAGGGGAGATGGCCTTCGTTCTCCGCCCGTCAGCTCCCGGGGAGCGTCCCGGTCAGATGCAACAGCTAGTCTCAGCCCCTCCGCAGCCGTTCGATGGCGCCCCAGCTGTCGGAAGCCCGCCTGCATGGCATCCGCTGGTTCCTCGCCGCCGGCTGGCTTCTGATCATCGCCTCACTGCTGTTTGATCCCTGGACAGCGCGGTTCACCGATCCCGGTCACCCCTGGAGTCCGCTGCGCCTGCCGGAGCAGTGCATCCCCGTGCAGGGCGTCTGCCTGAGCGAGCAGCCCGTACCGCTCGGCACAACCCTGTTCTGGGGGGCAGTGGTGCCCTCGGCCATCTTCATCCTGCTGGTGTTCGGCCACGAGTTCTGGCGCCGCATCTGTCCGCTCTCGTTCCTCTCCCAGATCCCCCGGGCCCTCGGTCGCCAACGCCAAATCGAGAAACGCAATCCGAAGACGGGTGAGCGTCGCCGGGTGCTGGCCAAGGTGCCCGCCGACTCCTGGCTGGCCAAGCACTATTCCCGGATCCAGTTCGGCTGGCTGTTCGTGGGCCTCTGTGGCCGCATCCTCTTCTTCAATGCCGATCGGCTCGTGCTGGCGGTCTGGCTGCTGGGCACCATCGCAGCGGCGATCGGCGTGGGCTGGCTCTATGGCGGCAAGAGCTGGTGCCAGTACTTCTGTCCGATGGCGCCGGTCCAGAGCGTCTACAGCACCCCATCGGGCCTGCTCACCAGCAAGGCCCACATGAGCGAACAGCCGATCACCCAGTCGATGTGCCGCATCAGCCTTCCGGATGGCAGCGAGCAGAGCGCCTGCGTTGCCTGCCAGCAGCCCTGCATCGACATCGATTCCGAACGGCTCTACTGGAGCCGGATCGGCACCCCAGAATTCGCCCTGGAGCGCTACGGCTACGTGGGCCTGGTGCTGGGCTACTTCCTCTATTACTACCTCTACGCCGGCAGCTGGGACTACTACTTCTCGGGCGCCTGGGCCCGCCGCAGTGATCAGTTCGCCCAGTTGCTCGATCCAGGCCTGTTCCTGTTCGGCCAGCCGATCGACATCCCCCGGCTGGTGGCCGTGCCCCTCGTGCTCGGCCTGTTCACCTGGTTCGGGGTCGTGCTGGGCCGGTGGATTGAGGGCCGGGCCCGGGCCGCCTCCCGCCGCGGGCCCGTGGCAGCGGCACCGGAGCTGATCCGTCACCGGGTTTTCGCGATCGCCACCGCCCTCGTGTTCAACCTGTTTTTCCTGTTCGCGGGCCGCCCCTTGCTGCGACTGCTGCCCATCTGGTTTCAGGCCCTCTTTGATGGGGCCCTGGTGGCCCTCAGCACCCTGTGGCTGGTGCGGGCCTGGAAGCGAAGCCCCGAGATCTACGGCCGCGAGAACCTGGCCAGCCGCTTCCGCAAACAGCTCGAGCGGCTCCATCTGGATGTGGGCCGCTTTCTCGATGGCCGCTCCCTGGCCGATCTCAACACCCATGAGGTCTACGTGCTCGCCAAGGTCTTGCCCGGTTTCACCAGCGAAAAGCGGCAGGAGGCCTACAAGGGAGTGGTGCGCGAGGCCCTGCAGGAGGGCTATGTCGATGGGGCCAGCAGTCTGGAGGTGCTGCAGCAGATGCGCCGGGAGCTTGGCATCTCCGACTCCGAGCACGAGCAGCTGCTCGAGGAGCTCGGGGTGGAGGATCCTGCCCTGCTCGATCCGGACAACCGCCGCAGCCTGGAGGACCAGGTCCGTCTGAACGGGTACCGGCGCTCCCTGGAACGGTTGATGCAACTGCAGAGTCGCCGGGCCGATCCCGAGGCGATCCAGTCCCTGCGGCGTTCCTACGGCATCACCCCCGGGGAGGAGGAGTGGATCCTGGGCGGACTCTCACCCGGCGCCGGCGCCGCCCAGCGCGCCAGCGCCCTGCTGCAACGGCTGCCGGAACTGATCGAAGCCTTCCGGGCCCTGCACCAGCCCTCCCTGCCGGAGCAGCCCGTCGTGCGCGCCCTGCTCACCGACCATCTGCGTCACCGGCAGGAGCTCAGCCTGCGCGCGATTCTCGAGGCCCTGGTCACCCTCCGGGAGGATCCGGCCGTGCCGGCGCTGGTGGCCGGCCTGCAACGGGTTTCGCCCCTGATCCTGCTGGAGCTGCTGGAGTCGGGACCCTGGAACGACCGCCTGCCCCCGCCCGTGCTCGAGGCCCTCACCCAGCCCACCGATCCCGCCGCCAGCTGCTCCCTGGAGGTGCCGCTGCCCGCCACGCTCCACCACCTGGAGACCCTGCTGCAGGAACGCAGCCCCCTGATCCAGGCTGCTGCCCTGTTCCTGATCGCCCGTCTCGATGCCGCTCGCGGCCGGGCTCTGGCCGAACGACAGCGGGGATCCGAGCAGGCTCCCCTGCTGCGCCGCACCGCCGAGCGGCTGCTGGACGCTGGGGAGGTCACCCCTGGGCTGGGCCAGCTTCCCGAGCTTGAAGCCCGGGTGTATCTGGCGGGAAGCGATTTCTTTCACGGCACCCACCTCGACACCCTCGATGGCCTGGCCGAGGCCTCCGAGCTGCGCCGTTATGGCGCCGGCGAGCTGATCACCGAAACCGGCGACACCTGCCGGGAGCTGCTGCTGCTGATCGAAGGGGAGGCCGTGGCCCGCTATGAGGAGGACGGTGGCTCCCGCCTGGAGCAGCTCCTGCCCGGCCAGGTGCTCGATGAACTGGAGGTGCTCACCCACAGCGCCACGCAGAACACGATCGTGGCCCAGCGCGCGGGCACCCGCCTGCTGGCGGTGCCGGTGGACTCCTTCGACGCCTGGCTGGATCATGACCCCGATTTCGCCCGGCGGGTGCTGGAGCTGGAGAGTCGCCAGTTGCAGCGGCTGATGCGATCCGTTCACTCCTGCTGAGGGCCCGGGCCGTGCCGCTGGACCTGGGCCGCCTGCTCACCGACCGGCGCGGCTGGCGGCGGGGCGACGGGCGGGGCGACGTGCTGGCCGGCGTCACGGTGGCGGCCTACCTGATCCCCCAGTGCATGGCCTACGCCGAGCTGGCGGGGGTGGCGCCGATCCGCGGTCTCTGGGCGATCCTGCCGCCGCTGCTGGTCTATGCCGTGCTCGGCTCCTCCCCCCAGCTCTCGGTCGGACCCGAATCCACCACGGCGGTGATGACGGCGGCGGCGATCGGTCCGCTGGCCGCTGGCGACCCGGCCGCCGCCGCCGGCCTGGCCAGCCTGCTGGCGCTGCTGGTGGGCCTGATCTGCTGCGCCGGGGCCTGGGCCCGGCTCGGGTTTCTGGCCGACCTGCTCTCCAGGCCCGTGCTGGTGGGCTATATGGCCGGGGTGGCGCTGATCATGATCACCAGCCAGATAGGGCGGATCAGCGGAGTGGCCCTCAGGGCGGACAGCCTGATCGGAGAGCTGCTGGAGCTGCTGGGCCGCACCGACGAGATCCATCGACCGACTCTGCTGCTGGCGGCCGGGGTGCTGATGGTGCTGCTGCTGATCGGGCGCCGCTTCCCCAAGGCCCCCGCCCCCCTGCTGGCTGTGCTGCTGGCGATGGCGAGCGTGGCCCTGTTCGGCCTGCAGGAGCGGGGGGTGGCCGTGATCGGCCCCATTCCGGCCGGTCTGCCGGCCTTCATCTGGCCCGCCGCCGTGCCCACTGGCCAGTTGCGGTTCCTGCTGCCCTCGGCCCTGGGCATCGCCCTGGTGGGCTATTCCGACAACGTGCTCACGGCCCGGGCGTTCGCCGCCCGCGGCGGCTACCGCATCGATGCCGACCAGGAACTGCTCGCCCTGGGGGCGGTGAACCTCGGCAACAGTGTGCTACAGGGCTTTCCTGTGAGCAGCAGCGGCAGCCGCACCGCCATCGGCGATTCCCTCGGCAGCCGCTCCCAGCTGTTCTCACTGGTGGCCTTCGCCGTGGTGCTGCTGGTGCTCCTGGTGGGCCGCCCCGTGCTGGCGCTCTTCCCCCGGGCGGCCCTGGGGGCGATCGTGATCTATGCCGCGGTGGGGCTGATCGACGTGGCGGACTTCCAACGGATGCGACGGTTCAAGGCCAGCGAGTTCCGCCTGGCCCTGGTGACCGTGGTGGGGGTGCTGCTGAGCGGCATCCTGGTGGGGGTGGCCCTGGCGGTGGCGCTCTCGGTGATCGACCTGTTCGCCCGCCTGATGCGCCCCCACGACGCCGTGCTGGGCTCGGTGCCCGATCGGCCCGGCCTCCATGACGTGACCGACTGGGCCGGAGCCACCACCATCCCCGGGCTGGTGCTCTACCGCTACGACGCCCCCCTGTGCTTCGCCAACGCCGAGAACTTCCGGCGCCGAGCCCTCATGGCCGTGGCCGCCGAGACCACACCGGTGCAGTGGCTGGTGATCAACGCCGAAGCGATCGTCGAGATTGACATCACCGCGGCCGACGTGCTGCGCGAGTTGCACCGGGACCTGGCCAGCCAGGGGATCGTCCTCGCCATGACCCGGGTCAAGCAGGAGCTCTATGTCCAGCTTGAGCGGGCCGGTCTGCTGGAGCTGATCGCTCCCGAGCTGTTCTTTCCCACCATCCCGACGGCGATCGAGGCCTTCCGCCAGCGCACCACCTAGCCCGCGATGTGTTGGATCAGGTCGAGGCACTTGCAGGAGTAGCCCCATTCGTTGTCGTACCAGGCCACCACCTTCACGAAGGTGTCGGTGAGGGCGATGCCGGCAGCGGCATCGAACACGGAGGTACAGGTCTCGCCGATGAAGTCGCACGAGACCACCGCCTCGTCGGTGTACCCGAGGATGCCCGCCATCGGCCCCGCCGCCGCCGCCCGCATCGCCGCCTTGATCGCCTCGTAGCTGGCGGGCCGCTCCAGGTTCACCGTGAGGTCCACCACCGACACGTCGGGGGTGGGCACCCGGAACGCCATGCCGGTGAGCCGGCCTTCGAGGGCCGGAATCACCCGGCCGACGGCCTTCGCGGCACCGGTGGAGGAGGGAATGATGTTCTGACCGGCACCCCGACCCCCCCGCCAGTCCTTCACCGAGGGGCCATCCACCGTTTTCTGGGTGGCAGTGGTGGCATGAACCGTGGTCATCAGCCCATCGCGGATGCCGAAGGCGTCGTGCAGCACCTTGGCGATCGGAGCCAGGCAGTTGGTGGTGCAGGAGGCGTTCGACACGATGGCCTCGCCGGCATAGCTGGTGTGGTTGACACCCATCACGAACATCGGCGTGGCGTCCTTGGAGGGGGCCGAGAGGACCACCTTGCTGGCGCCGGCCTCGAGATGGGCCCTGGCGCTGGCCTCGGTCAGGAACAGGCCGGTGGATTCAAGCACCACCTCGGCCCCCACGGCGCCCCAGTCCAGGGCCTTCGGATCACGCTCGGCGCTGACACGAATCGCCCGGCCGTTGACGATCAACCGGTCGCCCCGGGTCTCCACCTCCCCCCGGAAGCGACCATGGGTGGAGTCGTAGCGAAGCATGTAGGCGATGTAATCGAGATCGATCAGATCATTGATCGCCACCACCTCGATGCCCTCGATCTCAAAGCTTCGGCGAAACACCAGCCGGCCGATGCGGCCGAACCCGTTGATCCCGATCCCGATCGCCATGGCCCCTTCCCCCTGCGTGCCTCCGATCCAGCAGCGTACCGGTGGGGGCACCGATCCACCCGGTGGGTCCCGATCAGCCCAGGGCGTTGAGGAACCGCTGGATCACCACCGCGTTGCTGAGATCCACGAAGAATCCCGACACCAGCGGCACGATGATGAAGGCCTGGCGGGCAGGGCCGTAGGTCAGGGCCACCGCCGACATATTCGCCATCGCGGTGGGGGTGGCGCCGAGGGAGATGCCCCCGAATCCGGAGCAGATCACCGCGGCCTCGTAGTCCCCACCCATCGCGCGGAACACCACCGCCAGGGAGAACGCGATGGCCACCAGGAACTGGGCGGCCAGGATGACCAGGATCGGCCCCGCCAGATCGGCGATCGTCCAGAGCTGGAGGCTCATCAACGACATCGTCAGGAAGATGCCCAGGGAGATCTCCGAGATGATGGCCAGGGAGCGGGTCCTCGCCGGCCAGTCGATCGTCAGCACCCGCGGCACGGTATTGGTGAGCAGGATGGCGCCGAAGAGGGCGCAGACGAACAGGGGCAGGTTGCTGCCCAGGGCCTTGAGGGTCTCATGGAGCACCTCCCCCAGGGCCAGGCTCATGTTGAGCCAGAAGAGGGTGTTCAGCAGGCTGATGTAGGTGGTGGAGCCCGGGCCGCTCTCGCGTCGATCGGGGGCCGCAGAAGCGGCCGCCGCCGAAGGCTGGAGCCCGTGGCGGCGGATCAGCAGACGGGCGATCGGTCCCCCCATCAACGAGGCCAGCACCAGGCCGAAGGTGGCACAGGCCACCCCGATCTCGAGGGCATTGGGGACCCCATGGGTCTGGGCGAAGCGGGGGGCCCAGGCAATGGCCGTGCCGTGGCCGCCCAGCAGCGACACCGAACCGCCCAGCAACCCCAGCACCGGATCGAGACCCAGAACCGCGGCCATGCCGGTGCCCACCAGGTTCTGCATCACCATGTAGCCGAGAGTGAGTACCAGCAGCACCGCCAGCGGTCTGCCACCGCAGAGGAGTGTCTTGACATCGGCGTTGAGACCGATGGCAGCGAAGAAGTAGAGCAGAAGAAAGTCACGGCTGGCCAGGTTGAAGCTGATCTCCAGACCCGTGAGAGCATGCACCCCCGCCAGCAGCAGGCAGACCAGCAGGCCGCTGGTGACAGGTTCGGGAATGTTGAACCGGCGCAGCGGAGCCACCCGGCGGTTCAGCCAGCGCCCCACCGCCAGCACCACGATGGCGATGTTGAAGGTGGCGAAACTCTCGATCTGCATCGCGGGAGGGGGGACGGATCCGGGCCGATGCATGGCAGCATCCCTCAGACCTTGCCGGAGAAGCCCATGCACCGCGTGTCCCCTTCGCGATGGCCCTTCGCCCTCGCCCTGCTCATCGGCCTGGCTTCCGCCCCGCCAGCGGTGGCCGGCTCCATCACCGAAGACTCGATCATCGATCAGGGCAGCGCCCTGCAGAACGCCATGGAGCGGGTGCCCCAGGGCGCGACCGTCACCGGCAGCAGGTGCATCGAGGTGGTCACCCCGGGTGAATCCTTCCGCTATCGCTGCAGCGTGACCTACACCGAGGGGGCGGCTCCGTAGCTGGCGAGTCCGGAGCTCGTATGGCGTGGATGGATCGGGAGTCGATCGACTCGGTGCCGGACGACCCGGTGCCGGTGGTTGCGGAAAGACCGGGTCAGCTGGATTTGGGCTGGGCCGGAGCCGGGGGTTTGGCCGCCGGGGGCTGGCTGGCCGGCGCCTTGGGACTGGCCGGCGCCTTGGGGGTGGCTGGGGCCTTGGCGGGTGGGGGCTTGATGTTCGCGCAGAGACTGGCGACCATCAGATCCTCGCCGCCGTTGCTGGGGGATTCCTCGACCCCGAGCGGCAGGCGCCAGGGTTCCCAGTCGGCGTCGCCGACCCGCCGGCTGATCTTCAAGGTGGGGCAATGCACGCCCACTGTGCCGCTCACCGCGGGGGTGTCACAGGCAAAGACGGTGGTGTGGACACCCTTCTCGCTCAGACGCCAACTGGACCATCCGTAGCGGCAGGCGCCGAAAGTCCTCCAGTTCGGAGCCTTCAGCTGGCGGATCTTCTCCAATAGCTCCCTCTCGCTCCCCGAGGCCGGGGCCCCGGGTGGATCCCCAGCGGCCGGCTGGGGTGTGGCGGGCTGGGCGACCGCCGGCTGGGCATCGGGGGCCGGCTGGGCCAGGGCCGGATCAGCCCAGACCGGCACCAGGGCCAACGGCACCAAGGCACCCAGCAGTGGCCGTGCCATGTGTGAACGGATCATCAAGGCAATTCTCCCCTTCCGGCAGGCGGAACGAGCCAATGGTGATGCTAGCTAGGGCTTCTGCTTGCTCTGCAGATAATCCCGCCGCAGCAGGGTGAAGAGGTAATCAGGAGCTTTGTACAGACTCGGCAGGCAATTGTGAAGCGTTTCCAAACGGCTCCAGCAGACCGTGCGCTGGATCTGCTTGGAGGTGCGCTCTTCAATGATCAGCATCTTGAGAGCCTTGCAATAGAGGTGATAGTTCGCCTCCAGCTCGCCCACCGTGAGCGTTGTTGCCTCAGCCTTGGCCATTCTCAATCATTCACAGATGTTGGGATGGATTCGCCCGGACGGACGCCAAATCTCGTGGTGTAACTCAGAGGTGCAACTCAGTCGTGCAATTGAGTTGCGGCCCCCGGTGCGTCGCTCAGTCGTCATAGACCCGGCATTCCACGGCGGAGGGGTTGAGATCACAGTAAACCTCCAGCGGTGATGGGTCTTTCTGCTCATCGGGATGGTGCGTCTTGTATTCCTCAAGACTGCTCAGCTCTTCTTCAAGGTGACGGGCCTTCCCGCTGTTCCCTTCCGCCAGAGCCTGCTCCAGCTCCTCACGGTCTTTGGCGATATGGGAATCGATATCAGACATAGGAAAGCCGTGGGTGTCTCACCCAGAGTGCCAGGCCTGCAGAACCTATGCAGAAAATCGGCCCAGCGCGAGGGGTCCCGGGCCCCGCAATCTTTCGTCACTGATGCTGTAAAGAAGTGCGAAGGGCCCGATTGGGGGCCTGTCCCGGCTTGCATCAAGCCAGAGTGAAGGTCGACGTTGCACGGAGCTGGAGCGATGGCTCTCAACCAGGAACCCTGTCTGCCCTGCCGGGAGGGGGCACCCACCCTCACCGCCACCGAACTCGACACCCTGCTGCAGGAGCTGGCAGGCTGGGAGGTGATCGACGGCCACCACCTTCACAGAAGCTGGGGTTTTCCCGATTTCCAGTCGGCCCTGCACTGGGTCAACCAGGCCGGGGCGATCTGCGAGGCCGAGGGCCATCACGCCGAATTCGAACTGGGCTGGGGCCATGCCGCCGCCTCGATCCACACCCACAAAGTGGATGGGCTCACCCGCGCCGACGCGGTGCTGGCCGCCAAATTCGATGCGATGACCGCCGGTCAGACCCGGCCCTACGGCGGCTACGCCGTGTCTTAGACGGTCTGGGCGGACTGGGTGATCACGACGGCCGGGTCCCCTTGGCCGGTGGTTGGTTCGAGCGCCTCCAGGTCCGCCAGGTCCGCCTCCGTGTCGGCTGCGGCCAGGCGGATCGTGTAGCCCAGCTCGGAGCCCACCCGGGTGCCCCGGTAGGTGCCGGTGGTGGGTGCCGCCAGCCGATGGTCCGGGGAGGCGGCCAGGGCCACATGGCCGTCGGCGACGGCCAGACCGAGGCTGGGGTCGTAGCCCCGCCAGCCCCCGCCGGGCAGGTAGACCTCCGCCCAGGCATGCAGTTCCTGCTCGGTCACCTCGGGTGGGTGGTGGATCGAATAGCCGCTCACGAACCGGGCCGCCAGGCCCTGGCTGCGGCAGGCCGCCACAAACAGCATCGCCGTGTCACGGCAGGCCCCCTGGCGGCCGCTGAGCGTCTGCTCGGGCGTCAGCGGTTCTCCGTCAAGACGGCCGATGTGATGGAAGGTGGTGTGGATGTGATCAGCCAGGGCAGGGAGGAAATCGGCCGTGGCTCCCCGCACCCCTTCACCCAGCTCCCGGGCCCAGGAGTCGACCAGCGGAGAGCCGAGGGGGATCCGGCAGGGGCTGAGCGAGACCGCTTCCCCCTCGGGATAGACCACCGGCAGGCGCTGACATCCCGGATCGGTGATGATCCAGTCGAACGGGTTGGCGCGGAGCGTGCGCACCAGGCTGTCGACCGCGATGGTCAGCCGGTCCCGCTTGCGCTCGAACCAGAAGACGGTCGCATCGGTGCCGTCTGGCTCCAGGATCCGGCTCATGCCCTCGGGGTCGTCCCGGAGGCGCACGCCGTGGTGCAGCACCTGCTGGGCTGGGTCCTGACGCGGGGTGAGCCGCAGGGTCAACGGCTCGAGAAAGACCGGCCGCTCGTAGCTGTAGCGCAGGACGTGGTGAATCCGGAACAGCATCGTCGCTGCCTTGATGGCCAGCCACTCTGATCCAGACCGGTGATCAGCGCCGGCCGAGCAGCTCTTCCCAGCTGGGGGCCACCGGGAGCTGGGGGCGGAGGGCCGAGGAACCGCGACGGTTGCGGCGGCGGCTCGACGGGCCAGGCTCCGGGGAGACGGACGCGCCGTGCTGGAGCCTGGAGGCGACCGGGACGACGGTGGACCGGCTGAACGTGGAACGGAAACGGGATCGGGTCATGGTGAAACGGGATCGGGGATATGAACGCGCACCGGCCTGGCACCCTTCCCAGATCGGGAGTCGCACGAGGTGCCCGGAGGAACGGGGGCCGGACCCGGGAAGCAGGGGGACGGCACGGTGCTGATGACGACGGACACGGAAAACAGCCGACGGGACAGCGTCCGGTGGGTGTTCGAAGTGCAAGCTTCTGTCGTACTTGATCAGCATAGAGCATCCCCACGGGGGTCTTACGGTTTCGTCACCACCGCCGCTCCATGATCCGGCTCCTCCACACCGCCGACTGGCAGATCGGCAAGCCCTACCGCTGGGTCCACGATCCCCTCAAACGCTTCCGGCTCCAGGAGGAGCGCATTCGGGCGATCGCCCGCCTCGGAGCCGTGGCCCGGCAGCGGCAGGCCGCCCTGGTCCTGGTCGCCGGTGATCTGTTCGATTCCCCCACCGTGCCGCCCTCCGCCGTGCTCGATGTGCTGGAGGCGATCGGCTCGATCGAGGTACCGCTGCTGGTCATCCCCGGCAACCACGACCATGGCGCCCCCGGCTCCCTCTGGCATCGGCAGGATCTGGAGCGGGAGCGCCGGCGCCGGGCGCCGAACCTCACCCTGCTGCTGAAGCGGGAGCCCCTGGAGCTGGATCAGGCTGTGCTGCTGCCCTGCCCCCTGCTGCGGCGCAGCGAGAGCGGCGATCCCACCGCCTGGATCCGCGCCCTCGACCTCGGTGCTCTCCCGGCCGCCAAACCCCGCCTGGTGCTCGCCCATGGCAGCGTGCACGGGTTCAGCGCCCGCGACTACGGCGGCGATCCTGAGGTCCGCGCATCCACCGGCAATCAGCTGGATCTGGCCCGTCTGCCGGCGGATGCGATCGATTACATCGCGCTGGGCGACTGGCACAACCTCAAACAGGTCTCGGAGCGGACCTGGTACAGCGGCACACCGGAGCCCGACCGCTTCGATCAGGGGGAAGGCAACCTGCGCGGTCAGGTGCTGCTGGTGGAGGCGGAGCGGGGGGGGCTGCCCCGGGTGGAGCCGGTCTCCACCGGCCGGCTCCGCTGGCACAACCGGCTCGTCCGCTTCGAGGGCGACGAGTCCCTCGATCGTCTGGAGAGCGACCTGGCCGCCCTGATCGGCGACCGGGTCTCCGCCGATCTGCTGCGGCTGGAGCTGAGCGGCAGCCTCAGCCTCTCCGCCCACCAGCGCTTCGATCAGCTCTGTGAGGCGCTGGGGCACCAGCTGCTGGAGCTGCGGCTGCGGGGACGCTGCGACCGGACCCCCCGAGATCAGGAGCTGGAGGCCCTCACCCGCCGGCCGGGAGACCCGTTGATCGCCCGGGTGGCGGGTGAACTGCAGGCGCGGCTGGTGGAGCGGGAGGAGGAGGGCGACGACGAGGCCGCCCGCATCGCCCGGCAGGCGCTCTGCGAGCTCTACGCCCTCACCATGGACGGCTGATCCCGATGCGCCTGTTGCACTGCCGACTGCGCCAGGTGCGTGTGCACGCTGATCTGGCGGTCGGGTTCGGCCCGGGACTCACCGTGATCGGAGGAGCGAACGAGGCCGGCAAGAGCACGCTGGTGGAAGCCCTGCACCGGGCCCTCTTCCTGAAGGCCTCCGCCACCGGAGCGCCAGTGGAGGCGCTCCGGTCCCGCCGGCACGCCGGTCACCCGGAGGTGGAGATCGGCTTCGCGGCCGCCGGCCAGAACTGGACGCTGCTCAAGCGCTTCAGCGGCGCCAGCGGCACCGTCGCCCTCACCGCCGCCAGCGGCGACCAGCTGCAGGGGGCCGCCGCGGAGGAGCGGCTGGCGCAGCTGCTGGGGGTGGGCGAGATGCTCGGTAGCCGCCAGGCCCAGTCGGTGCTGCCCAGCCGCTGGGCCCATCTCTGGGTGCTGCAGGGCGAAGCCGGTCGCGATCCCCTGCAGCGGGGCGGGGCCGCCTACGACCTGGCCACCCTGCTGCCGCTGCTGGAGCAGGAAGGGGGCGCCGCCCTGCAGTCCCCCCTCGACCAGGCCGTGGCGGCCGCCATCGAGACCAAGCTGGAGGAGAACCTCACCGGCAAGCGCGGCGACGTGCGTCGCAACGGACCCCTGGGGCTGGCGGAGCAGGAGCGGCAGGCCGCCGCCGCCGCCCTGGCCCAGGCCGAGGAACTCCGGGCCGCCTACGACGCCGCCAGCGAGGAGCTGGCCACCCTGGGCGAACGCCTCGCCCGGCTCCAGGACGAGGAGCTCCCGGCCCTGGAGGAACGCCGCGCCGCGGCGCTGGTCAGGGCCGAGAAGGCGCGGGCGCTGGAGGCCATTCTGGCGCTCCGGACCAGTGAGCTGATCCCCCTGCAGCTGCAGCTTGAGCGCCTGGAGGACGAGGCGGCCCAGCTGGAGGCCCTCGATGGGGCACTGCGGAGCGGGCGGGAACGCCTGGCGACCCTGGCGGGAGAGCGGAGCTCGGCGATGGCCACGATCGAGGCCGCCGCCGCCAGCCTGGAGAGCCTGGAGGCGGCGGGGCGGCTCCTGGAGGGGCAGCGGCACCGGCTGGAGCGCCGGGTCGAACTGGTTCAGGAGCTGCTCCGGCGCAGCCGCGACCGCCTGGACCGGGAGCGGCTGCTGCGCAGCTGGCGGGAGCTGGAGGTCGGCGAAGCGGCCATCGCGGCCCTGAACCGGCAGCTGGAGGCCCTGCCCCCCACCAGCCCCGCCCACCTCCGGCGGCTGCGGGAGCTGGATCAGGCGGTGCGGGATGGCCGCACCCGGCTGCAGGCCCTGGCGGTGGGGGTCGAACTGCTGCGCGCCGACCTGCCGGTGAGTCTCGAGGGCGAACCCCTGGCCCCCGGAGAGGAGCGTCGGCTGAGCCAGGCGGGTGAACTGCGGGTGGGGAATGGGGTGAGCCTGCGGGTCAGCCCGGGCGGGGGTGGGGCCCTGGAGGAGGTGCGGGCGGCCTTGGAGCTGGCGGAGGAGGCCCTGGAGCGGGGCCATCGGTTTCTGGGGGTGGAAAGCCTCGAGGCGGCCGAGGAGCAGCTGCGCCGGCGCGAGGCCCTGGAGCAGGAGCTGAAGGCGCGGCGCGGCGCCACGGCCCGCCCGGATCCGGCGGCGCTGCGGGGCGAGATCGAGGCGATCGAGGCGCGCCTGGAGCGCAGGGACGCCGCCCTCGAGGCGCAGGCCCCCGCCTGGGAGGAGCTGGAGCAGGACCCCGGCGGTGTCCCCCTGGGGCTGGAGGACCTGGGCGATCCAGGCACACCGGCGGAGCAGCTGGAGCGGGCGATGGTCCTCGAGCAGTGGCTCGGCGCGCTGCAGAACACCCTGGCCAGCCAGCGCAGCGTCCAGGCCGGCCACGACCGCCGGCGGCAGGCGATCGCCCGCACCCTGCAGGAGGGCCAAGCAGCCCTGGCCCAGCTGGAGCGGCAGCAGGCCGCCCTGGAGGCGGACCTGAGGGTGCGGGCCGAGCGCCGCCAGACCCTGCTGGCCGGCCACGGCGATCCCAGCACTGTGACGACGGCCCGGGACAGCATGCGGGAGCGGCTGGCCGTCTCCCGGCGGGAACTCGAGGCGCTGGCCCTCCAGCTGGTGCCCCTGCGGGACGGGGGAGAGGGAGCGGAGGAAAGCGCGATCTCGGCCAGCCTGGAACGGCTGCGCGGCGAGCTGCCGGAACTGCTGGAGCGCCAGGGCGCCGCCCGGCAGCGTTGCAGCACGATCAGCGCCGACGATCCCTACGGCGCCCTGGAGCAGGCCCGGGTCGCTCTCGAGGAAGCGGAGGCCACCCTGGCCCCGATCCAGCGGCGCCTGGAGGCGCTGCGCCTGCTGCGCCACCTGTTCGCGACGTTCCGCTCCGATCTCTCGCAGCGCTACACCGCGCCCCTGGCCGCGGCGATCAGCGACTACCTGGGGCCGCTGCTGGGTGAGGACCCGGAACCCCACTGTCAGCTCTCCTTTGACCAGGCCCAGGGTTTCAGCGGCCTGCGGCTGCGACGCGGCGGCAGCCTGCATGCCTTCGACGAACTGAGCGGAGGCATGCGGGAGCAGCTGGCGGCGGCCCTGCGGCTCTCGATGGCCGATGTGCTGCGCTCGGCCCATGACGGCTGCCTGCCGCTGGTGTTGGACGACGCCTTCACCCAGTCGGATCCCCAACGGCTGGAGGTGGTGCGGGGGATGCTGGAGGCGGCGGTGGCCCGGGGGCTTCAGGTGATTCTGCTCAGCTGTGATCCGGCGGCCTACTCCGCGCTCGAGGGCACCCGGGTGGAGATCCGCTCCGGCTGAGCCGTCAGGGGGCGAGCAGGCTGGCGATCTGGTTGCGGCCGTTGGTCTTGGCCAGATCCAGGGCCCGCTCCGCCCGCTGCACCAGATCGGGGAAGCCGCTGTCGGCATGGCCGAGGCAGCTGATTCCGCCACTGATCCGCAGGCGGTAGTCGGAATGGGCGAACACCCCGCCCATCCGGCCGGTGGCCACCCGCAGGTTCTCCGCGAGCCGCATCGCCCCTTCCGCGTCGGTGTCGACCAGCAGGATGGCGAACTCCTCGTCACCGAGCCGGGAAATGAAATCCTGCTCCCGCAGCAGGCTGCGGCAGAGGGTGCTGAAGTCGAGCAGCACCTGGTCGCCGGCGGGATGGCCCCAGCGGTTGTTGATCAGGCGGAAGTTGTCGATGTCGACGCAGAGCAGGGCCAGGGGCTCGCCGCGGCGACGGGCCCGCTCCACCTCCCGCTCCCCCACCGCGAAGCAGGCGGCCCGGTTGGCCAGGCCCGTCACCGGACAGAGGGAGGCCTCGCGGCGCAGTTCGATCTCCCGCATCACCAGGTCGCCCAGCAGCCGTAGCTGCGCGATCTGCTCCGCATCGAGCTGGCGGGGCTTGTGATCGATCACGCAGAGGCTGCCGAGATTGTGTCCTTCGGGTGAGCGCAGGGGCGCGCCGGCGTAGAAGCGGATATTCGGATCGCCCAGCACCAGCGGGTTGGCTCGGAAGCGCTCATCCTCCAGGGCATCCGGCACCACGAGCACATCGGAGCCGGCGATGGTATGGGCGCAGAAGGCCTGCTCCCGCGGAGCCTCGCTCCGGTCGATGCCCCGCTTGGCCAGGAACCATTCCCGGTCCTCGTCCACCAGCGAGATCAGGGCGATCGGCGTTTGGAAGATGCCAGCGGCCAGGTTGACGATCCGCTCGAAATGGTCGTCACCATCCTGGCCGACAAGCCCGTGGCGCTCGAGGTCACGCAGCCGCTCCTGTTCGTCGGTGGGGATGGGATAGGGCATGCCAGAGGTTCCTGCTGGGCGGGCGACCGGAAGCATCGCCGCAGCTCCCTTGGCTCAACTGTAGGAAGGCGAGCGCGGTCGTAATCTTCTGGTCGGCTCGCGGGTGCGGGGTCCATGGCCATCACTCAGGCGGTGACGAATGGCGGAAGGCTCAGCGGCGAGCTCACCCAGACCGTCATGAAGATCGGTGCCCTGGCTCGATGCTCAGGGCTACCGGTCAAGACCCTGCGCTACTACGAAGACCTGGGCCTGCTGCCCACCGTGGGCCGCAGCGACGGGGGCTACCGCCTGTTCGGTCCCGAGGCGCTGCGGCGGCTGGCCTTCATCCGCCGGCTCAAGGCCCTCGGCCTCAGCCTGGAGGAAATCCAGGCCAGCCTGGCGGTGCACGACCGGGGCCAGCTCCCCTGCGAGGAAATCCGCCAGCGGCTGGAGCACCAGATCGAGCGGGTGGATGAGCGCATGCTCGAACTGGCCCAGCTGCGGTCGGAGCTGCAGGAGCTGCTGAGCGGCTGGCGCAGCGACCCGCGGGCCGATGGGTCCGTGATCTGCCCCAATCTCAGGGTCTGAGGGAGTCGGCGGAGTTCAGGGCCGGGGAGGGGGGGCTGGGCCGGGCTCCAGCCGGATCAGCCGTCCGTCCGTGGCGCTGTCGGTGAGCACGTAGAGGAAGCCGTCCGGTCCTTCCCGCACGTCCCGCACCCGGGCCGAGATCGGCAGCGACTGCTGCTCCACCACCTGACCGGCCCCGTCCAGCCGCAGCCGGCGCACGTCGCGGGAGACCAGGCCACCGGCAAACAGCTGCCCCCGCCAGGCGCCCAGGCGGGCGGCGCTGGCCACCACCAGACCCGAGGGGGCGATGGCGGGAGTCCAGACGAGCCGGGGATCCTCCAGGCCGGGTGCTGACTGCCGCTCGGAGATGGGCGGGCCGCCGTACTCACGGCTGTGGGTGACCAGGGGCCAGCCAAAGTTGCCGCCGGCAGCCACCTGGTTGAGCTCGTCTCCGCCGCGGGCCCCGTGCTCACTGACCCAGACCTGGCGGCGGATCGGGTCGTAGGCCATCCCCTGGATGTTGCGATGGCCCAGACTCCAGACGGCTCCGGCCCCGGGGACGGCGCGGAAGGGATTGTCGGGGGGCAGGCTGCCGTCGTCGTTCAGGCGCAGGATCTTGCCCAGGTCACTGGAGGGGGTCTGGGCCTGGAGCCGGATCAGCTGGCCCGCCAGGGAGATCGGCGGGTTGCCGCCATCGCCGATCGACACCAGCAGGGTGCCGTCGGGTAACCAGAGCAGCCGCGAGCCGAAATGCTGGCCGCCCGGCTTGAGCGGTTGGACGGCATGGATCACCTCCAGGGCCTCGAGAGCCGTGCCGGCCGCGTTGAGGCGTGCCCGGGCCACACGGGTGTGGTTGGCCTCGGGCTCCCCCGCCGCGTAGGTGAGGTACACGAGGCGGTTCCGGTCGAAGCGCGGATGGAGCGCCACATCCAGCAACCCCCCCTGGCCGGCCGCCAGCACCGGGGGCACCCCGGAGATGGGCCGGGGATCGAGCACCCCCTGGCGCACCCGGCGGAGGCGACCCGGCCGCTCCGTGATCAGCAGATCCCCATCGGGGAGCCAGGCCACGGCCCAGGGGTGCTCCAGTCCCTCCACCAGCACCCGCTGGCGCAGCGCCACTCCCCCGGACTCGCCACCGCCGCTCTCGCTACCGGTCAGGGGCTCGGCCCGGGAGCAGCCGGCCAGAACCAGCCCACCGCCGCCCAGCAGGATCGCCACGACCACCGGTGCCAGCCGCCGCCGGGGGCAGCGCCCACCGGGCCGCCGGCTGGCCGCCGGGGGGGGCGTCCGGTGCGGACTCGAAAACGGCATCAGGGCAGGGGCGCAGCGGAACCGAGGCCGGCGAAACCGGTGCGGACCGGACGGCGGGGCCGTGTTCCTAGCATCGTGAGCTGGAAGGGCGGCGCCGCGGCGGCTGCCGGGTTGTGACGCGATGCTCCTGGCGATCCCGATCTCCGGTCTGCTGCTGATCCTGTTCCTCGGGGTCCATCTGCTCGGGGTGAGCCAGCTGCTGGTCGATCCGGCCGGCTTCGAGCGCAGCGCCAGCGCGCTCCATGGCAACCGCTGGCTGCCGCCGCTGGAGCTGGGGCTGGCCCTGGTGGCCCTGAGCCACCTGGCGCTCACCCTCCGCCGGGCCGTCCTCAACCGCCAGGCCCGCGGCCCGGTGGGCTACGGCCAGCTCCGCAGCCGCCGCCAGGCCCCCCTGGCCAGCCTGGCCTCCCGCAGCGCCCCCTGGAGCGGCGCCGTGCTGCTGCTGTTCCTGGCGGTGCACCTGGCCCAGCTGAGGCTGCAGCGGCCGCCGCCCGGGCTGGAGGCCGAGCTGCTTCGCTCCGCCCTCTCGGCCCCGTGGGCCCTGGCCCTCTATGTCCTGGCCGGAGTGGCCCTGGGGTTGCACCTGCTGCATGGGGCTGAGAGCGCCTTCCGCAGCCTCGGGGTGCTCGATTCCGGCAATGCCGCCCTGATCCGGGGCGCCGGCCGCCTGCTGGCCGCGGTGGTGGGAGGCGGCTTCGCCCTGCTCCCCGTCGCGGTGATGGTTTGGCCGGCGATCGGACGGCCTTGAGAGGGGAAGCTCGCCGATGACGCTCGATCCCCGGGTGCCTTCAGGGTCGATCGTCGAAGCCTGGAGCCGGCACCGCCGGGAGCTTCCCCTGATCAGCCCGGTGCGCAAGCGCGGGTTCCGCCTGCTGGTGGTCGGCAGCGGCCTGGCCGGTGCCTCGGCGGCGGCGACTCTGGCGGAGCAGGGCTACTCGGTGCGTCTGGTCACGTATCACGACAGCCCCCGCCGGGCCCATTCGGTGGCGGCCCAGGGGGGCATCAACGCCGCCCGGAACTATGCCAACGACGGCGACAGCGTCGAGCGGCTCTTCCGCGACACGGTGAAGGGGGGCGACTTCCGTGCCCGTGAGGCCGGCTGCCACCGCCTGGCGGAGATCAGCGGCGCGATCATCGACCAGTGCGTGGCCCAGGGGGTGCCGTTCGCCCGGGAGTACGGCGGCAGCCTGGCCAACCGCAGCTTCGGCGGCGCCCTGGTGAGCCGCACCTTCTACGCACGCGGCCAGACCGGCCAGCAACTGCTGGCCGGTGCCTACCAGGCCCTGATGCGCCAGGTGGCCGCCGGCCGGGTCGAACTCCTGCCCCACCGTGAGCTGGTGGAGCTGATCGTGCATGAGGGCGTGGCCCGCGGCGCCGTCTGCCGCCATCTGCACCGGGGTGAGCTCGAAGCGTTCACCGCCCATGCCGTGCTGCTGGCCAGCGGTGGGTACAGCAATGTGTATCACCGCTCTACCAACGCGGTGAAATCGAACGCCAGTGCCCTCTGGCGGGCGCACCGCCACGGAGCCCTGTTCGCCAATCCCTGTTTCACCCAGATCCATCCCACCTGCATCCCCAGCGGCGACCCCCACCAGAGCAAGCTGACGCTGATGAGCGAAAGCCTGCGCAACGACGGGCGCCTCTGGCTGCCGGCCCGGGCGGGCGACGGGCGTTCCCCCCAGGACATTCCGGAGGACGAACGCGACTATTTCCTGGAGCGCCAGTACCCCGCCTACGGCAACATGGTGCCCCGTGATGTGGCCTCCCGCCGGGTCCGGGAGCGCTGCCTCGCCGGCCACGGGGTGGGTGCGGACGGGCGCTCGGTCTATCTCGATTTCTCCGAGGCGATCGGCCGCGACGGCCTCGCCGCGATCGAGAGCCGCTACGGGAATCTCTTCGCCATGTACGAGCGCATCACGGGGCGGGACCCCAGCCACGAGCCGATGCGGATCTATCCGGCCCCCCATTACACGATGGGCGGCCTCTGGGTGGACTACAACCTGATGAGCACCCTGCCGGGGTTGTTCGTGCTCGGTGAGGCCAATTTTTCGGAGCACGGCGCCAACCGGCTCGGAGCCAGCGCCCTGATGCAGGGGCTGGCCGATGGGCTGTTCATCGCGCCGGCCACGGTCACCGGCTGGCTGGCGAGCCGCCTCCACCGGGAGCTCATGGACGACGCTCCCGCCTGCCGCGCGGCCGTGGACGCCGCCGCCCATCGCCAGGCGGAGCTGCTGGCCATCGGCGGCTCCCTCTCCAGCGCGGTGCTCCACCGGGAGCTGGGTCAGCTCCTGAACGACCATTGCGGCATCAGCCGCCACGCCGCGGGTCTGCGGACCGGCCTGGAGGCGGTGGCCGCCCTGCGGCAGCGGTTCCGGAGCGAACTGCTCGTGCCGGATCACGGCGACGGCCCCAATCCGGAACTGGAGAAGGCCCTCCGCCTGGAGGATTTCATCGAACTGGCCGATCTGATGCTGCGCGATGCCCTCGCCCGGGAGGAATCCTGCGGGGCCCACTTTCGCGAGGAGCACCAGAGCGAGCGGGGGGAAGCCCGCCGCGATGACGCCCGCTTCTCCCACATCGCAGCCTGGCGCTGGCGGCCGGACGGCGAACCCGATCGCCTGATCGAGCCCCTGCGCTTCGAGCAGACCGAACCGAGCCGGCGTGACTACCGATGAACGATCCATCCCCGCCGCCGCTCAGCCTGAGCCTGCGCATCTGGCGCCAGAGCACACCGGAGCGGGCCGGAGCCTTCCACACCTACCGCCTGAGTGATCTGAGCCCCGATCTCTCCCTGCTCGAAGCGCTCGACCGGCTCAACCAGGAGCTGCTGGAGCACGGGGAGCGGCCGGTTCACTTCGATCACGACTGCCGTGAAGGCATCTGCGGCTCCTGCGGCTTCCTGGTGAACGGCCAGGCCCACGGCCCCCAGCCGGGCACCACGGTCTGCCAGCTCTACCTGCGTCAGTTCCACCCGGGCGACACGCTCAGCCTGGAACCCTTCCGGGCCCGCGCCTTCCCGCTGATCCAGGACCTGACCGTGGACCGCTCGGCCTTCGATCGTCTGATCGCGGCGGGGGGCTTTGTGTCGGTCAACACGGGCGGTGCCCCGGAGGCCAATGCCCTGCCGGTGGGTCGGGAGCAGGCGGAGCTGGCCTTCGAGGCGGCCAGCTGCATCGGCTGCGGCGCCTGCGTGGCGGCCTGCCCGAACGCGGCCGCCAGCCTGTTCGTGGCCGCCAAGCTGGGCCACCTCGAGCACCTGCCCCAGGGCCGGCCCGAGGCGGAGCGGCGCGCTGGATCGATGCGGCAGGCGATGGAGGCGGAGGGCTTCGGCCACTGCGGCAACCAGCTCGAGTGTTCGGCCGTCTGCCCCAAGCAGATCCCGTCGGAGTGGATCAGCCGCATGAACCGCCGCCAGGGCCGGTGAGGCGGCGGGCCGGCACGGCTCGCTGCCATGCTGGCGGCAGGGCCGGGGCCATGAGCTTTTTCATCAAACTCACCGAGGCGATGGCGAGTCGCCAGTCGCTGCTGATCACCGGGCTGGATCCCAACCCGGAGATGCTGCAGACCTGGACGCGCCACAACCCCGGCAGCGGCTCGTTCCTGGCCCAGGCGCGGCGCTGGATCAAGGCGGTGATCGAAGCCACCTCCGACAACGTCTGCGCCTACAAACCCAGCCTCGGCTTCTACCAGGCCCTGGGGCCGATCGGCATCGAGCTGCTCAGGGAGGTGCGGGAGCTGGTGCCCCTCGAGCTGCCCCTGATCCTCGACGCGAAGCACGGCGACCTCAATTCCTCCTCCGCCCTCGCCCATTACCTGTTCCGCGAGCTGGGCGTCGACGCGGTGACCCTCTCCCCCCTGGCCGGCCAGGACATCGCCGCCCCGTTCCTGCTCTACCCGGACCGGGCCGTGGTGCTCACCTGCCA
Source organism: Cryptocyanus atlanticus LEGE 06306 (assembly GCF_056633155.1). Lineage (NCBI taxonomy): Bacteria > Bacillati > Cyanobacteriota > Cyanophyceae > Synechococcales > Prochlorococcaceae > Cryptocyanus > Cryptocyanus atlanticus. The sequence goes on from NZ_JBSJOZ010000001.1 coordinate 47,077, forward strand.
CAGCTCCAACCCCGGTGCCCGGGTGGTGCAGCATCACCCCGACGAGGCCAACCCCCTTTACATGACGCTCGTGCGCGAGACCCAGCTCTGGGGCACGCCCGAACAGCTCCTGCTGGAGGTGGGCACCAGTGATCCCCAGGTCCTGGAGCGGGTGCGTCGGGCTGCGCCGGAGCGGTTCCTGATCCTGCGCAGCCTCTGGGGGGAGGAGGAACGGCTGGAGGCCCTGCTGCAGGCGGGCCTCACCTCCAGCGGCGACGGCCTGCTGCTGCCCCTGCCCCAGCACCTCCTGGTGGAGGAGGGCATGGCGGCGGACACCCGGGCCCTGCGGGAGCAGATCGAGCGGATGCGCTCCGGCTGGGATGGGGGCGGCTCCGACCGCTGCGATCTCTGGCTGCCGGCCCCGACGGCCCGGCCCGAGACGACCAGCCCGGATCAGCCGAATGGGTCAGCCCTGGCGGACCCCGAACCGGCCGGCGACAGTCTGGACGCGCTGATCACCGATCTGTTCGACATCGGTTGCCTGCTGTTCGGTGAGTACGTGCAGGCCTCCGGTGCCCTCTTCAATTACTACATCGACCTGCGCAAGATCATCTCCGATCCCAATCTCTTCCACCGGGTGCTGCATGCCTACGCCGGCAAGCTGGAGCGACTCTGCTTCGATCGCATCGCCGGCATTCCCTACGGATCGCTGCCCACGGCCACCGGCCTGTCGCTGCAATTGCACGTGCCGCTGATCTATCCACGCAAGGAGGTGAAGGCCCATGGTGCCCGCCGCCTGATCGAAGGGGATTTCGATGAGGGCGACACGGTAGTGGTGGTGGATGACATCCTGATCACCGGAGGCAGCGTGCTGGAGGGGATCGCCAAGCTGGAAACCTCCGGCCTGCTGGTGCAGGACGTGGTGGTGTTCATCGACCACGGCGGCAGCGCCTGCACCCGGCTCAACGACGCCGGCTACACCTGCCATCCCGTCGTCGGCATCGAGCGGATCACCTCGGTGCTGCTCAACGCCGGACGGTTGAGCCCGAGCCAGGCCGATCTGCTGGGGGCTGCAACGTCAGCCACACCCGTGTCCTGAGTCTACCTGGCGTCGCTTAGGGGCTCACCAGGCGCCAGGGCAGGGTCTCGCCAGCCTGGAACGGCACCAGGCTCTGGCACTCATCCCTGGCACCCAGCTCCAGGCGCTCGGGCACCCGCAGCGACTCCCGCCGCAGCTCCACCGTGCCGGTGTTGAGCGACAGGCCGTAGAAGCGGGGACCGAACTCGGAGGCGAAGGCCTCCAGCCGCTCCAGAGCCCCGTCCTGCTCGAACACCTGGGCGTAGCTCTCCAGGGCGTGGGGGGCGTTGAAGATGCCGGCGCAGCCGCAGGCCGATTCCTTGGCGCTGCGGGGGTGCGGGGCCGAATCGGTGCCCAGGAAGAACTTCGGGTTACCCGAGGTGGCCGCCCCGCGCAGGGCGATGCGGTGCAACTCCCGCTTGGCCACCGGCAGGCAGTAGGCATCGGGGCGCAGCCCACCCTGGAACATGGCGTTGCGGTTGATCTGCAGATGGTGTGGAGTGATCGTGGCCGCCACCTGCCCGGGCATCTGCCGCACGAAGTCCACGGCCTCGGCGGTGGTGATGTGCTCGAAAACCACCTTCAGGCCGGGGTGGCGCCCCACCAGGGGCTCGAGATGGCGCTCGATGAACACCGCCTCCCGATCGAAGATGTCCACCGCCGCGTCGGTGACCTCGCCGTGGATCAGCAGCGGCATGCCGATGCGCTCCAGCGTCTCGAGCACCGGGGCGATCCTGGCCAGGTCGCTGACCCCGGCCGCCGCATGGGTGGTGACGTGGGCCGGGTAGAGCTTGGCGGCGGTGAACACTCCCTCGGTGAAACCCCGCGCCAGCTCCGCCGGCTCGATCGTGTCAGTGAGGTAGGCCGTCATCAGCGGTGTGAAGGCCCCAGGGCCGCCCGCGCCCCCATCCCCCGCACTCTCCCCCTCCTTCTCGGGCCCGATCCCGGCGGCCACCGCGGCCAGGATCCGCTCCCGGTAGGCCCGAGCCGCCGCCACGGTGGTGATCGGCGGCACCAGGTTGGGCATCACGATCGCCCGCCGGAACTGCCGGGCCGTGGCCGGCGCCACCGCCCGCAGCAGGGCGCCGTCGCGCAGGTGCACATGCCAGTCATCGGGGCGGCGCAGGACGAGATGGCCTGAACGGGGCGGCATGGCTGGAGGGGCGCTGCCGGCCATCCTCCCCGCCCATGGGCCTTCGCCGATCAGCCTACAGATACAGGTCTTCGTGCTGATAGGAGATCCGCGGCCGCGGATGGCTGCCGAACAGGGCGGAGAGCAGCAGCAGGATGCCGATCCGGCCCACGAACATGCCCACCATCAGCACCAGCTGGCCCCAGCGGTTGAGCTGGGCCGTCACCCCCACGTCGAGCCCCACGGTGGCGAAGGCCGAGATGCAGGTGAACAGCTTCTCCTGGAAGCTGAACACCTGACCCTCCAGGTTGAGGGAGCGGTCGAACCCCAGCAGCAGGGCCATCAGCAGCACAAACAGAAGTGAGGAGAGGGTCACGCCGATCGCCCGCAGCACCACCTTGTCGGAAATGGTCCGGCGCCGGATCACCACCGTGTCCTCCCCCCGCAGGGTGGAGCGGGTGGCCGCCACCAGGGCCGCGAAGGTGGTGGTCTTGATGCCCCCGCCGGTGCCGCCGGGACTGGCGCCGATGAACATCAGCGTCATCATCAGCAACAGCCCCGCCTCCGAGATCGTGGCCACCGAGAGGGTCACGGTGTTGAATCCGGCGGTGCGGGCGCTCACCGACTGGAACAGCACCACCTGCAGCTCCTGCCACCACGGCAGGGGGGTGAACCCTGTGAAGCGGCTGACGTGCTCGGTGAACAGCAGCCCCACCGCACCGACCACCACCAGCACGAACGAGACCCGCACCACCAGCCGGGTGTGCAGGCAGAAGCTGCGGATCTGCTTGAACTTGAAGCGGTTCTGCCAGAGATCGTTGGTGACCCTGTAGCCGATTCCCCCCGCCACGATCATCACCATGATCACCAGATTCACCACCGGATTGGTCTGGTAGCGCATCAGGCTGTCGCTCCAGAGGGTGAAGCCGGCATTGTTGTAGGCGCTGATGCAGTGGAACAGCGAGGCCCAGAGGCGCACCATCGGCCGGTCGATGTCGCGGAAGCCGAGGGTGAACAGCACCGCGGTGCCCAGGCCAATCACCCAGGCGGCCGTGATCACGATGGAGTGGAAGGTGTTGCCGATGCCGCCGACTCCGAATTCATCCATGGCCCGGCCATGGTCGAGGCGGCGGCGGAGCCCCGAGCCCCCCTGCACGAAGCCCTGCAGGAAGGTGGTGATCGCCATCAGGCCCAGCCCGCCGGTGAGCATCAGGGCGGCCAGCAGCACCTGGCCGGCCCCGGTGAGGTCGCGGCCCACATCCACGATCGAGAGGCCGGTCACGGTGATGGCCGACACCACGGTGAACATGGCCTCCCAGAGGCCGACGCTCTCGGTCGAGAAGACGGGCAGGGCCATCAGCATCGTGCCGATGATGATCACCAATAACCCGGTGATCACCGTGAACTGGGGCACCGTGCGCCGGGAACGCCAACGCCGCAGGCGATCGAATTCGCGGCGCAGCGGCTTGGGGGTGTCGGAGCGGGTTCCGCTGGACGCCGGCTTGACGATGGGCCTCGAGGTGCCTGGCACCCATCCGTTCCGATGCGATCCCATTATCAGGATCCGCGGCTGTCCGCGCGGGGCCGCACCGCTGGCCTGTGGGCGGGTGGGGTGGTGGGCGTTGCGACCGGCACCCCCGTTCCGGAGCTGGCAAACTGCGGCCACTTCTCCCGCGGCCTCCGGCACCGCCCCCTTGATGATCCGTCCGCGTCGTCTGCTCGGCTCCCTCCCCCTGCTGCTCGCCCTGGTGGCCGGTGGCTGCGCTGACGAGGGCGGGGGCGGCGGCGGCGTGCAGAGCCAGAAGCTCACCACCATCCGGGGCCGCGACAAGCTGGTCTGCGGGGTGGACGGCAAGCTGCCCGGCTTCAGTTTTCTCGGCCCCGACGGCACCTACACCGGCCTGGACGCCGACACTTGCCGGGCCGTGGCCGCCGCGGTACTGGGGGATCCAAGCAAGGTGGAGTTCCGCGATCTGAACTCCAGTGAACGCTTCGCCGCCCTGGCCAGCGGCGAGGTGGACATGCTGGCCCGCAACACCACCATGACCCTCAGCCGTGACGCCGCCGGCGGCAACGGCATCTCCTTCGGTCCCACCACCTTCTATGACGGCCAGGGGATGATGGCCCCGGTGGCCAGCGGCATCACCACCCTGCAGGATCTCGCCGGCAAGCCGATCTGCGTTGAAAGCGGCACCACCACCGAGCTCAACCTGGCCGACCGGATGCGGGAGCAGGGGATCCCCTACACACCGCTGAAGTTCCAGACCGGCGACCAGACCTACGCCGCCTACCTGGGTGGCCGCTGTGTCGCCGTCACCAGTGATCGCTCCCAGCTAGCGGCGAAACGCAGCGGCTTTCCCCAGCCCGACGCCCACACCCTGCTGAGCGTGGTAATGAGCAAGGAACCGCTGACACCGGCCTCGATCAACGGCGATCCCGCCTGGGCCGATGCCATCCGCTGGACCGTCTTTTCCCTGTTTCAGGCCGAGGAGCTGGGGATCACCAAGGACAACGTGGCCGACAAACTGGCCGAGGCCAAAGCCAACACCAACCAGGCGGATCTGCGCCGTTTCCTCGGCGTCGAGGGTGACTTCGGCACCCAGCTGGGCCTGCCCTCCGATTTCGTCGTCCAGGCTGTCGGGGCAGTGGGCAACTACGGCGAGCTGTTCGAGCGCAATGTCGGCAGCGGCTCCCCGCTCAAGCTTGAGCGGGCCGAGAACCGGCTCTGGAGCGATGGCGGCCTGATCTACTCGCCGCCGTTCCGTTGACGCCCCGGTCCGGCCGTGTGACGAGCCCTACCCCCGTCATTCCCTGGTGGCGCAACCGTCGCATCCTGCCCTGGCTGGTGCAGGCGGTGGTGGGTCTGGTGCTGCTGGCAGTGATCGCCCTGCTGATGAGCAATCTGGTGCGAAACCTGGCCGCCGCCGGGCAACTGCTCAGCTGGCGCTGGCTGGGGCAGCCCGCCAGCTTCGACATCGCTGAAAGCCTGCTTCCGTTCGACGCGGCCATGCCCTACTGGCGGGCCCTGCTGGTGGGCCTGGTGAACAGTCTGCGGGCGATCCTGCTGGGCCTGGTGGGCGCCACCCTGCTCGGCACCGCCCTCGGCATGGCGGCCTTCAGCGGGAATGGGTTGCTGCGCCGGCTGGGGCGGGTCTACGTGGAGGTGATCCGCAACATCCCCCTGCTGCTGCAGCTGCTGTTCTGGTATTTCGTGGTATTCCTCTCGTTTCCGAACGGTGAGCAGGCCCTGCAGATGCCGGGGCTGGTGGTTTCCAAGTCGGGCCTGTACCTGGCCGGCTTCGGCCCGGGGATGGCCTGGCTGGGGCCCCAGCTGGTCAATGGCGTCTGGCAGGCCCCGGTGCGCTTCTCGGTGGAATTCGTCGCCCTGCTCACGGGCCTGATCACCTACACCGGAGCCTTCGTGGCGGAGGTGGTCCGCGGCGGGATCGCCGCCGTGCCACGGGGCCAATGGGAAGCCGCCACCTCGCTGGGTCTGCACTGGCGCTCGAGCATGCGCTGGGTGGTGCTTCCCCAGGCCCTGCGGGTGATCGTGCCCGGCCTCAACAGCCAGTACATCAGCCTCGCCAAAAATTCCTCCCTGGCCGTGGCCGTCGGCTACGCCGACTTCTATTCCGTGGCGGAAACCACCCTCAACCAGACCGGGAGGGCCTTCGAGGTGTTCCTGCTGCTGCTGGCCGCCTACCTGATCCTCGATCTGATCATCTCGGCGCTGATGAATGGGGTGAACCAGTGGGTTCAGATCCGAGAACGCTGATGACACCCTCCCGACCCCCCTCGCCGTCAGCCGGACCGCCGAGCCCCCGCGGGCGCCGGCCAGGCGCCGGCTGGCGGGCGGAACTGCGGCGGGAGCTGTTCGCAACCCGCCTCGATGGGGTGATCAGCCTGGTGCTGATCACCCTGATTCTGGCGGCGGCCTGGGGACTGATGGGCTGGGCCTTCGGCCGGGCCCAGTGGCTGGTGATCCAGGCCAACAGCACCCTGTTCGCCGTGGGGCGCTACCCCCTGCACCAGCAGTGGCGGCTCTGGCTGCTGGTGGCCCTGCTCGCCGGCACCACCGGCCTCAGCTGGGGGCTGCTGCGCGCCCACCCCCGCGCGGACCGCCGCGGCCGGCTCTGGCCACCCAACGATCGTGTCGCCGCGGTGGGGCTGGCCGCCCTGGCGGCCTGGCTGCCCGCCGCCCTGGGGCTGACCCTGGCGTTGCAGGGGCGCTGGTGGGGCATCACGGCCCTGCTGCTGGCCCTGCGCTGGGTCAGTGGACGCTGGGGGAGGCTCCTGCCGCCCCGGCCGTTGCGGCTGGTGCCCCTGCTCTGGCCCCTGCTCTACATCTTGGGGCTGACCCTGATCGGCGGGGGTCTGGGTCTGGAGCGGGTGCCGCCAGCCCAATGGGGCGGCCTGCTGCTCACCATGCTGATGGCCAGTTTCGCGATCCTGCTGAGCTTTCCGATCGGGGTGCTGGTGGCCCTCGGCCGGCGCAGCGACCTGCCCCTGCTGCGCTGGAGCTCGGTGCTCTACATCGAGTTCGTGCGGGGGGCGCCGCTGATCACCCTGCTCTTTCTCGGCCAGAACATTCTGGGCTACATGCTTCCGGGCGGCCTTGCCCCCGACCGGGTCTGGCGGGCGGCGTGGGTGCTCACCTTCTTCTGTGCGGCCTACCTGGCCGAGGCGGTCCGCGCCGGCCTGGCGGCGGTGCCGGCCGGCCAGCTGGAGGCGGCCCGCTCCCTGGGCCTCTCGATGCCCCAGGCCCTGCAGCGGGTGGTGCTCCCCCAGGCTCTGCGCATCGCCCTGCCCGCCAGTGTGGGGCAGTTCATCTCGCTCCTGCAGGACACCACGCTGCTCTCCCTGATCGGCCTGCTCGAACTGCTGGGCACCGCCCGGACCGTGATGGCCAATCCAGACTTCCTTGGCAGGAACGCCGAGGTGTATCTCACCCTGGCCGTGCTGTTCTGGTGCTGCTGCGCCGCCCTGGGCCTGGGCAGCCGCGCCCTCGAACGCCGCCTCGATCCCACCCACGCCCCCGCCTGATCGATGACCGCCTCCGCCTCCGCCAGCACCGCCTCCCGGGGAGCAGGCCCCTGGATGATCGAGGCAGCCGGCGTCCAGAAGTGGTATCCCAACGGCTTCCATGCCCTTCGGGGTGTGGATCTGCAGGTGGCGAAGGGGGAGGTGGTGGTGATCATGGGGCCCTCGGGCTCGGGCAAGAGCACGTTCATCCGCACCTTCAACGCCCTCGAGGACTTCCAGGAGGGCTCGATCCGGGTGGACGGGATCGCCCTCTCCAACGACCTGCGCCAGATCGACGCGATCCGCTGCGAAACCGGCATGGTCTTCCAGCAGTTCAACCTCTTCCCGCACCTCACCGTGCTGGAGAACCTCACCCTGGCACCAGTGCTGGTCCGCCGCCGCCGCCGCCAGGAGGTGGAGCGCGAGGCGATGGCCCTGCTGGATCGGGTCGGCATCGCCGAACAGGCGAGCAAGTATCCCGGCCAGCTCTCCGGCGGCCAGCAGCAGCGGGTGGCGATCGCCCGCTCCCTCTGCATGGACCCCCGCATCCTGCTGTTCGACGAACCCACCAGTGCCCTCGATCCGGAGATGGTGGGGGAGGTGCTCGATGTGATGCAGAGCCTGGCCGCCGATGGCATGACCATGGTGGTGGTGACCCACGAGGTGGGCTTCGCCCGCAAGGTGGCCCACCGCGTGGTGCTGATGGCGGAGGGGCAGATCGTGGAGGTGGCCCCGCCCGCCGAGTTCTTCACCAACCCGCAGCACGAGCGCAGCCGTCAGTTCCTTTCCCAGATCGGCTGAGGGCCCTCAGATCGGCCGGGTGCCGCCGGCCAGCAGCAGCCGGAGCCCCCCCAGCAGTGCCGCTACCCCGATCAGCCGCAGCACCGGCCAGCCCCAGCGAATCAGCGCCCAGCCGGAGGCCAGCATCACCGCCAGGGCGGCCAGATCGATGCCGCTGCCCAGACCGGGGGTGGGGCCGGCGGGCCAGAGCACATGCCCGGCGAAGAACACGGCCAGGTTGGCGATCACCCCCACCACGGCGGCGGTGATCGCCGTGAGCGGGGCACCCAGCCGCAGGTTCTCGCGGCTGGCCTCCACCAGCGGGCCGCCGGCCAGGATGAACAGGAAGGAGGGCAGAAAGGTGAACCAGGTCACCGTCACCGCGGCCACGGTGCCCAGCAGCAGGCTGCCGGAGCCGTTCCAGCCACCCATGAACCCCACGAACGTCACCACCATGATCAGGGGGCCTGGGGTGGTTTCACCCAGGGCGAGCCCGTCAATCATCTGGTCGGCGCTGAGCCAGCCCTGGAGTTCGACCGCCCCCTGGGCCACGTAGGGCAGAACCGCGTAGGCGCCCCCAAAGCTGAGTAAGGCCACCCGGGTGAAGAAGCGGGCCATCGTCGCCAGCAGACCGTCCCAGCCGCCCCAGGCGCTCAGGATCGCCAGCGGCACGGCCAGGGCCAGGACCGAGGCGATCAACGTCAGGGCCAGCCGGCGGCGGCTGAACCGGGCATGGGCGGGAGTGGGGGTGTCGTCGCCGTGCAGGGGTCCGATCGGCGCTGGCGCACCGGTGGGCGCGGGACGGGAACCACCGGGTGGGGCCAGAGCAGGGGAGTTGGCGGGGGCCGTGGGGTTGGAGGGGGCGTTGGCGGCCGGCCTGGGACGGAACAGGTGCGGTCGCACGCGGCCACCGATCCAGCCGACCAGGGCGGCCACGCCGATCAGGACGGGGAACGGCAGCCGGGCCAGCGTCAGGCCGAGGAAGGCGAGCACCGCCACGGCCGCCAGGGCGCCGTTGTGGAGCACCCGCTGGCCCAGCCGCCAGGCGGCCTGCATCACGATCGCCGTCACGGCGGGCTTGAGCGCCCAGAACACGGCGGCCAGCAGGGGGAGCTGCCCCCAGACCGCGTAGACGGCGCTGAGGGCGATGAGCAGCAGCAACGAGGGCAGGATGAACAGGCTGCCCGCCACCAGCCCCCCCGGCAGCCCGTGCATCAACCAACCGATATAGGTGGCCAGTTGCTGGGCCTCCGGCCCCGGCAGCACCATGGCGTAATTGAGGGCATGGAGGAAACGCCGCTCCGACAGCCAGCCGCGCCGCGCCACCACCTCGCTGTGCATCAGCGCCACCTGGCCGGCCGGTCCGCCGAAACTGATCAGACCCAGTACAAACCAGTAGCGCGCCGCCTGGCGGAAGGGCACCGGAGCTGCGCTCACCCAGGTTGACCGGCTGGAAGGCCCCCATGATGGCCGAGGTCAGCGGATGGATCCCGGCGATCGGTCGCATCGGCTACATGGAGGGCTGAGCTCGGGCCTCAGGATCCGCTAGTTGCCGGTTCGGGGTGATGCTCCATGCCCCGTTCCACCCTCCAGATCCTCCATCATCCCTGACTCAAGACAATGAAAAAGGTTGAAGCGATCATCCGCCCGGTCAAGCTCGATGATGTGAAAACAGCCCTGGTCGATGCCGGGATCATCGGCATGACCATCACCGACTGCCGTGGCTTCGGTCGTCAGAAAGGGCAGGTGGAGCGCTACCGGGGCGCCGAATTCACCGTCGAATTCATCACCAAGGTGAAGGTCGAGGTGGTGGTCGACGACGACAAGGTGGACGCCGCGATCGAGGCCATCGCCGGCCCTTCCCGCACCGGTGAGATCGGCGACGGCAAGATCTTCGTCACCAATGTCGAATCGGCGGTGCGGATCCGCACGGCGGAAACCGGAACCATCGCCCTCTGAGCCCCAGTCCGGCCGTCACACTGAGCGAGCAGCGGTTCCGACCACGGCTCCATGGAGCTCCATCCCCGACAGTGGCTGATCGGTCCCCCCCTGCCCACCGCCGCCGGCGGCCAGGAACGGCTCAGCCGCCCTGAAGCCCTGGCGGTGCTCAGTTCGGACGCCCTCTCCTCGGTGGCCTACGCCACCCAGGAGATCGTGGTGGTCCTGGCCCTCGCCGGCGCCGGGGCCCTCGCTTTCACCCTGCCGATCACGGGTCTGATCCTGGGACTGATGGTCCTGGTGACCCTCAGCTACCAGCAGACGATCCGGGCCTACCCCCGGGGGGGTGGCTCCTACAGGGTCGCCAGCGAGAACCTGAACCGCTGGGCCGGGCTGGTCGCCGCCGCCGCCCTCTCCACCGACTACGCCCTCACCGTGGCCGTCAGCGTGGCGGCCGGAGTGGCGGCCATCACCTCCTATCTGCCGGCTCTGGATGCCGTCCGCCTGCCGCTCTGCCTGACGGCGCTGGCCCTGCTGCTGCTGATCAACCTGCGGGGCGTGCGTGCCAGTGCCCGGCTGCTCAGCCTGCCCACCTATCTCTTCCTGGCGGTGATGCTCTCCCTGGTGGCAACGGGGCTGATCCAGCTGGCCGGCGGTGGCCTGAGCCCGGCGGCGATGGCGGATGGGGTGGGATCAGCTCCAGTGCCCCCCGCCCTCGAGGTGATCGGACCCCTGCTGCTGATGCGGGCGTTCAGCGCCGGCTGCGCCGCCCTCACCGGCATCGAGGCCATCAGCGACAGCGTGATGGTCTTCCAGCCGGTGGAGTGGCGCCACGCCCGTCAGGTGCTCGGGGTGATGGCCCTGCTGCTGGCGGCCCTGTTCGGCGGCATCAGCCTGCTGGCCAGTCGGCTGGCGATCGTGCCCACCGAGACCGGCCCCACCCTGCTCTATCAGTTGGGAGAACGGATCTTCGGGTCCGGCCCTCCCCTGCTGGTGCTCCAGCTCGCCACCCTGCTGATCCTGCTGCTGGCGGCGAACACGGCCTATGCCGATTTCCCGCGGCTGGCGGCCTTCCTGGCTCGCGATGGCTTCGCTCCCCGCCAGCTGGCCCTGCTGGGGGACCGGCTGGTGTTCAGCAACGGCATCGCCTTGCTCAGCGGCATCGCCGCCCTGCTGCTGCTGGCCTTCGGCGGCACGGTGGGTCGCTTGATTCCCCTCTATGCCCTCGGAGTGTTCCTCAGCTTCACCCTGTCGCAGCTGGGCATGGTGCTGCACTGGGGCCGGCAGCGAAGCCCGGGCTGGCGGTGCTCGGCCCTGATCAATGGGCTCGGCGCCACCGCCACCGGCCTCGTGTTCGGCGTGCTGCTGACCAGCAAATTCCAGGAAGGGGCCTGGATGGTGCTGCTGGCCATCCCCCTGCTGGTGCTGATCTTCCTCGCCATCAGCCGCCATTACCGGCGGGTGATGGCGAGGCTGGCCCTGCGGGAGTCCGGACGTCTCGCCCTGCCGGCTGCTCCGGCGGCGGGGGGATCGGCGGTGGTGGTCGTGGTGGACGGCCTTCACCAGGCCAGCCTGGCGGCACTCCGCTACGGACGCAGCATCGCCGGCGAGCTGGTGGCGGTGCACGTGGATCTGGGACGGGGGCCTGCCGGCTCGCTGGAGGAGCTCCAAAGCCGCTGGGACCGTCAACTGCCCCAGGTGCCCCTGGTGGTCCTCCCGTCTCCCTACCGGTCGCTGGTGGATCCGGTCCGTCGCTTCGTGATCCAGTTCGAGCAGGCCCATCGCCCGGAGTCGACCCCGTTCTGCACCGTGGTGCTGCCGGTGCTGGTGACACGGCGCCCCTGGGAAGCCCTGCTCCACAACCGTTCGGCACCGTTGTTGCGCCGGGCCCTGCACGGGCAGGGGGTCCGGGTGGTGACCCTGGTGGGTTTCCGGCTCTGAGCGCTCCCGGCCGCGGCCGCTTGCCAGCCTGCCCGGCTCAGCCGGGCAGCATCACCCGGTTGATCACGTGCACGATGCCGTTGTCGCAGACAATGTCGGCCGACACCACCGAGGCGTTCTTGACCTCGAAGGGGTCGGCGCAGCGGATCGGGATCGAGGCTCCCTCCAGGCTCTCCCAGCTGGGCTGATCGATCAGGTCGCTGCGGCTGAAGGCCCCGGAGAGCACATGGAACTTGAGAATGCGCGCCAGCTGGGGCGGGTTCTGCACCAGGGTCTGCACGGTGCCCGGCGGCAGGGCGGCGAAGGCGTCATCCACCGGAGCGAAGACGGTGAACGGGCCGGGGCTTTCAAGGGCACCGGTGAGGCCCGCCACCTCGACGGCCGTGAGCAGGGTGGAGAACAGACCGGCGCCCTTGGCGGTTTCGATGATGTTGGCCATGGGTGGGGGTCTCTAGCGGTAGTCCTGGGTCTGGACATCCCGGAGGCGAGCTTCCGGGCGAACGAAGCGATCCAGCTGGGCCTCAAAGAAGGCCCGGTTCGCCTTGAGATGCTCCGGATCGGGATCATCGAGCGGGAACAGCAGGGCGGCGCGCAGGGCCTGGATCACCGCCGAGGTGACGTTGTACATGGAGCGCTGGAAGGTGATGCCCAGCTGCACCAGGATGTCGTCCTCGCCACGCTTGTGCTGCAGGTAGAGCTCGGTGAGATAGGGGGGCAGGAAGTGCAGCATGTCCTGCATCAGCAGGGTGGGGGGAATTCCTGCTGAACCCACCGGGAACACATCCGCATAAAGGATGCCGTAGTGGAAGTCGGCCTGATCGGCGGGAACCTGGCCGGCCTGGGCGTTGTAGCTCTTGGTGCCGCGGAACGGCGCCGTGCGGTAGAACACCGCCTCCACATAGGGAAGGGCGGCCTCGTAGAGCCAGGTGAAGCCCTCTGATTTCGGGATGATCTCGAAGCACTCCCCCCGGATGAAGACGTGGTGGTAAATCGGCCGGCCCGCCACCGCGAAGATGCCGTTGACCAGGAAATCCATGGCGGCGGGAACACCCGTGAAGCCACCCTCGTCGTAGATGTCGCTCATCTCGAAGAAAACCGGCGCCATCACCTCCCAGAACAGGCCCAGATTGGCCACGTAGGAGAGCTTCTTCACCTGCTCCAAGAGCATTTCTGGAAACAGCTTGTACAGGCCGAGCATCAGAGGATTGCCCCTGAAGTAAGCCTTGATGGCACGATCGGCGTTCTCCCGGTACACCGCGCTGTCGAGATAGTCGTTGAAGCGGCCGCCCATGCCCTGGTGCCAGAGCATGGCATCCATGCAGGCTTCGGCGAATTCCATATTGATCCGGTCGTGCCAGAGGTGATGGAGCAGCTTCGGCAGCTTGCCTGTCTCCCCCTTGGCCATGAACTCCAGCAGCTCGGGGTGGGCCGAAGCCTCCCCGCGCCAGATCCGCAGATCGGCCTGATCCCCCTGATAGGAATTGGGGCGATCGAGATACTCCTGGCTGGGGAAATACTTGAAGGCCGGCAGCGGATTGAGGAACACCTGCTCGGCGATGTAGAGAAGATCGCGCCAGTAGAAGTCCATCGGCACGGCATAGGCCTTGTAGATGCCGATGATCTGCATCAGGTTTTCGGGCGTGTCGGGCAGCATCGAGCCGCCGGCCTCCAGCCGCTCCACCACCTCGGCGAAAGGGTGGGTGGAAGGGGGCAGGGCCTGGAACGTGGTGGTGGTGGCCGTCATGTCAGGAGAGCTCCAGGGGGGCGGGGGCTGCGGCGGGCAGGGAGGCCACCAGAACCGATGGGGACGGATGGGTCAGGGCCAGGGCACGGGTTTCGGTTTCACTCCAGCCGAGCAGGGCATTCGGCCAGAGCCCGGCCACGATGACCAGCAGCGAGAGACTCAGCGCCGGCACCCGCTCCTGCCAACTGGTGCTGCTGTAGTCAGCACGGCTGTTGTCGAGGCGCCCGAATCCCACCCGGTTGAACAGCCGCACGGCATACACGGCGGTGAGACCGGAGGCCAGCAGGCAGCCCAGGGTGGGGATCGGGTAGAGGGTGAAGCTGCCCTGGTAGATCACCATCTCGGCCACGAAACCGGCCTGGCCCGGCACCCCGGCCGAGGCCATCAGGGCCAGCAGAAAGAGGCCCAGGGTGAAGGGCAGTCCCCGGCAGGGGTTGAGCAGACCGGAGAGGTCGGCGATCTCGCTGGTGCCCGTGCGGGTCTCGATCATCCCCACCAGGCAGAACAGCAGGGAGGTGATCAGGCCGTGGGCCAGGATCTGGGCCATCGCCCCCTGCAGGCTCAGCGGGGAGGCGGCCGAAAGGGCGAGCATCAGCAGGCCCATGTGACCCAGGGAGCTGTAGGCCACCAGGCGGCGCATGTCCGTCTGGGCGATGGCGTTGAGGGCGCCGTAGAGGGCCGAGGCCATGCCGAGCAGGGCGATGGCCGGGGCCCAGGCGGCCCAGGTGTCCCCCAGCATCCCGACGGCAAAGCGGAGCAGGCCGTAGGCGCCGAGCTTGGAGACCACTCCGCTGAGCTGCATCGCCACCGGGGTGGAAGCCTGGCTGTAGGCCAGGGGCTGCCAGCCGTGCAGGGGGATCACGGGCATCTTCAGGCCAAAGGCGAGAAGCAGCAGGGCCAGGATCCAGCGCTCGGAGCCCTCCGGCAGACGGGCCAGGGCCAGGGCGTCGTAGGCGAAGCTGAAGCCATTGGCGTTGAGCAGCCCCATCGCCAGCACCCCCGCCAGCAGGGCGATGCCGGAGGCCGCCCCGTACATCACGTAGCGGATGGCGGCGGTGGAGCGGCTGGGTCCGCCCCAGATCGCCAGCAACAGGGTGGTGGGGATCAGGGTGATCTCGAAGGCGATCACGAACAGCAGGGCATTGCGGGCCAGGAACGCACCCATCAGGCCCAGGTCGGTGGCCAGCAGCAGGGCATAGAAGAGCCGGGCCCGCGGCTGGGCCGGAGAGCTCTCCCCCACGGACAGCAGGGTGATCAGGGCGGTGAGACCCACCAGGGGCAGACTGAGGCCATCGAGGCCCAGATGGAGATCCAGGCCAAGCTGGGGCAGCCAGGCCCGATGCAACTCCGCCACCGGATGGAGGGCCAGCCAGAGGGTGAGCAGCAGCTGGGAGGCGCAGATCAGGGCGGCACCACGGCGGGGCCAGGGACTGCCGGCCGGCAGCAGGGTGAAAACCAGCAGGGCCGGCAGAGGCAGCAGCAGCAGAAGCAGGAGCAGCATCGGAAGGTCTCCTTCAGAAGATCAGAACGGTGCCGGGACGGCGGGTGAGGATCCACAGACCCATCAGCACCACCCCGAAGACCACCGTCAGGGCGTACCACTGGACCCGGCCGGAGGTGCTGAAGCTGAGGCGCCGGGCACCCTCCAGGGAGAGCAGCCCGCTGCGGGTGCTGAACCCGTCGACCAGCCAGCGTTCGCACCAGTTGCTGGCGGTGGCCAGGATCACCACCAGCCCCACCACCGTGCGCCGATAGAGGGTTTCGGTGTGCAGATCGGAGGCCAGCCACTCCTGCAGCCCGGAGAAGGAGGCCGGCAGCACCGGCTGTCCGATCGACTCAGCGCGGGCATGGGCGGAGGCCGCCGTGGACGGCAGCAGGTAGAGCAGGACGGCGGCCCCTAGACCCACCAGGGTGGAGGCCAGCAGCGGAACCCCCATCGCCCCCCAGCGGGCCCCCAGCCCGGCCTGGGCCAGCAGGATCGGCAGGTGAAGCACCAGGCCTGCGCAGAGGAAGGTGGGCACCACCATCAGCCAGAGCACCTCGGGGGAGCGCTGGGTGAAGACGCTGGGGCGCCCCCCCCAGATGAGGCCGAAGATCCGACCCAGCGCGGCGGTGATCAGGGTGTTGGTGATCAGCACGATCGCGGTGAGCAGGGCCGGGGCCTGGCTGGCGCCGAGCCCATTGGCCAGGGAGGACAGGGCGCCGAAGCCCCCCAGGGGCGGCAGAGCCACGAGCCCTCCGGCTCCGGTCAGGAACGCCAGGCCCATCAGCGGTCGCCTGGACCAGAGACCACCCAGCTGGGTGAGGTCCTGGGTGACGTTGCTGACCACCACCGTGCCCACCGCCAGCAGGATCAGGGCCATCGGCAGGGGGTAGATCAGCAGCATCTGCCAGGCGGAATCGGTGGCGCCGGCCCCCACGGCGAGGAAGAGCAGACCGAGCCAGCTGCTGACCAGGAAGGAGATCGCCCGCTTGATGTCGATCTGGGCCAGGGCGATCAGGGCGGCCACCAGGGCGGTGGTGCCCCCCACGATCACCAGCACCCCCATCACGATCGGGCTGACCGCCAGGAGCGGTTCGATCCGGAGCAGCACCCAGGCCCCACCCACCACCACCACGGAGTTGCGCAGCACGGTGGAGGGGATCGGCCCCTCCATCGCCTCATCCAGCCAGAGGTGAAGGGGGATCTGGGCGCACTTGCCCATGGGGCCGGCGATCAGGGCCAGCAGAATCAGCGTGAGCACCGGGCCGGGGGTAGCCGTTTGCGCCCAGGCATTGAGGGTGTCGATGTTCCAGCTACCCGCCACCGGCAGCAGGGCGATCAGGCCAGCCAGCAGGATCAGGTCGCCCACCCGCTTGGTGAGGAAGGCATCCCGGGCGCCCTTCACCACCAGGGACTGGTTGAACCAGGTACCCACGATCAGGTAGGTGCCGAGGGTGAGAAGTTCCAGAACCACATAGGCGAAAAAGAGCGAATCCGTGAGCACAAGCGCACACAGACCGGCTTCAAACACACTCAGGCAACCGAAGAATCGGGGCCAGCCCCAGTCCATCTCCAGGTAGCCGATCGCGTAGACCTGAGCGAGCACATGCACTCCGCAGATGATCGTCATGGCGATCAGCACCGGGCTGTTGATGGTGCCGTCGAAGTGGATGGTCAGCCCGGCGGTGGAAAGCCAGGTCCAGCGGGTGGTGATCGGAACCCCGTCGTAGGCGATCCAGGCCAGCAGGCTGTGCAGAAAAGCCACCAGGTTGAACAGCAGATTGAGGTACCCGGCGGGCCTCGGCCCCGAGCGCCAGATCAGCCCGGGGGCCCAGAACAGCGAGCAGGTGGCCCCCACCAGGGGATAGAGGGGAATCCACCAGGCCGTTCGGAGGAGGCTGGCGGTCAGGGAGGCCGTCTCAGCGGCAACGACGGTCATCGGGGTGAAGAACGGAAAGGGGGAGGGGCGAGACGACCCGAACGAATCCGCCGGGGATCAGCAGGGACTTCAGGCTGGAATCGGGCCGGGGCTGGAGCTGGCCTGGCGTAGGGGAGGCAGGGATGGCAAACATTAAGTGCCGTGATGCGGGGGCTGGGGGCCCCGTGAAGTTGCATTGCCTATCTCTCAGTTAACGAACGATGATCGCCCAAACCTGCCGCCTCAGACCTGCAGGCGCAGCCAGAGGGCAGCCACCAGCAGCTGCAGCGCCACCGTGGGCAAGCTGGTGCGCAGCCAGCCCCGGAAACTGATCGCCACCCCCTCATGGCGGGCAATGCCGGCGGCCACCAGGTTGGCTGAGGCTCCGATCAAGGTGGCGTTCCCCCCCAGCGTGCCCCCCAGCATCAGGGCCGCGAACAGAGGGACCGGGGGAGCGGGGAAGCCCATCTGCTGGCAGGTTTCCAGCAACAGGGGCGTCAGGGCCGCCAGCAGTGGGATGTTGGGCACCACCGCCGAGAGCAGGGCAGTGCTGAGCAGCAGCAGCAGGCTGGAGCGGAACAGATCCCCGCCCACCAGGCCGGCGAGCCCCGCGGCCACCTCCCCCAGCACCCCGGTGCGCTCCAGGGCCCCGATCAGCACGAACACCGCCATGAAGTAGATCAGCGTCGACCAGTCGAGATCGGAGAGCAGCCGGTCAACCGGCAGCAGACGGCTGGTGCGCACGATCGTGAGGCTGATCGCCGCCCCCAGCAGGGCGACCGCATCGGGAGCGAGGGGCACCGGCAGCTGATCGCCGACGATGAACAGGCCCAGCATCACCGCCACCATGAGGAGCAGCAGCCCCAGGGTGGGGCGATGGTGCAGCGGCGGCGGCGGCGCCACGTGGCGGGGAAACCGGGCCCGCCAGAGGTCGCGATACAACCAGGGCAGGGTGGGCAGCAGAACCGCCAGCACCAGCAGCCCGCCCCCGGCGATCTCCACCAGGTAGCGGCCGAACCCCACGCCGATGCCGTGGGCGACGATGAAGGTGGCCGGATCGCCGATCACGGTGAGCAGACCGCTGCTGTTGGCCGTGAGCACCAGCAGAATGAGCAGGGGCCGGGGGTCAAGGGCCAGTTCCCGGGCCAAGGGCGGCAGCAGGGGCCCCAGCAGCAGCACGGTGGTGGCGTTGGGCAGCCAGGCACCGATCAGGGTGGTGAGGCCCACCAGGGCAAGCAGGAGGCGCCGTCCCTCCCCGCGGGCCAGCACCAGCAGGCGATGGGCCAGCACGGCGAACACGCCGGTGGTCTCCAGGGCCCGCACCACCACCATCATCCCGAACAGCAGCGTGAGGGTGCCCTGGGCCGCGCCGACGCTCTCCACCGCCTGAGCCATGGGCATCACCCCGCTGACGACCAGCAGGGCGGCGCCCAGCAGGGCCGCCTCGGTGAGATGGCTCAGACCGAAGGCGGTGACCAGCAGGACGGCGGCGAAGACGAGGCAGGCCAGCAGGGCTTGGCTGGTCACAGGGGTGCTCAGGAGCGGGAGGCCCCGCTGGTGGGATCAAGCCGCTGTCCCAGCAGCGACACCGGCAGCATCGCCAGCATCGGCAGGGCGCAGACCAGCCACTCTCGCAGGCCCAGCGGGGCCGTCTCAAAGAAGGTGTTCATCCAGGGTGCCTGGCTGAACAGGAGCTGGAGCAGCAGGGCGCCGCCCACGCCCAGCAGGAGGGCCGGAGCCCGGAGGATCGCCCGCCCGCCACCGCTGCCGAGGCGGCGAAGGTCTTGCCCCACCTGGCTGATGCTCACCAGATACACCGCCTGGGAGAGCACCAGGGCCTGCACCGCCATGGTGCGGGCCAGTTCCAGGTCGGCGCCGAGGGCCGTGCCGCCGAGGAAGACGGAGAAGACCAGCGCCCAGTTGAACACCGAAACCAGCAGCACCCGCCGGAGAAGCCCCGTGGTGAGCAGCGGCTGGCCGGGGGGGCGCGGCGGCTGCGCCATCAGCCCCGCCGGCTTGGGCTCGAACGCCAGCGGCACCGACATGGTCAGCGAACTGACCATGTTGAGCCAAAGCACCTGCAGGGCGGTGACCGGCAGCGGCAGCCCCAGCACCGCCGCCAGCAGGATCGTGATCGAGGCACCGCCATTGACGGGCAGCACGAAGGCCAGGGTCTTGCGCAGGTTCAGGTAGACCCCTCGCCCCTCCTCCACCGCCGCCTCGATCGAGGCGAAGTCATCGTCGGTGAGCAGCATGTCGGCCGCCTGGCGGGCCACCTCAGTGCCCCCACGGCCCATGGCGATGCCGATGTCGGCCTGCCGCAGGGCCGGTGCGTCGTTGACGCCGTCGCCGGTCATGGCCACCACCGCCCCCCGGGCCTGCAGGGCGCGCACCAGGTCCAGCTTCTGGGTGGGGGCCACCCGGGCGAACACGTCGACACGATCCACGCAGGCGGCCAGGGCATCCGGGGTCATCCCGGCCAGCTCGCGGCCCTCCAGGCCCACCACGGCGTCGCCCCGGCCGGAGAGATCGATCTGCCGGGCGATCGCCAGGGCCGTGTCCAGGTGGTCGCCGGTGATCATCGCCACGCGGATCCCCGCCCGATGGCAGGCGGCCACGGCCCGCTTCGCCTCCGGCCGGGGGGGGTCGAGCATCCCCTGCAGGCCGAGGAAATCGAGTCCGCCGGCGATGTGGTGGTGATCCAGGTCGGACTGATCGGCCGGGGCGCTGCCCATGGCGAAGGCCAGGACCCGCAGCCCCCGGCCCGCCATGGCGGCCGTGGCCGCCGCCACGGCCGCCCCATCCAGGGGACGCGTGGCTCCGTTCCGGTCGAGCTGCTGCCGGCAGCGGGGCAGCACCGCCTCCACGGACCCCTTGACGAGGATGCGGCGGCTGCCGTGCAGGGTGGCCATGTACTGGTGCTCGGAGGCGAACGGGATCGCATCCCGGCGGGGGTGCCGATCCAGGGCATGGCCCCGATCGAGGCCGGCGGCCTCGGCCGCCACCAGCAGGGCGGCTTCGGTGGGATCGCCGACCAGATCCCCCGTTGGATCGAGGCGGGCGTCGTTGCAGAGCAGGCCCGTGAGCAGGGTTTCCTGCAGAGCCAGGTTGTGGGCCAGGGGATCGGAGCCACTCCGGCGGGTGGGCCAGAGCTCCTCGATGGCCACCAGGCTGCCCCCGGCGTAGATCTCCCGCACCGTCATCCGGTTCTGGGTGAGGGTGCCGGTCTTGTCGGAGCAGATCACGGTGGTGCTGCCCAGGGCCTCCACGGCGGGAAGCTTGCGGATGATCGCGTTCCGCCGCGCCATGCGGCCCACCCCGATCGCCAGGGTGATGGTCACGATCGCCGGCAGTTCCTCGGGAATGGCCCCCACGGCCAGGGCCACAGCCCCGTCGAACATCTCCGCCGCCCCCCGGCCCCGGATCAGGCCGACGGCGAAGGTGAGTCCGGCCAGCACCAGGATCAGCTGCAGCAGGGTGCGGCTGAACCGCCGGATCGTGCGGGTCAGCGGGGTGGTGAGCGCCGAGGGCTGCCGCAGCAGGCCGGAGATCCGCCCCACCTCGGTGCCATTACCGCTCGCCACCACCACGCCGCAGCCCAGACCGGCGGTGACGAAGCTGCCCGCATAGGCCATGTCGCTCCGCTCCGCCAGGGGCGCCTCCGGCCCGACAGGGGCCGCGGTCTTCTGCGCCGGCAGGGATTCCCCAGTGAGCGCCGACTCATCGACCTGGACGTTACGGGCGGCCAGCAACCTCAGATCGGCGGGGATCCGGGCACCCGCCTCCAGGCGGACCAGGTCCCCCACCACCAGGTCCTGGGAGGGAATCAAGCGCCGGTGGCCCTCGCGGATCACCTCAGCGTCGGTGCGCACAGAGCTGGCCAGAGCGGCAATGGCGGTTTCGGCCTTGTTCTCCTGGACAAAGCCGATCACGGCATTGATCAAGGTCACGCTCCAGATCACCAGGGCTTCGCTGAGCGAATGGATCAGGGCCTTGATCGCACCGGTGATCAGCAGGGCATAGAGGAGGGGGTCGTGGAACTGGCCCAGAAAGCGCCACCAGAGCGGCCGCTGCCGTCGTCCGCTCAGCAGGTTCGGGCCGAAGCGTCGCAGGCGCCGAGCCGATTCCGCCTCCCCCAGACCCTGCTCGCCGTCGCTGCCCAGGGCGGCCAGCACCGCCTCCGCCTCCCAGGCATGGCCCTCGGCGGCGGCCCGCTCCAGGTTGGTCCCGACGGGACCCGGCTGCACGGATTCGACCATGGCGGCAGACGCTGGCGGACGGCCCAGGGAGCTAGCGCGAAGCGGCGCCGATCAGCCCGAGGCCGGAATTCTCCCAGCCGGCCAGGGGAGCGATCGCTCCGGCGAGGGCCTGCTCGCGGCAGGCCCTCCGCCGGACCTTTCCACTGGAGGTCATCGGGATCGCCCCGGGCCGCACCAGCAGGATCGCTGCGGCAGAGAGACCATGGGCTTGCATCACCGTCCGCTGGATCGCCCCGATCAGCTGACTCAGGTCGGGACGACGGCCAAGCGCCACCTCCTGAATCACCACCAGGTGCTCCTCACGACCGGAGGAAATGCTGAAGGCGGCCGTGTGGCCACGCCTGAGATCGGGATGACACACGGCGACGCTGCGCTCGATGTCCTGGGGGTAGACATTGCGGCCGGCGATGATGATCAGGTCCTTGAGACGCCCGGTCACGAACACCTGATCGGACCAGAGAAAGCCCAGATCCCCGGTGCGCAGGAACGGCCCCTCCTCGCTGCCGTTCAGGCGCGCCTCGAAGCTGGCCGCCGTCAGCACGGGGTCCCGCCAGTACCCCTGGGCGACGCTGGGACCGCGCACCCAGATTTCGCCGATCCGTCCCAGGGGGCGGGGGCTCCCCGTCTCCGGATCCACGATGCTGACCCCATGGCCGGCCACCGGTGCCCCACAGCCCACCAGGGTTCTCGAGGATTCACCGGGCCCCGGCAGCATGACCCGGTTGCGGCCAAGCGCCGCGTCGCTGAGGCTGAGCACGGTGGGCGCCCGGCCCGAGAGGCTGCCCGACACCCAGAGGGTGCTCTCGGCCAGCCCATAGCAGGGAACAAATGACTCGGCCCGGAAGCCGGCCGGCTCGAAGGCCTCGGCGAACTGGGCGAGGGTCTCCGCATGGATCGGTTCAGCGCCGACCAGGGCAGCGCCCCAGCGGGAAAGATCCAGGGACCCGCGCTGCTCGACCGGGATGCGCTCGATGCAGCGCTGATAGGCGAAGTTCGGCCCCCCACTGAACTGGGCACCGGTCCGGCTGATCGCCTCCAGCCAGCGGACCGGACGCTCCAGGAAGGAGATCGGATCCATGAAGGTGCAGGGAGCACCGGAATAGAGGGCATTCAGCAGGAAGCCGATCAGGCCCCAGTCATGAAAGGCCGGCAACCAGCAGACCAGAGGCTCCCGCACCTGCCCCGCACGGCTGGCGGCGATCAGGTCGAGATTCGCGATCAGGTTCCGATGGCTGAGGATCACCCCCTTGGGCTCACCGGTGGAGCCGGAGGTGTATTGAATGAAGGCCACGTCGCCGGGGGGCCGCCGGGGCCGCCAGCTGTCACCGCCGGAGCCGAGGTCCTCGATGGTCAGCCACTGGATCGGGGCACCGGGATCGGAGAACAGATCGACGCGCCGCCCCAGGGTGTCCGCCGTGGTGAGGATGTGGGACGAGGAACAGTCCCGCTGGATCGCCAGCAGGCGCGGCAGGCTGCGTCGGTGGTGGGGGGTGACCACCGGAACGGCGATCAGGCCGGCCTGGAAACAGCCGAGCAGGGCGACGAGAAAATCGAGGCCGGCCGGGAACATCAGCAGCAGCCGCTCGCCCGCCGGCAACCGTTCCTGGAGGCCCCCAGCCGTGGCCTGAACCCGCCGCTGCAGGGCTCCATAGCTGATCGTCTGGCTGGTTCCTCCGGCGGGAGCGATGAACTCGAAGGCCAGGCGGTCCGGGCAGGCCCCGGCCCAGACGGGCAGACAGTCGTTGAGGCTCTCGAGGAACTCGGAGCGGCCGCCCGGGAAGTGGGTCACCTCAGCCCTCGCTGGCCGGGCCGGAACGGAGCGGCTGAAGGAAGCGGGCTTTCGCCTCGGAGCGCCTGGGCTTGCCGCTGGTCGTCAACGGCAGGGCGTTCCGGGGGACAAACCGCACCTCATCTAGCTCGAAGCCATGGGCGGTGAGGCTCGAGCGCAGGGCCAGCCTCAGCCGATCCCGCGGGCCGGCGGCCGTCTCCGTGTGCTGGCACTCCACCAGCAGCACGAGGCGATCGGTCGACCGGTCAACGCAGTAGTCCCCGACGGCGATGACCCGCCGGACACCGGGGCAGGCCCGGGCGATGTCCTCGAGGTGATCCGGCGAGATCGATCGCCCCTGCTTGATGATGAGATCCTTGTCTCGGCCGAGGACGTACAACTGGCCGGCGAGGAGATAACCCCGGTCTCCGGTGTCGAGCCAGGCCTCCTGCCTGGGGCGATACCCCTCGGGGCCATACACGCCGGACATGATCGATGGGCCTCGGATCCAGATGCGTCCAACTGTGCGTTCAGCCACCCGCCGCTCGGTGGAGTCACGGATCTCTAGGTCGTGCCTGGCCAGGCCGGAGCCGGTGGAGATCACCGCAAGAGCGCCCTCCTGCCCGGGGGGAAGCGGATCGGCCTGGCCCTGGGCCATCACGCGGACCGCATCGATCCAGTCGACGCCGGGAGAGGAACCGGGCCGGGGGATACAGACGGCCAGGGTGGATTCGGCCAGGCCATAGACCGGCCGTAGGGCATGAACTCTGGCCGAGCAGGTGCCCACCAGCACCTTCTGGTACAGCTCCAGAAGCTGGTTGGAGACCAGTTCGGCTCCGACCACGAACTGCTCCACGGCACTGAGATCGACATCGACCAGCGGCCGCCGCTCGAGCAGTCGAAGCACGGCCAGCAGAGACGATGGTGGAGACACCGCCAGGGTGCAGCGGTGCTCGGACAACAGGCGGATCCAGCGGGGCGGATGGCGGGCGAACTGGGAGGAGTCCATCAGATACACGCAGCCGCCCGAATACAGCGGGGACAGCAAGCCGCCGAACAGTCCCATGTCATGGAACAGAGGCAACCAGGAGAGGGTGCGGCGGAACGACTCCCGGGTGAGCCGATCCAGCATGCCGGTGATGTTGGTCGTGATCGATGACCAGGACAGGGCGATTCCCTTGGGGTCTCCGGTGGACCCGGAGCTGAATTGCACGTAGGCGATCGCGTCGGCCTGGTGGGGCTCGAAGGGGTTCCCCTCCAGTTCGTATGCCGGCGGAACGAAGGTCTCCGACCGGAGCAGAGGGGCGGGGGGGGTTTCCAAGGCCAGATCGGAGACGATCGCCCTGGCGTTGAGAACCTGGCAGCGCCGGCGACACTGGCGCAGGAGATCGGCCTGCACCGGTGCCATCACCGTTGGGATGACACCTGCCCAGAAGGCTCCCAGCAGCGCAGCGATCAGGGCCGCACCCGTCGGCAGGCAGAGAATGACGGTCTCTCCGGCCCCAAGGCCATGAATCCGGTAACCCAGAGAACCCGCCCGGGCCAGATGGAGCAACTCGGCATACGTGAACGTCTGGAGCGGCTCCCCAGGCGCGTGGATCAGCCGAATGGCAATCTGATCGGGTTGCGACGATCCGTAGTGCAGCAGAACCTGGTTGATGTCATGGGCTGGCATCATCCGAGTCAACGCTTGGATGCCACCACCTGATAACAGACCGTTCCCCCCTGCCGATAGGTGTTCAGGGCAATGATCAGATAGCGGCGAAGCATCCAATAGGCATCGGCTGACACCGCTTTCATGGCCGCTGCATTGGCATCGATCTGAGTCAGCCAGCCGGCCAAGGTACGGACATAGTGATCACTGATGTCCTGCAGGGAGGAGGGGATCAGGCCAGCACCCTCCAGGAGGCACAACATCTCTCCTCCCGTGACCATATCCATGGTGTAGCCAAACGACTTATCCACTTCGAGGGCTCCACGATCCTTCAGGTACTGGGCGCGATTGGCGGCACGATCATAGTGACTTTCCTGGATGAAGATCTTCCCACCAGGACGCAGCAACTCGAAACACTGATTGAAAATTTGCTGCTTCTCGGGCATGTGGATGATGCTTTCCAGAAAGATGATGTGATCAAAGGAAGCCGCTGGATAGGGAAGATTCAAGACATTGCAGACCTGCACATCAACGCGCTCTGCCACTCCCTGGCGAGAGGCACGCTTGATTCCATACTCCCGCTGGATCTCACTGAGGGTCACACCGGTGATCCGGCAACCGTAGGTTTTGGCAAAGTACACGGCCGGACCACTCCAGCCGCAGCCGATATCAAGGATCTTCTGGTCCGCCTCAAAGCCCATCTCAGTGGCGATTCGGTCCATCTTGCGGACCTGAGCCTGGTCGAGAGTGCTGCCGGCGGCATCAAACACGCCGGAGGAATAATTTAGATGCTCATCGAGGAAGAGTTCGAACAGCTCTGGGCTGTTGCTGTAGTGAACACAACTGTCGCGGGTCAACGTCTGCTCAGACATGGGCGGCAATCCGGGTGTCGGTCTGCTTGCGCTGGCGGATGAATCGGGAGAGTTCGGCCAGCGATTGAAGCTTGCTGCCCGTCATCTCAGAAAGAACGGAGAGAATCCCCGCCGCCATCCTGGATTCATCCTCAGGCCGGATTGTGGCCTGGATCATCGCCTCAAAGCGCTCGTGGTTAGGAATCCTGTCTTTGACTGACTCCGTATCCGGACCATTCACCCGCATGGTGGTGGGATGTTTATCTCCGGAAGGATTGTAAATCATCCATTTGGACATCTCCAGGAATTGATCGATGACATCAGGCTGTTTCTTGGCTGATTCAATCATGAAGAGGCGATAGCAGTTGGCATGCCTGAATTCATCCTGACTGACGCGCTCATAAATCAGTTTGAGAACAGGCTCTCGAAACTCCTGGCTCCAACGCTCATACCACATGCCAAGCCTGAGTTCGCCACAGAAATGCATGGCCAGAGTGCTTGCCCATGGGGCAGGGTCAAGTTCAATGCCAAGATCTTCGATTTCGGAAGGTCCGGGTTCATAGTCAAACATTTTGAGATATTCCCTGAGCACGAGATAGTGCTTCATCTCCTCGTAATACCAGATGCTCATGAACTGACAGAAATCAGGCATGTGGCTGAAATCTCTCAGGAACATGCGCGTGGCATAGAGCGAGGAGAGCTCATAGCAGCAATTGACTCTGACATGCTCCAGATCGCTCTGACTGACCAGGGACCGATCGATGCGATCAAAGGGGATCTGCTTAAGCGGCCATCGAATCGCCTCCAACTGTTTGAACAGGCGATCGTAATGGGGTTCCAGATGGGCAGCCATGGCCAATCACACCGTCTGAGGTTGGGGATTTGCCAGGGATTGAGATGGAGGGTTCCTGAACTGCTTGAAGAAGTGGGTGAGGTCAATGGCCATCTTTGATCTCCACTCAGGCCCCCAGAAGCTGATGTAGAGATCAGTGGCGTAGCCATTGTCCTTGAATAAATCGATATGCTCCTGGGGCATTGAGAAGTTATTCCAAACCTCCTTGAACTGCGGCCAGATCAGAGCCTTCTGCTCGGGAGTGGCCGTTTTGACATACTCCTTCAGAGCCAGCTGAAAAAAGCTGCAGTGGCGCATTTCATCGTTGGCCATGCGGCGAAGAATGGAAGCCAGAACAGGATCCTCCACGGCTTCGCTGACGCTGTTGTAAGCAACATAAGCAGAATATTCCTGCAAGACATTGTAAATCATCTGCTGTAACGGCCTGCTGATGTCAGGGCTGACCTTGGATTGATCCAGATACGTTTCACTATTTTCCATGTATTGACCTGCCTCCAATCCTAGGAATTCAGCCGTGGTGATATCAGCATCTAGGGCCTTCAGGCACTGCCTCAGAACAAGATAGTGAAGATATTCCTCGCCGCCCCACAACGTAGCCCAGACCGACATGCGGTAGTCATCTCCGTAGGAGCGAAAATAACCTTTAACATAATGGGCAATTCCGTATTCATTCATGCAGGTGCTGCGCATGAATGAGATCACCTTATCGGAAACTTTTGTTCGATCGAGCGTGAGGCCCCGTTTGATCTCCTTCAGGTCGGGCCAGAGGCTGCGGCCTACTGTGAAGAAATGCTCCAGGGTCTCGTTGTCCGCGAGAACCTTGTCGATGGTCTCAACGGTCATCTGGCTCATCGTCATGGGGCCTCCATGCGCAGGGTTTCGATCAGGGTTACGGCATCGCCGAGGGTGAGCAGGTCGGCGGGGTTCACGGTGGAAGGGAAGCTGACGGAGAATCGCTCCTCCACCACCACGATGAAATCGACAAAACCGAGGGAGTCGATCCCCAGGTCTTCCTTCAGACGCGCTTCCGGAGTGATCTCCGTGGCATCTTCCAGAAGAAGTAGATCCTGAACGATCAGTTTCATCTCTTCGAGCACCTTGGGCTGAAGAGAAGCAGCTTCCATGGCTGGGCTCATTCAGAGAGGACTTACACTCGAATCAGAGTCTACACTCCAATTCAGGAAATTTCCCTGATGCTCCTGAGATCATTCTTCACTGCCTGCACGTAGCCAGCGCTACCAATCCTGTCCCCCCTGGAGGCCCGGATGGAGCCGGGCCTCCCCCGGAGTTCCCTATCGCGGGGGGGGACCGCCGGGGGGATCGGCCCCGGTTACACCGTTGTGGAATGGGTGACTGCCTGCTCGAGGGCGGCGGAGCGGGACAGGTTCACTCGCTCGGGGGGGAGCAGCTCGAACATCCGCAGTTTTTCCAGCCGCTTGTAGGTGGTGCCGGTAGCCCCCACCACATAGACGAGACGCCCCTTCTCAACCGCCTCCTCAACGGCGTTCTCGAGCGCCAGAGCCGCGGTGACGCCGAGGTGGGAGACGGAACCGAGGTCGAAGATGACGGAATCGCAGGTGGTGATGGCGTTGTGCTCCCTGGAGATCGCCTTGGCCACCCCGAAAATCATGGCGCCATTGAGCTGAAACAGCAGCACTTTGCCCTGGGCCAGATCGAGCAGGCGCTTTTCCGACACGGGCAGGTCGGTATCTCCGTCCCCGGTGCTGATCGCCTTGACACCCCTGGATTCCAGTTCATTCATGCGCTCGATCGTGAGGAAGTTGGCCACGAACACCCCGATGCCCACCGCCACCATCAGATCCACGAGCACGGTGAGCAGGATCACCCCATACATGATCACAGCCCCCTTGAGCGAGAGCTGGTGCGCCCGCTTGAGGAAACCCCAGTCGATGATGTCGATGCCCACCTTGAGGGCGATGCCGGCCAGCACCGCCATCGGAATGGAGGAGGCCAGCCCTGAGGCGCCCAGGATCACCACCATCAGCACCAGGGCCCGGGTGAGGCCGGAGAGGGCCGATCGGCCTCCCGCCTGGATGTTCACCACCGTGCCCATGGTGGCGCCGGCCCCGGCAATGCCCCCGAACAGACCCGACATGACGTTGCCCAGACCCTGGCCCAGCAGCTCCTTGTTGGAGTTGTGCTCGGTGCGGGTGAGGCTGTCGGCCACCATCGAGGTGAGCAGGGCATCGATGCAGCCCAGCATCCCGAGCACGGCGGCATAGCCGACCATGCGCTCGAACTGGCCCGGCACCAGGGTGGGCATCTGGATCGGTGGAAGGCCTGAGGGAATCCAGCCGATGCGTCGGATGTCCTCTCCGCCGAAGATCACCAGGGAAATCACCGTTCCCACCACCAGGGCGAGCAGCTGGGGGGGAACCAGCCGCTTCATCCGCGCGGGGGTGAACCAGATGATCGCAACCGTGAGCACCGCCAGCAGGGTTTCGACCGGGCTCACCTGGGAGACCAGCTCCGGGATCGAACGCAGGGTTCCCATCACGCCGCCAGGGGGAATGGCCTGGCCCAGGAACGGTCCGATCTGAAGAATGATCAGAATGATTCCGATCCCGGACATGAATCCGGAGATCACCGTATAGGGCATCATCGTGATGTAACGCCCGAGCTTCAGAATTCCGAACAGGATCTGAAACAGCCCAGCCATCATCACCACCGTGAAGGCCATCGCCAGACCATTCTCGGGATCAGCGGCGGTGAGCCCGGCGATCACGGTGGTCATCACCACGGTCATCGGACCGGTGGGCTCGGAGATCAGGGTGGGTGTGCCCCCGAAGAGGGCCGCGAAGAATCCCACCAGGACAGCCCCCCAGAGACCGGAGGCGGCGCCGGCGCCGGACGCCACGCCGAAGGCGAGGGCCATCGGCAGGGCCACAACGGCCGCGGTCAATCCTCCGAACACGTCCCCTTTGATGTGCTGGGAGCTGATTTTGTTCAGAATGGACAACGGTCCGGCGACAGCCACATGGGACAGGCAATTGGTTGCGGGGACAATAGGGGGCTGGCCTGACCAACTCCGCCGCATTCACGGCCCCGCACACCCCCTGTCACGGAGACCCGGGGGCAGAATCACTCCGCATCCGCAGGCCCACCGTGCTCAGCGCCGTCGAGATCGTGGTGGGCATCCTGCTGCTGTTCGGCGGAGGGGAGCTGTTCGTGCAGGGTTCGGTGGCCCTGGCTCTCCTGCTCGGTCTGCCCCAGGTCGTGATCGGCCTCACCGTGGTGGCCATGGGCACCAGCGCCCCCGAGCTGTTCGTGAGCCTGCTCTCCACCCTGGAGGGCGCCGATGAACTGGCTGTCAGCAACGTGGTCGGCAGCAACATCTTCAACGTGCTGGTGGTGCTGGGCTGCAGCGCCGCGATCCTGCCCCTGCGGGTCCACAGCCGGCTCATCCGCCGGGACGTGCCCCTGCTCCTGGCAGTCTCGATGGCCGTGTGGGGCATGGCCTCGGCGGGCCGCGTCACCTGGCAGGCGGGGGTCGCCCTGCTGATGGCCATGGTGATCAACACGGTCTGGGAGATCCGCACCGCCTCCGAGGAGGGCCAGGAGGAGGGGGAGGAGATCGACCCCTCCGAGGCCGAAGGGGGCTTCGGGCCCGCCCTGCTCAAGCTCCTGGCCGGCCTGGCTGTGCTCGTGTGGGGATCCCAGATCCTGGTGAAGGGCGCCTCCGCCGTGGCCCTCGACCTGGGGGTGAGCAAGACCCTGATCGGACTCACGATCGTGTCGGCCGGCACCTCGATGCCGGAACTGGTGACCTCGATCGTGGCCGCCTTCAAGGGCAGGACCGACCTGGCCATCGGCAACGTGGTGGGCAGCAACCTGCTCAACCAGCTGGTGATCCTGGGCAGCTGCGGCCTGGTCTCGGGCGCCAGGGGCCTGAGGGTGGATCCGACGCTGATCGGACGGGATCTGCCGATCATGGTGGCCACCACCCTGGCCTGCCTGCCGATCTTCTGGAGCGGCGGAGTGATCACCCGCCGGGAGGGAGCCATGCTGCTGGGTCTGTACGGGCTCTACCTGCTCGATCAGATCCTTCCCCTCACCCAGCCGGCCCTGGCGGGACCGGTTCGGCTGTTCAGCCTGGCGGTGGTGATTCCTCTGGTGCTGATCTACCTGGCCTTCCAGTGCCAGCGCTTCTGGCGGGGCTCCCGGCGCCTGGCGGCCGCGGAGCGCTCCACGGCCGCCTGAACCGCTCCGCTCGCTTGTCCTTCCCGGGCCGAGGGTGCGAGGGTGCAACCAGCATGACGTCCCGCTGATGGCCCCGATTTTCGCCGACAGCAGCCTCAGCATCGGCGGCACGCCCCTGGTGCAGCTCAACCGGGTGGTGGGCAGCAGCACCGCCACCGTGCTGGCCAAGATCGAAGGGCGCAATCCGGCCTACTCGGTGAAGTGCCGGATCGGGGCCGCCATGATCTGGCAGGCCGAGCGGGATGGGAGGCTCGGGCCCGGCAAGGAACTGATCGAGCCCACCAGCGGCAACACGGGCATCGCCCTGGCCTTCGTGGCGGCCTCCCGGGGAATCCCGCTCACGCTCACCATGCCGGAGACGATGAGCCTGGAGCGCCGCAAGCTCCTCACCGCCTACGGAGCCCGCCTGGAGCTCACCGATGGGCGTCTCGGCATGACCGGGGCGGTGGGCCGGGCCCGGGAGATCGCCGCCTCCGACCCCGACCGCTACGTGCTGCTGCAGCAGTTCTCCAACCCCGCCAACCCCCGCATCCACCACGACACCACCGGGCCGGAGATCTGGAACGACACGGAGGGGGCGATCGACGTGCTGGTGGCGGGCGTGGGCACGGGTGGCACCATAACCGGCGTCAGCCGCTACATCAAGCAGACCCTCGGCCGGCCGCTGCTGTCGGTGGCGGTGGAGCCGGTCAACAGCCCGGTCATTGCCCAGGCGAAAGCGGGGGAGCCCCCGCAGCCGGGCCCCCATAAGATCCAGGGCATCGGAGCGGGCTTCGTGCCGGAGAACCTCGACCTGGACCTGGTCGATCGGGTCGAAGCGGTGAGCGATCAGGAGGCGGTGGCGATGGCCCGCCGCCTGATGCGCGAAGAGGGCATCCTGGCGGGTATCTCCTGCGGGGCGGCCACGGTGGCGGCCGTTCGCCTGGCCGCCGAAGAGGCCTGCGCCGGCCAGACGATCGTGGTGGTCCTGCCGGACTCCGGTGAGCGGTATCTCAGCTCGGTGCTGTTCGAAGGGGTCTTCGACGCCAGCGGACTGGCGCCGGCGATCCGCTAACGCTCCCGCCACCAGCACCAGCCTTCCCGGTTGATCAGCAGGCCGATCAGCACCAGCACCACCATCAGGGCGATCTGATCGCCCCGGGCATCGGGCACCAGGATGTCGGCGAGCAGGTGGGGCAGGTTAGTGACGGTGTAGAGGACGCTGATCCAGAAGTGGAGACGCCGCCAGGGCCGCCAGCGCACCGCAGGGCCCGGATCGCTGGCGGCATAGGCGATCAGCACGATTGACGCCAGGGGCACCAGGAAATAGGCCAGCATCGCGGCGAACAGCAGCGGCAGCTGGGCCGGATCCACGTGACTCTCGATCTCGGGCGACTGGCCATGGAACAGGGGCATCAGCCCCAGGTCGACATGGAAGAGCATGGCCAGCAGCCAGGCGAACCAGAGGCTGCGCAGCCGCAGGGCGCGATCGACCGGGGGGAGCGAAGCGGAAGGGGCCATGGCTCAGGGAGCGATCGGGAGCGGGGGGCGGGTGGGGCCGGCGGAGGGCGCCGGCGCTCTTACCTTCAGGCCAGCCCCGGGCCCCCGCCCATGCCCCACGGTCCTGACCATCTGAACTGGAGGACCCGGCCGGGAGCGGGCCCCGAAGCCCGGCGGGATCCGGAGCTGATCCGTCAGATGATGCCCGCCTGGGAATGGCTCTACCGCCACTACTTCCGGGTGCGCACCAGTGGCTGGGAGCACGTGCCGGCCGAAGGACAGATGCTGCTGGTGGGATCCCACAACGGCGGGCTGGCCGCGCCGGATCTGCCGATGTTCCTGGTCGACTGGTTCCGGCGCGTCGGCTACGAACGCCAGGTCTACGGGCTCACCCACCCCAAGGTGTGGCGGGCCTGGCCCGCCGCCGCCGCACTCGCCGCCCGGGTGGGGGCGATCCCCTCCTACCCCCGCAACGCCCTCTCGGTGCTCGGCCAGGGACACAGCCTGCTGGTGTATCCCGGCGGCGGCCAGGATGCCTTCCGGCCCCATCGGCTGCGGGGCCGGATTCAGCTCGGCGGCCGGACGGGCTTCCTGAGGCTGGCCTTGTGGCACGGGCTGCCGATCATCCCCCTGATCTCCTGGGGCGCCCATGACACCCTGCTGGTGCTGGGGGACTGCTATGGGGCCATGAGCGAGGTCCACAGGGGAGGTCTCCCCTGGCTGTTGGGCATCGATCCGGAGGTGTTCCCGCTCTATCTGGGTCTGCCCTGGGGGGTGGCGATGGGTCCCCTGCCCAATCTGCCCCTGCCGGTGCGGATCCACACCCGGGTCTGCCGGCCGATCCGGTTCGAGCGGAGCGGCTACCGGGCCAGCCGAGACCCCGCCTACGTGCAGGCCTGCTACCGGCGCGTGGCCGGTGAGATGCAGGAGCAGCTCGACGCGCTGGCGGCGGAGCCCCCCCGCTGATCTCTCAAGCGGGGGACCGTCCTGCGGGCGGCTCACGGCCGCAGCCGGTTCCAGGGCATGGCCGCCAGCAGCCGGGCCATGCCGCAGAAGCCGGTGATGCCGGCCACGACCAGCCCGGCCCCGACGGCGCCGCTCAGCCAGATCCAGCCGATCGCCACCGTCTGGCTGAGCACCACCCCAAGCAGCACCAGGCTCCCCGCCGCGATCTGCACCTGGCGCATCAGCGGCAGGGGGGCTGACGGGCTGCGCTCGAGCGGCAGGGAGAGCTGCTCCCAGGCCATCAGGCCCCCGTCCAAATCGGCCACTCCCTGACTGTGGCCCCGCCGCCGCAGCTGGGCCAGCGCGCGCTGGCTGCGGTTGCCGCTGTTGCAGACCAGCACGATCGGCCCCGGGGGCAGGTCGGCCCCGGCGAGGCTGGCCAGCGGCAGGTTGCGGCTGCCCGGGATGTGACCGGTGGCGAACTCGATCGGTTCCCGCACATCGACGATGGCGACGGAGCCCTGCAGGCGCTGCTGCTCCAGGGCCCGCGGATTGAGGCGAAGCCCCGTCATCGGGGCCGGGACGGCGGGTGGCGTGGTGGCTGGGGTGGTGGTCATGGGCCCTTGCCCCCCGGGGCGGGGGCAGCGTGACATAGTCACCTATGAGCATAGCCCCATATTGACAAGTCCAAGCCACGGCTGGGCGGCGGGCCGGCATCGGCTCGGCGCCATCGGCCTCCTTCCGACATAATCACGCTAACGTTTCGCGCCGCCGTGGATTCCGTCGCCCTCACTGCCCGACCCAGCCCGGAGCTGCTCGAGGAGTTCAGCCGGTTCTTCCGGCTGCTGAGCGAGCCGGCGCGTCTGCAGCTGCTCTGCCTGCTGCGGCCCGCTCCACTGGATGTGGCCAGCCTGATCCAGGCCACCGGCTTCAGCCAGTCCCACATCAGTCGCCAGCTGGGCCAGCTGCAGCGGGCCGGGCTGGTGCGCTGCGAACGGGACGGCTCCCGTCTCCTTTACGTCGCCGACGATGAGCTGGTCGAGGAGCTCTGCGCCCTCGTGCAGGGGCGGCTGAGACAACGGCTCGAGGACCAGCTCCGCCAGCTCCGGGCCGCCTGAGCCTCAGCGCGGCGCCAGCGTCTTTCGCCGGGTGAGCCCCAGGAGTCGGGCGAGGGGTTCGAGCGGCTTGAGAAAGCGGCTCTCGTGGGGCCGGCCCTTCAGCATCCGGTTCCAGTAGATCCAGGGGAGCAGCTTCGTCTTCACCAGCCACATGCTCCAGCGCTCCCGGGTGGGATCCACCAGGAAGGAACTGACCGGTTCGAGGTCGTAGTCGAACTCCGCCATCACCACCGTGTCGTAGCCGGTGATCAGCGGGCAGACGCTGTAGCCGTCGTAGCGGGCGGTGAGGGGGCGGCCGGCCAGTTGGGCCAGAAGGTTGGCCACCAGCACGGGGGCCTCGCCGCGCACCGCTCCCGCCGTTTTGGAGGTGGGCAGCGAAGACACATCACCCAGGGAGAAGACATTGGGAAAGCGCCGGTGCTGGGTGGTGTCACGGTCCACCTCCACCCAGCCACCGGGGCCGTCCACCGCCAACGGGCTGGCGGCCACCACCTCCGGGGCCGCCATGGGCGGCACGGCGTGAAGCAGGTCGAAGGGAATCTCCCGCCGCGTGGTGCTCCCCTCGGCGTCGGCGACGGCGAAGACGGCCACACCCTTCTCGGGGCACACCTCGATGAGGGTATGGCGCAGCAGCACCTCGATGCCCCGCTCCCGCATCACCCTCTCCAGAACCCGGGCATAGGCGGGAACCGCGAAGATCCCCGCGCCGGCGGTGCAGTACAGCACCCGGGTGTTGACCCCGACGCCGCTGCGGGCCTGGAAGACATCGTCGGCCATGTACAGGACCTTCTGGGGCGCCCCGGCGCACTTGATCGGTGTGTCCGGGAAGGTGAAGATCGCCGTGCCGCCCTGGAAGGTGCGGATCGTCTCCCAGGTGTAGGGGACATGGGCGCGGGAGTAGTTGCTGGTGATGCCGTGGCGGCCGAGCGCCTCGGGCAGGCCCTGGATCCGATCCCAGCGCAGGGCGATGCCGATGGCCACCACCAGGGCGTCGTAGCTGATGCTCTCCCCGTCGGCGGTGATCACCCGGTTCGCCTCCGGCTCAAAGCGCGTCGCCGCCGAGCGGATCCAGATGCAGCCGGCCGGGATCAGGCCGGCCTCCTCCCGCCGGGTCTCCTCCAGGGTCAGCACGCCACCGCCCACCAGGGTCCAGCCGGGCTGGTAGTCGTGATCGGCCGAAGGCTCCAGGATCGCCACGTCGAGCCCGGGCTGGGCCGCCAGCAGCTGGCTGGCGGTGGTGAGACCGGCAGCGCCCCCGCCGACGATCAGGACCCGGTGGTGCCGCTGCGGCGGAGAGGGGGTGGCGGTGGTCATGCTGGGGAGCTGCTCCGCCTTGGTCTAGGCGGTGAACGGCGGCGCCGCAGCCCTGGCCATGGCCAGA
The DNA here is from genome assembly GCF_056633155.1 of Cryptocyanus atlanticus LEGE 06306. Taxonomy (NCBI): domain Bacteria; kingdom Bacillati; phylum Cyanobacteriota; class Cyanophyceae; order Synechococcales; family Prochlorococcaceae; genus Cryptocyanus; species Cryptocyanus atlanticus. The sequence continues at coordinate 82,621 of NZ_JBSJOZ010000001.1, forward strand.
CTGGGTCCGTCAGCCGGGATCGAAGCGGATGGAGCGGACCCTGCCGGAACGGCTTCAGGCCTGGGGCTTCAGCTGGGTGGGACTGCGCGACAACCGCCACGGGGAATGGTGGGTTCTGGCCCAGATGGGGCTGATCGCGGCCCATCTGCTGCCGGCCATGCCCAGCCCCGCCGCCCTCGGCCTGCCCTGGCCGCCGCTGCTGCGGGTGGTGGGTCTCAGCCTGTTCGTGGCCGCTCTGGCCCTGGGCGGCCAGGGGGCACTCAACCTGGGCGACAGCCTCAGCCCACTGCCCGAACCCATCCCCGGGGCGCCGCTGGTGCGGAACGGGGCCTACGGCCGCTGCCGCCATCCGCTCTATCAATCGCTGCTGCTGTGCTCCCTGGGGGTGACGCTGGCACGGGGAAGCCTGTTGCACCTGGGGCTGCTGCTGTCCCTGGCCCTCGTGCTGGGCGGCAAGGCCCGCCGCGAGGAGGGGCGCCTGTGCGCCGTCCATCCGGAGTACGCCGCCTACCGCCTCGCGACCCCGGCGATCGTGCCCCACCTGCCCTGGCTCGACTGGCGGGCGGGTCCGGGCACGCCCCCATCGGGCTGAGCTCACCCCCCCCCAGGCCCACCAGGATGCTCTTGCGCAGCGTGGCCGGCAGGTTGCGTCAGACTGGGCAGAGCCCCATCCGCTCACTGACTGAAAGGCAGGCCCCGCTCCTGGGCATTGGCCACCCGATACACAGGCTGGCAGAGCAGGATCGACGGCAGATCGAGCCGACATCCCGGGGTAGTGAGGCTGGGATTCTGGGGTTGCCACGGGCCCGATTCATGGAGCGGTTCCACCTCCAGCGAGCGGGTGGCGCGATCAGGACCGCCATGGCTGCTGCGCAGAACGGCCCGGGGGGCGGGGCTGCGGCCGATGGAGGGGTGGTTCTGGCGCCGCAGCGCTTCGAGGCCGGTGAGCAGGGCCGAGCCGATCAGCAGGGCCGCGAAGCCCTGGCGCAGCCGGCGATCGCTCAGATGGGGAGCCAACCGCTGACCCAGCACCCCCCCCATGGCGCCGCCAGCCACCAGGGGCAGCATCAGGCCCAGGCTGGCGGCGGGCCAGTGGCCAAGTGCTTCCAGAGCCACCAGGCTGTTGGTGCCGATCACCAGCAGGCTGGTGCCGCTGGCCAGCGGCATTGGCAGTCCAGCGAGCAGAACGAGCGCCGGCACGATCGCGAAGCCCCCTCCCACGCCGGCAATGCCGGTGAGCAGACCCACCAGTACCCCCTGACCGGCGAGGGCCCCGGGGGATCCGGGTCGTCGCGGGGGTCCGGCAGCGCCGGTCGTCCTGGCCGGGGAGCGGGTGAGCAGCCAGGAGGCCAGCAGGGCCGCCACGGTGAAGATCCCCAGCTGAACCGGCTCGGGAATCAGGCCGGCCTTGACCAGGCTGCCGCCGATCCAGGCCCCCGCCAGGGCCGGCAGCCCCAGGATCAGCGCCGGCTTGGGCGCCACCTGACGGCGGCGCAGGTAGGGGCCCAGGTTGCCCAGGGCCAGCAGGGTCACCACCAGGAGGGAGAGGGGAACGGCCTCCCGGGTGGGCAGGCCGGCGCCGCTGACCAGCAGGGGCAGCAGCAGGATCGAACCACCGGCCCCCAGCACCGCCAGCAGAAAGCCGATCAGGGCCCCACCGGTGATCAGCAGCAGCACGGTGCCACTGATCACCGGCCCACCCGGATCCAGGGCCTGATAGGACGGCTCCAGGACCGTTCAGGAAAATCGCCGGGATGGAGCCGAGCGGCTGCGGTTGATGCCATGGCTCGAGCGGGGGCGGCGGGCGGATCAGGCGGGTGTGTCGGTGACGAGCGGATAGCCGCCGGAGTGCCAACCGAGCAGGCCGCCATGCAGGTTGGCCACCTGGGGATGTCCGGCCCTGAGCAACTGCTGGGTGGCCAGGGCCGAGCGGCTGCCGGAGTGGCAGAGCACCACGGTGGGCGCGTCAGCGGGGATCTCGCCGGCCCGCTCCTCCAGCTCGGGAAGCGGAATCAGCAGGCTGCCGGCGATGTGACCATCGGGCCCGTGGAACTCCTCGGCGGAGCGCACATCCACCAGGGTGATCGCGCCGCTGTGGGCGGCGACCCAGGCGGGGGGGAGCTCCGGCAGCCCGGCATAGCTGCGCCGAAGCGGCGCCCAGTCCGTCGCCCCGGCCGCCGGATCCGCCCGGGGGCGACCGCTGCGCAGGTTGGCCGGCAGGGCCTCGGCGATCCTGTGGGGATGGGGAAGCTTCAGGGTCTCCATGTAGATCACGAAGTCGCGCTCATCGGCCTGGCCGCCGAGGCGGGCGTTGTAGGCCTTCTCCTCGGCCACGGAGGTGACGCCGCGGCCGGTGTAGTCATGGGCGGGGTAGAGCAGACAGGATTCGGGCAGGGAGAGGATCTGCTCGGTGATCGAGCGAAAGAGCGTGTGGGCATCGCCCTGCTGGAAATCGCAGCGGCCGCAGCCCCGCACCAGCAGCGCATCGCCGGTGAAGGCCAGGCTGTGGTCGTCGAGCACGAAACTGAGGCAGCCGTCGGTGTGGCCGGGGGTGGCACGCACCTCCAGGGCCCGGCTGCCGAAGGCCACCCGATCGCCCTGCCGCAGGGGCCGGGTCACGTACTCGGCCCCTGCGACGGCCGCCAGACCGATGGCGCAGCCCGTGGCCGCATGCATCAGCCAGCTGCCGGTGACGTGGTCGGCGTGGGCGTGGGTGTCGAGGCTGGCCGCCAGGTCGATGCCCAGCTCCTGGACCAGGGCGAGATCGCGGGGATGCTGCTCGAAGACCGGATCGATCAGCACGCCCCGACGGCTGGCCACATCGGCGAGCAGATAGGTGAAGGTGCCGGTGTCGGCATCGAACAACTGACGGAACAGCAGGGTGCCGCCGCCTGCGGCGGCAGACAGGGAGAGGGCGCTGGCGGGGGCGAGAGCCATCGGAGGTCGGGCCTCAACTTCTATGAGCATAGCCGCATTACATTGTGCTCCATTCCCACGGCCGTCCCCCGGATCGATCACGGAGGGGGGGCGTGGCCCGTGGGGCAACGGCTCAGGCCGCGGCTGGAGCAGCGACTGCTTCCGCCGCCGGCACTGGGATCACCCCTGTCGGTGCGCCAGAGTGAGCCAGCGCACCAGCGGGGCGAACGGTTTCAGGAACCGCCCTTCGTGCAGCCGGCCCCTGAGCACCCGGTGCCAGTAGATCCAGGGGAACAGGCGCGTTTCCACCAGCCACATGCTCCAGCGCTCCCGGGTGGGGTCCACCAGGAAGGAGCTGACCGGCTGGAGGTCGTAGTCGAACTCCGCCATCACAACCCTGCCGAAGCCGGTGATCAGCGGACAGGCGGTGTAGCCGTCGTAGTGGGCCGCAAGCGGGCGTCCATCGAGCTGAGCCAGCAGGTTGGCCACCAGCACCGGCGCCTGGCCACGGATCGCGGCCAGGCTTTTGGAGGTGGGCAGAGAACTCACATCCCCGAGAGCGAACACATCGGCAAAGCGCTTGTGCTGGCAGGTGAATCGGTCCACCTCCACCCAGCCGCCGGGACCCTCGATCGCCAGGGGGCTGCGGGCCACCACATCCGGCGCCGCCATCGGCGGCACCACATGGAGGAGGTCGAAGTGAATCTCCTCCATGGAGGGTTCACGGCCTTCCGCTCTGACCTCAAACACCGCCACCTGCTCCTCGGGGCGCACCTCGATCAGGTTGTGGAGCCGATGGGTTTCGATCCCCCGGCGCGCCACGACGCGCTCGACGGTGGCGTTGTAGGCCTTGACCGGATACAGCAGCGCCATCGCGGTGCAGAAGATCACCCGGGTGTTCACCCCCACGCCGCTGGTGCCCTGGAAGATGTCGTCGGCCAGGTACATCACCTTCTGGGGAGCGCCGCCGCATTTGATCGGCGTGGCGGGGTGGGTGAACAGGGCGGTCCCCCCCTGAAAGCCGCGGATTGCTGCCCAGGTGGCGGCGATGTGGGAGCGGGAATAGTTGCTGACGATGCCGTGGCTGCCAAGCGCCTCCGGCAGGCCCTTGATGCGGCTCCAGTCGAGCTGGAGCCCCATGGCCACCACCAGCACCTCGTAGCTGAGGGTTTCTCCAGCCGCCGTGATCACCCGGTGGGCCTCCGGCTCAAAGGTGGCGGCGCTGTCCTGGATCCAGACGGCGCCGGCGGGAATCACGGCGGCTTCCAGTTGATGGGTCTGCTCGATGGGCAGCAGACCGGCACCGGCCGGGATCCAGCCGGACTGGTAGTCGTGAACGGCCGAGGGCTCCAGGATCGCCAGATCCAGGCCTGGGCGGGCCCGCAGCAACTGGCTGGCCGCGGTAAGCCCGCCGGAGCCGCCCCCGACGATCAGCACCCGGTGGTGTCTGGCAGCTGGAGCGGAATCGACCATGGCGCCGTCACAGCTCAGCTTCACACCTAGCCCTGCCATCGCCGTTCGGCACCCGTCCAACCATTTGTTCATGCGTGAGCAGGCCACCAAGGATTGAGTCGTGGCGTGAGGGGCCGGACCGAGGCCATCCCGGCATCTAGCCGTTAGTATTGAGACGACATTATGCTTTATAAGTCATGTGGTCTCCCATCCGCCCTCACGCGCGTCTGAAGCGGTCCCTGCTGGGAGTTCTGCCGCTGCTGCTGACGTTGCTGCTGGGGGCAGCCCCGGCCCTGGCCCTGGCACCGAACAGCTGGTCGCTCAGCGATCGGGCGGGCCATCGCCTCAGCGCCCAGGTCTTCGAGCAGCCCTTCGAGGAGTATCCCTCCGGCCTGCGCATCCGCCTGAACGACCTGGAGGGGACCACGTCCCTGGATCACAGCGCCGATCTCGTGATGAACGATTCGATGGGTCAGAAGTGGACCCTGCCGAATCGCAGCGAGGAGATCGTTCCCCGGGATGGCTCGCCGGTTCCGAGCGGATCGGCTCAGTTCGATCTCGATGCCCTGATGCCCCGGCCCAGTGAAGCGCTACCCCTGCGTCTGACGGTCTCCAGCGGCCAGGGAGGGCTCAGCTTCGACCTCAGGCCCGAGCAGGTGATGGAGCTCCACGCCATGGGATCCGTGCCGCGCCGCAGCGACAGGACCTGAGCGTCACCGCGGCCTGAGCTCGCCCGAATCGCTGGGGGTGGGGGCTAGGGCGCCAGCCGCTCGATGCTCCAGGCCCCGTTCTGCAGCCGGTAGCGGAAGCGATCGTGCAGGCGGTTCTGGCGCCCCTGCCAGAACTCGAACTCCTCCGGCACCACCCGCAGGCCACCCCAGGCCGGCGGCAGGGGCACCTCCCCGCCGGCGAAGCGGCGCTGCATCGCCTGCCACTGCGCTTCGAGAATCGAACGTGAGCCGATCACAGCACTCTGCTGGGACACCCACGCCCCCAGCCGGCTTCCGTAGGGACGCGAGAGGAAATAGGCCAGGGATTCGGCGGCGCTGATCCGCTCGGCCCGGCCCAGGACCATCACCTGGCGCTCGAGCCCGTACCAGGGAAACAGCAGGCTCACCTGGGGATGGGCGGCGATCTCGCGGGCCTTGCGGCTCTCGTAGTGGGTGAAGAAGACGAAGCCCCGGGCATCGAAGGCCTTGAGCAGCACGGTGCGGGCGCTGGGGCGGTTGCCATGGGTGGTGCCCAGCACCATGGCGTTGGGCTCACTCAACTGGGCCGCCACGGCCTGATCGAACCAGTGGCGGAACTGCGCCACCGGGTCGGCCGCCAGATCGGCCCGCCGCAGGGCGGCGCGGCGGTAGTCGCGGCGCAGCTGGGCGGGATCAGTGGGCGCGGGATCAGTGGGCGCGGGATCAGCGGGGTCAGGTGGCGGCATGGACGCTTCGGCGGGGCCCGCATCAGCCGGGCCGCGGCTCCCAGCCTGGCGCGTGGTGTCGTGGCGAGGCCCCGTGGCCTTGCGCCAGAATCAGCTTCATGGCTGAACCCGCCCTCACCCTGCTCTTCGATGGCGCCTGTCCCCTGTGCCGCCGCGAGGTGGACGCCCTGCGGGCGCGGGACCGGGGCCGGGGCCTGATCCGCTTCGTCGACATCGACGCGCCGGGCTACGACCCGGCCGCCCACGGCGGCATCAGCTACCGGGAGGCGATGGGGAGCATGCGCGGGATCGGCGCCGACGGCCAGGTGATCCGTGATGTGGCGGTGTTCCGGGAGGCCTACCGGCTGGTGGGACTGGGCTTGCTCTATGCCCCCACCGCCTGGCCCCTGATCGGCCCGCTGGTGGATGCGCTCTACGGGCTCTGGGCCCGCTGGCGGCTGCGGCTGACCGGGCGGGACACGCTCGAGCGCCTCTGTGAACGTCGCCTCTGTGAACGTCGCCAGGGGGCCAGCGACGCCCGACCCCTGGCGGCGAGCCTGATCGGCACAGCGGCGGCCAACCCCCAACAAACCCCGTCATGAGCGAGCGCCCCCCGGCCCACAGCGAGCGCTACGACGCCGCCCTCGCCTGGGCCGCCCAGCTCCACCGCCGCCAGACCCGCAAGGGCAAGCCGGTTCCCTACCTCTCCCATCTGATCGCCGTGAGCGGCCTGGTGTGGGAGGACGGCGGCAGCGAGAACGAGGCGATCGCCGCCCTGCTGCATGACGCGATCGAAGATGCGGGCCAGACCCACGGCTCGATCGCCGAACACTTCGGGGAGGAGGTGGCCGGCCTTGTGCGCGACTGCACCGACACCGCTGAGGGCCTCACCGGCGCCCGCAAGGAACCCTGGCTGCTGCGCAAAAGCCGTTATCTCGCCGCGCTGGAGCACAAGGGCGAGGGCGCCCTGCGGGTAACGGCCGCCGACAAGGCCCACAACGCCCGCGACATGGTGCTCGATGCCCGCCGCGACCCCGGCAGCTGGAACCGCTTCAACGCCGGCCTCGATGGCACCACCTGGTACCTGCTGCGGGTCCACCAGACCCTCAGCCACCGTCTGCCCGGCAGCCGCTCCAACGAACTGCTCGGCGAATCGGTGCGCGAGATCCTCGCCAGCGCCCCCTACCAGCGCCTGGCCCCTGCCGGCATCGCCCCGGCAGTGTGGGCGGCGGGCTACGGGGAGCGCGCCGCCGCCAGCCAGTCGCGGAGCTGAACGGGCCGGGCGCCGGAGCGATTCCCCCAACCCGACCCAATGGCAGGCAGACTCCCCGAAAGGTTGACGACCCAGCCCATCGATGCCCGATCCGGAGCGGCTGGACGACTTCCTTGAAGCCCTGGAGAAGGTCGGCAGCCCCGCCAGAAACCCCGCCCTGCGTGAGTCGCTCGGCTGGGATGCCCCCCTCTACGAAGAGGTGAAGGCGGCACTGGTGGCCAAGGGGATCGTGGTGCGCGGCAGGGGCCGCAGCGATTCGGTGTCCCTGGTGGGCGCCGAGCCAGTGGCGCCACAGCCCGCTCCCGCCAAAGCCCCCCGCAAAGGAAAAGCCACCAGCAACGGCACCGCCAACCTGGGCTTCGAAGCCAAGCTCTGGCTCACGGCCGACAAGCTGCGCAACAACATGGACGCGGCCGAGTACAAGCACGTGGTGCTCGGCCTGATTTTTCTCAAATACATCGCAGGCAGCTTCGAAGAGCACCGCGCCAAGCTGCTGGCCGGCGTTGGCGACTACGAAGGCGCCAACCCGGAAGACCCTGACGAATACAAGGCCAAGAACGTGTTCTGGGTGCCGGCCGAGGCCCGCTGGAGCCAGCTGCAGGCCAACGCCAAGCAACCCACCATCGGCAAGCTGGTGGACGACGCCATGGTGGCGATCGAGCGCGACAACCCCCGCCTCAAGGGGGTGCTGCCGAAGGACTACGCCCGTCCGGGGCTGGACAAGCAGCGCCTGGGGGAACTGATCGATGTGATCGCCACGATCGAGCTCACTGCTTCCAGAGAGAGCGGCGCCAGCGAGGGCGAACAGACCCACCGCTCCGTGGATCTGCTGGGCCGGGTGTATGAATACTTCCTCACCCGCTTTGCCTCGGCCGAGGGCAAGAACGGCGGCCAGTTCTACACGCCCAATTGCGTGGTGCGTCTGTTGGTGGAGATGCTCGCACCCCAGGCCAATTCCCGCATCTACGACCCCTGCTGCGGGTCAGGCGGCATGTTCGTGCAGAGCGAGAAGTTCATCGAAGATCATGGCGGCCAGCGCGACAAGACGGCCATCTACGGCCAGGAGAGCAACGCCACCACCCGCCGGCTGGCGGTGATGAACCTGGCCCTGCGCGGCATCGAGGCCGACTTCGGCGCCGAACACGCCGACAGCTTTCGCCGCGACCTACATCCGGATCTGCGCGCCGACTACGTGCTCGCCAACCCGCCGTTCAACGACTCCGACTGGTTCCGCCGTGACGACGACGTGCGCTGGCAGTACGGCGTGCCGCCGAAGGGCAACGCCAACTTCGCCTGGGTGCAGCACTTCATCCACCACCTGGCGCCGCAGGGCATGGCCGGCTTCGTGCTCGCCAACGGCAGCATGAGCTCCAACCAGAGCGGCGAAGGCGAAATCCGCCGCGCCCTGATCGAGGCCGATCTGGTGGACTGCATGGTGGCCCTGCCCGGCCAGCTCTTCTACAGCACCCAGATCCCGGTGTGCCTCTGGTTCCTGGCGAAGAGCAAGGCTGCCGACGGCCAACGGGGCTTCCGCGATCGGCGCGGGCACACGCTGTTCATCGATGCCCGCAAGCTCGGCAGCCTGATCGATCGGGTGCACCGGGAGCTGCTGGAGGCCGACCTGGAGAAGATCAGCGGCACCTATCACCGCTGGCGGGGTGCCAACGGCGCGGGCGATTACGACGATGTGCCGGGGTTCTGCAAATCGGCCACCACCGCCGAAATTGCTGCCCACGGCCATGTGCTCACGCCGGGGCGTTATGTGGGGGCGGAGGAGGTGGAAGATGACGGCGAGCCGTTTGAGGAGAAGATGCCGCGGCTGGTGGCGGAGCTGGAGGCCCAGTTTGCTGAGTCCGCGAAGTTGGAGCAGGCCATCACGGCGAATCTGAAGAACATGGGCTTCCCGCTTCGATGAAGCGCAGCTTCTCCATCTTCGTGAGCAGCGTCCAAAAGGAGTTGGCGGCAGAACGCCGCGCCATGAAGGACTACATCACGCGCGATCCGATGCTGGGGCGGTTCTTTCCGGACGTTTTCCTGTTCGAAGATCTTCCCGCCCGGGACCAGCGCCCCGACGGGCGATACATCGGAGAAATCGACCGACGGGACATTTATCTTGGGATTTTCGGCCTGACCTACGGCGCAAAGGATCTCGATGGCTTGTCTCCCACCGCTCGGGAGTTCCAGCAGGCCACTCACGAAGCCCCCAACCAGCCGGAGAGGATCATCTTCATCAAGGGCCTCGACGACAGCGACCGTGAGCCAGACATGTCGAAACTGATTGCCGATGCGGGTGCACAGCTGACTCGTCGCCGCTTTATCGATATCCCCAGTCTTTTGCGTGAGGTTTACAACAGCCTCGTCGATTTCCTCGATGAGCGTCACCTCCTGCGTACGCCGCCGTTCGACTCCGCCCCCTGTGCCGGTGCAACCTTGAACGACATCTCGGCGGCGAACGTTCGGGAGTTTCTCCGTCTTGCGGAAGAGAATGGACGCTTCCAGCCGGTCGGCCCCCGTACCCCGGCGGATGTGCTGCGCCACTTCCATCTTCTCGCCGATGGACAACCCACACAGGCGGGCATCTTCCTCTTTGGCGACCGACCGACACACTTTCTCCGCCAGACCCAGCTTCAGTGCCTCCAGTTCGAGGGAACCGAAAAACGCAAGCCGATCGCCGACCAACGCGCCTTCGAAGGCTCGGTCTTCGAAACGATCGATGCCGCCCGCCAATTTGTCCTTGCCAAGCTCACAACGCGGGTCGGGCTTGCTGCCGCCGACGCGTCAGCTCCGGTCCAACCCGAAATCCCGACCTTCGTGATTCGCGAGGCCATCGTCAACGCCGTGGCCCATCGCGACTACACCAGCGATGGCTTCGTCCAGGTGATCGTCTTCAGCGACCGCGTGGAGATCTGGAATCCCGGCCATCTTCCTGCAGGCCTCAGCGAAGACGACCTCCGCCACCCCCACGGCCCCCTGCCACGCAACCCGCTGATCGCGGAACCGCTTTACCGTGCCGGTTATGCCGAAAAGGCCGGCTCCGGCACCACCGACATGATTGACGCCTGCCGCGACGCCGGGGTTCCTGAGCCCACCTTCCAACAGCACGGCCCCCATTTCGTCGTACCCTATGGCGCGACTGGCTCACCGACGACGTGCTGGCCGGGCTTGGCCTCAATGACAGGCAGTTGAAAGCCCTCCCCGCCATCCGGCGGCAGCCGCGCTTTGCCAACAGCGACTATCAGGCGACCACGGGCACCAGCCGCGCCACCGCCAAGCGCGATCTCGAGGACCTGATTGCCAAGGGACTGATCGTGCCGAAAGGAAGCGGCCGCGGCGCCTATTACGAGTTTGCCCGCAAACGGCCCAACAATGGCTCCAATGGCCCACCGAGGCAGGCGTGATCAATGGCTCACCAATGGCTCAAATGGCCCAGGCCAGCCACCGGGGCGTGGGACCACCAGCCCTGCCTCGTCGCCAAACTGCACGCCCAGTTCACCCGGCCTGCGAAACTGGAGCTGGTGCGTTCGGTGTTTCGGCTGCATCCCGAGGTGAAGAGCGCCACGCTGTTCGGCTCACGGGCCAAGGGCACCCACACCCACCGCTCCGATGTGGACCTGGTGGTGGCTGGCGACATCGAGCCGATCCGCGCCGAGGCGATCGCGGCCGAATTGGAGGAGCTGCCGTTGCCCTATCGGTTTGACGTGCAATCCCTGGATCACATTAAGCAACGCCCGCTGCTGGAGCATATCCAGCGGGTGGGGATCCTCATCTATCCGGTGTCATGATGGTGAATCCCGCAATGTCGAGCTACGCCTTTCAACGGCGCGGCCCGTTGGCCGAGGAAGAGGAACTGGGTCTGGCCATCCAAACCAAACTGAGGGGGCTGGGTTATGGAGGTTGATTGGGAGGAAACAACGCTCGGCGAATGTGCAGCGTGGTTGTCTGGCGGAACGCCGTTCAAGGGCAACGAGGCGTTCTGGTCTGGGCCCATTCCGTGGGTCAGTGCAAAAGACATGAAGTCTTTCCGCCTTCACGACGCTGAGGACCACATCTCACCGCTCGCAGTCGGCAATGGCGGAAAGCTCGTCCCTGCAGGAACCATTCTCCTCCTGGTTCGCGGAATGACGCTGCACAACGACGTGCCGATTTGCATGGTCACGCGGGAGATGGCTTTCAATCAGGACATCAAAGCGCTCCGGCCAGCGAAGAATGTCGATGGTGCGTTTCTCGCCTACTGGTTGCTCGCCAATAAGCCTGAGCTCTTGGCGTCGGTGGACCATGCAGGACATGGAACCGGGAGGCTTGTCACCGACACGTTGAAGGAAAAGCACGTCCTTCTCCCACCCCTCGCCGAACAAATAGCCATCGCGGCGGTGCTTGGAACGCTGGATGACAAGATCGAGTTGAACCGGCGGATGAACGCGACGCTGGAGGCGATGGCGCGGGCGCTGTTCCAGAGCTGGTTCGTGGATTTCGATCCTGTGCGGGCCAAGTCGGATGGGCAGCAGCCTGTTGGGCTTGATCAAGCAACAGCAGCTCTCTTCCCCGACTCATTCCAAGACTCGGAGGTCGGTCACATCCCGAACGGCTGGTCAGTGGGACGAGTCGCCGATGCCTCTGATTTCAGCCGCTCATCAATCAACCCCGGCGGGTTTGCCTGCGAGACCTTCGATCACTACAGCCTGCCCGCCTTCGACGCAGGCCGAACCCCGAAGGCGGAACTCGGCAGCGCCATCATGAGCAACAAGCTCGTCGTGATGTGCAACAGCGTGCTCCTCTCAAAACTCAACCCTCACATTCCACGCATCTGGCTACCAGACCTCCACGCGACAAGACGCTCCGTCTGCTCCACCGAGTTAATCGTTGCCTCGACTCGCCCCGGTTATTCCCGCGAGTTCCTTTTCTCGCTCTTCACCAACGCCGCCTTTGCCTCGACCTTCTGTACGCTCGTCACGGGCACTACCGGCAGCCATCAACGCATCCGACCCGAGAGCGTGCTGGACATGAAGACTGTCATTCCACCGTCGCCTCTGGTCGAAGCCTTCACGGCCATGGCAAAGCCTATATTCGACAAGATCAACCGTAACATCGATCAATCCCGCACCCTCGCCATGTTGCGAGACACGCTGCTGCCGAAGCTACTCTCGGGTCAGCTGCAAGTGCCTGAAGCGAGACAGTTGACCGAGGTCCACGCATGATCAGGCGAGCTACCAACTCCAGTGCCCCAGCGCGGATTGAGTATCTCAAGGTGAGCAACTTCCGTGTCCTGCACGAAGTGGAGTTCAAGGACCTCACGCCGCTCACCGTATTGCTGGGGCCCAATGGCAGCGGCAAGTCCACGGTGTTCGACGTGTTCGCTTTCCTCGCCGAGTGCTTTGAGCTGGGGTTGCGACGCGCTTGGGACAAGCGCGGCCGGGCCAAGGAACTCAAGTCCCGTGGTAGTGAAGGCCCCGTCACCATCGAGATCAAATACCGCGAGCCCGGCTTTCCGCTCATCACCTATCACCTCGCTGTCGATGAACGGGCCGGCGCCCCGATCGTGGTGGAAGAGTGGTTGCGCTGGAAGCGAGGCAGTCATGGGCAACCGTTCCGTTTTCTCGACTACCGCGAAGGACAGGGCCGCGCGGTCAGTGGCGAGCTGCCGGATCTGGAGGATCAGCGGGTCGATACGCCGCTGAAATCTGCCGACCTGCTCGCCGTGAATGCCCTGGGGCAGTTCGCCGAGCACCCGCGAGTGGCGGCTTTGCGCGATTTCATCACCGGTTGGTATGTCTCGTACCTTTCCGCCGACAGTGCCCGCGGCCAACCGGAAGCAGGGCCGCAAGACCGTCTGAGTCGCTCTGGCGACAACCTGGCCAATGTGATCCAATTTCTGGCCGAGCAGCATCCGCAGCGGCTGGAGCGGATCTTCGCTGTGTTGCGTCGGCGGGTACCGCGAATCGAGAGCGTCTTGTCCGAAACCATGCCCGATGGTCGGCTGCTGCTCCAGATCAAGGACGCCCCGTTTTCCCATCCGGTGTTGGCCCGCTTTGCCTCCGACGGCACCCTGAAGATGCTCGCCTACCTGGTGATGCTCAACGATCCCTCCCCTCCCCCCTTCATCGGCATCGAAGAGCCGGAGAACTTCCTCCATCCGCGCCTGCTCCCGGAACTCGCTGAGGAGTGCCGCGCCGCCATCGCCCAGACCCAACTCCTGGTCACCACCCATTCCCCCTTCTTTCTCAACGTCTTGCGGCCGGAGGAGGTGCGCGTGCTCTGGCGCGATGCTCAGGGCTACACCCAGGCCCAGCGGGCCAGCGACCTGCAGGGCGTCCAGGCGTTCGTGGAGGAAGGCGCCCTGATGGGCCAGCTGTGGATGGAAGGCCAGCTCGGAGTGGGCGACCCCCTCGTGAACCAGGGTCAACCCACCCCCAGCAGGCCGCTTCCAGCGCGATGACCATGGCCGCCAGCCATCTGGAGTTCCTGGTGGAGGAACCTTCCATGGAAGCCTTCCTGCGCGCCCTGCTGCCGAGGCTGCTTCCTCAGGGCCGCACCTTCGAAGTGCGCCCGTTTCAGGGAAAGAGCGATCTGCTCGCCAAGCTGGGAGCCCGCCTACGTGGTTATGCCAGTTGGCTCCCAACCGATTGGCGCCTTGTGGTGGTGGTCGACCGTGATGATGACGACTGCCTTGCTCTCAAGCAGCAGCTCGAAGCCATCGCCACAGGCTCCGGTCTGCGCACCCGAAATTCGGCGGGGAACGACACGTGGCAGCTCGTCAACCGGGTGGCGATCGAAGAACTCGAAGCCTGGCTCTTCGGCGATTGGGAAGCAGTGCGGCAGATCTATCCACGCGCGCCCGCCAACCTGCCCAGCCGGCAAGGCTTTCGTAATCCCGATGCCATTGCGGGAGGCACATGGGAAGCCCTCGAGCGAGTGCTCCAACGACATGCGTACATGCCGGGCGGGCTGCGCAAGATCGACACCGCGCGTGCGATCGGTGCCGTTCTGGATCCACAGCGCAGCCGATCAGCCAGCTTCAGGGCCTTTCATCAAGCGGTCATCGAGGCAGCGGGATGACCGGCCTCAACGTTTCCCTTGGCGGAGCGTCCGCAGGATGTCCTTCATCAGCAGCACCAGGTGCAACGGGTCGGTGGGGGAGAGCTCGAATTCCGGAATGAGATGCAGATAGAACGCCCTGGCCGCCGTGCTCTCGGCATGGACGAGCAACCCGCGGCAACCCACTTCGGAGCCAATCTGCGCGGTGCGGCTGATCACATCCGCCAGCAGGGCGGCTCCAAGGCCCCGTCCTTCATGGTGAACGTCAACCCCGAGCCGGGCCAGCAACGGAACGGCCTGCGCCGGCGTGATGCTGGCCATGCACCAGGCGTAGTACGCCACCACATCGCAGCCACCGGCTTCGGTGACCACGAACACCCTGCTGGGTCCGCCACGGGCATGGGCCTGGCGGGCGTGCTTGTTCAACCAGAGCGTCTGCTCCTCGGACCGGCATTGGAAACCGTCCAGGCGATCGGCGGAGGCCAGCAGCCGGGGCGACAGGGTGCCGGCGCTCACTCCTGAAGCGGTGAGGGCCGATCCATCAGCGCCCGCAGCCCCTTCAACGAGCGTGCCGGCCGTTCGTTGATGCGCTCCCAGGCGTCGAGCGCCTCGGCGTCAAGGCGGAAACCCTCGCGGTCGGCCAGCACCTGCTGGGCGGCCAGGCGCAGATGGGTGATCACGAACCCGGTGAGATCAGTGCCGGAAGCGATGACGGCCCGATCAATCAGTTGGCGATCTTCAGCCGTTGCCCTTACTTCGATGCGTCGATTGCGGGAACGGGTGCTGGCGGCGTCCAAGGGTTTGCCTCTCTGTGCGGCCATTGTACGGCCACTCAGTAGGCCACCAGGGACTGGCACGAGACCTGCCAACACCCCAGGCACCGTCTAGCCTCTGGCCAGTGGATGGCAGCGTTGCCAAGACCATGATGAGCGTGGACGTCACCGGCAAGCCCTGGGCGGTGACCCCCGAGAAGATCGCAGAAGCCGTGCGGCGGTTGGTGGACGCGGCGGCTCCCACGCGACTGATCGCCTTTGGCTCTGCTGCCACAGGTGATCTCAGCGTTGCCAACGACCTTGACCTTCTCGTGGTGGAAGCCCAGGTGGCCGACCGCTACCAGGAGATGCTGCGCCTGCGCCGTGTCCTGCGCGGGCTGCTGATGCCGATCGACCTGATCGTCACCAGCGAGGCCCTCTACGATTCTCGCGCCCAGGTGCCGGGCACGGTGGAGTTCGCTGCCCGCACACAAGGCCGGGTGCTCTATGCGGGCGATTGAACAGGCCCAGCTGCTGCAACGCAAGGCTGCACAAGACATTGCCGTGCTGCAGAAGCTGATCAACGATCCCACCATCAACACCGAGACCCTCGGCTTCCATGCCCAGCAGGCGGCTGAGAAGCTGATCAAGGCATTGCTGGCGCTCGGCGGTCACGACTACCCCCGCACCCATGATCTGGGCCTGCTGCTGGATCTGCTCGCTGCCTTGGATGTACTCCTTCCCGAGGCTCTGCTGACGGTGGAAAACCTGACCCCTTTCGCCACCGTGTTCCGCTACGACGACCTCCCGTTCGAAGCCACCATCGATCGGCAGGAGTGGCTGCCAATACTCTTGGCGTTGGAGGATTTCGTCGGCGGGGCCATCGGGGCTGCGACGGGTCCATTGAATCCGCCATGACCCTCAACGAAGCCCTCATCGAAGAGGCGGCTCTCAGCTGGTTCCAGGAACTGGGCTATGTCGTGCTCCCCGGCCCCCAGCTGGCTCCCGGCGAACCGGCGGCGGAGCGCGACTCGTTCAGCGATGTGGTTCTGGTGGGCCGGCTGCGCGAGGCCATCCGCCAGCTGAACCCCACCATTCCTGAGGAGGCCCGGGAAGAAGCGCTGCGCAAGCTCTTGCGCCTCGCTACCCCCTCGCTGCTGCAGACCAACCGCGCCTTCCACCGCCTGCTGCGTGAAGGTGTGCCGGTGGAATACCCCCGGCCCGATGGCAGCATCGCCGGCGACCATGTGCGCCTGGTCGACTTCACAACCGTTGCCACCAACGACTGGCTGGTGGTGAACCAGTTCTCCGTCAGCGATGGCCAGCACAACCGCCGGCCCGACCTGGTGGTGTTCCTCAACGGGCTCCCCCTGGGCCTGATCGAGCTCAAGAACGCCGCTGCGGAAGACGCCACCATCTGGAGCGCCTACGCCCAGCTGCAGACCTACAAAGCCGAGATTCCCTCACTCCTCCAGACCAACGCTGCCCTGGTGGTGAGCGATGGGCTGCAGGCCCGCATCGGCTCGATCACCGCCAACCAGGAGTGGTTCAAGCTGTGGCGCAGCATCGATGGCGAAGCCGAGGCGCCGGCCACAGCGCTGGAGCTGGAAACGCTGATTCGTGGCGTGTTCGCGCCGCAGCGCTTTCTCGATCTGCTGCAGCACTTCATCGTCTTCGAGGAAGACCCGGATTCGGGTGCCCTGCACAAGATCATCGCCGGCTATCACCAGTTCCATGCCGTGAACGCGGCGGTGCAGGAAACCGTGCGCGCTAGCGGCATGGGTCCTGCGTGCCGCAGCCAGGGCGGCCGGCCGGGCGACCGCCGCGCCGGCGTGGTGTGGCACACCCAGGGCAGCGGCAAGAGTTTCACCATGCTCTTCTTCGCCGCCCGCATGATCCGCGCGGCCGCGATGCAGAACCCCACCCTGGTGGTGCTCACCGATCGCAACGATCTCGACGACCAGCTCTTCGGCCAGTTCCAGCGCTGCGCCGACATCCTCGGCCAGACACCCGTGCAGGCCGCCAGCCGCGAGCAGTTGCGCGACCTGCTCAACCGGGCCAGCGGCGGCGTGGTGTTCACCACCATCCAGAAGTTCATGCCCGACAAGGGCGAAGCGATGCCCGAGCTGAGCGCCCGGCAGAACATCGTGGTGATTGCCGATGAAGCGCACCGCAGCCAGTACGGCTTCGGCGCCAAGGTGAACGAGAAGACCGGTGAAATGTCCTACGGCTTCGCCAGCAACCTGCGCGATGCCCTGCCCAATGCCTCCTTCATCGGTTTCACCGGCACCCCGATCGAGCAGACCGACGCCAACACCCGGGCGGTGTTCGGCGATTACATCTCCATCTACGACATCCAGCGCGCCGTGGCCGACAAGGCCACCGTGCCGATCTACTACGAGAGCCGCATCTCCAAGCTCTCCCTGAATGCCGCCGCGCTGCCCGCTCTGGATGCCGAGTTCGAGGAGATCACCGAAGGCGAGGAGCTCACGCAGAAGGAAAAGCTGAAAACCAAATGGGCCGCCCTCGAAGCCTTGGTGGGCGATCCCGATCGCCTCGCGCTCGTGGCCGCCGACCTGGTGGCTCACCTCGAGAAACGCCTGGAGGCGATGGATGGCAAGGCCATGGTGGTGTGCATGAGCCGCCGCATCTGCGTCGATCTCCACAACGCCCTGATCCAGCTGCGGCCCGAGTGGGCACACGACACCCTCAAGGTGGTGATGACGGGAAGCGCCGATGACGGCCCCGACTGGCAGCCCCACATCCGCAGCAAGGAAGCCCGGCGCCAGCTGGCCAACCGCTTCAAAGATGCCGCCGACCCCTTCAGGATCGTGATCGTGCGTGACATGTGGCTCACCGGCTTCGATGCCCCCTGCCTGCACACCATGTATGCCGATAAACCGATGCAGGGCCACGGCCTGATGCAGGCGATCGCCCGCGTGAACCGGGTGTTCCGCGACAAGCCCGGCGGCCTGGTGGTGGACTACCTCGGCCTCGCCGATCAGCTCAAGCGCGCCCTGGCCAGCTACACCGAAAGTGGCGGCCAGGGCGACCCCACCTTCGACCCTGCCCAGGCCATCGCCGTGATGCTCGAAAAGCACGGCATCGCCTCGGATCTGCTGCACGGTTTCGACTGGTCGGCCTGGAGCAGCGGCAGCCCCAGCGAGCGCCTGCAGCTCCTTCCCGCCGGCCAGGAGCACATCCTGCTGCAGGAGAACGGCAAGCAGCGCTGGTTGCAGGTGGTGGCCGAACTCTCCCGCGCCTTCGCCCTCTGCGCCGCCAGCGACGAGGCCACCGCCATCCGCGACGACGTGAGTTTCTTTCAGGCCATTCAGGCGGCCTTCTCCAAGGCAACCAGCGGCACCAGCCGGGCGCCCGAGCAGATCGACGCCGCCATCCGCCAGCTGGTGAGCAAAGCCATCACCACCGATGGCCAGGTGATCGATGTGTTCACCGCCGCCGGCCTGCCCAGGCCCGACATCTCCATCCTCAGCGATCAGTTCCTGGCTGAGGTGCGGGGTCTCAAGCACAGGAACGTGGCCGCCGAGCTGCTGGAGAAGCTGCTGAAAGACGAACTCAAAGTGCGCTCCAAGCGCAACCTGGTGCAGAGCCAGGTGTTCTCCGAAAAGCTCAAAACCACCCTGAATGCCTATCACAGCCGCGCCATCACCACAGCCCAGGTGATCGAAGAGCTGATCGCCCTCGCCAAGGAACTCGATGCCGCCAGCAAGCGCGGCGAATCCCTTGGCCTCAGCCACGACGAAGTCGCCTTCTACGACGCCCTCGCCGCCAACGACAGCGCCGTGCAGGCGATGGGTGACGCCAAGCTCAAACTGATTGCTGCTGAGCTGATCACCCAGGTGAAGAAGAGCGTGTCGATCGACTGGACCCTGCGCGAAAGTGCCCGCGCCCGGATCCGCGTGATGGTGAAGCGCATCCTCAACAAATACGGCTATCCCCCCGATCTGCAGGACGCCGCGGTGAAAACCGTGCTCGCCCAGGCGGAGCTGCTCTGCGCCGCCTGGGTGTGAGAGCATCGCCAGATCATGAAGCAGGCTCATGAGCAAGCAGCACCCCTCAGCCGTTCAGTCGATCGAGGAGATGCAGAACAATCTGCCCTACGCCGAAACGATCGACAAGAAGCCCTACAAGCGCGACCTAGAATCGCTCCAGATTGAACTGCTCAAGGCGCAGCGTCACATCAAGGCTGTCGGAGAGCGCGTGGTGATCCTGTTCGAAGGTCGCGATGCGGCGGGCAAGGGTGGATCAATCAAGCGGTTCCGCGAACACCTCAATCCACGCGGCAGTGAACATGTGGCGCTGGCCAAACCCAACGATGCCGAAGCAACCCAGTGGTACTTCCAGCGCTATGTTCCGCACCTGCCAGCGGCGGGAGAAATCACGATGTTCGACCGGTCCTGGTACAACCGGGCGGGCGTCGAAAAGGTGATGGGCTTCTGTACACCGCAGCAGCACGCCCTGTTTCTGCGCCAGGTTCCCGGCTTTGAGCAGTCCCTCGTGAGCAGTGGAATTAGGCTGTTCAAGATGTGGTTCACCGTGTCGCAGGGCAGGCAGAAACTGCGTTTCGACGATCGACGCGACGATCCGCTCAAGCAGTGGAAGATTTCGCCCATCGACGAAGCCAGTGTGGCGAAGTACGACGCCTACACCGAAGCCCGCAACGAGATGCTGCTCGCCACCGACACCCTCGTGGCGCCATGGACGATCGTCAACTCCAACGAGAAGAAACGGGCCCGCCTCGGCGCCATCCGCAGCGTCCTCCACGCCCTGGACTACGAGCACAAAGACCACGACGTGGCCTGTGAGCCCGATCCACGGGTCGTGCGCACGGCCCATTCGCTGTTCATCGACAACTGATCAGCGCGCCTCAGCGGCGCTGCAGGCAGGCTCGTGCCGTTCAACCCGTTCAACAGGGTGTCCTTCAGCCCAGCCCTGTGAGACGCCTGGGGCACTGATCAGTGCAGCCGCCCCACCGTCTTGGCCACCCGCGCCGTCTACTCCTTCGCCGGCTTTCCGGGGAGCCCGGAGCGCCATCTCTACCTCCACCACGACGGCTACCCCACCGGCGCCGCCTGGCGGTTCACCACTGCCCTGCGGGAAGCCCCAGCCAGCGATGCCTTTTTCAACGCCTTTCTGAGCACCCAGGCACGGGCTGAAGTGCTCAGTAGTCCAGCGCAGGCCGCCGATGCGGCGTACCGCTACCGGATCCTGCTGGTGCAGGCCGGCCCAGCCCAGCTGCTGGTGCAGTGCTGGCGGCGGTGGCCTGGAGCCGCCTGGCAGCCCCATTGCGGCCCCACACCGATGGACCTCTTCATCCGCCGGTTTCTGCCTCCAGCGCAGCTTCCGCCCAGCAACTCGGTCTAGACACCGATGCTGCTGCTGCTGCCGTGTCGCCCCGGCTCAGAATCCCCGGACGTCACCGGCCGGCATGGTCACCGTTGTCCTTCCCCTGGCGCTGGCCTTCATCATGGTTGCCCTGGGGATTTCACTCACCCCGGCGGATTTCGGCCTGGCCCTGCGCCGGCCCCAGCCGCTTTTGGCTGGGGTGATCGCTCAGGTGCTGCTGTTGCCCCTGGTGGCCTTCGGGCTGATCCGCCTGTTCAACCTGCCGGGGGAGCTGGGCGTGGGGGTGCTGGTGCTGGCCTGCTGCCCGGGGGGGATCACCTCCAACGTCATGACCCGCCTGGCGCGGGGTGACGTGGCCCTCTCGATCTCCTTCACGGCCCTGGCCAGCCTGATCACCACGCTCACCCTGCCGCCGATCCTGAGCCTGGGGGGGCGGGCCCTGATGGGCACCGCACTGCCGGCGGTGAGCATCACCGGCCTCGGCCTGAAGATGGGTCTGATGACCACCCTGCCGGTGCTGCTGGGGGTGCTGCTGAGGCAGCGGCAACCCGCACTGGCCAGGCGCTGGGAGCATCCCGCCGAGCGGATCGCCACCGGGCTGTTCGGGCTGATTCTGGCGGTCACGATCCTGGCCGAATGGCAGACCCTGATCGACAACCTGGCGTCGCTGGGGCCGGTGTTGCTGACGCTCAACGTGGGCATGCTGGCCATCGGCACGGCCCTGGCCCAGGGGCTGCGCCTGCCCGCGAGCCAGGTGAGCACGGTGGCGATCGAAAGCGGCTTCCAGAACGGCGCGGTGGGAATCGCGGTGGGCGCCCTGCTGCTGGAGGCCTCCGGCTCGGATCTGGGGCTCTCGGCCTACAGCCTTCCCTCGGCGGTCTACGGGGTGCTGATGCTGGTCACCATCGTTCCCTATCTGGCCTGGCGGCGTTCGATCCAGCCTGGGGTTGATCCCTCCGAGATCAAGCGCTGACGCCTCCGGCGCCTCCGGCCCGGTGCGCCGTTCGGATCCAGCCGATCCGCCTCACTCCACCTCCACAAGCGCCTGCTGCAGCTCGGGAAGGAACACGGCGTACATGCCGCGCAGATCGCCCTCCTTGAAATCGAAGGCCCGATCCTGGGGGTAGTTCTCGCTCACGAAGGCCGGCCGGCTCGCCCTGGTGCCGTGGCAGGCCAGGCAACTGGGCTCCACGTTGATGCGGCGGTAGTAGGTCACACCGGCGCTCGGCCCGGCGACGGTCGGCTCCCACAGGCCGGTGATCTCCGGATGGCGTTCCAGCAGATCCATCACCTGCTGCTCCTGCGGCCCGGCGGGGGCATGGTCGGGGTTGCGGAACTTGCTGGCCACCTGGCGCACCTGCCAACCGTTCTCCTTGCCGATCGCCATCGCCCGCATCCCCACCGGCTTGCACACCTCCTTCATGGTCTGCAGGCTGGGCTCTTCGCTGCGGCCTTCGAGCGTGGAGGCCAGCGACACGCGCATCGCGTCGAGCTGCTCCATCTCCACCACCGCCTTGGCGAGGGCAGCGGGCTCCAGCGGTGCCTGGGCCGCCAAGACCACGCCGGGCACGATGACGAGCTGGACGGCCAGCAGCGGCAGGGCCAGCAAGGCCAGCACCCAGCTGGTGGCTGTGCGACCCAGGAGCCGTGGGGTCTCCCTCAGCAGCGATCGCCTGGCGCCGGGACTGCTGGCACAGGGAAGGGGGGAGCAGGTCATGGGGGGCGCCGGGCGAGAGGGCAGAGGGAGCTGGGAGGTGGGAGTGGAGAAAGGGCCCGGAGAGCCTCCGGGCCCCGATCGATCAACGAAGCGGCTGGGCGGGGGTCAAAGTCCCACTAACCGATCGCCGGGGCGGTGAGCGCCACGGGGGTGCTGGCGGTGGTGGCCAGATCGAGCGGGAAGTTGTGCACGTTGCGCTCGTGCATCGCCTCGATACCCAGGCCGCCGCGGTTGAGCACATCAGCCCAGGTGTTGATCACCCGGCCCTGGTGATCCATCACCGAGTGGTTGAAGTTGAGGCCATTGAGGTTGAACGAGAAGCTGGCCACCGCCAGGGCGGCGAACCAGATGCCCACCACCGGCCAGGCGGCCAGCAGGAAGTGGAGGCTGCGGCTGTTGTTGAAGGAGGCGTACTGGACAATCAGCCGGCCGAAATAACCGTGGGCAGCCACGATGTTGTAGGTCTCCTCCTCCTGGCCGAACTTGTAGCCCTTGTTGAGCGACTCGGTTTCGGTGCTCTCCCGCACCAGCGAACTGGTGACCAGCGAACCGTGCATGGCGGCGAACAGGGCCCCGCCGAAGACGCCCGCCACCCCCAGCATGTGGAAGGGATGCATCAGCACATTGTGCTCGGCCTGCAGCACCAGCATGAAGTTGAAGGTGCCCGAGATCCCCAGCGGCATGCCGTCGGAGAAGGAGCCCTGGCCCACCGAATAGATCAGCAGCACGGCGGTGGCCGCCGCCACCGGGGCGCTGTAGGCCACGGCGATCCAGGGGCGCATCCCCAGCCTGTAGCTCAGTTCCCACTCCCGCCCCATCCAGCAGAAGATGCCGATCAGGAAGTGGAAGATGATCAGTTGATAGGGCCCCCCGTTGTAGAGCCATTCATCCAGGCTCGAGGCGGCCCAGATCGGGTAGAAGTGCAGGCCGATGGCGTTGGAGGAGGGCACCACCGCGGCGGTGATGAGGTTGTTGCCGTAGAGCAGGCCGCCGGAGACGGGTTCGCGGATGCCGTCGATGTCGACGGGAGGCGCGCCGATGAAAGCGATCACGAAACAGACCGTGGCCGTCAACAGGGTGGGGATCATCAGCACCCCGAACCAGCCCACGTAGAGGCGGTTCTCGGTGCTGGTGACCCAGTCCTGGAAGCGGCTCCAGGGGTTGCCCCGGGAGCGACGCAGTGCAAGGAAGGACATGGGGACCTCGGGGGTGGGGGTCAGGATCAAGCCGGGAGGCAGATCCTTTTATCACGCTATCGTTGAAAGGACGTTATGCGCAAGTGATCGAATGGCTCATTCGACCCTGGCTCAGGCCTCGCCCAGGCCCCACGGGCTCCGGATCCGGGGCTGGATGGCCGTTCTGCTCCGCCTGGCCCTGCTGCTGCCCGTGCTGCTGCCGATGCCTCTCCTACCGATCGAGTCGGCGGCGGCCCGGGCCTCGCCGGCAGCGCCCAGCACGGCGGCCACCACCGCCGCCCGCGCCTGGAGCCTCACTGATCAGGCCAGCCAGCGCTTCTCCCTGGGCCTGTTCGAGCAGCCCGATCCCGCCTTTCCCGCCGGCTGGCGCCTGCGGCTGACCGGCCTCTCGCCTGCACTTCAGCTGGATCACAGCCAGCCCCTTCGGCTCACCGACGGCATGGGCCACCACTGGAGCCTGCCGAACCGCAGCGTGGAACTGGTGCCCCCCGGCCGCGTCGAGCTGCCGGCGGGGTCCGCCCAGTTCGATGCCGGCGCGCTGGTGCCCAGGCCCAGCCAGGCCTTTCCGCTGCAGCTCAGCCTCGAAACGGCCCGCGGGACCAGCCGGCTGATGCTCCCCGCCGACGGAGTGAAAACCCTCGGCGCCCTGCCGAGGCCGGAAGACCTCCCGCCGGCTCCACGGGCCTAGACGGCGCCGGCGACGCCGCTGCCGATCGAGCGGCGCATCACCTCCAGCAGCAGGGGCAGTTCCCAGTGGTCGGGGCCGCAGGTGGAGGCCAGGCCTTCGGTGAGGGTCTGAAGGGTGGAGAACTGGGCCCCCATCTGGATCAGCTCGGCCTGCAGACGCTGCCGGAGCAGCCGGTTGCCACAGCGGGCATGGGCCACGCTCAGCTGCCGGTGGCGGATGCCCAGATACCAGGCTCGTCGGGTGAGTTCGGCAATGCCGCCAGACCCTGCGCTGCTCACGGCCCCACGTTCAACTGCAACTGACTGTAGTTCTCAACTGAACCGCCGTTCGTCCCCCGGTTGCCGATCTTCGCGGACCCCGGGGTGTCGCCGATCACCCCGGGGCGGCGCCCACGGCGCACGGCCCAGCCCATCTGGCCCAGGAGGCCCTTTGTATGCTGAACCGAACGGCCTGATCGACGATGGTGACCACCAATCCGGCTCCAGCCTCGCGAGCGCTGGCCGAACCCCTGCTGTCTCGCCGGCCCGTGGCCCAGGCGATGGAGCCCGAGTTGCTCGCCGGTCTGCTCCATCATCTGCAGATGGAGCTGCACGCCAGTTACACCTACTGGTCCCTGGGAATCTGGTTCGCCCAGAGGGACCTGAGCGGCTTCGCGGCCTATGCCCGGGCCGAATCCGATGGGGAACGGGCCCATGCCGGCCTGTTCGCCGATTATCTGGTGGCCCGCGGCCAGGCGGTGGACCTGGCGGCGATCGATCAGCCCCGCCTCGCCTGGCTGAATGTGGAAGAGGTGTTCGAGTCGGTGTTCGAGATGGAAACCGACGTCACCACGTCGCTGCAGCAGCTTTACGGACTCGCCGAACGCTGCGGCGATTACCGCACCTCCGTGTTCCTCGATCCGATGATCCAGAGCCAGGTGGATGCCGAAAATGAGGTGGCCCACCTGCTCGGCCAGGTGCGCCATTGCGGCACGGACATGGGCGCCCTGCTGATCGTGGACCAGTCCCTGCCCGCGGGTGCGGCCCCCGCGCCGGCCGCCTGAGATCCTCGGATCAGTCGCGGCCGCAGCGGCAGCGGCCGCCTTTGTAATTCGAGCACTTGCTGCCCTTGCAGCCTTTTTTCTTGCTGTGGCGAAGCAGGGGGCAGCCGCCGCAGGTCTTGTGAAGCTCGCTCGGGGGGGTGGAAACGTCCAAGGGGCGTGCGGAAGGGGAACGGTTCAGAACCCCATCCAAGCGTCCCGGCGGGTACGCCGATGTGCAGCGATGACCGAACCCCGTGCCATTTGATACATCCGCCCGCCGGGGCGTCAGGCCGTGAGCGGATCCGACCAGCCCCCGGCGGAGGCGGGGGACCGGACGGGCAGATCGAGGCAGTAACCCACCCCATAGATGGTGGTGATGAACTCCGGCCGTCGTCGGTCGCGCTCCAGCTTGCCCCGCAGGTGCCGGATGTGGGTGCGGATGCACTCAGTGTCTTCGCCCGGCCCGTGGCCCCAGATCTCCTGGAGGATCAGGGAGAAGCGGACTGTCTGGCCGTGGCGCTGCAGCAGGCAGTGCAGCAGCTCGAACTCGATCGGGGTGAGCCGCACGGGGTGCTCGAACCAGATCGCTTCGTGGCGCTCCGGCACCAGCTTGAGGGGGCCGTAGCTGAGCACCTCGGGGGGAGCCCCGGGCCGCGGGGCCGGCCCCAGGGTGCGCAACAGCGACTGCAGGCGCACCAGCAGTTCCTCCCTGGCATAGGGCTTGGTGAGGTAGTCATCCGCCCCGGCGTTGAAGGCCCGCACCTTGTCGTCCATGCTGCCCAGGGCGGTGAGGATCAGCACCGGTGTGCGAGCGGTGCGGGGATCGTGGCGCAGGCGCCGCAGCACGGTGAGCCCATCGATCCTGGGCAGCAGAAGATCCATTGCGATCAGCTGGGGAGCCTCCTGCAGGGCCAGGGCCTGGCCCCGATGGCCATCCTCGGCCTGGCTCACCCGCCAGCCGGTCTGGTCGAGGAAGCGCCCGAGCGCATCCAGGCCGCCGCGGTCGTGGTCGATCAGCAGGACGCGGGGCTTCACGCCGTGGTGGGGTGGGGCTTGAACGGTGCTGGGATTCAGGGTAGGGACCGGGACGCAAACGTCATCTCCCCGCCTGGGGCGGCCCGATCAGCCGGCGGATCCAGACCGCCCGATCAGCCCCCCGCCATCGTGACGAACTCCTCGGCGACGGTGGGGTGAAGCGCCATGGTGCGATCGAAATCCTCTTTGGTGGCGCCCATCCCGATGGCGATCGCCGCCATCTGAATGATTTCGGCGGCATGCTCGCCGACCATGTGACAGCCCAGCACCCGCGAGCTTTCGACCTCCACCACGAGCTTGAGCAGGCAGCGGGGACCGCGCTGGGGCAACGCCTGGGCCATCGAGCGGAAGCGGGCGCGATGGATCCGGATCGCCTCCACCCCCAGCCGCTCCACCGCCGCCGCTTCGCTGAGCCCCACCGTGGCCAGCTCCGGCTGGCTGAACACGGCGCTGGCCACCAGATCGTGGTTGACCCGGCGGGGCCGAGCGCCGTACACGCTGTCGGCGAAGGCCCGCCCCTCATCCACCGCCACGGGGGTCAGATTGATCCGATCGGTCACGTCCCCGACGGCGAAGATGTGGGGCACGTTGGAGCGCTGATCGGCGTCGACCGGAATGCGGCGACCCTCGCAGGAGACCCCGGCGGCCTCGAGGTCGAGGGGATCGAGGAAGGGGGCCCGGCCGGTGGCCAGCAGCACGCCGCCACAGGGGATCCGTTCCCCGCTCGCGCTGGTCACCACCAGGTCGCCGGGGGTGCCGGTGATGGCGGCAGGGCTGTGGCAGAGGCGCAGGTCGATGCCATCGGCCTCCATGGCGTCGCGCACCGCGTCGGAGAGCTCCCGGTCGAAGCCCCGCAGCAGATGGTCGCCCCGCACCAGCTGGGTCACCGCCACCCCGAGGCCGTTGAGGATGCCGGCGAACTCACAGGCGATGAACCCCGCCCCCACGATCACCACCCGCTCGGGCAGCGACTCCAGCCGGAACAGATCGTCGCTGACCCAGCCCAGCCCGGCGCCCTCGAAGGCGGGCCGCACCGGGCGACCGCCGGTGGCGATCAGGATCCGCTGGCCCAGCAGCTCGCGCTCCGCTCCCTCGGCGCGGCGGACACCGACGCGGTGGGGATCAAGAAAGCGGCCCCAGCCGGGCACCAGTTCCACACCGGCCCGCTCGAGCAGGCCGATATGCAGGGTGTTGAGCCGGTCCACCTCCGCCCGCACGTTCGCCAGCAACCGGCCCGGATCGCAGTGAGGGGCCTCCACACGCCAGCCGTAGCTGGCGGCATCGCCGAGCAGGTGGCGGTAGGCGGAGCCGTAGACGAGCAGCTTCTTGGGCACGCAGCCCCGGATCACGCAGGTGCCGCCCACCCGATCGCCTTCGATCACGGCCACGCGGGCCCCGTGGCTGGCGGCCCGCTTGGCGGCGGCCAGGCCGCCGGAGCCGGCCCCGATCACGATCAGATCGAAACGGTCGGGGGCGGCCATGGCAGGACAGGGGCAGGGACTCCCGCTCAGAATGGTGGATCGATCACGCCAGCGGGCAGCAGGGTGCCCTCCAGGGCGGCATGGCGGAGGGTGGCACCACCGAGCTGGCAGTCCCGCAGATCGCAGCCCCTCAGATCAGCGCCCTCGAGCAACGCCTGGCGCAGATCGGCGCCGTAGAGGCAGGCGCCGCGCAGGTTGGCCCCGTGGAGCTGGGCGCCCTGCAGCAGGGCGAAACTGAGATCGGCGGCTTCGAAGTCGGCTTCGCCCAGGTCGGTGAGCTGATCGAGGCCGGAGCGGAAATCCGCCTCCACCAGCCGGGCTCCCCGCCAGCGGCTGGCCGCCGCCAGCACCCCCCGCAGGCAGCAGCGGTGCAGCAGGGCCCCGCTGAAATCGGAGCGCTGCAGCCGCGATCCCGACAGATCGGCCTCATGCCAGCAGGAGCCCTGGGCCTGCAGGCCGGAGAGGTCGGCACCCCAGAGCAGCGCCTGCTGGAATCGGGCTCCGGCCACGGTGGCCCCGCGCAGGGAGGCATGGCCGAAGCGGGCTTCGCGAAAGCAGCCGCCGCTCAGATCACAGCCGGAGAGATCCAGGTCGACCCCATCGGCATCCGGCAGCCGCAGGCCGACAAAAGCCCGGCGACCTTCCGCCAGGGCCTGGCGCAGCTCCAGCATCGTGGTCGGCAGCGCGGCGGTGTCGCCGCCCGGGCACGGGCCCATCAGAAGATGGCCGCCAGGGCATCGAGCTGCTGGCGACGGGCGGTCATCAGCAGTTTCTCGGCCTGGGCGAGCAAACGGAACACCCCCTTGTCGATGACGTCGTAGAAGACGAGGCTGCCCTCCGGGCGGCGGCGCACCACACCGGCGATCGTGAGCAGCTTCAGATGCTTGGACACCAGCGCCTGGCTGAGCCCGGTGGCCTCCACCACGGCCGTGACATTGAGGGGGCCGGCCCGCAGGGCCTTGAGCACCGCCAACCGGTTGGGTTCGGAGAAGACCTTGAAGTAGTCGGCGAGGGCTTCCATGGACGGAGGGGAACGGATCGGGGAGTCCCGGCGCCCGGCGCCGGGCCGCGGAACGCTCAGATGATATGGTAGCGCACTCCCGCAAAGACAGTTGGTCGCATTGATGGCGTGATGTAGTATCACGTTGTTGTTATGCCATGGGTGCGATGCCAGGGATCGAGGCGGGTGGGGCCATCGCCCCGACTCCGGTGGCGCCCCCCACCGCGCCCCAGGGGCGTGAGGGCCTGCTGGAGCCGCGCTTCTACACCACCGAGATTGACAAGGCGGCCCGCACCGAGCTGATCCGAGAGGGTCCGCTGTTCGAGGCGCTGCTCGCCGAAATGGAGGCCGACCACAACCGGGAGCACTTCGACCGGAAGGTTCCCCTCGATCGCCTACGGAATCTGGACCCTGGGCAGAAGGCCGCCTATGAGAGCTACCTGGTGCGCTCCTGCGTGTCGGAGTTCTCG
Organism: Cryptocyanus atlanticus LEGE 06306; assembly: GCF_056633155.1. Taxonomy (NCBI): domain Bacteria; kingdom Bacillati; phylum Cyanobacteriota; class Cyanophyceae; order Synechococcales; family Prochlorococcaceae; genus Cryptocyanus; species Cryptocyanus atlanticus. The sequence continues at coordinate 111,435 of NZ_JBSJOZ010000001.1, forward strand.
GGATTCCTGCTGTTCAAGGAGCTGTCCCGGCGGCTGCTCCAGGCCGGGCGACCCGACCTGGGACGACTGTTCCAGCTGATGGCCCGCGACGAAGCCCGCCATGCCGGGTTCCTGAACCGGGCGCTGGTGGCGGAGGGCATCACGATCGATCTGCCGAAGCTGAGCGCCAACCGGCCGATCACCTGGTTCCCGCTCAGCTGGGTGCTCTACAGCGTGTTCCTCTCGGAGAAGATCGGCTACTGGAGGTACATCCTGATCGACCGTCACCTCAAGGCCCACCCCGACCACCGCATCGCGCCGCTGTTCGATTTCTTCGAGCCCTGGTGCCAGGACGAGAACCGCCACGGCGACATCTTCAACCTGCTGATCCGCTGCTGGCCGGGCCTGCGCCGGGGGGTCCGCGGTCAGCTGCTGAGCCGGTTCTTCCTGTGGTCGGTGTTTCTCACCCACAGCCTCACGGTGTGCGAGCGGGGTGACTTCTACCGGATCCTGGGCATGGACCCCCGGCGCTTCGACCGGGAGGTGATGACCCAGACCAACCGCGCCGCCCGCCGGGCCTTTCCCTGGGTGTTCGACCTGGAGAACAGCCGCTACCTGGAGCTGCGCGACCAGCTGGTGCACCGCTTCCAGGAGCTGCAGGCCGGCCGCGCCGCCGGGGAGGGGCCCCTGCCGCAGCTGGGGCGGCGGCTGCGCTTCGGAGCCCTGCTGCTGCGCCAGGTAATGCAGCCGATGGTGCGGGTGGAGGCGGCATGAGCACCCTCCCCCTGGAGCGCCCCCGGGTCTTCATCGGCTACGACCACCGCGAACGGGTGGCCATCAACGTGCTGGCCGATTCGATTCAGGCCCACTCCAGTGTCCCGGTGCTGATCGGCCAGGTGCGGCTCGATCAGCTGCGGGGGGTGTACAGCCGGGCGCGCGATCCCAGGCAGAGCACCGACTTCTCCTTCAGCCGCTTCCTGGTGCCCTGGCTGGCCGACTATCGGGGCTGGGCCCTGTTCGTCGACGCCGACATGGTCTGTCTCGGCGACATCGCCGAACTCTGGGCCCAGCGCGAGGAGCGCTACGCGGTTCAGGTGGTCAAGCACGAGCACATCTGCGAGGCGGGGCTGAAGTTCCAGGGGATGCCGCAGACCCCCTACGGCCGCAAGAACTGGTCGTCGGTGATGCTGTTCAACTGCGCCCGCTGCAGGGCCCTCACCCCCGAACGGGTGAACACGGCCAGCGGCCTGGAGCTGCACCAGTTCCACTGGCTGCCCGATGGGGCGATCGGCGGATTGCCGGCAGCCTGGAACGTGCTGGTGGGCGTCCAGCCCCTGCCCCCGGAGCCGAAGATCCTCCACTACACCCTGGGCGGTCCCTGGTTCGACGACTGCCGTGCCATGGCCGAATCCGACCGCTGGCTGCAGGCCCGCGCGGCGATGAACCAGCCCCTGAGCCCGACATGATGCGGGGGCAGACCCTGCCCCGACCCGTCCCATGGCCCCGCTCCTGCCGGTGACGCTGCTGGGATACGCCGCGGCGAGCCTCACCACCTTGAGCTTCTTCCCCCAGGCCATCAAGACGGTGCGCAGCGGTGACACCCGTGGCATCTCGCTGGGTATGTACGCCCTGTTCACCGCCGGGGTCAGCCTCTGGGCGATCTACGGGCTGGCCATCGGCGACGGCCCCCTGGTGGCCGCCAATGGACTCACGCTGGTGCCGGCGCTGGTGGTGCTGGAGCGGAAGCTGCGGGCGCTGCGTCGCAGCGAGGGGGCCCGCCTCTGGCGCGGCTGGTGAGGGGGGACCTGCGGGCCCGGCGAACGGGCTTCAGACCTCCAGCAGGCCGATCGATTCGAGCAGCGCCCGCTGCCGGGCCGCCGGCACGAAGCTGTGGGCCGCCATGGCGCCGCTCACCGCCACGGGTGGCACGCCGATGCCCGGGAAGACCCCGGCACCGCAGAGCATCAGGTTCGGGATCGGGGTTGTCCCACCCGGGAACGGTCCCCGTTCGGCGCCCAGGGCGGGCCCGTAGCTGCCCCGCTGGACTCTGAGGTAACGCCGGTGGGTCTGCGGAGTGCCGTGCAGCTCCAGCACGACCCGATCGGCCAGGTTCGGCACGATCTGCCCCAGCACCTCGCGGAAGATGGCGCAGCGCTCCTGCCTGAGCCGCGCGTAGGCGGCGCTGCCGGGCTCCAGATCGCTCCAGAGCCCCCAGGGTTCATTGGCGGGGGTGTAACCGTGCAGCACCTGGTGGCCGGCGGGGGCCAGGGAGGGATCGAGCAGGGAAGGCATCGAGAGCACCACCATGTTGCGCTCGGCGCCGATGCCCCGCTCCCAGTCCCCGACCCAGACGTGGTGCATGGGGAGATCGAGGGGTCCGTCGTCCCGGAGCCCCATGTGGACATGGAGAAAGCTGGCGCAGGCGGGCGTGGCGGCGCGCTGGCGGCGCCAGCGGACCGGCAGGGCGTGCTCGGGCAGCAGGTCCAGGGTGTCCCAGGGACTGGCGTCACTCACCACACCGCGGCGGGCCGTGATCGTGCCGCCATCACCGAGACGCACGCCGATGGCCCGGCCGTCGGCGACCAGGATGCCGCTGACGGGTGCGCTGGTGCGGAGGGCTCCGCCCTGGCGCTCCAGGGCCCGCACCAGGGCCGCCACGACCGCCGGGCTGCCGCCGAGGGGGTACTCAAGGCAAGCGCCGGGCTCGAACCACTCGCCGAACAGGGTGGTCATCGCTGCGGCGCTGGTCTGATCCATGGGCAAGCCCGAGATCAGAAAACTGAGCATCTCCACCCAGCGGAGCAGGAAGGGATCCCGCAGATGACGTCGCGCCATCGGGCCGAAGGCGCCCCCGAGTGCCGCCAGCCGCGGGCCCTGGAGCATGAGCCGAGCGGAGGCGCGGGCTCCGAGCACCCCCGCCAGGCCCAGTCCAGGGCGCAGCGCCAGCAGGGGCAGGGAGGCCGTGGCCCGGCAGTAGGGCTGCAACCAGGTCATGAAGGCCGCCCATTCCGAGGCGGCAGCCTGGCCCCGCAGGCACCGCACCGTGTCCAGGAAGGGCTCGGGACCGACGCCGATGCGCAGCTGACCCTCGGGGAGCAGCAGCCCCCATTCCCGGTAGCTGGCCACCGGGACGGATTCACCCAGGGCGCGCAGCACCTGGGCGAGCGGGTTGGGGCTGGGCCAGCGGCCGAGGCCACTCCAGAGGGAGGGACCCGACTCGAAGCGAAAGCCCCGCCGCTCGAAGCCGTGGGCCGCGCCCCCGGGACGGTCGTGGGCCTCGAGCACCAGCACGTCGAGGCCGTGCAGGGCGGCCAGGGCGCCGCAGCACAGTCCGCCCAGGCCGCTGCCGATCACGACCAGGTCACAGGCGACGGCGGGCGGGGGCAACCGGGTCCAGGCGCAGCGGGGACTCCGATGATGCCCGACTCGCCGGGGGACAGCCCCACCCGGATCCGGGGGGCTTTTACATTCCGCAACAATGCGTTACAGTCTGTTCACACCCCGCGAGATCCCCATGGCCCAGGCCACCGCCACCGCTCCCGTCACCGCCGCTGAGCGCGCCGCCATCCGGGGCGCCACCGTCACCACCGAGGACGGGGGGCGTCTCAACGCCTTCGCCACCGAGCCCCGCATGGAAGTGGTGAGCCCCGAGAACGGCTGGGGATTCCATGAGCGCGCCGAGCGGCTCAACGGCCGCATGGCCATGCTCGGATTCATCGCCCTGCTCGCCACCGAAGTCGCCCTCGGCGGCGAGGCCTTCACCCGCGGCCTGCTCGGCATCGGTTGAGCAGGCCCACACCGCCCTCGGCATGATCGGAACACGCCCATCCCGTGTCTCCCCCATGCCAGGGTCCCCACCACCTCTGGCGACAGCCGAGCGATCCAGGCCCGCCCCGTTTCAGCCGCCCGTCTGGCTGCCATGCCTTCTACTGCTGGTGGGGCTGTTGATCGCCAGACCCAGCGCTGCCTGGTCGTCCCTTCCCCAGCACTACAGCTGCGGCGGAGACCCGCTGCTGGCCCGGGTGGAGACCCGTTTCGACCTGTTCGGTGAGCTGGATCCACTCCCGGCATCCGGCCCTCCGGACTCCCTGGTGGTGTTGCAGTGGCGCAATCTCACCCTGCAGCTGCCCCGCAGCCAGGACCCGGGGCCCGCCAGCTACACCAACGGCACCTGGACCTGGGATGGAACCGATTCCCGCCATCCCCGTCTCTCCCTGTTGCGCGAGGAGCGACAGGACTTTCCTTGTACCCGTACGGGCACTGCCAACCTCCGCGCGGTCAGGCGGGCCTGGGATCGGGCCCATCGCATGATCTGAGTCTCTTGCTCCTGGACGGGGCCGCGGAATGCCTACCCCTCAAACCGTCCGGGGAAACGGTTGTAGAGGGCGTTCATCCCCAGCATCAGCACCCCCACCCCCACAAAGATCGCCCCTTTCAGGCCCAGGTCGGCGCTGGCCAGGTCCACGCTGAGCAGCCGCAGCAGACAGAACGCCAGACCGGCCAGCGCCGCGTAGCGCAGCTGGTTCCTGCGCAGCACGGCGCTCAGGGCGAACACCAGGAACGCCTGCGCCGACCAGAGCAGGGTCAGCAGCGGCCCCTCGAAGCGCCACAGAATCGCCAGGGCCAGGGCCAGCAGGATTGGAACGTCCACCGCGGCCAGCCGCTGGCGGTTGACCCGGAGCCCCAGCTGGCCCAGGCCGGCCAGCCCCGCCGGAACGACCCCGTGGTCGACGGGAAGGGTGCTGCGGTGATGGACCAGCAGCACACCCAACTGCAGGAGCAACGCCGTCGCGGTGAGCGGATCCGACCAGGCCGAGCCGTCCTGGCGCCCGAGCCGGATGGCCTCGATGGCCCCGAGCACCTGCAGCAGGCCGACCCAGGAGAAGGGCAGGGCATAGAGAGGGACGCGGGCATCGAACAGCCGCACACCCCAGCGGCTGAGCAGACCGAGGGCCAGCAGCGGCCAGGCCACCGCCCCGGCCAGGGGGCTCAGCTCGGTGCGCACGATCACGACCACCACCAGCAGGATCAGCTCGACCAGATAGGGGTGACACCGCTGCCAGGTCATGCTCCCCAGCAGCCGGCCCCGGGCCCGCAGCCGCCACCAGCGCAGCAGCACCCCCAGGGAGAGCAGCTCCACCCCCAGCCGGGCCGGCAGCGGTGTGCTCCAGCCGGGGAGCAGCAGGTTGGCCGCCGGCAGGATCTGCAGGGGCCAGGCCAGGGCCAGCGCCGCCACCGCCAGCAGGGCCAGCCACAGCACGGCCCGGGAGCTGGCCGGTGGCAGCCGATCGGCGGCGGCGGGCAGCGGCAGCACCAGCAGCAGCCAGGCCACCGCCGGCAACAGCGGGGAGAGTGGGGCGAGCAGGAGCTGACCGCCCAGCAACAGATCCAGACCAGCCAGCAGGATCCCCAGCTGGCGCAGCCTGCCCTCGCCGCCGGCGGCCACCAGCGCCAGGGCCAGCCCCAGCAGCGGCAGCCAGCGCAGGGCCAGGGGGGCCGCCGCCCAGGGGGCGCCCAGCGCCAGGCTCAACCAGGACAGCCCATGCACGGCGAGGCTGGCGCCGGCCACTCCACGGGGCAGTCCAGGGGAACGCCAGCGCCGGCTCAGCAGCAGCAGCGCTCCCACCGCCGGCAGGGCCACCGCCTCCAGCCGCCCCAGGGCCAGGCCCTGCACCGAGGCACTCAGGCTGAGCCCGCCGGCCAGCCAGCCCAGGGCAGGCATCGGACGCACCCCTGGCGGTTCCGAGCCGTTCTCCCGATCGGCGCGGGTCACGGAGCTGGCCGCCGCCGCCGCGGCTCCCACCAGCAGGACGGCCGTGTTCTGGGAGACGCTCGGCGCGATTGCCGGGATCAGCCCCACCAGGATCAAGAGCAGGCCGGAGGCGACCACCAGCGCCTGACCCACCCGCCGCAGCAGCGGGTCGGCCTCCTCACCGGGCACGCGCAGCACCAGCAGGCAGAACAGGAACAGGGCCAGCAGCAGCAGCAGGCCATCGGCCAGCAGGGGCGCCAGGCTGAGCAGAACGCAGACCCCCAGCAGCTGGGCCAGCAGGGCATCGCAGCGCTGGAGCCAGCGGCAGCCACGCCTGGCGGCGGCCCCGGCCAGGTGCAGGGCGGCCAGGGCTCCCAGGGCGCAGCCCAGGGCCCGGGCGGTCGGCTCGTCGGGATAGGTCACCAGAGCCAGGGTCAATCCCGTCCAGCCGGTGAGATGGACGAGCAGGGACATCGGGGCGAAGCCCGGCCGCGGCGGTCGCCGCAGCTGCTCGAGCAGGGCGATGCCGCCGAACAGGGCCACGGCGGCCACCAGACCATCGGAGCGGAGCCCGACATTGCGGAAGGGGAGATCGGTGCGCACATACCAGAGCAGGTGCTGCAGCGCCGCGGCCAGGCTCACCGCCAGCAGCTGGAGATCCCAGCGGCGCAGGAGCCCCAGGGCCAGCCCCAGCAGGGCGATCAGGGTGGCCAGGCCCAGGGCCATGGCCGAGGGGGGCACGATCGCCAGCGGCAGCAGACAGATCACCACGTGGAAAGCCGCCAGCCCCTGGGCGCGAGCCCGCCAGGCCAGGGCGAGATTGACGCCGATGCCGAGCAGCAGCAGCCCCAGCGCCAGGGCTGGATCCTCCACCCAGCGCAGTCCGACGCCCGGCAGCCCGCTCGAGGCCGCGCCGGCGAGCAGGGCGATCGCGCCGGCGGCGCCACGGATCCACTGGCCCAACTCCTTCCAGCCCCGCTGCCGCTCCACCCAGACCGACAGGCCCGCCAGGGCGGTCGCCAGGGCCACTGCCAGCAGAAAGCGATGGAAGGGCCCGAAGCGGATGGCGGTGTGGATGAACAGGAACGTGAGACCGGCCACCACGGCGGCGGCGCCAAGCCGTCCGGTCCAGTTCTCGATGCCCCGCTCCAGTCCCCGCCAGGCCGAGGGGCCGGCCGCCGACGGACGCTGACGGTTCGGCTGCCGCGGGTCCGGGCTGGGCGGGACGGGACGCGCCGGCTCGGGGGGGGGCGGCACCACCGGGGTTCGGCTCTCGCCGACGGTCCCCTCCGGCTCCGGGCAGGCCAGTTGTTCCTCCAGCCGCCGCAGGCGCTGCTCGAGCCGGTTCAGTCGCTCCCTCTCCTCCGACAGCGCACCCCCCGGCGGCGGGGTCGGGCCGAGCCAGCGGTGCAGCACCGCCACGATTCCCACCAGGGCGAGAACCAGCACGGCCAGCGCCCCGGCGGCCAGGGCCAGGAGCACAACGAACAGGAGGACGACCTCCATCACGACACCGCGACGGTCAGAGGCCCCGAAGGGGAACCGGCATCATCGGGGAGGACACGGGAAAGAGACCGCATGGGCGACCGGGGACCCCGCTGGCTGGTGGCGGGTGACATCGACGGGCTGCTGGGCCTCGGCCTCGACAATCTGATCCAGATTCTCCTGATCCTCGGCCTCTGTCGGGGCGTGCTGGGGTATCCCGATCCGCTGATCTTCGGGGTGATCCTGCCTGCCACAGGCCTGAGCCTGGTGGTGGGGAACGGGGCCTATGCCTGGCAGGCCTACCGGCTGGCCCGCTCGGAGGGACGCAGCGACCGGACGGCGCTCCCCTACGGCATCAACACGGTGAGTCTGTTCGCCTATGTGTTCCTGGTGATGCTGCCGGTGAAGCTCACGGCCCTGGGCCAGGGGCTGGACGCCGCGTCCGCGGTGCGACTCTCCTGGCAGGCGGGGCTGGTGGCCTGCCTCGGATCCGGTCTGATCGAAACCGGCGGCGCCTTCTGTGGGGCGGCGGTGCGGCGCTGGGTGCCGCGGGCGGCCCTGCTGGCCACCCTCGCCGGCATCGCCCTGGGCTACATCGGCCTGGGGTTCCTGCTGCGCACCTACGCCGAACCGGTGGTCGGGTTGGCCGTGCTGGCCGTGATCCTGCTCACCTACTACGGCGGCGTGACCCTGCCCCTGCCCGGAGGGTTGGTGGCGGTGCTGCTGGGAATCGTGCTGGCCGCGGCCACCGGCCTGCTGCGCATCGATGCGGCCAGCTGGCAGGCGAACCTCGCCCAGGTGGGCTGGCACACCCCCGCGCCCCAGCTGGGCGCCCTCTGGCAGGCCCGCGGCCAGCTGCTGCCCTGGCTCGGCGTGATCGTGCCGATGGGGCTGTTCAACATCCTCGGCTCCCTGCAGAACCTGGAGAGCGCCGACGCAGCCGGGGACCGCTATCCGGTGCGCAGTTCGCTGCTGATCAACGGTATGGGCACGATCGTGGCGGCCGGCCTCGGCTCCTGCTTTCCCACCACGATCTACATCGGCCATCCGGGTTGGAAAGGGATGGGCGCCCGGATCGGCTACTCCTGGCTGAATGGCCTGCTGATGGGGCTGGGCTGCCTGCTGGGGGTGTTCGGGCTGGTGGGGCAGCTGGTGCCGATCGAGGCGGGAATGGCCATCGTGCTGTACATCGCCCTGGTGATCGCCGCCCAGAGCTTTCAGGCCAGCCCCGCCGCCCATGCCCCGGCCGTGGTGCTGGGCCTGCTGCCGGGGCTGGCGGGCTGGGGGGCGCTGCTGATCAAGGCCTCACTTCGGGCCGGAGGGGCCGGAAGTGCGGATCGGCCCTTCGGGGCCGACCTGCTGGAGCCGCTGCGGCAGGTGGACGTCTGGGCGGCAGGGGCCTTTGCCCTGGAGCAGGGCCAGATCGTGGCGGCCATGCTGCTGGCGGCCCTGCTGGTGTATGTGATCGAGCAGCGCTTCCTGGCGGCCGCCACCTGCGCAACCCTGGCGGCCGCCGCCTCCTGGTTCGGCCTGATCCACGCCTGGCGCTTCACGGCCACCGACACCGTCCTGCAGCTGGGCTGGGGCAGCGGCGGCCGCTGGGCCCTCGGCTACCTGGTGATGGCCCTGGTCTTCGCCGGCGCTGCGGCACTGCACCGGCGCAGCGGCCCGGGGGCCCGGGGGAGCGATCCTGGGAGGGGAGCACCTCCCGGGTGACGCGGGAGCCGGGGCGGCGCCGTCCTACAGCGGAGACAGATCTGGAGGCGAGCCCATGGTGCTCAGGCCCTGCAAGCAGGCCCGCCTGGTGAGTGCGCTCACGGTGGAGGGAGTCCGGGATCCCGTCATGACCACCGTTCAGGGACCTCTCCCCGGCGGGGAGACACGGCAGGATCCGCAGCGGTGACGGAGACGACGGCGCCACGCACCCTGTTGATCAGCGGCGCCAGCCGTGGGATCGGCCAGGCCATCGCCCGGCGCCTGCTGGCCGATGGGCACCGCCTCGCGCTGGGGGTCCGGAATCCCGGCGCCCTCGCCGGCACCGACCTGGCCGACTCCGGGCGGGTGCTCCTCCATCCCTACGAGGCCGAGGATCCCAGCTCCGCCTCCGCCTGGGTGGCCGCCTCCGTGGAGCGGTTCGGGGCGTTCGACGGCCTGATCCACTGTGCCGGGGTGTTCTCCCGCCTCGGAGTGCAGTTCTCCGACGCGGACGCCGCCGAGCCGGAGCGGCTCTGGCGGGTGAACCTGATGGGTCCCTGGTGGCTGAGCCGGGCCGCCTGGCCCCAGCTGAGCGCCAGCGGGCGGGGCCGGGTGGTGACCCTGGTGTCGATGAGCGGCAAGCGGGTGAAGGGCCACCTGGCCGGCTACGCCACCAGCAAGTTCGCCCTGATGGGACTGTGCGAGGCGATGCGCAACGAAGGCTGGGAGGACGGCATCCGCGTCACAGCGATCTGCCCCGGCTGGGTGAACACCGAGATGGCAGCGGCGGTGCGGACCCTGCCGAAGCAGGCCATGACCCAGCCGGAAGATCTGGCCGCCCACGTCAGTCTCCTGCTGCGGCTGCCGCCGAGCGCCGTGCCGTTCGAACTGGCGATCAACGCCCTGCTGGAGCACTGATCACTCGGGCGGGCTCTGCGCAAGGATGCCCCCACATCGCCAGATCCCATGGCTCGCCTGATCGTGGTGCTGAAACCCCGAAGCCCAGCGGCGGGCCATGAGCTGATCGGGAAACTGATGCCCGCCCTGCTGCAGCTGGGCACCGAGATCGACCACCAGGGGCCCGTCCATCTCAGCGCCCTGATGCGGGTGCCCCCCCAGGGCATGGCCGTGCAGCTGTTCGCCGACGTCCAGCCCCAGGCCGACGGACCGGAACTGGACGTGGTGCTGATGAGCAGCGAGGCGATGGCCCGGGGGGCGCCGCTCACCCTGCGGGCCCTTCATGCCCTGATCGCCCTGCTGCCCGACCACGCCGACGACCTGGAGCTGATCTTCCGCTCCGACCGGGATGGTCCCCTGCCCCGCCAGGTCCCTCCCGCCCCGTCCAGGGGCCGCTGAGGGCTGATGAGCGCCCCGGTGCTGGTGATCGCCAGCGGCAACGTCAACAAGATCCGCGAGATCGTCGCGATGCTCGACGCGGTGGATCTCCAGGTGATGGCCCAGCCCGAGGGCCTGGAAGTGGAGGAGACCGGCCAGACCTATGCCGAGAACGCGCGGCTGAAGGCGGAGACCGTGGCCCGCCTGACCGGCCGCTGGACCCTCGCCGACGATTCGGGCCTTGACGTCGACGCCCTGGGTGGCGCCCCGGGGATCTACTCGGCCCGCTACGCCCCCACCGACGCCGAGCGGATCGCCCGGCTGCTGCGGGAGCTGGAGGGGGTGGTGTACCGCAGCGCCGCCCTGATCAGCGTGCTGGCCCTGGCGGACCCCGCCGGCCGGATCGTCGCCGTGGCCGAGGGCATCTGCCGAGGAGAGATCCTCCACCAGCCCGTGGCCGCGGCCGGCTACGGCTACAACCGCCTCCTCTATGTGCGGGAGGCCGGCTGCAGCCTCGCCGAGATGACACCCCACCAGCTCCACCGGCTGAGCAGCCGGGCCAAGGCGGCCCGGCTGCTGGCCCCGGAGCTGCGGCGACGGCTGGGGATCAGCGGTTGACCAGCTCGACGGCGCGCATCGCGGCGGCGGCCGCCTCATCGATGTCCCCCTCGCGACCGGCGAGGGTGAGGCGCCCGTAGGCACCCACCGCCTTGACGTCGACCACGGTGATGTTGGAGGCCTTCTCGGCCTCGTTGGCGGCGATCAGCACGTAGCCGGCCGGCTCGGTCTCGAGGATGAACATGCTCATGCCGGCCTGGATCATCGAGCCGCGGCGGTTCTGCCGGTTGATCAGCACCGCATGGTCGGGGGTGATGGCCCGGATGATCTCATCCCAGGTGACCTCGCAGCGACCCCGCCGCTCCACGCTCGTTCCCATCGCCTCCACCACCGCCTCACCGGAGAGCAGCACGCTGCTCTGATCGCGGTGATAGAGCGCCAGGGAGCCGAAGGCCCGCTCCACCACCTTCTGGCCCAGCCGCACGGTGCTGGCCTTGAGGGCGATGTCGGTGAGGCGGTGCACCGCCATGCCCGGGGAGACCTCCAGCCAGAGGCAGGCGTCGCCGGGGATCGGCAGAAACCCCTGGGACACGGTGCCCATGTAGGCCGCCAGCTGGGGCTGCAGCGAATCGAGAAACACGTAGGCGCGCAGCTCGATGGTCTGGCGCTGCTGCAGCGGAGGAGCGTGGCTGCCAGTGAGGGGGAAGCGGCTGGAGCGGTCGGGATCGTTCGGGGATCGGGGTTCAATCCGTGACGAACGGGGCATCAAGCTGACCAGGGGGGACCGAACGTGCAACGGACTGCCGGGGCAGGTCCATTCCCCAGGAGACTGGGTTCTCAAGGAAGCAGGGGGATCCTACCGTTCGGTCTTCTCCCTCCTCGGAGCACCGCCGGGACCGGCGCGATCCCCACTCGGTGGGATGAGATACACCTGGGATGGGTGCAGCCGCTATCACGGGGTGACCATCGAGGGCGTTCCGATGCTCACACCCTCCACCCGCCTCCGTCTGCAGGACATCATCAAGAGGATCCGCCTGCAGCGAAGCGTCTCGTTGCAGGAGAGGATCTACGTGCAGAAGTTCGCCGATCGGGATCCCGGCGTGGCCAGCTGGCTGCGGCGTGCCCAGCGCAGCGCCAGCCTCGGGGTGGGAGCCGACGGGCTGGATCGCTTCCTGGCGGAACTGGACCTCGGGGAGACCGATCCGAGCCAGACCTTTCGTCCGGAGAGTGATGATCTGGGCGACTGGTTCGGCGGGGCGCCCCACTGGCTCAAGCGCAGCTGAGCTCCCTTGCGGGCCGCTCAGGAGCCGGTACCTTCGGCTCCAGACCCTTCTGAGGCAGCGGCCGTGGCGAGCACACCCACCAGATCGGCCGCCGCGGTGGCCCAGCCGTCCGACGGCACCTCCTTCTCCGAGTGGATCAGTGGAGCGATCGAGCAGGGGGTCAAGCCGGAACAGGCGCTGGCCGTCGTGGGGCTCGGATTGATGCGGGGCATGGGGAGTGGCGCCGTGGACCTGCCCCTGTTCGAAGGCGAGATGGAGGGGGAGGCGAACGTTCAGGTGCTCAAGAACCGGCTGGAGACGATCTCCCTGGCCATCGACACCGGAGCGCCGCTCTCCACCCAGGAGGTCACCCAGCTGCTGGGAGCCCGGCCCGGCACGGCGGTGGTACGCCGGGCCGGCGTCACGGCCCGGCGGCTGAGCCGCAACGTCTGGCAACTGAGCCGGTCCTCCGAGACCGAGCGAACCGCCGCCGGTTACAACGAGGGGTTCCGGCGCCGGCTCTGAGCCTGCCGTGTTGCGTTTGGTCACCTGCCGGCGGCGTCGGCCGCCCGGCACAGCTAGTTATGAAGGACCGACGCACCCTCCACCCCGTCGGCCCCAGAGCGTGCCCGCCCCCACCATGGGTGTGGTTTCGCTCCGGAAAAGCCCCCGTGCGTCCGACGGGGGCTTTTCTGTGGGTCACCGTCGGCCCCGGCCGGCAGCCAGCTGGGGCCATCCAACGATCTGAACCGCCGCCGGAGCGATGACGCCTGCGCCGCCCCGCTTCCATCTCGCCTTCCCCGTGCACGACCTGGAGAGCACCGAGCGCTGGTATGTGGACGGGCTGGGCTGCCGGCGCGGCCGCCGCAGCCCCGAAGCACTCGTGCTTGAGCTGGGCGGCCACCAGTTGGTGGCCCACCTGGAGAGAAGCGCCGCGAAGCCTCAGCCGGGCATCTATCCCCGTCACTTCGGCCTGGTGTTCAGCACCGAAGGCGAACTGGAGGGCCTGGAGCGGCGGGCCCGAGCGCGCGATCTGCGCTTCGGACTGGCTCCCCGCACCCGCTTCAAGGGAACGGCGCTGGAGCACCGCAGCCTGTTCCTGATCGATCCTTCCGGCAACTGGCTGGAGTTCAAGCACTACCGCCACCCGGAGGCGATCACCGGCCTGGGCGACCTGCCGCACGTGGGGGACCCGGCTCCACCCTCCCGTCAGTAGTCGAGGCTGTTGTAGATCGGCATGCGGGCGAATCCGACCGCCTGCGGCACCGGGTCGGCTCCGGCTGGCTCCGCCGTCACGGCGAACTGGTAAAGGTCGGCTGCCGCCGGGTTGCGGTAGGGGCGCAGCGCCACGGTCACCGTCTGGCCGGGGCCGGGCGGGGTGGAGAAACGGATGCGGAACTGACGGCGCTCGTCATCGAAATCCGCTTCGATGGGCAGGGCTGGGCCCTCCCGGCGGGGCTGGCCCAGAAAGGCCCGGGTGCGGGAGACATCGAAGGAGAACTGCCAGTCAACCCCGGCGGTCTGACGGATCTCCAGGGCCCCCAGTCCGGCGCCGGCGCTCTCAGGCATCTCGATGGTGAAGTAGTACTCCCCCCCGCTCTGGAACACCGTGGAGTAGTAGTTCCGGAAGGTGATCCGCCAGGGCGCCTTCTCGAAGTAGGTGCGTCCCCTCAGTTCAAGGGCGCCGGCGGGGGCCTGGACCGGCAGGATCAGGCCAGGCATGGCCAGAGCGAGCAGGGCAGCGGCCTTCAGCAGCCGGTGTCGAGGGCCTGTCATGGCAACTCCGATGGGGGTTGGTGGATCAGTCGACTCTCCCAGCGGGAGAGCAGCCACGGCACAAGCACGACGGCCATCGCCAGCAGCAGGGCAGCCAGGCCGAAGCCGGCCACTCCGTCGAGGAGCCGCTCCAGGGGGATCCAGCGCCCTCCTAGCCAGGCCAGGCTCACCATGGCGGAGGCCCAGAGCACGGCCCCGAGCAGATTGGCCACGAGAAACCGCCGATAGGGCATCCCCACCGCACCGGCGATCGGGCCGGCCAGCACCCGCAGCAGCGCCACGAAGCGGCCCAGCAGCACCACCCGTTCCCCATGGCGCAGGAACCGCTCCCGCAGATGCTCCATCGACTCGCCCGGCTGGCGCAGAAGGGTCCCGACCCGCAGCACCAGGTCCCAGCCGAGGCGACGGCCGAGCAGATAGCCGAGGTTGTCCCCCAGCACCGCACCGGCCACGGCCGCCCCGATCACGCCGGGGAGCCGCAGCTCGCCGCTGCCGGCGGCGTAGCCCCCCAGCAGGGTGAGGGTCTCCCCCGGCAGGGGCAGGCCGGCGTTTTCGAGGAGCATCCCCGCGAAGACGACCAAATATCCCCACTGGCGCAGCAGCTCCTGGAGCTGGTCGATGCCGAAGGAGTCCAGGTGGGCAGGCATGGCGCTCAGGACACCGGTTGAACCGTCGGCTCGTGGGCCAGGAACGGGCGAGGATCCTGGTCGCGGCGGTGCCGCACGGGCAGCGGGGGCCCGGAGGCCGGGTCGCCGGCCGCAGTGCGCTCCAGGGCCTGGCGGAGCCGCCGGGCGGCATGGAGCGACATGTCGCGAGGGACGCTGATACGGTCGCGCAGATAGCGCAGGCCGGTCCCCGAGCCAGGAGGCGCGGAAACGGCCACACCCGTGGCCAGCAGGGTGAGGGCGGCGCGGAGGGCGCGATCGAAGCGCTCGCCCCGGTCGGGATTGACGGTCATGATGGCCCGGCGGTGGCGCAGCACCCGGGCGAGCGCCTCGAGGGCCGCCCCCTCCGGTTCCGGGGCGGAGCTTTCGGGATCCGGGCTGGCCACGGGCCAGGGCCCCTGATCGACCCGCCGGCCCCAGGCCTGCTGCTCGGTGGACCCGCTGGCGTAACACCCGCCCATCTGGGGGGGAAGGTCGTGGGCGTGGGTGTGGAAGTCGCTCTGGGTGCCCCGATAGGTGGAACGCGTCTCCATGGCCTGGAACCAGCGATCGATCGCCCCATGGCGCTCCCGCAGGGCATAGCCCTTGTAGTAGTAGAGGCTGGCGTTCATCCGCTCGATATAGGGGGTGAACACCAGATCGGCGCTGCTGAAGTCGGCCAGCAGATAGGGCCCCGGAGTCAGCTCCAGGGCATCGGCGACCAGCGCCGCCACCCGATCGAACTGCCCGGCGGCGCGCTCCTCGTCATGGGGCGAGAGGGACGGGGTGCAGAGCCACTGGCACCAGGCCCGGAAGAGCACCCGCTCCAGCTGACGGAGCGGCAGGACGGCCGGATCGCCCAAGCCGGCCCCCACGGGTCCAAAGGCCCCCTCCAGCGCCAGCAGGATGTCGTCGCTCTCGGTGATCAGCCGGCCGTCGAGCGCTAGGGCGGGCAGCATGCCGGAGGGCACCAGGCGCCGGAACCAGGCCTCCTTCTCGCCGTAGCAGACCATTGTGACCTTGCGGATCCGGTAGGGAATCCGCCGCTCCTCCAGCCAGAGCCACACCTTCTGGCAATAGGGGCACCAGGCGTGGTGGTCACGGAAGAGGGTGACCCGCACGGCGGTGTCCGGCTGCCCGAACAGGCGCAGGAGGGCCTGGGCGTTGGTGGGCCCGTTGACCCGGTCGGACTCCGGTGGAGCGAGAGCCTCTAGCTCCGCCCAGCCCAGCGGCTCGGAGATGACGGACGGCGGCGGCATCGCGGCAGGAAGTCGACGGTCAGGCTAGGGACACCGCCCGTCGGGCGGTCCTGGGGGTTCCGCGCCTTCGGAACCGCTCCGATGGGCGGCGAGCAGGGCCAGCACCTGCCCATCGTCCACCTGCTCGAACTGCGCGTACCACTCACCCACCGAGCGGAGACGCCGCACCCGGTGCAGCACCACGAGCTCGTCCACCAGGGGGAGCAGCTCCGGGATCAGACCGGCATCGCAGACCGGCACCGCCAGGATCAGCCGGGAGGGCTGCTGCTGGCGCAGCGACTGCAACGCCGCCCGCACCGTGCAGCCCGTCGCGATCCCGTCATCCACCACGATCAGCTCCCGGCCCCGCAGCTCGACCGGATCGGGATCTCCGTAGAGCCGCTGCCGCCTGCCCAGCTCCCGCTCCTGCTCGATCACGAGCTGCCGTCTGCGGGTGGCGACGGCCGGTCCGGCCGGAGGGGGCTGGTCCCACAGACGCACGCCCCCCGGAGCGACCGCCCCGAGCGCCAGCTCCGGCCGGCTGGGCTCAGCCAGCTTGCGCACGGCCCAGGTGCGCAGGGGCAGGCGCAGGCTGCGGGCCACCTCGGCGCCGACACTCACGCCGCCGCGGGGCAGGGCGACCACGGTGGTGGTCTCACCCCGGTCTTGCCAGGGGCGCAGCGCCAGGGCGAGCCTCTGGCCGGCCTGGGCGCGGCTGGCGAAGCGGCGGTCGGACCGCATGGCATCCCCCCCGATCGGCTCGATCCCCAGTCTGGCCACGAACCCCGAAGGTGACCCTGGTCACCCCCAATCCCACGGGAAACAGGCGAGACTCAACGGGCACCGGCGAGCAAGGGACCGGCTGGTCCCCCGCAGCACGGGAACGGTGCGACAAAACGCCCCGGTCCGCCGGGGCCTTTTCCCAGGGCAAGGGCGCACGCCTGGCGCCCCGGGCAGCCGCTCAGATCGGAGCCGATCCCGAGGGCCGGGCGGTCTGAACGGGGTCGAACACAGCGGCGATCGTGCGGATCAGCCAGCGGCCTTCACCGGTCACCCGGAGCCGCCCGGTGGGGCCCTCCTCGCTCAGCTCCACCAGGCCATCGGCGGCCATCTCCCGAAGCCTGAGCCATTCGCCGGCGAAGCGACGCCGATCCACGCTCACCGCGAAGCGGCACATCACCGCCTGGATGATCGCCCGCCGCTCCAGCAACTCCGGATCCCGCACCACCAGGCCCCGCTCCACCGGAAGTTCGCCCCGCTCCAGGCTGCGGATGTACTCCCGCAGCGTGCGGCGGTTCTGGCTGAACAGGGTGGGGAACTGGCTGATCGCGGTCATGCCGATACCCAGCAGGTCCAGCTCACCGCCGGTGGTGTAGCCCTGGAAGTTGCGGTGCAGCCGGCCCTGGCGGGCCGCCACCGCCAGGCTGTCGCCCCGCAGGGCGTAGTGATCCATGCCGATCGGGTCGTAGCCCAGGGAACCCAGGGCCTGACGGGCATGGCGCAGCATCCGCAGGCGATCCCGCCGGCCGGGAAGATCGGCGGCAGCGATCCGGCGCTGCATCGGCAGCTGGGCGGGCAGGTAGGCGAAGCTGAACAGCGAAATCCGCTCTGGCCGTAGCTCCCCCACCAGGGCGATGGTGGCAGCGAAGCGCTCGGGGGTCTGCAGCGGCAGGCCGCAGATCAGATCGACGTTGACGCTCGCGAAGGCCGCCTCGTGCATCCAGCCCATGACCCGGCGCAGCTGCTCCACCGGCACGATCCGGTTCACGGCCGCCTGCACCCGGGGATCGGCGTCCTGAAGGCCGAAGCTGATGCGGTTGAAGCCGAGCCGGCGCAGGTCCAGCACCTGATCGCGATCGAGGAACTCGGGGTTCAGCTCGATCGAGGCCTCCAGATCGGGGGCCAGGTCGTGATGGGCTTCGATCAGGTGCCAGAGCTCGGCCCGCTCCGCCGGGCTGAGGTAGTTGGGGGTGCCGCCGCCCCAGTGGATCTGACGAAGACGCCGGCGTCTCCTGGAGGCCTGGCCGATCAGCTCCAGCTCCCGGCCGAGCGCCCGCAGATAGGGCCCCACCACAGCCGATCCCGCCTGGGTGGTGATCCGGTTGCAGCCGCAGTACCAGCAGGCATGGCGGCAGAAGGGCAGGTGCACATAAAGCGACCGATCGCCGCGGCCGGGCCTGGCGAGCTGGGCGGCCAGATCGGCGGCACCCACCCCGGTGTGGAAGGCGGCCGCCGTGGGGTAGCT
This sequence comes from Cryptocyanus atlanticus LEGE 06306, assembly GCF_056633155.1. NCBI lineage: Bacteria > Bacillati > Cyanobacteriota > Cyanophyceae > Synechococcales > Prochlorococcaceae > Cryptocyanus > Cryptocyanus atlanticus. The sequence goes on from NZ_JBSJOZ010000001.1 coordinate 129,404, forward strand.
GGTGTAGCGGGGCACCGGCTGGTCGTAGCGGAGCAGGAGCTCCTCCTGGACGTCTTCGGACCCAGCGCCGGGAGACGGCTCCGGCGGAGACGGCTCCGGCGGAGACGGGGCCGGAACGGAACGGGACGGGGCGGCATGGGGCATGGGCCGGGAGCGACGAACGGGGCGGTGGGGGCAGGAGGGAAGGGGGCGGCGGCAGGAGTTCAGAGCACCGCAGCTGGCCGCGGCGGCAGATCCCCCAGCTCCGCCAGCAGGCGCTGGGTATGGTGGAAGGCGATCTCGGCCTCCTCCAGCAGCTCGGCCTCCTCACCGTCACTGAGCTCGAGCTGCTCGATCCCCTCATGGAGGGCCTGCTTGAGGGCCCCGATGGGCCGCTCGAACCGCCAAAAGCGCAGGGCCGGCAGGCCATGGGCCGCCAGGAGAGCCTGGGCTGCGCCGCCCAGCTGCTGGCCACCGGAGAGATCGCCGCCATAGCGCACGTACACATGGGCCAGGAAACGGTGCGGCTCCCGCTGGGCCAGGCCCTGCAGGTGGTCGAACCAGACCCGGGCGGCCGGGGAGGGCGGGGTGGCCTCGATGGCGTTCAGCGTCAGCAGGTCGTGGCGCAGGGCCGCGCCGCGGGCGAGATCCGCCCAGGGGAGCGCACGGGCTCCGAGGGCACCGGCCAGCTCCGGACCGCGTTGCTCGAGGAGGGCATAGGCGGCCGGCAGGGCCCGGATCAGGGCGGCCAGCTGGCGGCAGCTGGCCTGGCCCTGCAGCAGGGCCCGGGAGAAGACCATGCCTTCGGCCCGGTGATGGGCGGCGCCGATGCGGGCATGGAGCCGGCGCAGGCGGGGGCCGAGAACGGGGCGGGCCTCGGCGGCACCAGCGTGAACCGAAATGGGCTCGGGGAGCGTGGGGACCATCGGCGGGGAACAGCTCAGGGCCGGGGGTGGAGAAGGGCGCAGGGCCAGCGGCCCCGTCACTGAGGTCAACGGTATAACGTTACTGTTCTGTCGCTTTGATCCACTCCGAATGTCTTCGCAATCCACGCCACCCCTCTCCGTGCTGTGGGCACCGGCCGGCCAGCTCAGCGGCGACGGCCAGCTGCGTGAACTGATCCAGGAACGCCGCAACCGCCCGGACGGTGGGGCCGCTCCCCGTCCGGGACTCTGGTACCTGCCCCCGGCCCTGGTGGAGGAACTCGGACTGCTCGCGGAGCCCTTCCCCACCGCCCAGCCCCGCGAAGCAGTGCTGGGCGAGGATCCCGCCGTGATCACCTGGCTCGGGCTCCGCTTCGGAGGCAACACCGACACCAGCGGCCTGTCGCCAGCCGTGCTCCAGGAACGAGCCGCCGCGCTGCCGCCACCCCCGCCGCCCCCGCCGGTGGGGCCGGCTGAAGGCTGACGAGCAGGCCACGTAAGTTGGGGCCACCTGTGCCGCCCCGCGATGCCACGGTTCCCCTTCCCCCGGCTGCCGGCCCTCAACACTGCCGCCACCGCACTGATCGCAGCGGTGCTCGCCGTGGCCGCAAGCGCCGGCGCAGCCCTGGCCGCTCCGGCGGCCTCCCTGTTGTCGGCCCTCAAACTGCCGATCCCCGCCTCGGCCCGTCTGTTCTCCGCCAATGCCCTGGGGCAGACCAGCCTGAACGGTCAGTTGGGCGCCACCCCCGAGGGCCTGCTCGCCAAGCTGCAGACCTCCGTCAGTGCCCAGGGCTACAGCGAACGCACCCTCAACACGGTGTCGGGCCCCTGGGGGTTCAACCTGGTCTTCGACCCCCCGGCCGGAACGACGGTGGACGGCACACCGGCCGGCAAGAGTGCGGCCCTGGTGCTGCAGGCCACGGCCGTGGGCCCGGGCCGTCTCAACCTGAACGTGCGGTTCGAGGCCCTCTGATCGCAGCTCCAGTCGCATCCGCTCACAGAGCGCATCCGCGCATTCACAGCTCAGACACCCCCTGACGGCACGCTTCCCCAGGTTGCTGAGCGGGCTGTGCCGGAGCGTCTCCCATCGATCGCCCCACCCCGGCGGGCGGAGAGGATCCCGCCCCGTGCTGCGGCCAGCCCCCCCTGGTGGCTGGTGGCAGGCGGTGTGATGACCCTGAACCTGGTGGGGGTCGGCTGGTTGAGCGGCCTCCGCTCCATCCCGCTCCACCGGCCCCTGACCCTCCAGGAGCGGACGGTGGAACCGGGCAGCGAGCGGCCGAAAGCGGGGGCAGGCGGGTTCGGTAGCGTGGCCGGCCGGAGCAGCCAGGGTTTTGCAGCACGCCGCCTCGATGGAGATGCTCAGCCTGTTTCCGCGCTATGTGCTCAAAGGGCATCTGGCCGACGGACTGCTGCTTGAGCTGCTCGAGGTGGCCAGCCAGGTGCTCGCCGATCCGGGCGCCTCGCCCGATGCATCGATCAAGCTGGCCGGGCAGTTGAGCGAGCAGCGCGAACTGGGCCCCCACCATCCGGCGGTGCAGACGCTGGCCCAGACCGTGATCCTGCCGGGCTGTGAGCGCTGGATCCGGGAGGTGATCGATCAGCAGCCCCCCCAGGGCCGTGGCCCCTGGACCCCGGGCCGCTATGGCCTGCAACTGGTGGACGTCTGGCTGAACTGTCAGCAGGCGGGCGACTACAACCCGGTACACACCCATGGGGGCAGCTTCTCGGGCGTGATCTTCCTGCGGGTGCCCCCCCAACTGCGGGCCGACAGCTTCGATGGTCAGCTCTGCTTCCACGGTCCGGAGGAGTGGCACATCCAGAGCTTCCACACCGGCATGGTCCACTACGTGCATCCGCTGCCCGGCGACTTCTACGTCTTTCCCGCCTGGCAACCCCATTCGGTGCCGCCCTTCCGGGGCGAGGGAGCCCGCTGGTCGCTGGCCTTCAACGTGGTGGCGGTACCGGGGCAGCCCGGACCTCCCGCCGGACCTGGGACCCTGTCGGCCCGTCCCCGGGCCTCGTCCCCGACCCAGAACATCTCCCTCTCCAGCAGCCGGCCCAAGCCCGGCGGATTTTCCTGAACCCCGTCAACCACCAACCCGGCCCCGGCGGGCTCAGCCCCGCCAGGTGGGCAGGCCACCCGAGAGGACCCGGCCTCGGTTGAGCCAGAGCGTCCGCTCGCTCACCTTGACACCATGGCGTGCCGCCAGCGCGGCGGCATCCCGCACGCTGTGGGTTGCCGCCAACTCGGAGCGGAACAGCGGATCCTGCTCCGCCAGGTCACGGATGCGCTGCAGGGCATCCATCCCGTGTCGCATCATCGTCATCTGACCACCTCCCGTTCCTGGTTTCAACGTAGGAAGCAGCCCTTCCAGCCGGCTGAGCACTTCTTCCGCCGCAACAGGGCCCCGGGGGGAACACCGTGCGGACCGCTCCGATCCGGACGGGCTAGTTGGATGGGTTGAGCAACAGGTTGCGGGCGGCGTTGATCCGCTGCATGGTGTCGTGGGCGCCACCCCGGTCTGGGTGATGCTCCGCAGCGGCACGCTTCCAGGCTTTCGACACCTCACCGGGGCTGATCCGACCGGAGAGGGGCAGGTGGAGGCGCTGCCTGGCCACGATCGCCTCCCGGTCGGGATGCTTGCCCAGGGGTCCCCAGTCCTGCCTGCTGAGCACGGAGCTCCGCTTCCGGCCCTGCCGGCTCCGGGGAGCCGCCCCAGGGAGGCGGGAGCCGAATCCCCTCCGTGCGCTGTCGTGTCGCTCCCTGGCCCCTGGGGGAGTGGGCGGATCTGGCTGGACGAGCACCGTGGGCAGTGTCCGCCCATGCACGGTCAGAGGCATCAACGACTCGATTCGAACCTCCAGCTTCCCGCATCGACCGAACCGACCGTCCTGATGGGGCTGAAGCCACCGAACAACGGCATGGTCCGTGGGTTCCTTCCGACCACCGTCGTCGCTTCCCTGGCCGCAGCGGCCTGGGCTCGGCCCACTGGAGGTCAGGCGTCGGCGACGGTGACAGTCCCGCCTGGCCACGACGGCACGGTGTCCTTCAACCTGCTGCCCCCCGCAGATCCGCAGAGGCGATCCGGATCCGACCAGCAGGACACGGGCAACTCAGCGCTGGTGACGGGGCCGGGCCAGGACATGGCCAGGGGACAGGCCTGCTGGATGAGGCGGTCGCGGTCTCAGGGCGGGCGCCTTGCCGGTGGGGCGCAGCACGCACCCGCACCCAGGAGCCCGGGGATGCCGGCAGGGATCGACGTGGAGGGTGAGCCGTCTTAACCTGATCTTATCCTGGAGCAGGCCACGTGCTGGAAACCCTCCTCGCCGCCGCTGCGGCAGCCGGTGTCACCGTGGGAGTTGTGGACGAGCGCTGCTCCGGGCACGCCACCCTGCTGGGGGGATGGGATCCCCAGGCGGAACAGGTGTTCCTCTGTCGCGACAACATCCGCGCGGAGGGGCGCTCCGAAGAGGAGATTCTTCGCCATGAACTCATCCACGTGATCCAGGACCGGGTCGGCCAACCCCTGCTCCCGGAGCCGCTGCTCACGCTTCTCTCCAGGGACACCCTGCCCTCCGGAGAGGCCTTGCTCGTGATCACCACCAGCGAGGACAGAGACCGTGAATTCGAATGCCGCGTCCTGACCCGGCTTCTCTCCTCTGAAGCCGTTGCCCACTGGTTGATGGAAGCGTCGGGAGTGTCGGCCGCTCTCGGCCATGCGCCGCTGGCGCAGCAGGGCTGGCCGGATTGAGCGCGGCTGAGCTGCTCGCCGTGCCTGGGCGGAGTCCTGGCTGATGTCCTGGCTGATGTCCTGGCTGATTGGCACGACCTCTCCAGGCCGCTCGCTGCAGCCCGAGGAGCTCGCACCTCAACCTCCACCGGGGTTGACGATCACGCAGCCAGCCTGTAACACCCATCAGCCAAGCTGAAAGACCAAAACGATCAACAGCGCTGATGTCAGAATGGAACAGACGGTTCTCAAGATGTTCCATCGAACCCAGCGAAGCTCAAAGCCGACTCTGGCATCCGACAAAGCAATCTCTGTCATTGCATCGAGATTCTGCCATTGCAACTGAGCAGTTAAAGGAGGATGAATGGCCACCGTTGGCCGCTGGAGACCAATCTAATCGAGTTCTGCAGCACTGCCAAGAAGAGAACGGCTGGCACCATCCAACTGAACAAAGCCGACCAGGGCCGTGGCGATCAAGCCCAGAACCCCGATCCAAGCCAAACCACAAGAAACACCGGCTGATTGCCCTGAATCACATGATCAATCGCTTGAAACGCCTGCAGGAAGTCGTGGTCGCTCAGAGTCTTCATCCCTGGCATCACAACGATGGCAAAAGCCAGCAGGAATCCTGAAACCAGAGAACAGAGCGGTGTCGTCAGAATCAATAAACAAGGAAGGAGGGGTGGTCTTCCTGGAGGCAGCCAGAGGCGCTGCCAGGACAGAGGCAATGAGCAGATCTCCTGCTGCAGGGTCGGGGCTCGACCAGGAGCAGGATTCCTCCGGCACCGTCCGGGAGACGAGGGTTCATCATCAGACCGGGCGGACACCCCCCTCCCCAGGCCTGTGGCGGCAGCCCGTTGGCAAACTCCCCATGGGACCAGCGGGAACGCTGTCAGATGTCCCTCCTCAGGGGCTGGTTTCGCTGCCACCCCGTGCAGCCCAACTGCCCCGGATCGAACGGTGGGGCGCGCAGCGGCGGCGACCTGATCTCCCGTGAAGCTCCCTGGAGGGGGCCCCTGGCCGGTCTGCGAACCCACGGTGAAGCGGCCCCGTGGCGACGGACTCGCTGGTCCACGGCCACTCGATGGAGCGCATCGGAATCGCGCCGTGGCGTCAGGCTTCACCGGCACGGGCCTCATTCGACTGGGCAGTTGGAGGCTCGGAGTTGAAGGGGCTTGGCTGGACCCACGAAGCCGGGAGGGTGATCCCACGGTTCCCGCCCAAACTCCGCCAGGCAGTTCTCTCCGGGCGGTCCGAAGGTCACGGTTTTCTGCTGGAAGTCAATCGTGCGGAGGGTATTCATCACCTTTGGGTGTTGATGGATGAAATCAACGATGGAATGGAAGTCTTGGTTCGCCTGGACCCATGGCGCAAGAGCGGCCGAGGCGGAAGCGGAACAGGTGAGGAACACTCCGCACAGGCATGCTGTGAAGATCTTCATGGAAGGTCCGCCGAAAATGATGTCTGCGCTGCCAAACGTACTCCGTCGATCACGTTCGTAGAGCAGGTCCGTATCGCGGCCTCTCACGAAGGAACAGGCGCGGTGCCTGGCGCCGGATTCAATCATCCCGGATGAGTTGTTTTCAACCATGATTGGGGTCAACCTGAACCTGTTTCATCCCATCGACCCGCCTGATCTCCACCGGCCTCCTCCCATCACGCCGCCATCTCTGGACACTTCAGCATGAATCGTCGTTCAGGTTCTGCCCGACTTCAAGGACGATGAGCAGCACCGCCTGCGCGAGCCTGGCGGGAAAGGCCCCAGGGGCCCTGGTGGCACAGAGGCCTTCAGCGGCAAGAATCCACTGCTGTTCAAGCAACGAAACCGTTCGGCCTGGGGACAGGGACAGGCCGCTTGGGGTGGCGAAGGCCGTTGGACTCCGAGAATCGTGGGACCCATCCGCTCCAATGAAAAGGGCGCCCCGTGTCGAGCGCCCTTGGGCCGGTTGCCGGGTTGTGGACCTGCACCGCCCGGGTCGAGGCCTCTGATTCAGTTTTAGATCCTTTGGCCTGCCCAGTCAGTACGGCAAACCGACCACAGCCTCAGGGCGCCGCCCCGACGGAACTCGCCCCTGGTCGTGGCTGTCAACCCGTGGTCGGTCACCCCGATCGCCAATGGGCAGCTGGGCAGAGCGCTGCAAGCCACTGGCTTCTGTCAACGGAGTTGGATCCTGGCGTCTGGCTGCCCCGGGACGTGGTGTGCCCGCAGGCAAAATTCGTCGGCAATGAAGAGGCGGGAGCAGCCTGTGGGGACGCTGGTGGAAGAGGAGGCTCGATCAGCGGTTGGCTTTCAATAGGGGAGAACCAGATGGAGTGGCCAAGCATCTGAATCGGCAAGAAGCTTAAGGAAACTCTGGGCAACGCCTTCAGGCAAGCACCCGCAGCGGCAGAATGCCTGACATGAACATGGCTGCAGGGTTCATGGGTAAAATCACTCGATGACTCCATGGTTCTGGCCTGATCTGCCCTGTTTTCCGCCCTGACTTGTGCCCAATGGGCAGACTGATCCTCAGTTTAACTGGTCACCAGTAGTTCAAGACGGGCCAGGAACAGATTTGTGAGCTCAGCCAGTACATTGACCTTGCAGTGGTTCTTGGCCATGCCCCGCAGCCGCGTCTTCTGAAACCGAACTGCTGCATGATCACCCGAAACGGGGGCTCAACCTTGGCACGGATGGGGGCCTTGGCTACCTCCACCAATTCCAGCAACCGTCCTTCCGGCCCCATCGGGACTTACACCACTCGGCGGGACGACCCCCGCTCATCCAGCCCCAGGCCAGGCACCATGCGAGACATGGGCCAGCAGCGAGCTCCCGATCTCCCAATCCTCCAAGTCTGCGGCGTTGCCCCGTCCGCTCGGCAGAGCCCTGGCAGCAGCGGCTCACCAGGCGAGCAAGACGGTCAGTCCGTGAAAAGTCTCAGCGGGTCAGGGAGAACGCGATGAGCGCCGCCGAGGCCAGCGGCGCCAGCGAGCGAATGTGGTTCATGGGGATCCACTCACGCTGGTAGACCTCCCAGTAGTCCGCCCCTTCGGCGCTTTCGGGATCTACACGGTCCAGGCGATTGTTACGCGGCACGTGGTACGTGATCGTGATGACAACGACGCTGGCGATGTAGATCCCTCCGGCACTCAGGCGCAGGCTGGAGCCGGGTTGATCGAGGTGCATCCCGGCGAGCAGCATCATCCCAAGGCAGGCAGCGCCGGTGCCGAACAGCAGCAGCATGAACAGCGGCGAGGGAGCCGCCCTGTTAATCGACTGCATCGCGGCAATCCCTTGGGCCGGCGGCAGCCGTTTCAGCCCTGCCATGGTGAAGTTCGAGAAGGTGAAGAGCGCACCGCCTGCGGCGGCGGTGCCTACCGCGCAGATGATGATCAGCACGGTCATGGGGCCAACGTCTCGAGGTGCCAGGCGCCTGCCGCGGCCGTGTCCTTGGCGTAATCGGCGAAGTCGCGGGCTGGGCGTCCCAGCGCCCGCAAGACGCCATCCGCAGTGTGGGAGCTGCGGCCATCGAGCACCTCGCTGAGCAGCCCGGCGAGGTGGGTGGCATCCGCTGCCGGCATCCCGTGGGCTCCCAGCTCGGCGCCGAACTGCTCGGCGCTCAGCGGCACGTAGCGCACCTCGCGGCCGATGGCGGTGCCCAGCTCCTTCGCGGCTTCGGCGATGGTGAGCAGGCGAGGGCCCGTCAGTTCGTAGAGCTCGCCGATGTGGCGGTCGTCGCTGAGCGCCGCGACGACGACGTCGGCGATGTCGTCGGCGTCGACGAACGGTTCGGCGGTGTCACCGGCTGGCATCCCGAGAACGCCATGGCGCACGGAGTCGGCGAAGTTCTCGTCGAAGTTCTGGTTGAAGAAGGCGCAGCGGACGACCGTCCAATCGGCCCCCGAGTTCTGCAGGTAGCGCTCGGCCCGCTGGGCACCCGCCTCGCCGCGGCCCGAGAGCAGGACGAGGCGCCGCACGCCGCGCGCGACGGCAAGGCGCGCAAACGCGTCGACCGTCTCGGCCGCCCCGGGCAGCGCCAGGTCGGGAAAGTAGGTGATGTAGGCGGCGGCGACGCCGTCGAGGGCTGGGGCCCAGGTGCTGTCGTCCTGCCAGTCGAAGCGCGGCTGCGTGGAGCGGGAGACGGGCCGGACCCGCCGTCCCTGGGCGATGAGGCGGTCCGTGACGCGACGGCCGGTCTTGCCGCTCGCTCCGATCACCAGGGTCGTTCCGTTGCGATTCGTGTTCTGCATGAGGTGGATGGGGTGGTCGTGGGTCTCACCCCCAGCCCGGCCTGCCGAGCCTGTTGAGGGCGCCCCTGAATCCTCTGCGGGGAGCGCCGCCTGGGCCATCGCCGAGATGCTCAGTTCCATATCCGAGCGTCCAGCCAATACCGTGCCGGCCATGGATCCATTCGCAGGTCTGCTCGACGGTCCGCGCGCGCGGGGCGCCTTCTCTCTCCGCACTGTGATGACGCCGCCGTGGTCGCTGCGGATCCTCGCCGAGTCCCCCATCACGGTGCTGGCGATCGTGCGCGGACACGCTTGGGTCGTCCCCGACGACGGCCAGCCGGTGCGCCTTGTCGCCGGTGATGTCGCCGTGACCCGCGCACCGGCTCACTACAACGTCGCGGACGATCCGGCGACGGTGCCCGAGATTGTGATCCACCCCGGCCAGCGCTGCTGCAACCGCGACGGCGAGTCGATCGAGGCTGAGCTGATGCACGGCGCCCGGACCTGGGGCAACGACCCGAACGGTTCGACGCTGATGCTCGTCGGCGCCTACGAGTCGACCAGCGACATCAGCGACCGACTGCTGCGCGCCCTGCCGCCGGTTCTGTCGCTGTCGAACGACACGTGGAATTCGCCGCTCATCGCCCTGCTGTGCGACGAGATGGCCAAGGAGGGTCCTGGCCAGGCCGCCGTGCTGGACCGTCTGATCGACCTCCTGCTGATCGCGATCCTGCGCGCCTGGTTCACCCGACCCGATGCCGACAGCCCGACCTGGTATCGGGCGCAGAGCGACCCGGTGGTGAGTCGTGCGCTGCAGGCGATGCACGACGACCCGGCATGCCCCTGGACGCTCGCGAAGCTCTCGCGGGAGGTCGGGGCCTCGCGCGCCGCGCTCTCACGGCGGTTCCAGGACGTTGTCGGGGAGTCGCCGATGAAGTTCCTGACCAGCTGGCGACTCGCGCTCGCCGCCGACATGCTCTGCGACCCGGAGGCCACAGTCGGCACGGTTGCCAACGCCTTGGGCTACAGCACCCCTTTCGCGCTGAGCACAGCCTTCAAGCGCGTCCGCGGAATCAGTCCGCAGGAGCACAGGGTGCGTTCGATAGCGCCCTCTTGAGGCATGGCCGGGATAGGAACCTGCCCTCGCTGATGGCCCCCCAGCACGAAGTGAGGTTGCGTGACGTCTCTCAGGTTGTGTAGGTGGGGTTCCCCCGATTTCATGGACACCGATCAGGGGTTCGCAGGGGTGAGTGTACGGATAGCGATGAACTGCTGCTCGTAGTCGATCGGACCGAGGTAACCGATCGACGAGTGTTGCCTTTCGCGGTTGTAATAGCCCACAATCCAGAAGACCAGATCTCGCTGCAGTTGCTGAGGACTGATGGGCACCCGACGATTGTCAGAGTGACGGGGCCCCGAAAACCGGTCCAGGGTGAATGAGAGTCCTCAGCCGGCCAGACAAGGAGGCCAGACGGCTGACCCAGCTGGAGAAGGAGAACGCCCGGCTCAAGAAGCTGCTGGCGAAGGCAGAACTGGAATAGGCGATGCTGTAGCCCTTGGCTTCTGCAAAGCAGTAGGGTCTTGAGGTGGGAAACTTCTGAGCCCGGAACGCCGGTGCGCTGCGACAGGGCCGTCATGGTCCTGCAGGAGCGTTTCCTGGCATCAGAACGCCTGGCCTGCCGGGTGGTGGGCCAACACCGCAGCACCCAGCGCCACAGCGGCAAGGTCGTCTCCATCGAGGAGGCCAAGCTCAGGGATCGTCTGCGGGAGATCGCCGCTGAGTACATCCGCTGGGGTCGCCGAGTGGCCTATCGCCTGCTGTGGCGGGAGGAAGGCCTGCAGCGGCCCAGTCCCAGGAAGCGCAAGCGGGCGCGGCCCGCGGACGGCTCGGTCCGGCGCCACCAGGGCGAGCATCCCCACCAGGTGTGGGGCATGGACTTCCAGTTCGATGCCACCGCTGATGGCCGCAGGCTCAAGTTTCTGAACGTGATCGATGAGCACAGCGGCTTCTGCCTGGCCATCCGGGTGGACAGGCGCTGCAAGGCCAAGGATGTGGTGGCGGTGCTGGAGGAGCTCACCAGTCTCCAGCCCGCACCTGCATTCATCCGGTCCGATAACGGGCCTGAGTTCATCGCTCAAGCTCTACGGGGCTGGTGCAAGAGCAGCGGTACCACCATGGCTACATCGAGCCTGGATCACCCTGGCAGAACGGTATATACGAGTCGTTCAACAGCCGGTTCAGGGATGAGTTCCTCATCACAGTGCTGTTCGCCATGGTGGCCGAGGCGCAGGGGCCTGGCCAATCGTTGGCTATGGGAGCCTAACACTGTCAGGCCCCTTGCTGACTTCCAGGGGGATGCGCCCCTGGAAGTCAGCTCACCAGCTGCAGCATGACCACCCACTCTCATTCGGCCTGGACTAATGAAGGGGGTCACGTCAGGGTAGTCGATGCATAGGAGCATGAACCTCATGGAACTTGACAGCTAGGCGGCCTGGGCACCCAACCTGCTGGCCCCCTGGACCCTCCGGCTGGTTCGCTGCACCGGTGGTTGGGCCTCCAGCAACCGCCGTTCACTGCTTGAATCCAGCACGACGTGCACTCGGCGCTGAAGAGCATCCTGATAGGGGGCGAGCTCCAGTCCCTCCGGCACCACCCGGAAGCGACGGATTGCACCGTCTCTGAGTAGAAATAACGGCATGGCCATCATCCGCTGGTCTCCTCAGGAAGCCACCACTCAGCCGTGTTGTCCAGACCGGGGATGACGTCCATCCCACCCATAGAGGTATTCGAGGTGACGTTAAGATTCGATCAGCTCGCAGCCGATGCTGAAGCGGCCCAGCTCTTCGCGGAGTTGCTCGGCCACGTCCCGATCCAGTAACGGCGAAAGGTGCGTGCCGCCGTCGAGCAGGTGGACCACGTCGCCGATCGCGCAACCCATGCGGCGGGCCAGCAGTTGATGCAGCTCGAAGAGCGATTCAGGGGAGACGTGAACGGGGCCCCGGATACGCAACCGGCTATCGGGCGCACTGGCAATCCCTCCTTCGATCCGTCGCAGCCCCGCCATCGTGGCCAGGACAAGCAGTTGGTCGCCGGCATCAAGCATCAGCTGGTTGGGGGGAAGCGAAAGGTGGGTGTGGGAGCGGTGGCGTCGCAGTGACACCACGGTGACGCCGTAGCCGTTCTCCAGTCGCGCAATACTGTTTCCACAGAGGGTGTCCCCGCTGACCAACTGATACCTCACCAGGAGCAGGTTGTTGGAGCCGATTCGGAGCACCCCCTCCACCCGCTCACCGAAGGCTGTGGCAACCACGGAATCGGCCACCAGATCAACAGTAGAGATCACGGTTAGGCCACCGAGCATCTCGCCCAGTGGTTCGGCAGCACCAAAATCATGGGCGAGGATCACCAAGCGGGTGTCCGGCCAGTGCCTCTGAACGGCGAGAGCGCCGTGCAGATTCATAAGCAAATCACTCGACAGAAAGGCAGCGGCCAGTAGCTCATGCCGCACGAGGTCGTTGACGGCTTCCAACAGGACGCGATAAGTGGGAGTACGAGGGTCCGCCAGGGGATCCCCTTCTGCCTGCACCCGCACTACGGGGATTGTTTCGGCGCGCAGCTCACCCCCCACTCGTCGGGCTAGCGCAGCGCCGTCCACGAGCAGAACCGGCTGGGCGTGGCGTCCTAGAACTCTGGAAACGGGAACTCCCAGCCGTTCCCGTAAAAGACGCTCCAGGATCACTGCCACCAGCGCCGAGGTGAGCAGCGTGCCGATCAGGGAATACAACAGCGTGCCCCCGATCAGCCAGCCATTCATCGCCTGCAGACCCTGTTTGCCCTCCAGAACCACGTTCACTGGGTCCACGTACTCTCCCTTCAACAGAGACAGGGTGACGAATGTCCCCTGCTTCCACCCCCCGGAGCGGGAAAAGAGCCCCAAACCCACTAGCAGAAGGCCTAACAACAGTGCGATGACACCAAGCAGCCGGGGGGGGCGCGCCAACCACCAGCGCATGAGTGGCGCGACGGAGATCAGCCGCTTCAACCGTCTCAGGAGGCTCGGTGAGATCCGTCTCGACAATGGCCCAGAGCCTTCGCTGGATTCACGGGCGGAGCCGGTGAGGCAAGAGGCGGGGGTCAGCAGGACTTCGGGCCCGCCCGTTGCGTTGGGGCTCAGGTGAATCCGTCGCTGGAGGTGGTGGTCGCTCCATGGAGCCTTGATGATCGCGTAGCGTTGACCATCCGCCAAAAAGCAGGCATCGAAAGGACCAGGATGCACTGCGGCATTGATGGCACTGGCCGTGAGCAGCACGGGATCAACCACCGCGATCCCCGGCAGTCGATCCTCCAGCAGGGCGGCCAGGTCAGCTGACTGGCTGGAGGAGCGAACCACAACCTGAGCCTCTGGGTTGAGCAGGCGTACCTGCAGAGCCGCTTCTAGATTCACCGTCGCATCAGGCGTGAGCAGCATCACGGCCCGGGCTTGATGGGCCCCCGCGCGCCTTAGAGCCTGGGCCTCACGCATGTCTCCCAGCACCATCTCCTCGCTCAGCCGCTCAGCCAGCCGCTGATCCCGCCAGTGTGGAACCCGCACATCCAGGCAGCGCAAGGGCACACCGAAGCTGAACAGGCGATCCAGACAGGCCTGACCGAGGGAGCCCAGACCGCAGACGAGCACAGGAGCAGCTCCGACCATCCTCGATAGCTCCAAAACATTTCTCGTGCAGGGACTCGTAGAAACCGCGGCGGCTGCCTGAGTCCATCAGGCGGTGGGCATGGGTCGATCAGGCATGCCAATGCAGATTAATGCTGGCGTTGAGGGCTCCGTGGAGGCAGGGAAATTCTCTTGCCAGTCCGGCATCGAGCTGATGGGCGAGTGACTCGGCGAGCACCTGGAGATCGCGCTGGTCCCCCAGGCCGGAGTCAATAAAAGATCTGAGCTGTTCCAGGTCATTATCATGATAGAAGGCATGTGTACCTCAGCTTGGACAGGACATTGAGTGGTGCCTATGGGAAATTGCCAATGAGTTGCGAATGAGTTAACTCGAGCCCGAGGGTGTCAATAAACACCTACGTATGTCTTCAGTGCGGAGGTCGTAGCCTAACGAATGAGCAGGACAGGCTCTACCATCCCAAGGCCGGACATCTCCTGCAGGGCTTCTTTCACATGACGCCCCTCTCGGCCGGAAGCCCAACTGAGCCAAAAGGACTCACTGAATAACAATGGGGAAGGCGGCAGTCCGCTTGAGAAAAGATCAGCACACTCTGAATCAATCTCCGTCTGACATCACTACATGCAGGGGGTTAACCCTCCAGATGCGCTCGGCGTACTCTGTAACTGAGCGGTCTGACGAGAAGAAGCCACTGAGTGCCGAATTGATCAGAGATTTGTGGTTCCACTTTGGTCGTTGGGACCAAGTTTTGCTAACGGTATCCTGGGTGCCGAGATAGTCGCTGAAATCGGCCAAAACTAGGTAGGGGTCGTGACCGAGAATATTGTCGACCAGAGGCCTGAAGAGATCACAGTCTCCGTTGCTGAAGTGGCCTTTCCCGATCAGCGAGAAGGCCTCCTTCACCAAAGGCATCGTTTCCAACAGCTCCCAAGGACGATAGTGCTCACGCAGCTGGGCAATTTGCTCGGTTGTCTTGCCAAACAGGAAGAAGTTGTCGGCTCCCACCTGCTCACGGATTTCGACATTAGCGCCATCTAGAGTCCCAATCGTGAGGGCGCCGTTCATCGTGAACTTCATGTTTCCTGTGCCGGAAGCCTCCAGACCGGCTGTGGAGATCTGCTCGGACAGGTCAGCCGCTGGATAAACTCTTTCACCCAATTTCACATTGTAGTCGGCGAGGAAGACCACATTCAATAAGCCACGAACATCGGGGTCGTTGTTGACCACTTCTGCAATGCCATTGATGAAGCGGATGATCAGCTTGGCCATCGTATAGCCAGGAGCTGCTTTGCCACCAAAGATGACGGTCCTCGGCACCATTCCGTCCGTCATTCCGTGCTTGATGCGTAGGTACTGAGCAATCACCTGCAGAGCATTAAGATGCTGGCGCTTGTATTCATGGATCCGCTTGACCTGGATATCGAACAGGGTCGTGGGATCCACTAGCACACTGGATTGCTGATCCACGATTACTGCCAGCCGGCGTTTGCAGCTGAGCTTGCAGGCCGCCCAGCGCTCCAGGAAGGAAGGATCGTTTTCATAGCTGACCAACTCCCGCAAGGAATCGGGCCGTCCTGGCCAGTCAGCACCAATCGTCTCGCTCAGCAGATCGTTCAATGGCGGGTTCGCCAAAGCCAACCAGCGACGGGGGGTCACCCCATTGGTGACATTGGCGAATTTCCCCGGCCAGAGCCGGGCGAAATCGGGGAACAAGCTGGTCTTGACCAGTTTGCTGTGCAGTGCCGCCACCCCGTTGACGTGGTGGCAGCCAACGGTGGCCAGATTGGCCATACGCACGGTCTTGCTCCCCTCCTCGTCGATGATTGAGATGCGGCGAAGGATCTCATTGTCGCCCGGACAGTGAAGCCTCACCTGCTGCAGGAATCGGCCATTGATCTCATAGATGAGTTGTAGGTGGCGCGGGAGCAACGACCGGAATAACTCCAGATCCCACTTCTCCAGGGCCTCGGGTAAGAGAGTGTGATTGGTATAGCTCAGCGAACGGGTGGCAATATCCCAAGCCGAGTCCCATGCCAGACGATGTTGATCGACCAGCAGGCGCATCAATTCGGCGACGGCGATCGCGGGGTGGGTGTCGTTCAGCTGAACTGCCCAGTGGTCGTGGAAGTCCTGCACCGGAATGCCCCGTTGGGTCAGGCTGCGGAGCATGTCCTGCAATGAGCAACTGACGAAGAAATACTGCTGCTTGAGCCGCAGCCGGCGCCCCGCATCAGTGCCGTCATTTGGATACAACACCTTGGAGAGAGTCTCCGAGGCCACCTTCTCTTCCACGGCTCGGCAATAGTCCCCTGAGTTGAACGCCTGAAAGTCGAAGGACACAGCAGCTTCGGCTTGCCAGAGACGCAGCCGATCGCAGGTATTGACTCGATAACCCAAGATGGGAACATCATGCGGAATCCCGGTCACTGTCTCGTCAGGGAACCATTGCACTTGGTGATGGCCGTTGTCGTCCTGGTGCTGCTCAATATGGCCACCAAAGCCCACCTGGCAGAACTTCTCGGGCTGGACAAGTTCCCAGGGCCATCCACCTTTGAGCCACTTGTCGGTGATTTCCACCTGCCAACCGTCTTGGATGATTTGATCGAAGATCCCAAACTCATAGCGAATGCCGTAGCCAGTAGCCGGAATCTCTAGTGTGGCAAGGGATTCCATGTAGCAGGCAGCAAGGCGACCCAGACCTCCATTCCCCAAGCCAGGTTCCTCTTCTTCTACCAGGATCTCCTCGAAGTTCTGGATGCCGAAACGTTGCAAGGCCTGGGCAGCTTCCTGCTGAATACCGAGCATTAGCAAATTGTTTTCAAGCTGTGGGCCAATCAGGAACTCAGCCGAGAGATAGGCTACAGCCTTGGGTTGCTGCACCTGAAGGGTATCCTTATAGGCCAGATGGCGAGTTATCAATCGGTCCCTCACCGCATAGCTGAGAGCCATGTAGAGGTCATGCCGATTCGCGTCCTTGGCGCGGCGTCCCAATGTGAAGAACAAGTGCTCCGTGATGCCATCGAACAGATCGTTTGAGGTCAGGCCAGTGCGCTGAGGATCTCTGTAGCTGGATGGGTCAGGCAGGCCCAGAGGCTCGAAACGTCGTGGTTGGGGCAAGGTGCTGCCAGTCATGGATTTCTGGAGGGCATGTTCCCTTCAACCTGACCACCAGCTGGACTGCTGAGGTTAAGGGACAGACAACATCTGCTGAATGGAAGCATCACTTAACACACTACCCTTTTGCTTCTTCCCAATGAAAGACCAAGTCAGCATCTCTCGAATAGTTATGATTACTTCTGAATCCATTCTGCAGTCAACAGCAGACTGGATCTGCTGTTCGCGCACCAGTCATTGAGATGCACGTCACCGGTTGGCGGCGCCACCTGTTGTTCGCCTGCGAGATCTACCTCGCGATCCTGAGCGAAGTGGCAGAGCCAATCTGAGTGCATGGTGGAGTGTCGTCTGTGCAGAAGGGACTGGCTCAGGTCTGCGCTTCATCTCCGTTCCGGCTTTGGCGGTATGGGGGAGCACCGGCGTCCGCTGCGGCCGTCGCCAGATTGGTGACGGTGTGCTTGTTCTGATCACCGTCACTCATCAAGCTCGCCACCAGTTCACTCCCGCGGAAGTGGATGTCCTCACCGAGGCGGCCCTGCGCCTGGCGGAACTCGTTGCGGACATGGAGACGCTGGAGGGCGAGGAGTCCGTACGGCTCGATCGGATCGCTCCGCCCTAGGGGCCGGCCGCCCGAAACCTGCTCGACTACCTGGCCCTGCGCCGGGTGCGTCGGGGTCGGACTGGCCCAGCTGGCTGACCAGCTTTTTCCCGCCGCTCCTCTCTGAGGTGGTCTGGCTTTTCTGGACAGGCCCCATCGTTAACCTCTGAGACGGGGCACCGCCCCTGACCAGGGGCTCCCATCGATGAGCAAGCGACGCACCCACAGTCCCGAGTTCAAGGCCAGGGTCGCCATGGAGGCGATCAGTGGCCGCAAGACGATCCAGGAGATCGCCGCTGATCACGCGATCCACCCGATCCAGGTGAGCCAGTGGAAGAAGCAGATGCATGATGGCGCAAGCGAGCTGTACAACTTCTCGACGACGTTGGTCGACCGCCTGAAATCGACGGCAATGGCATGCAGAGCAATAGCAAGGCTGCTGCTGCTGCTGCTGAGGTCCTGGCTGACCAGCGCAAAAATCTTCGTTTTCAAGGCCCTGCAGATGGACACAGCGGCGGGCTCGCTCGGACGCCCAGGAACAACGCCATTGACTGGAAGAGACGTCTCGAAATCGTCTGAAGCCTGAAAAAAGATCTGGCCGGTCGCTTCAACCTGATGGCCCGTATGTGCCAGATCAGGCTTGGGCGTGGAGTGATCAATTGGGTCGATTTAGCTTAACATTTAAACAAGCTGAAATGGGACTAGCGCCACTGATTTATGCGCCAGCACCATGAATACATCCAAATTCACGCCGATAACTGGATCACGCGTGCAGCACGCATGCAACTATCTCCAAAACCCTCAGACTCGCACTCGGAAACCACTCTTTGCTTGCTAGATAGGTCCCATGTTCGTTACCCCCATGACCCACTCGACCACCCCACCGCCTGCGGACATCCAGCAGCAGCTCTGCGCCATCAACGACGTGCTGCGCCGGATCCAGGCCCAGTTGGAATTTAAGCCCAGCAAACCCTCAGTCCCTGGCTGCCCCTCACGGATGCTGCCAAGGCCCTCCACTTCAAGAGGAGCAGGGCGCTGCGGGCCGCCATCGTCCGCGGCCGCATCCCGCCTCAGTTCGTCAGAGCGACCCTGGGAGAGACCGGCAAGCGACGCACCCTTTACGTGGACGTGAAGGGCTTTGCCTCTCATCGACACCACCAGTGACGCCATCGAGGCGGAATCGAACCAGCACTGATACAGGGTGGTGTGCACCGTCAGCGAGTGCCCCAGGCTCTTGGCGGCCAGTGATGGGCTGATCTGCGGGTGATGAATCGCCCTCACCGCCCAGGCATGGCGCAGGTCGTAGGCGCGAAACGGAGCATCGAAGCGACGCAGAGCCACACCCAGCTGAGCACCGACGGTGCGGTGATCCCGATCAAGGTTGATGCGAGGCAGGCGCTTGTTCAGCAGCGACCAGCGCTCGACCCAGGCTTTGGGCAGCGGCAGCCCCTGCCGAGCACCCGTTTTCCCTCCACCGACCGCCACCAGACCGTTGGCCTGAACCTCCGCCATCAGCAGCGCCTCGTGGGGCCGGGTCCCGTAGGTCGCACAGACACCCGCCACCCACTGCCAGTCCAAAGGCAACCCATCGATCACCTCGACGATCACCGCATCACTGGGCAGATCCCTCGGTGCCGCGTCCTTCTGAGGGCTGTAGCCCTTGCCCAGGTCCTTGAGCTGCTGAACAGCCTGGGGTTCGAGATCCAATGCCCTGGCTACCGCCACTGCAGCGATCGAGGCGCGGCGCCTGCTGCGTGAACCGAGTTCCTTGCTCTCCACCAGTGCTTTCAACACCCGTAGATCAACGGCCGGAAGATCCAGCAACGGCTTGAGGGGGGCTGCGTAGTCGGTGATCCATGTCACAGCCTCACTGCCTCCTCGTTTGCGCTGCTTGCGCCACCAGATCTCAGTGCGGCGAAGAGCCTCAGTGCCACTAACCCCTGGACACGATTCCCCTCCTGCCTGACTGTTTCCCCCAAGCCACTGCTCGTGCGGGAAAGGCTGTAACCCCATCCGATGCAGCTGTAGGTCCCGTCCCAGCTTCTCGGCCAGCTTTCTGGCCTGATCGATTCCAGCTGGGTAAGGCAGGGGCGTCGAAATGCGCTGACGTTTCCAACTGCCGTCAGCGCAGGGGAGCGTGCCCCTCAGCCGCAGTCTCTGACCAGAAGGCACGACCTCAAGAGAGACCGGACAGCCCAGATCCCTCAGAGCCCAGTTGATGCGTCCGAGATAGGGGTCTTTGAAAGGCACGGGACCGTGACCGAAACCGTGACCACTCTGGTCGCAAATGGGCTTTTTCGTGACCAGATCGTGACCAGTGGGCCAAAAGACCCACAATCACTGGATCCAGCTGATGGACTGTGCTGCAATGGATCTGGTCGATGGGGGCAGGGGGACTTGAACCCCCACAACGTCGCCGTCTGCGGATTTTAAGTCCGCTGCGTCTACCGATTCCGCCATGCCCCCAGCCGGTTGATCCTAGATTCAGGATTCGTCGCCTTCAGAGCCGTGCCGCTGTCTGGGTTGCTGCACTCCCTCAGCCCGGAGACCCTGCTGGTCCTGGGTGCCTACCTGGCCCTGGCGGGCACCTATCTGGTGGTGGTGCCGCTGGCGCTCTACGGGTGGATGCATCGCCGCTGGACCGTGATGGGAAAAATCGAGCGCACGGCGGTCTACGGCCTGGTCTTTTTGTTCTTCCCGGGCCTGATTCTGTTCGCGCCCTTCCTCAACCTGCGCATGGCCGGCCAGGGCGAATGACACGGGGCCAGTCGCTGCTGCTGGGGCTCGGGATCTTCGCGGCCGGGGGGATCGCCTACGGGATCTTCCGGGCGGCGGGCCTGGAAGGGTTCTCGCCCGGCATCGCGGCCGAAGCCGTGCTGATTCTTGCGGTGCTCGGCTGGACGGGCAGCTACCTCGCCCGGGTGATCACCGGTCGGATGACCTTCATGGAACAGCGCCGGCGCTACCGCTCCGCCTTCGACGCCCTCACCGCCGAGCAGCTCCAGAAGGAATTCGACGCGCTCAGTCCGGCCGAGCAGGAGCAACTGCTTCGGGAGGTGGGGCAGCTCAAGGACGACGTCACGATGTGAGCCCGGCGCTGATGAGCCCGGCGCCGGTTGGCCCCTAGGCTCAGCCCACACCCCCGTCCACCGGCCCGATGAGCGCCGTACCCGCCAGCCTCAGCACCAGCTGGATCGCCCGCCGCTTCGATGCCCTGCGGCAACGCCGGCGCTGCGCCGTGATGCCCTTCCTGATGGCGGGGGATCCCGATCTCACCACCACCCGGGCCACCCTGCTGGCCCTGGAAACGGCCGGCGCCGACCTGATCGAACTAGGCATTCCTTACAGCGACCCCCTGGCCGATGGCCCGGTGATCCAGGCGGCGGCCGGACGCGCCCTGGCCGCGGGCACCACGCCCTCCCGGGTGCTGGACCTGCTGGAGGGCCTCCAGGGCGAGCTGAACACCCCCGTGGTGCTGTTCACCTACGCCAATCCACTGCTCAACCGCGGCCTGGAGGCGTTCTGCCGCGACGCGGCTGCCGCCGGGGCCGCCGGTCTGGTGGTGCCGGATCTGCCCCTGGAGGAGGCGGAACGCCTCGCCCCGATCGCCGCCGACCGGGGTCTGGATCTGGTGCTGCTGGTGGCACCTACCACGCCACCCGAGCGGATGGCGCGCATCGTGGCGGCCAGCCGGGGCTTCACCTATCTGGTCAGCGTCACCGGGGTGACCGGGGCACGCCGCGAACTGGAATCACGGGTGGGAGCACTGGTGCGGCAGATCAAGGCGCTCGGACCGACGCCCGTGGCGGTGGGGTTCGGCATCTCCGGAGCCGGGCAGGCCTGCCAGGTGCGCGACTGGGGCGCCGACGGGGCGATTGTCGGCAGCGCCCTGGTCGCCCTGATGGCGACTGCAGTCAGCGAGGGGAGGCCGGTGGCGGCCGCGGCCGGCGCCTTCATCACCGAGCTGCGCCAGGCCCTCGACGACACCGCCTTGCCCTGACTCCCATGCCCCACTCCATCGACGCTCTGCCGTTCTCCGAGGCCTGCGAGCGCAACCGTGGCCCGATCCTGGAGGTTCTGCGCCACAGCCTGCCGGCCGGCTCCGGTGGGCAGCGCCCCCGTCTGCTCGAGATCGGATCCGGCACCGGGCAACATGCCGTGCACGCCGGGCGGGAACTGGCGGTGGTCTGGCAGGCGAGCGATCGGTCGGAACACCTGGACGGCCTGCGCAGGCGCCTGGAGCTGGAGGGCAACCGGGCGGGAGACCCGGGGCTGCTGCTCCCCCCCCTCGAGCTGGACGTGACCCGGAACGCCTGGCCCGCCGGTCCGTTCGAGGCGGTCTTCAGCGCCAACACGACCCACATCATGCCCTGGTCGGCCGTGCCCGCCCTGCTGGCTGGCAGTGCCCGGGTCCTGATGGCCGGGGGAATCTTCTGCCTCTACGGCCCCTTCCGCTATGGCGAGGCCCACACCAGCCCCAGCAACCTCGCTTTCGACGCCCACCTGCGCAGCCTGGATCCGGCCATGGGGATCCGCGATGCCCGGGAGCTGGTGGGGCTGGCGACGGCCGAGGGGCTGCACCCGATCGACGATCGCGCCCTGCCGGCCCATAACCGCCTCCTGATCTTCCGCCGTGGGGATCGCCCCGACGCCCCGGAGCCGGCCGGGGGAAGCCCCAGGCTGGGACTTCGCTGAAGCTCCCCTTGAGCCCGGGAGCGACCGAGCCCCAGAGTGGATCCACACCCTGCGCAGACTCTGGCCATGGCGACCTTCGTGCTCTGGGGCACCTACTGCGAGGACGCGCTCGAGAAGCGTGGCCCCTTCCGCCAGGACCATCTGGAGGGACTGCAACGCCAGAAGGCGGAGGGCGTGCTGCTCACCCTCGGCCCCACCACCTGCACCACCCATGTCTTCGGCCTCTACGAGGCCGACAGCCAGGCGGAGGTGGAGGCCCTGGTGCACGGTGATGTGTACTGGCGGGAAGGGATCTGGACTGCGGTGGCGATCTATCCCTGGATCCGCGCCCTCTAGGCGCCTGGTGTCCAGTCCCGCAGGGCCTGCTGCCAGACCCAGGCGGCCACCATCTCAGGTCCCCCGTCGCCGAGCCGGTCGCCATAGGCACCCATGCGACCGAGCCCGTTGGCGGCGATCGCCGCAATCGCCTCCGGGCCAGTGATGCCGTTCCGTTCCAGCGCTGCCAGCTTCAGGGTCTTGCCGCGGCGGACGATGTTGCCCCCGTTGCGGTGGCATCCGACGCAATGGGCCTCAAACAGGGACGCACCGGAACGGGTCATCGCCGCCCCCCAGGCGGGCCGTGGCCACCAGGCCAGCAGCACCAGCGCCAGAAGCACCAGAACCCCCAGAACTCCTCGCCAGGCTCGTGGCGCCGCGCTGGAGGGGGCAATCGGGGTCACATCGGCCACGGGCTGATCGGCTGCAGGCCCCCAGTGTGGCCGGGCCGGCTCAGTCGTCGCCCTCGTCACTGCCGGCTGGGATCAGACGAATCTGCTTGCGGCCCAGCTTGATCTCGAATTCATCGCCGGGTTTGAGATCGAGCAGGGCCGTGTAGGCCTTACCGATCAGCAGATTGCCATTGCCCTGAACAGTGGCGACATAGCTGAGCTTGCGCCCTCCCTTTCCGACCTTGCCGCTGACGCCGAGATCGACGCCCTTGGCTTCCAGCAGGGCTTCGTAGAACGCGGTGAAGTTCAGCCGCTCCGCCCCATCCTTCTTGGTGGAGACGTAGCCACAGGCCCGCACGATCTCGGACTTGCCCACATCCCCGAGTTCCTTGACCTTGGCCAGCAGTTCAGTTCCTGTGAGCATCGATGTGTTCGCCTGGAATGGTGGATTACATCCTGAAGTTACATGATCAGAGCTAACCTCGCCAAGCGATGCAACCCCCCTGGCGTGATCAGGGCCCACACAACCGGGAACGCTCAACCCGGGTCCATCAATCCATGGCCCTCAGTGGGGCCCGCACCATACCGATGAAGGGGCCATTCAGTGGCCGGCCGCTTCGGCGGAACGCCTCGCCCTGAGGTAACGCTCATAGAGATCCAGCGGGGAGCGGTAACGCTGGGGCAGGGAAGTGTGAAGCCGCTCGAGGTTGTGCCAGCAATGGGTGCGCTGGATCCGCTCCAGACTCCGACCATCGGCCACCAGACGGCGTAACGCCTGGCAGTAGGCGGAGAAACCGGCCTCCAGTTCACCGATCGTGAGGGGCCCTGAATCGGCCATCGTCATCTGCTGCTCCACGCCTTGGGCCCGGTACTGACCGTATAAAGGAACGGATCAGCCACGCAGGTCCCGGCGAGCCCTGACGCGGATCCTGTTTCATTTCTTCGCAGCGCGATGGCGCCTCCCCCGTGATCATGCCCCGCCTTCGTCGTCTCCGCTCCGGCGATCACCCCGAACTGCTGGAGGTCTACAGCGACGCGGTCCGAAGCCAGGCAACCGAGCTCTACAGCCATGAGCAGGTGGAAGCCTGGGCGGGCCTGGCCGCCGGGCGGGCCCGCTTCCTCGAGGAGCTCGAGCGGGGGGAGGGGCTGGCCAGCTGCGGCCCCGATGGCATCGGCATTGAGGCCTTCGGCCTGCTGGAGCCGGCCGATCGGATCTCCCTGCTGTATTGCCGCGGCCGCTCCTGCCGGCAGGGGCGGGCCACGGCCCTGCTCCGGGCCCTGGAGTCCAGCGCCCGGGCGGCTGGCATCCTCCGGCTGCGCACCGAAGCCAGCTTCCTCTCCAGGCCGCTGTTCGAGCGGGAAGGCTGGCAGGTGGAGTGGATCGAGGATCTGACCCTGGCCGGAGTGCCCTTCCGGCGCTTCCGCATGGCCAAGCCGCTCAGCGGCGGGGACCATGGGGCTGTCCACGCTTCACTGACCACCTCCCCCTGACCACGCCCCCTGACTGACACAACCCCCGGCGGCACCGACCCGATGGCCGAGGAGCACCTGCAACGGTTTCTGGAGAAGGTCCGCCAGCTCAACGCCTTCGTGGCCCTGAGCGAGCGCGATCCGGAGCTGCTCCGCTCCCTGCGCAGCTGCGCCAGCCATCCGGCCGTGGTGGCCCTGGCGCGGCGGAACGGATTCGAGATCGGCAGGCGCTGGGGAGAGCCCGAGCCCCCCACAGGCGGCGGTCCGGCCAACCTGCTGGAAAGCCCCTGCCCGCAGGAGGGGGAGGAGCGGGTGGAGGTTCTGCTCGAGCGGCAGGGGTGGCGGCTGGAGCGCATCCACTCCTGCGCCTACGGAGCCCCGGCTGACCGCTGGGACGACCAGAGCCAGGCGGAATGGGTGCTGCTGTTGCGCGGCAGTGCCCGCCTGCTCTTCGCCGATGAACCGGAGCCCCGAGACCTGTCGCCGGGCGACTGGCTGTTGATCGAGCCCCACCGGCGGCACCGGGTGGTGGCTACCGATCCGGCTCCCGGAACGCTCTGGCTCGCCCTGTTCTGGGCCCCCTGAGGCTGAAGGTGGCCTGCCGCACCATCCAGTAGCCCGCCGCGAGGCTCACCACCGTGACCCCGAGGCCCAGGAGCAGCATCGGCTTGTTCTCGGCCCCCGGGGGCAGCACGATCACCTTCCGGGCCACGGCGGTGAGCGCCGTGAGCAGCACAAGCTCAATCTGGACCACATGGTGCCGCAGGTAGGCGGTGATGTTCTGCAGCACCTCCAGGGCGATCAGCACGGTGAGCACATCGCCCAGGATGTGGATCAGATCGTTGCCCAGCCAACCGGTGGAGGGGTTGAAGAATTCCGACAACACCGAGACGACCAGCTGCAGGGTCGCCGCCACCAGCACCACGCAGAGCAGGAGCGAGAGCACCTTGGCCAGGAGTCGCTCAAACCGATCGACCAGCTCAAGGAACACTCCGTCGTCGAACAGGCCCAGCAGCCTTCGCATCAGTTATCGAAGGGAGTGACGCTGGGCTTGGCGGGCGTGTCGCTCGGGGAGTTCTCGATGACGGTGTCGCAGGTGATGGAACCGTCGGGGCCGGGGCGGCAGTTGGTCGTCTTGATGCGGGTGGCCGGACCGACGTTGCTGCCAGGACCCAGGAGGTAACTCTCACTTTCGGCCCGCAGCGGGGAACCGGCCAGACCCAGGCCGGCCAGGGCGACCCAGAGCCCGAGCCAGGCCCGGAGGACCGTTCTCCCGGTCCGAGGCCCCGAGGAGGGGGGAAGATCGGGCGCCATGAACGCGATTGCGGCTGCAGCCACTCTGCCTGCCTGGGCCCACCGGCTGCAGTCGCGCCCGCTGCCGGGTCCGGCGGGGATGCCCCTAGAGCTCTCCATCCCGGCGAATCGCCTCCAGCAGCAGATCCAGCTGGCCCAGGCCATCGGACGCTTCGCCGCATTCCGGTGCGGGCTGATCCTCGTGCCAGTGCTGCTCGATTCCGCAGAGGCGCTCGGCCAGCCCCACCAGACCCCGCTCGTCATGGATGTGCTGGAGTGCCTCCAGCAGCACGGGCATGCGGATCGATTCCGCCCGCAGGGCCCGTCTCAGATCGGCCTGGGTCCGGCCCTGGTGGCGGAGCCAGTCCTTGACAAAGCTCTGCAGATCCTCCAGTTCGACTGAGGTGAGAAGCGCCATCAACGGCCGGGAGGAAACCAGCGATCCAGTTTGCGCCGGGCCCGGGCGCGGACATCGGGGGTGAGGTGACGGCCGGTGAGACCGAGCAGGGCCGTGAGAGCCACCAGGTCGTCGCTGAATCCCGCCGCTGGGATGAAATCGGGAATCAGATCCAGGGGCAGCAGCAGGTAGGTGAGCGCCGCCAGCATGGTGAGCCGGACCTGGGGGGGAGTGGAGGCATCGAGCAGCAGCTCCAGGCACTCCAGGGCAGGGAGGGCGATGGCCCGGCCGGCGCGCCGCAGCAGACGCCGCAGCACCCCTTCATCCACCACCGTGCTCTCCAGCACTTCCGCATCCACGGTGGATCCGTTGCCACCGGAGGGCTCACCGGATGCGCTGGTGCTGAAACTGGCGTCAGTCGGGGCCATGGCTCTTCCGGGAGCGACGGGATGAACCATCTTCGTCAGAGCGAGCTGGGATCGGCAAGGACGGGTTGCTGGCCAGGGGGGGCGGAGATCCCTCCCTTCCGCCGGCATCCCCCACCCCCTCAGCAGGCTTCCACCAGCCCGCTCTGCACACCGGCCTTGCGCAGCTTGCGCAGGGCCCGCTGCACCACCTGACGGCAGTACTCCCTGCTGCAGCCCAGCTGGCGCGCCACCTCCGCCAGGGTGCGCCACTCCCGGCTGCCGTCCAGGCCGAAGCGCAACATCACCACCGTCCGCTCCCGGGGCGTGAGCTGGGCACCATCGAGCAGCCTCCAGACGGAATCCCGCCGCTCCGCCAGTTCGGCGCGCTCCAGGGGGGGCAGTTCGTTGCTGGGCAGCACATCGATCAGCTCGGAGGGATCCGCCTTGGATCTGACAACTCCCTGGAGGCTGACAGTGACACTGCGCACCTCGCAGGCGAGGAGGTCCTCCACCTCCGCCAGGGGAATCCCCAGTCCGGCAGCGAGCTCCGGAGCGGAGGCGGGCGCCCCATTGAGCTGAAGGAGCCTGGCCCTGGTGGCGCGCAAACGGGTCAGTTTCTCGTTCACATTCACCGGGATGCGAATGGTGCGGCTCTGGGTGGAGAGCGCCCGGTTGAGTCCCTGACGAATCCACCAGTAGGCGTAGGTGCTGAAGCGGTGACCGCGGGTGGGGTCGTATTTCTCCACGGCGCGGACCAGACCGATCGTGCCCTCCTGGATCAGATCGAGCAGATCCAGTCCCTTGCCCTGGTAGCGCTTGGCCAGATTCACCACCAGCCGCAGATTCGCCGTGATCATCTGATCCTTGGCCCGTTCGCCGAGGCGGATGACGCGCCGCTCGACATCGCTGTAAGCACAGGCCTCACCCTCCCCCCCGGCGAAGCTGCACCGGTCGTTCAGGGCGATCATCGCCTGCACCTTGCGGCCCAGGGTGAGTTCCTGGGAGGGCGTCAGCAGTTGGTGGCGGCCGATCTCCCCCAGAAAAGTGCTCAGTGAACTCACCATGGCCCCGAACAGCAGCTGGTTACAAGCTACGGCGCTTTTTCGAACCCTTATCAACCCTAAGAAAGGCTTCCAACTTCCGTGTTACTTCGTTATTCAGAATCGCCACGATCGTCTGTCGGCAACAGATCAACCCGCATTTCTACTCATCGGTCACCGCCGCCGCTCGCTACGGTCGTGCTCCGCCGATCGCCGCAGTGATGCCCCACCTGGCCAGCCTCCCCATCGCTTTCGTCTTCCCGACTGGGGTAGTGCCTTCCGCTGTGGTGGCCTACGTGCATTACCTGAGCTTCATGCTCTGCTTCGGTGCCCTGGTGCTGGAGCGGCGGCTGGTGAAGGCCCATCCCGAACGGCAGGAGGCCACCTTGATGGTGATCACCGACATCGTGTACGGCATCGCCGCCCTCCTGCTGCTGCTGAGCGGGATCCTGCGGGTGCTCCACTACGGCCAGGGCAGCGATTTCTACACCCTCAACCCCCTGTTCTGGTGGAAGGTGGGGCTCTACCTCTCGGTGGGGGCCCTGTCGCTCTACCCCACGATCACCTACATCCTCTGGGCCATCCCCCTGCGCAAGGGAGAGCTGCCCCAGGTGAGTGAGGGCCTGGCCGGCCGGCTGCGCTGGATCCTCAACATCGAGCTGGTGGGATTCGCCTCGATTCCCCTGCTGGCCACCCTGATGGCCCGCGGGGTGGGGCTGCCCGGCTGAGCCTGAGCAGTGCGCTCGCCCCCCATGACACTCCCCTGGCCGAAACGGCTGCACCGCGCCGGGGCCCTGCTGGGCGCCCTGCTTACCGCCGGCGCGGCCCTGCCCACCCCCCTGCGGGCTGCGTCGCCCCGGGATCGTTGTCCCGCAGCCGAGCGCAGCCGGTCCTGGAGCGCCAGCGATGGCGCACAAGACGTGCCTCCCCCGGCACCGGCACCGGCACCGGCCGGCGGGGACTACCGCCACCAGCTTCAGACGACCCCCGCGGGCTGGCCCCTGCTGCGGCACTGGTGTGTCTGGGTGGAGCCGGGCCGCCTGAGCGGTCCGGCGGCCCGCTGGGAAGAGCGCTGGCTGGACGCCGTGACGGCCGCCCTGCTCACCTGGAACCGGGACCTGTCCCTGGAGCGGGTCCTTGATCCGGAGCGGGCCCAGGTGCTGCTCTTCCGACGCCGCCCGCCCCTGCTGGAGGCCTCGGGACAACGCCGAGCCAGCCATGGACGGGCCCTGCTGACCCTCCGGGAGGTGGAGCGGCAGAGCCAGTGGCGGCTGGAGCCCCGGGTGGAGGTGCTGCTGAGCCCGGACCAGCGCCGGGAGGCCCTGCAGGCCACCGCCCTCCACGAACTGGGCCATGCCTTCGGTCTCTGGGGCCACAGCGACGATCCAGCCGACGCCCTGGCCGCCGTGCCAGGCGCCTTCCCGGTGCTGGAGCTGAGCGAACGGGACCGGGCCACTTTGCGCTGGCTATACGCCCAGCCCACCCGCTTCGGGCTCCGGGACTGCGGAGCACTCCCCTGCGGGGATGAGTCCGACCGGCTGGATGGGCCGGCCCATGAAGCGAAGCCACCCCGCGTCGGCCGGCCCTAGGCGCGCCGGGGGGCGCCACGCCGCTCCGCCAGCACCTCCTGCACCCGTCGCCAGTCGACCCCGTGGTGGGCCAGGGCCACCTGCAGGTGGTAGAGGAGATCGGCCGCTTCAGCGGCGATGGCCTCGGCATCGTCGTCCTTGCAGGCCATCACGAACTCGGCACTCTCCTCGCCGATCTTCTTGAGGATGCGGTTGTCCCCGCCCTCCAGCAGCCGATTGGTGTAGCTGCCGGGTTCGGGGACCTCGCGGCGTGCCCGGATCAGCCGGCCCAGCTCGGTGCAGACATCGGCCGGTGGCGGCAGGACCCCGGGCTCGGTAGCCACGGCGGCGGTGCCGAAGAAGCAACTGCGGGCTCCGGTGTGACAGGCCACCTCACCGGCCTGCTCGATCGTGAGCAGCAGCACATCGGCATCGCAGTCGTAACGCAGGCCGCGCAGCCGCTGCACATGGCCGCTGGTGGCCCCCTTGTGCCAGAGCTCGCGCCGGGAGCGGCTCCAGTAATGCACCTCCCCACTGGCGAGGGTGCGCGTGATCGCCTCCTCGTTCATCCAGGCCACCATCAGCACGGCGCCATCGAGCCAGTCCTGGGCGATGGCCGGAATCAGGCCGGCCTGATCGAAGCGCAGCCGCCCGATGAGCGCGTCCGGACGCTGGAATGATGCCTGCATGGGCTGGCGCTGAGCGGCAGCTGCGATCCTGGCCCATCCCGATGACCTCCCCCCCCACGACCCCCCACACCTGCTCGAAACAGTTCGGCGGCTATCCCTGCTGTCACCGGCAGTGGCGGCATCCGGGCCATTGCCGTTTCGTGCATGGCTACAGCCGCAGCTTCACCTGCTGGTTCCAGGCCCTGCGGCTCGACGACAACGGGTTCGTGGTGGATTTTTCCAGCCTGCGGTCCCTGGAGGGGCAGCTGGCCGCCCAGTTCGATCACACTTTCCTGGTCAATGCCGATGACCCCCTGCTCGAGCACTGGCAGGATCTCCACGCCCGGGGCGCCCTGGACCTCCGGGTGATGGGCAACGTGGGCATGGAGAGCAGCGCCGAGCTGGTCTGGGGCTGGGCCAACACGCTGCTGCGGGAGCGGGAGCGGGGACGGGCCTGCTGCTGGAAGGTGGAAGCGCGCGAAAACGAGCGCAATGCCGCCTGCTATGCGGCCACTCCGGCCTGGTTCACGGCCGGGACCCAGGCCTCGGCTCCTCCGCCCCGATTGCCTTGAGCCTGGACCGTTGGGCCACCGCCTGGGCCCTGTTCCAGGCCCTGCTGGTGGAGGCGATGCCCTTCCTACTGATCGGCGTGCTGATCTCCGCCGCCGCCCGCTGGCTGAGCCCGGGCGGCCGCTGGGTGAGGGCCCTGCCGGCCCACCCCCTGCTGGGTCCGCTCACCGGCGCCGCCATGGGGTTCGCCCTGCCGGCCTGCGAA
Organism: Cryptocyanus atlanticus LEGE 06306; assembly: GCF_056633155.1. Classification (NCBI taxonomy): domain Bacteria; kingdom Bacillati; phylum Cyanobacteriota; class Cyanophyceae; order Synechococcales; family Prochlorococcaceae; genus Cryptocyanus; species Cryptocyanus atlanticus. The sequence goes on from NZ_JBSJOZ010000001.1 coordinate 159,652, forward strand.
TGCGGCAACGTGCCGGTGGCCCGGCGCCTGCTGGCCGCCGGGGCCCCCCTGGCCACCGCCCTGGGCTTCCTGTTCGCCGCGCCGGTGCTGAACCCGATCGTGCTGGCCAGCACCTGGGCCGCCTTCCCCGACCAGCCGTGGCTGCTGGCGGCCCGTCCCCTCGGTGCCCTGCTGATCTCCCTGGTCCTGGCCACCCTGCTGCGCCACCTGCCGGAAGGGGAGCTGCTCACGGCCGCGCTGCTGGAAGAGCGCCGGCTGAGCCAGCCCCTCAGCCAGGTGTCTCTGCTGGAGCGACGGGGCGGTCTGATCGGCGCCGGCCCGGGGACGCCCCTGGCAGCCGGCCCGGCCTTGGCCCCACCCCCGGCGGCCCCAGCTCGCGCCCCGCTGGGGGAGGTGCTGGGCCATGCCAGCGGGGAGTTCATCGACCTGGCCCTGCTGCTGGTGATGGGCTGCGCGATTGCGGCCCTGGTCCAGACGGTGATGCCCCGCAGCTGGCTGCTGGCCGTGGGGGGCGCCCCCACTCTCTCGATCCTCAGCCTGATGCTGCTCAGCCTGGTGGTCTCGGTCTGCTCAAGCGTGGATGCGTTCCTGGCGCTCGGCTTCGCCGCCCAGGTCACACCGGGGGCCGTGCTGGCCTTTCTACTGCTCGGACCGGTGATCGACCTGAAGCTGATCGGGCTGTTCGGGATCCTGCTCAGGCCCCGGGCGATCCTGATCACCGCAGCGGCAGCGGGATTGCTGGTGCTGCTGATCGGCCAGTGGGTGAACCTGTGGCTGCTCTGAGCCAGGCATGCTGGGTGCGGTCGGTCCTGTCCTCCGCGATGGTGCGCGCGCTCGCTCTGGCGCTCTGGGGTCTCGTGCTGCTGCAGAGCGGCATCAGCGGACGGCTCGATCTGCTGCTGCGGGCGGTGTTCCATCCCCTCGTCTGGGCGAGTGGAGGCGTGCTGCTGCTGCTGGCGGCGCTGGACCTGCGCGCCGCCAGGGGCCGCTCCCCGGGGCGCCTCCTCCCCAGCCGGGGCGAGCGGCGGACCCTGGCCCTCAGCTGCGCCCTGGCCGTGCTGGTGCTGGTGCTGCCGCCACGGCCGTCGTTCTCCGATCTGGCCGCCAACCGGGATCCGAACCTGCTGGAGGAACCGGGCCTGACCTTCGTGGTACCACCCGGCCAGCGGAGTCTCACCGACTGGGTCCGGCTGCTACGCAGCGAACCCGACCCCAGCCTCCATGCCGGTGACCCCGTGCGGATCAGCGGGTTCGTGCTGCCGGTGCCGGGCGATCGGCCCCAGCTCGCCCGGCTGCTGGTGCGCTGCTGCCTGGTGGATGCGATCCCGATCGGCCTGCCGGTTCGCTGGCCGGCCTCCGGGCCCACCCCCAGCGCCGATCGCTGGCTGGCCATCGAGGGGGTGATGGGCACCGAAACGGTGGACGGCCGGACCCGGAGCGTGGTGAACGCCCGGCGGGTCCAGCCGATTCCCAGACCCCGGCGCCCCCTGGAACCATGAGGGCAGCCAGGCCGGTGCGGAAGGACCCCTGGCGGATTCTGGGTCCGGTGCTGCTGGTCGGCCTCGCCCTGGCCGTGCTGCAGCACCTGGTTCTGGTGCGGCGGCCGCCCCGCCTGCTGGAGCTTGAGCAGGCGGCGGCCAGTTCGGGTCCGGCCGCCCTGAAGCTGCGCTTCAGCCGGCCGATGGACCGGCTCAGCGTGGAGGATGGCTCCGGTCTGGGCCCGCCACTCGCCTTCCGCATCCAGGGGGAGTCCAATCCCCTGCTGCTGCTGCCGGAGGCGGGCCAGAGGATCACCGGTCCCCTGGCCCTGCGGCTGGCCGGACAGGACCGGCGGGGCCTGGCCCTGCCCCAGGGCCTCTGGCACTGGGATCCCCGTCCTCATCTGGTGGCGGTGGTGCCGGTCGCGACCGGTGAGCAGCTCCAGCTGCGCCAGCCGGACGGCCGCTGGCTGCCGCTCTCGCCGGTGTGGACGGCGATCCCCGAGATCGAGCCCCTTGGAGACGGCTCCGGGGTGGCTCTGGTGAGCCGGGATGCCGACGGCATGCACCACGTATGGCGGGTGGAGCTGAACCGACGCCACCTGGGCCGGAGCGCCCAGGCTCTGGGCCAGGTGCGGCGGGAGCGTCTGGAGCGGTTCGCGGTTCCACCGCTGGTCTTCGCCCATCTGAGCACCAACCGCTCCGGGGATCTGCTGGTCCAGGGGGGCAGCCGATCGCCCCAGGCCGACACGCTGGTGATCTGGAGGCGCGATGGCAGCCGCCGCCAGCTGGATCTGGAGGCGAGCGGGCCCGTCTCCCTGCTGCCCCAAGGGGGGGCGGCGATCGTGCCCGAACGGGATGGACTCTCGCTGCGCTCGCTTCCGCCCCGGGAGCCCCTGCGCCAGATCCTCCCGGGCAGCCGCGATCTGAGCAGTTTCTGTCCGGTGGCCGGCCGCGCCCTGCTGCTGCGTCACTGGCCCGACTTCCGTCGCTCCCTCGAGCTGGTGGAACCCGGCCAGGCCCCCCGGGCCCTCTGGATCGGCGAGGAGGGCCTGGTGGCCAGCGCCTGTTCCCGGGGCGGCGAGCGGATCTGGGCCCTGCTGATCGATGGGATCGGCCAGCCCAGGCTCACCCTGCTCACCCTCGACCGCCGCGGACAGGTGCTGCAGCGGCGCCCGCTGGAGGGCTGGGAGCTGGAACCGGGAACCGGACTCCACTACGACCCCACCGGTGACCGGCTCCTGCTGGCGCTCCGGCCCCTGCCACCCTCGGGCTCTGGAACCACCGTCCGCCCCGAAGCCCGACCCGCCCTGATTGACGCCGAGAGCCTGGAGCTCACCCTGCTGGAGCGACCGGTGCGGCAGGTCAGGTGGCTGAAGGCCGGCTGACGCGGCGACGGGCGGGATCAGGCCCTGCGGAGTAGCGCCCTCAGGGGCAGAAGCAGCAGGCTGAGCACGCCGATCAGGGGACCGGGGGGAAGATTGACTGCCGGCTGGATCGCCAGCAGGAACCCCGCCCCCGCCAGGGTCATGCCGATCGCGGCGGCGCGGCAGAGGGCCTGACGCAGGCTGCTGGCGCCGGAGAGCGCCAGCAGGGCCGGGGCTCCCATCAGGGCGATCACGAGCACGACGCCCACCGCCGCCATGGCGCTGACGACGGTGAAGGCGGTGACTAGCGTGACCAGCAGCCGCAGGGCCCGCACCGGCAGGCCGGCACTGGCGGCCCCGAGGGTGTCCACCCCCAGAAAGACGAGTTGGCGGTAGCGCAGCGCCAGCAGGCCCAGCAAGGCCGCCAGGGCGAACAGGGTGCGCCCCAGATCGACGGGGGAGGCCGCCAGCAGATCCCCGAACAGCACGGCCTCCAGATCCACCCGGATGCCCAGCAGGGGAATCAGCAGCACCCCGAGCCCCAGGAAGCCGGCCAGAACCGTGTTGAGAACGGCATCATCCCCGTCGTGTTGGCCACCCTCCCCACCGCTGAGCCGTTCCGCCAGCAGGGCGCCGGCCAAACCGCTGATCACTCCGCCCAGGCCCGGATCGAGACCCAGGGCCAGGGCCAGGGCCAGGCCGGGCAACACGGCATGGGAGATCAGATTCGCCTGAAACAGCCGCCGCTGCACCAGCAGCAGGGTCCCGGCCAGGGCGCAGACCCAGCCGGAGAGCAGTGCCATGATGAGGGGAAGGGTCCACCAGAGTTCAGTCATGGCAGTGGCTTTCCGCGGAGTCTCTGACCGGGAGACGAGCAGGGATACGGAAGTACTGGCCCGGTGTTCATAAGATTGATCTTGATTTCCAAGCAAACTGCCCATGAATTCTCAGGTTGCGCCGGAACACCTCACCGAACGACAGGGAACCCTGTTCAGCGTGCTTCAGGGCAGTGACCGGGAACTGTCCGGACAGGATCTGCACGCCAAGCTGCGGGACAGCCGTCAAGGGATGGGGCTGGCCACGGTGTACCGGCACCTGCGCCACCTGCAGCAGCTGGGCCTGGTGCGCTGCCGGCACCTGCCCAGCGGTGAGGCGCTCTACGCCCCCACCGAACGGGACACCCATCACCTCACCTGTGTGAGTTGCGGCCTCACCGTGACGCTGGAGCGCTGCCCGATGCATGGGGCCCAGCCCCGCGGCGAGGACTTGCAGGGCTTCGAGCTGCTCTTCCACACCCTGGAGTTCTTCGGGCTCTGCAGTGGGTGCCGCCAACGTCAGCTCTCGCACTGACAGCCCTGAGCCTGCCAACGGGACCTTAGCCACAGTGATGGTTGCCCACTCGCAGATCGCCCAGGGTGCGGCGCACCTCGGCCGGAGCGCCGTCGGCCAGCAGCTGGCGGTCGATCACCAGCACCCGGTCGTAGGCGTCCAGATCCCGCCCCCAGTCGTGGCTGCTCACCAGCAGGGTGAACCCGGCGTCCCGAAGCTGGGCCATCACCCCCAGCAGTTCAGTGCGGGAGGGGGGATCGATGGCCGCACAGGGCTCATCGAGCAGCAGCACCCGGGCCGGCTGCACGAGGGTGCGGGCCAGCAGAGCCCGCTGCTGCTGGCCGCCCGAGAGCTGATCGAGGCGCCGATCCGCCAGCCCCACCAGTCCGACCCGCTGCAGGGCCGCATCCACGGCGCAGCAGCCCGGGCGGGCGGCGGCCAGCCGGCCCAGGGCGACCAGGTCACGCACACTGATCGGAAAATGCCAGGCGATCTCGCCCCGCTGGGGCATCAGGGCCAGCTGGCGCCGTGCCAGTCGGGGCGTGAGGCACTCCCCGTTGAGACGGACCTCGCCGCCAGCCAGGGGAAGCTGCCCTTCGATCGCCTGAAGCAGGGTGCTTTTCCCGGCTCCGTTGGGCCCGACCAGGGCGGTGAGGCTTCCCGGCTCCAGCACGAAGCTGATGCCCACGAGGGCCAGATCACCGCCCCGGCGGACGCTCAGATCGTGAACCTCCAGAGCCAAGGGCGGGCTGCACGGCGATGGTGCGAGGCTACCGAGCGAGGAGCCTGCCCCTGCGAACCGGCTTGAATTGAAAACTGTTATCGTTTTCAGCTGGCAGGGGGATGCGTGCTGACCCTCCTCCCCCGGTATGGAGTCCCGTTGATGCATTCCCCCTCGCCGCTCCGCCCGACCAGCCTGGGGCTGCTCCTGGGCGCCGCCCTGGCCCTGGCGGCCTGCGATCGGACTCCGAACCCCGCCGCTGGATCCGCCGGGAGCACCGCCCCGAGCGCGGCCGCGCTCGTGGTCGCCGCCGACGGCGTTCTCTGCGATCTGGCCCAGCGACTGGCCGCCGGCGACCTGCGCGTGGACTGCCTGTTGGGCCCGAGCGACGATCCCCACTCCTTCCGTCTGGAACCCAGTCAGAAGGCCCTGCTCAGCTCTGCCCAGCTCGTGCTGATCAGCGGCTATGGGCTCACCCCGGCCCTGGCGTCGCTGCCCGACACCATGGCCGTCTCGGAGCGGGCGGTCCCGCAGAGCGTTCCGCTGGGGGAACCCGCCCCGGACGAGGACTCCACCACCCCCGCCCATGACCACGCCCATGACCACGCCCATGACGGCGACGGCCACGACGACGAGGAAGGGCATGACCATGGGGGCCTCGATCCCCATGTCTGGCACAACCCCCTGCAGGCCGGCGCCATGGTCGGCGTGATCGCCGATCGCTTCGTGGCCCTCGCGCCCGCCACCCAGGCGCCGATCCGCCAGAGGGCGAAGGCGATGCGGACGGTGCTTGAGCAGGTGGACCGCTGGAACCGGGCCCAGTTCGCCAGCCTGCCGGCTCCTCTGCCACCCCTGGCCAGCGGCCACCGGGCCTTCGCCAGCCTGGCCCAGGCCTACGGACTGCGCGAACTGCCCCTGGTGGACGGCTTCAGCAGCAGTGAGGCCCTCCGCCCCGAAGCCTTCCGCAAGGTGGTGGAGCGCCTGCGCCGCGAGCAGGTTCCCCAGCTGTTCGCCGAGCAGCTGCCAGCGCCGCGGACCCTGCGGCGCATCAGCGAGCTCAGCGGCGTTCCGATCGCTCCCCAGCCCCTGGCCGCCGATGCGCTGGCGGCCGGACCTTCTGGCCCCCTCAGCCTGGTGGCCACCCTGACGGGCAACACCTGCACGATCGTCACCGGCTGGGGAGGGAGCTGCGACACGGCGGCCGCGGCAAACCTCGAGCGCCGCTGGGCCGCGATCCAATGACCCACGGCCCCCGGACGCCGGGCACGGAGGGCCACCTTCGGCAGTCCAGGTTCCGGGCCTGCATCACCGCACGTCGATCCCATCCCTTCCCCATTGGTCTCCTTTCGCGCCATGCCGCACACCCTCCGGTCCCTGCTCAGCCTTCCCGCCAGCCTCGCCCTGATCGGTCCCGCCCTGGCCGTACCAGCGCCTGGCGCCGGGGACCCCTTGGCCCCCAACCTGGATGGCATCAACCGCTATGCCAGCAGCACCGACGCCGAGGGCCAGGACCAGGTCACCAGCATCACCCAGTTCTCCGACGTGCAGCCCACCGAGTGGGCCTACCAGGCGCTTTCGAACCTGATCGAGCGCTATGGCTGCGTCGCCGGCTACCCCGATGGCACTTTCCGTGGCAAGAAGCCGCTGAGCCGCTGGGAAGCCGCCGCCCTGCTCAACGCCTGCCTCGACCGGATCACCGAAGTGACCGACGAGCTGCGCCGCCTGCTCAAGGAATTCGAGAAGGAACTCGCCATCCTGCGGGGCCGGGTCGACAACCTCGAAGCCAAGGTGGGTGAGCTGGAGGCCACCCAGTTCTCCACCACCACCACCCTCAGCGGCCTGGCCACCTTCGTGGTGGGAGCCAATGCGTTCCATGGCAGTGCGGCGCTCCAGCGGGACGCCGCCCGCGCCGAGGTGGGGGCCACCACCTTCTCCTACGACCTCCAACTGACCCTCGACACCAGCTTCACGGGCAAGGACCTGCTGCGCACGATCCTGCGGGCGGGCAACTTCGGCGACTCCGCCTTCGGCGGGGCCGGACCCACCGGCGGCCTCTCCAGCCTGGAGATCGCGTTCCAGGAAGGGTCCGGCCCCGATTCACTCGGCATCGACAAGCTCTATTACCAGGTTCCGATCGGCGCTGGGTTCACAGCCACGGTCGGTGGACGGGTGGGACAGGAAGACATGCTCGCCCTCTGGCCCAGCGTCTACCCGGCGGACACGGTCCTCAACGTGCTCACCCTCAATGGGGCGCCTGCGGCCTACAACAAGAACCTCGGACCCGGTGGAGGCCTCTGGTGGCAGGCCAATGGCCTCAGCATCAGCGCCAACTATGTGGCCGCCAACGGCAGCGTGGGGAATCCAAACGAGGGCGGCCTCGGCACCAGAGCCTCCGCCGGCACCGGCACCGTGCAGATTGGTTACGCCAGCGATCAGTGGGCCCTGGCGGCCATCTATTCCTATTTGCAGAGCGGTGTGGAGGTCCCCGGCGCCACACCACTCTCCGCCACCGCCTTCTCCGATCCCGCCAGCCGCACCAACGCTTTTGGCCTCAGCGGCTACTGGCAACCGAAGGAATCGGGTTGGCTTCCCTCGATCAGCGCCGGCTGGGGCCTCAACAGCACCAGCACCGACAACAGCCAGACGGATGGCCGCGTCAGCACCAGCCAGTCGTGGATGGTGGGACTCCAGTGGAGTGATCTGTTCGTCAAGGGCAACGCCCTTGGCATGGCGGTGGGTCAGCCGGTCTTCGCCACAGCCCTGCAAGGAAACGACTCTCCCAATGATGGGAACTACGTCTGGGAGTGGTGGTACAAGTTCCAGGTCACGGACAACATTTCCGTGACACCGGCGTTGTTCTATCTGAGCCGGCCCCTGGGGCAGGACACACCCCCAGGGCAGAGCTTCAGCCAGCTGGGAGGGCTCGTGAAGACCACCTTCCAGTTCTGAGCCGATGCCCTGAGGAACCAGGCGTCAGACTGTTGAACCAGCCCCTCGCCCGGTGGCGATGGCCTCCGGCGGCATCCCTCCCCCATGATCAGCACCGCAACCCAACCGTCCCCAGCCCCTGACCAGGCCACGGCCAGCCTGCCGGTGACCATCCTCACCGGTTTCCTGGGCGCCGGCAAGACCACTCTGCTCAACCACATCCTCAGCAATCAGGTCGGTCTGAAGACAGCCGTTCTGGTCAACGAATTCGGCGAAATCGGCATCGACAACGATCTGATCATCTCCACCGGCGAAGACATGGTGGAGCTGAGCAACGGTTGCATCTGCTGCTCCATCAACGGCGAGCTGCTCGAAGCTGTGGAGCGCATCCTGGAGCGCCCCGAGCCCGTGGATTACCTGGTCGTGGAAACCACGGGCCTGGCCGATCCGCTGCCGGTGGCCATGACCTTCCTGGGCAGTGAGCTGCGCGACAGCACCCGTCTGGATTCGATCATCACCTTGATCGACGCCGAAAATTTCGAGGCCAGCTCCCTCGAGAGCGAAGTGGGACGGGCCCAGGTGATCTACGGCGACATCCTGATGCTCAACAAGTGCGATCTGGTGCCTGCCCCCCAGCTCGAGCAGGTGGAGGAGGTGCTGCGCACGCTCAAACCGGATGCCCGCATCCTGCGATCGGTGAAGGGTGAGGTGGCGCTGCCGCTGCTGCTGAGCGTGGGGCTGTTTGAATCTGACCGGATGGTGAGCGGTGAGGCCCAGGCCCAGGCCCACGCCCACGTACCCGCCTTGGACCACGGCAGCTGCGACCACGAACACGGCCACTGCGAGCACGGTGGCGACCACGCTCACGGGCACGGCCACTCCCATGGGCACGATCACACTCCGGCGTCCGGCAACCCGTCAGCCGACCATCTCGCCATCGAAGGATTCACGTCGCTGTCGTTTGCGGCCGAGAGTCCCTTGTCCCTGCGCAAATTCCAGAACTTCCTCGACAACCAGCTTCCGACCGGCGTCTTCCGCGCCAAAGGCATCCTCTGGTTCAAGGAGAGCGAACGGCGCCATGTGTTTCACCTCGCCGGCAAGCGCTTCTCGATCGACGACAGCGACTGGCCGGGGGAGCGCAAGACTCAGCTCGTGCTGATCGGCAAGGATCTCGATCACGACCGCCTGCGTCGCCAGCTCCAGGCCTGTGTGGCCAAGGGGTCCGGCCAGGGGTTTGCCTGAGTGACGGATGGATGTACTCGATGACCATGATCCCGGTAACCATGGTGACCCGGCCCTGTGCGATTCGATCCGGGACGGCTGCAGTCCATCCCTAGTTTCCACGGGTCCTACAGGCGTTCGACCACGCCGAAATCCTTGATCCAGCCCATCTGTTCCCGTTCGCTTCAGCAGGCCGGCGCCGGCCTGCTCGGTGTCCTCACCCTGACTCTCACCAGCGGCAACACCGCCCTTGCCCGGGGAGACCAGACCCAACTCGCTCAAGCGTCGAAAGGCGTGGAGATCGGGGTCTATTCCGGCCGCCACTACAACACCGACAAAGCGCTCTACGCCCAGTTCACCGCCAAAACCGGCATCAAGGTCCGATTGCTGGAAGGCAAGGACGACGCCCTGATCGAGCGACTGCGCAACGAAGGCAGCCGCAGCGACGCCGATGTGCTGGTTCTCGTGGATGCCGCCCGGCTCGATCGGGCCACCGATCTGGGCCTGTTCCGGCCCACCAGTTCCGCCTCCCTCAACCGCGATGTGCCCACCAACCTGCGGGACTCGAAAGGCCGCTGGTACGGCCTGACCCGCCGTGTGCGCATGGTGGTGGTGAATCCGAACAAGGTGAATCCGGCCACCATCCGCACCTACGCGGACCTCGCCAAGCCGGCCCTGAAGGGACAGCTCTGCCTGCGCAACCGGCAGAGTCCCTACAACCAGTCGCTGGTGGCCGATCAGATGATCCTGCGCGGCGATGCGGCCACCCGCAACTGGATCCGGGGCATGGTCGCCAACGTGACTCAACCGTTCTTCAGCTCCGATACCCCCCTGGCCCGGGCTGTCGCAAACGGAAGCTGCGGAGTGGGAGTGGTCAACACCTATTACGTGGGACGGATGCTCTCGGGCGAGAGCGGCGCGGCCGACAAGACCCTGGCCCAGCGCCTCAAGGTGGTGTTCCCCAATCCATCCCACGTCAACATCAGTGGAGGAGGGGTCACCACCGCCTCGAAGAATCCAGCAGCAGCCTTGAAGCTACTGGAATTTCTCGCCTCCCCAACCGGTGGTCGTGGCTATGCAGAAGCCAACTTCGAATATCCCCTCAGGGGCTATGGGGATAACGCCACCCTGCGATCCCTTGGCACTTTCCGCGCCGATGGGGTGTCCGCCGAACAGCTGGGCCTGAAAAGCCGGGCGGCGGTGGGGCTGATGGAAAAGAACGGCTGGAAGTGACTCCAGCCTGAGCCCTGCAGAGTGAATCCGCCCTGGCCAGCTGGGGGTCAAGCCGTGGGCAACGGCATCTCAGCACTCTTCATCGGCGCAACCTCGGCATCCGTGTCGGTTTCAAAGGGCAGAACATTCAGTTGATCTGATTGCTGATAGCGGCCGAAGGCCAGCTCGGTGATCTGCCAGGCCCGGCAGTATTGACTGGTGATCCTTGGCCCCACCGGAATGCCCAGCCGGGTAATGGCCTGTCCAATCTGATTGGCTTGCGCAATTCCGAGATCGCTGAGCTTCCGTTGGGTGTTGCAATCCGCCAGGCCCATGGCTGGATCAGCCTGATCGGCGTAGTCCTTGGTGGCCTGGGTGTGACGGACATCGATGACGTGACCGGCTTGCCTCAATGCGGACAGCAGACTCTAGAGATCGAGCTTGTCCTGAAATGAGGCGTTGGCTTGTGAGGGGGGGGCGGGGCGGGGGTGAAGCTCGAGAGAGCCAGCCCCAGGCCGAATCCAATGCTCAAGCCAAGACGCGCCCCGGCGCCCGCAGGCCAAATCCCAGGGAAGGTTGAGACGACATTAACTAATGCTTGGACAGCATTGGCCAGTCTAATTCCACTACTTTTTGCAGCACGATCGCCTCTCCAAGATGAACATCGGCAGATCGGGATTGATACCCTCCCCTGGCATCGATGCGACACCCGCCGGCCATCCCTGCAGGGGGGCAGCGGGGCATCCCGTCGGTTGCGCGCACCTGCTGCCGTGGAGCAGACTCCCGATGGAGCGCGGTGCCGGTGTCACCCCCTCCGTTCACCTCCGGCTCGAATCGCTTCCGATGCCCGCATCCTCCCCGTCGTCCCCCATCCGCCAGCTCCTACTCGCCTCAGCCGCCGGCTTCGGACTCAGCCTGCTCGGAGCCCTCCCAGCCGGCGCCCACAGCCTGGGCGGAGGGGGGCTGGGAGCGGGCTTCGGCCACCCCCTGCTGGGCCTCGACCATCTGCTGCTGCTCGTGGGGGTCGGGGCAGCGGCCTCCTTCATCCATCTCCGCCTGCTGCTCTTCGCCCTGGCCGGGGCCGTCCTCGGGGCCCTGATCGGGGTGAACGGCATCCAGCTGCCGTGGCTGGAACTGGGGGCGGCCCTGGCGGTCTCCGCGCTGGGCCTGCTGGTCCTGCGCCGTCGACCAGGTGAATCCACCTCCTGGCTGCCCCTCTCCGGAGCTCTGGTGGCGGGCTCGGTGGCCGTCCACGGGCTGTTGCACGGCCAGGAAGCGAGTGGGGCCGCCAGCTGGTGGCTGGGCGCCCTGCTCAGCTCCGCACTGGTGGTGGGGGTGACCGTCCTGACCCTGCGGCGCCTGAGCCCCGTCTGGACCCTCCGACTGGCGGTGCTGCTCAGCCTGGCGGGCGCCGTGCTCGCCCTGGCTCCGATCGGGCTGCTGGCCGCAGGCGCTGGGGCCTGATCCGTCGCGGGGTCCGCAGTATCGAACACCATCACGCCAGCGGTTCCGACTAGCCTGGTCGGACTTCGCGCCTGGTCGGATGCTCGAGTTGCTCCTGTTCACCAGCGTTCTGGCCCTGTTCGGTCTGGCCTTCTGGATCGCCGCCGGCTCCGATGACGACAACGGCGGGGGCGGGTTGATGCAACCCGTTCTGCTTCCGGTCCGCAGCGGCCGTTCCGCCCGCTGAGCCCCCCGATCGGCACCGATGGCTGCCCCCGGGTGATGGTTGTGACGCCCGGCTGTCAACGATGATCCAGGCCCCGGTGGGGAGTCCCGTCAGCATCAGCGGGATCACCAGGGATTCTGCCCATGACGCACTCCCCCCACGGCGACTCCAGGGATGCGGCCGGTCGGGGCCGTCCTCTGGATCGAAGCCTGGAGCTCACCCGGCTCAGGGACTGGTGCATGGATCGGCTTTCGGTTCTCTCCCTCCGCCGGGACCTGGACGATGCCCGGTCCCTGACCAGCGAACACCTGGAGATGCTGATGGAGACCAACGCCTTCAAGACCCTCTGGATGCGGGTGGACGGGCAGATCCTTCCCGACCGCTGAGTCCCCTGCCGAGGTCCCTCGGTGCCCCACCGCTCCGGCCGTCCCCGCCTCGGGCAACATCGGCGACCCCGGAGTGAGCCCGATCCAACAGGGGCTTTCGTCCCAGCCCGGCAGAGTGAACGAGGAAAGCAACCACCTCCCCTCTCGATGAGCCGGGGAGGTTTTTCTTGCCTGGGTTGCGGCCCTCAGATCGTGGGGCTTGGGGAGGGGGAGAAAGAGGAGTCGGCAGGGAACAAGCGCCAGCGCGCCTCGGGGCGAAACCCCAGAACGCCGCGCACTCCACCGGGTAGATCCACCTCAAGCGGCAAGCGCAAGCGGAGATGCAGCCCCGCGCAATCGACCCGATACAGCCAGCCGTTGCCCAGGAACTCCCGTCCACGGACGACGGCGGGCCCGGCCCTGTCGGGCACCAGGGACAATCCATCAACGGCCACCATCAGCTCGAAGTCCGCACCCGGCGTGGCCCTGCCGATCGCAGCCCGCGGGTCCTGGCAGGGCAGGGGGCCCAGTGGCGTGGCCAGGAGCTGGCCATCCCAGCGGGCCGGCACCAGGTTGGCCTGCAGCACGAACCGTCCCACAAAGGCCGAGGCCGGCTCCTCCACCAGGTCGCGGGGGCTGCAGCACTGATGCAGACGGCCCTCCTGCAGCACCCCCACCCGATCACAGATCGCCAGGGCTTCCTCGGGGTCGTGGGTCACGATCAGACAGCTCGTTCCGCAACGGTCCAGCACCTCCGGCAATTCCGAGCGCAAGCGGTGGCGCACCTCCACATCCAGATTCGAGAAGGGCTCATCGAGCAACAGCACCGACGGGTCCGGCGCCAGGGCGCGGGCCAGGGCCAGCCGCTGGCGCTGGCCCCCGGAGAGCTCATGGGGATATCGGCACTCCAACCCCCCCAGGCCCAGCAGCGAGAGCAACCATCGGGCCCGCTCCCGGTCGTGGCGGCGGCGCATCCCGAAGCAGGCATTGGCCCACGCGTCGAGGTGGGGGAAGAGGGCGTGGTCCTGAAAGACCATGCCCACGCCGCGACGCTCGGGCTCGAGCCAGCGGTCTCCACCGGCCACCGACTGCCCATCAATCGAGACGCTGCCTCGCTCCGGCCGCTCGAAGCCCGCGATCAGCCGCAGCAGGGTGGTCTTGCCGCAACCGGAGGGTCCCAGCAGCCCGACCAGCTCCCCCTCGGCGAGCTCCAGATCGATCGCCTGAAGCGTCCAGGCCTCGGGCGAGCCGGCACCGCGACACGGATAACGGTGCCAGAGATTCTGCAACCGCACCCCAGCGAGGGGCCGCCGGGCGGCCTCGAACTGCTGGGACGGGACGGTGGAGCAGGTCATGGCATCTGGGGGCCGCCGAACAAGATCGGAGGGCCGGACGGGCGGAGCCAGACGGTCCCGGTTGCGACCCTACCGGCCAGATCCGCGCCGCCGGCCCCGGCGGCGGCGGTGAACCCGCAGGAGTGACCAATGGCACAACCCAGTGCACCATTTGTGTCCTGGCCTGGCCCAGGGAGCCCCGTAGGTTCGGCCACGGGACAGGAGGGCCTCCGCAAGGCTGCTCTGAAGATCAGGTCGATATCCACGTTGATCCCCACGGACTGGATCGCGATCCGAACCGTTCCGGCGATCGGATCTTCTGGAGGGCGTACCCCCGTCACCTGGCCATGGACCGTCCTCTCCCTGACCAGACCGATCGCTCCCCTGGTTCCGATTCACCCCTGACGCCCTGCCCTGATGTCGACCCTTCGCAACCGCTTCACCGCCGTAGCCGTGGTGGCCGTAGCGGCCGTGGGAATCGCGGCCTTCACCCTGTTCAACCGTCCCCGACCCCAGGAGGTGAACATCTACTCCGGGCGGCACTACAACACCGACAAGGAGCTCTACAAGGCCTTCACCGCCCAGACCGGAATCCAGGTGAATCTGCTGGAGGGCAAGGATGACGAACTGATCGTGCGACTGGAGAACGAGGGCGACAGCAGCCCGGCCGACGTGCTCGTGCTCGTGGATGCCGCCCGCCTCCAGAGGGCCGGAGAAGCGGATCTGTTCCGTCCGATCCGCTCGGAGGCCCTCGAGCGTGACGTGCCCTCCAGCCTGCGCGATCCGAGCGGCAACTGGTTCGCCCTGACCCGGCGAGCTCGGCCCATCATGGTGAACTCGGCCGTGGTCAACCCCGATCAGGTGCTCCAGTACGGCGACCTCAGTGATCCCGCCCTCAAGGGCAAGCTCTGCCTGCGCAATCGCGCCAGCGTGTACAACCAGTCGCTGGTATCCGACATCCTGGCCCAGCAGGGGGCTGCCGACACCGAGCAGTGGATTGAGGGGATGGTGGCGAACGTGACCCAGCCGTTCTTCACCAGCGACACACCGATGCTGCGGGCCCTGGGCCAGGGATCCTGCGGGGTCACGGTGGCCAACCAGTACTACCTGGCCCGCATGCTCTCGAGCGACGCCAGCCCCGAAGACCGGGCGGCCGCGGCCGCCATCACGGTGGTGTTCCCCGATCCCACCCACGTGAACATCACCGCCGCCGGGGTCACCCGCAGCGCGAAGAACCCCGAAGCCGCCACCCGCCTGATCGAATTCCTGGCGGCCCCCACCTCCGGCAAGGGCTACGCCGCGGCTAACAACGAATATCCCCTCACCGGCTTCGGCGACAATCCGATCCTTAACCTCTGGGGCGGCTTCAACGCCTCGCCGGTCTCCGCCGATCAGCTGGCCCGCAACAACAAGGAGGCCACCGAACTGATGGCAGCGGGGGGTTGGAAGTAAGGGAGCCCATCCTCCCCAGCCCCGCGTCTCCAGCTGACATGACCCTGTTCGCTCCCCCCGTTCCTCTCCCCACCCCCACGGGCGCCACCCCGTCAGGTCGGCCGGCCCTCGTGGCGATCGTGGCAGCGATCAGCCTGCTGGCCCTGCTGCCCCTGCTGGCCCTGGTGCGCGAGGCGATCGTCAGCGGGGCCGCCACCTCCACCGGGCTCGGCTTCGATGGCGCCGACCAGATCCGGGGCACCCTGCAACTGGTGATCGGGGAAGGCGTGGCCGGGGCCGTGCTCGGCACCGCCACCGGCTGGCTCACGGCCGCCTGCCGCTTCCCCGGCCGGCGACTGCTGCGCATCGCCCAGCTGATCCCCCTGGCCTTTCCGGCCTATCTGCTGGCCGCCAGCCTGATCGACTGGGGCAGCCTGCACGGTCTGCGTGTGTACGGCCTGGGCTGGGCCGTGCTGCTGCTGACCCTGGCGAACTACACCTATGTGTTCCTGCTGAGCACCGAAAGCTTTTCGATCACCGGGCGCCACCTGCTCGAAGCCAGCCGCAGCCTGGGGGTGGGCCCCTGGCAGAGCTTCCGCCGGGTCGCCCTGCCGATCGCCCTGCCGGCGATCGGGGCCGGTGTGGCCCTCAGCGCCATGGAAGTCGTCAATGAACTCGGCGCCGTGCGTCTGCTGGGGGTGCCGAGCCTCTCGGCGGGCATCCTCGATCGCTGGCAGGTGGATGGTGACCCCCAGGGGGCGGCGCTGCTCTCCCTGATCGCCCTGGCGATCGTGGTGCTGCTGGTGGGAGCCGAACGGGCCCTGCGGCGGCGCAGCCGTCGCTGGAGCCTGGGCAACCAGGGCCGCGGCGAGGCCCACGCCTACGTGCTGCGGGGGTGGCGCGCCCTGCTGGCCCAGCTGGTCACCGCCCTGCCCCCCCTGCTCACCCTGGCGATCCCCCTGCTGTGGATCAGTGGAGGCTGGCGCAATCTGCTGGCCGAACCGCTCGAGGATCTGCTCCCCCTGGCCGTCCGCAGCCTCGCCCTGGCCCTGGCCGCCACCGCGATCACCGCGGCCGCCGCCCTGCTGCTGGCGATCATCCGGCGCTGGAGCCCCCAGCTGGTGGTGCGGCAGCTGAGTTTCCTGGCTGGCATGGGCTACGCCATCCCCGGCAGCGTGCTGGCCCTCGGGCTGATGGTCCTGGGGGGTCCCCTGGCCCTCGGTCCCCTGCTGCTGCTGGTCTGGGGCTACGGCGTTCGCTTCATGGCCGTGTCGAAGCAGGGGTTGGACGCCGGCCTGGAGCGCCTTCCCCCCAGCATCGACGAATCCGCCACCAGCCTGGGCTGCAGCTGGACCCAGGTGCTGCGGCGGGTGCACCTGCCCCTGCTGCGGGGGCCCCTGCTGGTGGGTTCGCTCCTGGTGTTCGTCGATGTGGTGAAGGAACTGCCCCTCACCCTCTCGCTGCGGCCCTTCGACTTCGACACGCTGGCGGTGCGGGTGTTCCAGTACGCCAGCGACGAGAGGGTCGGGGCCGCCATGGCCCCGGCCCTGATGATCATGCTGCTGGGGATGCTGGCCTCCCTGGCCCTGATCCCCAGTCTGGACGGACGGGATTGAGCGGGGCCTTCAGGGGCAGGGTGCCAGCCGGCGCGGGGCCAGGCGGGCGATGAGGCTGGTCTGCCGCGGGCTGAAGTTGTCGTCACTGACCAGCAGCACCGAGGGACGCCCATCACCCAGGGGAGGGCCGGGGGCCAGTCCTTCCCAGTTGTCGGCCGGAAGTCCCTCGGCCAGCAGATCCCAGCTGCGCAGCGGCCGGCCGGACACACCGGCGGCCGGCCGCGGCAACAGGACCAGGCGGGACCACCAGCGCTCCGGGGGTTCGAATCCTCGGATCAGTCCCAGCAGGCCGCCCGCCCGGGGCAGCGGCATCACCTCGGTGAGTCCCCAGGCGGGGCCCTCCAGGGGGAGGTCAAAGGACCCGAGCGCCGTGAATCCGGCGACGCCCCCGGCGGGCCGGTCCGGCGGAGCAATGGGCGGAAGCGCCGCGGCCAGCGGGCCATAGCCCAGCAACCGCACCTGTCCGGCGGGGTCCTGGAGCAGGGGACGTTCCGCCGCCATCAGCAGGGACAGGGAGCCGCCCGTCCAGGCCTCGGGCAGCAGGGCCAGCGCCTCGGGCCCCTGGTTGGCGCCGAGCCCGCGGCCCGGTCGGGCCTGCCACGGCTCCGGCAGGGGGATGGCCTGGCGCAGCCGACCCTGGGCGCGATCGAAGCGCAGCAGCTGGGGAGGGCGCTCGGTGCTGCGGCGACCCTCACTGACGATCCAGAGATCCTCCCCGCTCAATACCAGACCTTCCCCATCGAGGGGGTGGGGGAAAGGCTGGCCGGAGGGGTCACGCAGGGCGAGGCGGATTCCGAGCCTCAGCGGTCGGATGCCCAGCGCCTCCAGCCCCTCCACCGGCACCAGGAAGGGCTCGCCGGAGTCACTGAGCAGCCAGAGGCGATGATCGACGGGATCGACCGCCGCCGCGGAGAATCCGCCCAGGGGAAGGCCGTCGGAGTCCGATCGCGGCAGCCGGGCCGTGGCGATCAGCTCCCAACCGGCGGAAGCGGGACAGGGGAGCGGCCAGGCGGCTGGAGCAGGGGCCCGAGGAGTCGCGGAGACAAGGCGGGGGGGCGGCTCGGCTGGCAGGATCGCAACCATCGGAGCGCGGCGAGATGGGCCAGCCCAGCCTGACGGATCGGTTCAGGCCGCCGTCAGGGGGGCGGACTCCACCAGGGCGGGGGCGAGACGCAGCCCCGGCTCGCCGGTGGGGGCCTCCAGCAGCTGGGCCTGGCGGATCCGGGAGATCAGCCGGGTGGTGGTGACCCGGGTGGTGCCGATCAGTTCACCGATGCGTTCATGGGTGAGGCGGAAGGGAAGATCGCACCAGGGTCCACAGCGGCGACCGAGCCGACGCACCAGCAGGCCGAGCAGGGCGTGCAGCCGTTGCTCGGCACTGCCCAGGTGGCGGATGCGCAGCAGCTGCAGGGTCCACTCGTTGACCGGATCGAAACCGCCTTCCCCGATCGGATCGGCGTCGCTGCGGAACGAGAGCGGCGTGAGCGCCTCGACGCAGACGCCCTCGCTGCAGAGGCGATCGGTGCGGAGCTGATCCCCGGGCTGGAGGAAGGCGAGGGTCATCCCCTCGGTCTCCTCGCAGGGGCAGTAGACGCGGGCCACGCCCTCGAGCACTTCGATGCAACAGCCGGAGGGGCGCAGGGCGGGATCGAGCAGCACGGTCTGGCCGGCGGGCATGCGCACGGTGGCGAGCGGCTGATCGGGCAGGAATCGGAAGCTCACGGAGAGGGGGCTGTTGCGAATGACTCGCAATCTAAACTGTGTGGCGCCCTTTTTGCAACAGGTTCTCAAGAAGAAGGGCAGTTGAAACCCGCCCCATCGCCCCGTGCCCTCGCGATCCCCCCGGTGTGCCTTCGGTCGCCTTCCCCGGTGCCCTGAGGGCCGGTGCGGCTCCACGGATCCCCCAGGCTGGAATCGCTCTCCCCGTTCTTCCAGCCATGCTCCGACTCCACGGTGATCGCGACAGCCTGCTGGCCGCCCTGAGTGCCCACTGGGCCGATCAGCAGCTGGGTCTGGCCGCGCCCGAGCACCCCGGCGGACCGATCAGACGGGTTCGCCGGCCGCGCAACGGGGACACAGAGCCCGCACGTTGAGCACGCACTCCAGCAGCCGGAAACCCTGGGCACCGGCCGCCTCCTGACCGGCCGCAAGCACCACGGCGCTCTCGAATTCCTCCGTGCGTCCGCAGCCGACACAGACCAGGTGGTGGTGATCCCGATGGGCGTCGCTGGCCAGTTCGAAGCGCCGCCCCCCCTCGGGCAGCTCCAGTTCCCGCAGCCACTCCATCGAACTGAGCAGCCGGAGGGTGCGGTAGACGGTGGCGAGCGACACCCGCTCCTCGGACCGCAGCAGCCGCTGATGCACGTCCTCGGCGCTGAGATGGGTGCCTTCCCCGATGCGCTTGAACAGCTCCAGCACCCGCTGACGCTGGGGCGTCAGGCGCTGCCCGCGGCCATGCAGGCTGTGGCGCAGATCGGCCGCCGGCACGGGCAGGGAGGGGGAGGAAGGGGCCAACGGAGTCGGAACCGATGGACAGGATCTCCCCATCCTAGGCGGAGCTTCTCAATACAAAGAACAGTTGCGAACGGGACTGCCCATCTCAGGGCGATCGGACCGGAGCGGCCGCAGCGGTGATCGGCTGCAGCCGCCCATCCAGCCGGGCCGTGAGGGCGGCGATCAGATCGGCCAGGCTCACCACGATCCGGTAACTCAGTGCAACCGCCAGCAGGGGGGCCTCGGCCACCTGGGTGCCCAGCCGGAGCAGCAGCACCGCTTCGAAGACCCCGAGGCCGCCGGGGGCCCCGGGCACCACCAGCCCGACGGTCCAGGCCAGGGCGAAGCCCGCCAGCCAGGTGGGCCAGCCCAGGGACAGCTGCTGGTCGAAGGCCAGCACACAGCAGGCGAACCCGGCGAAGCGGACCAGCACGAAGACCAGCTGAGCCAGCATGGGCAGCAGCGGATAGCCCGGCAGGGTGAAGGGAGATCCCCCGGCCGTGGCCTCCGGATCCTCCTGCAGCCCCATCCGCCGGACCCGTTGCCGCTCGAGGCGGCGCAGCAGGGGCTGGAACCAGCGGGGCACCGGCAGCAGCAGGGACAGGGGACCCAGCAGCGCAAGGCCGTTCTGCCAGCCTCCGGCCGGCACCAGGCCCAGGGCGGCGCAGGCCGCCAGCAGAGGGTCGAGCAGCGTGGCCGCCAGGGCCAGCTCGAGCGGCAGTGGTGCGGCCAGGGGGCCCGGATCGGAGCGGCCGACGGCATCGGAGCCGGAGGGAGGATCACCCCGTCGCAACAGCCGGACCCGGGCGGCGAGGTGCCAGATCCCTCCGGGGAGGTACTTAAGCAGATTGGTGTGCAGGTAGACCCGCACAGCCGCTCCCCAGCGCGGCCTCTGCCCCAGCCAGCGCAGGCCGGCGGCCCAGGCCACACCGTTGATCGCCAGGCTGAGCAGGCTTACACCCACTCCGATCAGGAGCCAGAGCCAGCCCTGGGAATCGAGGCGCTGGGCCAGCAGTTGCTGGGCATTGCCCCGCAGCGCCGCCAGCAGAAAGCCGAGACTGAGCAGGGTCACCCAGAGGCGAGCCCCGCCGGGCGGGCGGGGGAGTCGCCTCCCCTGAAGCCAGGTGGCGAGGCGTCGGAGGCCGGCCAGCGGGGGGGCGAGCAGGCGGGAGAGGAGGCGGGGAGGGCTCGGCATCAGCTCCCGTCGGAAGGGGCCGCCGCATTGTGCTCCGCCAGGGCCAGACGCACCGCCTGCCGGAGCTCCTCCAGGCCCAGGCCGTGGCGCTGGGCCAGGGCCGCCAGATCCTCATGTTCCGGCTTGAAGCGGCACTGGCCATCGGGTCGAACGGCCCCCTTGACCCGCACCGGGCCCAGGGCGGTGGGCAGGGTAAAACTGCGGCGCGGCAGGACCCAGCGCTGCTGGTGCTGCTCCCGCACCCCCAGACTCGTGCCCCAGCGCCACCAGACCCCCCGCAGCTCCTCCGCCAGCTCCGGGCTAGCGATCACGGTGATCAGCAGGCCGGAGCGGCCCTTCTTCATCTGCACGGGCGTGGTGAAGACATCGTGAGCCCCGGCCCGGCGCAGCTCCTCCACCAGAACGGCGAGATCCTCGGCGCTGGCGTCGTCGATCTGGGCCTGCTGCTGCAGCACTGTTTCCAGGATCGGCGTCTTCGCCGGCGACGTCCCGGAGAGCGGGGCCGCCGCCGGCGCCGATCCCAGCCACAGGCGCAGCAGGTTGGGGCGATCGAGCGGCCGATGGCCGAGGCCGATCCCCACTCGGGTGGGGACCAGGCTGGGGGCGGGGCCGAAGCGATCCGCCCAGCAGGCCAGCAGGGCCATGCCCGTGGGCGTGGTGAGCTCCGCCGCGGGGAACCCCTCGCTGCTGGCCAGGGGAATCCCCCGGCGCCGGGCCAGCTCCAGCACCGCCGGGGCCGGCAGAGGCAGCCGGCCATGGGCGCTGCGCACCGTGCCATGGCCCGCCGGGGGTGGTGCGCACTCCAGCCGGTCCACCGCGAAATGGAGCAGGCCAGCGCAGCACCCCACCACATCCACCAGGGCATCCACCGCCCCCACCTCGTGGAAGTGGACCTGCTCGGGTGGATGGCCGTGAACGGCCCCCTCGGCCTCCGCCAGCAGGGTGAAGACCTCCAGGACCCGCTCCCGCAGGGGCGGGGCGAGGGCACTGCCGGCCAGGGTGCCGCGCAACTCCCGCCAGAGGCGATGGGAGGTCTGGGGCTCCTCGGGCACCACGCTCAGTCGGCAGCCGCGCAGCCCTCCGCTGCGGCCCTGCTCGAGGCGCAGCTCCACCGCCCTGCCCAGGCCCAGCCTGGCCAGGGGCTCCAGCACCGCCGCCCGGGGCAGACCGAGGTCGAACAGGGCGGCCAGAAGCATGTCGCCGGCCACGCCGGTGGGGCAATCCAGGAAGGCCAGCACCACGCGGATCAGGCCATCGGACGCAGCAGCCGGGGCGCGGCCTGCACCAGAGCTTCGGCGCGGATCTCCAGGGCCTGGCGCTCGCGGCGGAGCACCTGGTCCACCTCCCGCCTTGCCCGCCGCTGCTCGCGCTGGGCCGTGGCGACATCGAAGCCGGAGAGACCCCAGAGGCGACCCAGCAGGGCCCGGTCGTCGGCGCCTCCCCGGGAGCGGCCATAGAGCAGCACTTCAGCCACCATGCCCGCCTGGAGCACGCGGCTCCAGCGGCGCAGGTCCTCGGCCGGCAGTTTGGCGTGGGCCGGCGGCTCGAATTCGGTGCTGCCACTCGCCGCCAGGCCCGCCCGCAGGCAGGCGAGGCTGCCCACCAGCACCCGCTTCACCTCCAGGGTCTCCCGATCGGCGATCAGGGCGTGGCCGGCTTCATGGATGGCGATCCGGCGCAGGCGACCGTCTCCGCCCGGGAGGGTTTCGGCGATCAGATGGCCGCCGCGACCGCCGAAGCGGGCCGCATCCAGCGTGAGGGCGGCCAGGAGTCCACCGGCCGCCAGGGTGATCGCCCAGGGGGACAGACCGAGCAGGGGTCCCAGCACCGCCAGGAGCGTGACCCCACCCACCGCCAGACCGGCGGAGCGGGCGATCGAGGAGCCGTCTCCCGCCTCGGAGGGGACTGCCATCTCAGCGCGACGGGGGGCTGGCCACGGTGCGGTGCCCCCCCGGGGCGGGCCCCCGCCGACCTCCCCCGCCGGAGGCGGTCCGTCCCCCTCCCCGCTCGCCCCGGCCCTTGCCACCGCGATTGCCCCGCTGGGCCACCGGAGCGATCACCTCGTAGCGCTCGAGCTGCAGGGCTTGCCCCTGGCGGCGCAGATCCAGCGAGACGAAATGGCGGAGATGCTCCAGGGGGACCTCACCCCGGAGCTGGAGCTTGAACGGCTGGGGGCGGCTGCCGTCGGGGCGGGGCAGCTGGCGCACCTTGACCACCAGATCGCCGCTCTCGGGCCTGGTGTAGATCAGCTCCCCCCGCACGGAAAAGTAGTCATCGCCTTCGGGAAGGCTGTCGTCGTCAGGACAGCTGTCCTGGGCGGCAGGGGTTGCAGCAGGGGCCGACGGCTCGTCCGGGGACGGGCCGTCGGCCTCGGAGGAGGGAGCGGAGGTCAGGGTGCTGGGTTCCCACACCCCCACCAGCTGCAGGTGCAGGCTGCCCGCCTCCCGGCAGCGGGGGTAGGCCACCCACAGATGGGGCCGCTCGAGGTCCAGATGGCGCCGCACCAGGCTCAGCACCCGACCCAGCAGGACGGCCTCAATCGAGCTGCCCTCCTCGGTTCGGATCTCCCCGCGGGTGAACTGCTCGGGATCGGAGGGCACGTAGCGACCACGGACCACGCCGATGGCCCGGTACTGCAGCGGTTCCGTAACCGGGGAAATGGGATGGTGACGCATTGTCGGTGGGGGCGACCTCGGCGCGGGCGACCGGAGGCCCGTTCCGCAATCTAGCGAGGGCCCCAGGGGCCAGACTGGGTCGGCCCCTGTCCCGCCCCATGGCACCGCGCAGCTCCAGCGGCTCGGCCCAACCCCGCTGGAGCGCTCTCCGGCTGGCCCTGGCGGCGATGGTTCTGGCAGGGGCCTCCCTGCTGGGCGGCTGGTGGCTGGGCCAGCGCAGCGCCGAAGCCGATGGTTCGGCGCGCTCCAGGCAGGACCTTCAGAACCAGGCCGCTCTGCTCAGCCAGGAGCTGAGCCGGGGCAACGCCACACCGGGTCAGCAACAGCGGTTGCTGCAGCTGCTGCTGGCCCTGGATCGGAAGGAGGACGCCACCGCGCTGCTGGAGCGGATGGCCGATCAGCAACCGGAACGCTGGAGCCTGCGCCTGATGCTGGCCGAGCTGCGCCGGGACCGTCAGGATCCCGTCGGCGCGGAGCGGGAGGTGCGGCAATTGCTCAACCTCAAACCCGACCGCATCGAGGCGCTCCAGCTCCTGGCGCTCCTCCAGTTCGAACAGGGGCGCGGCCCCGAGGCGGAGAGCCGACTCACCGAGATCTACCGCAAGGCCAGCCGGGAGCAACGCCGAGTCGAGGCCCTGAGCTACGCCCTTCTGCTGGCGGATCTGCAGCAACGCCTCGGCCGGACGGCGGAGGCCGACGCCCTCTACCGCCGGCTGGCCGCTGACAACCCCAACGACCCCAGACCCGTGCTGGCCAGGGCCCTGCTGAAGCAGCAACTGGGCCAGACGCAACAGGCGCTCGATCTGCTCGACCAGGCCAGGCGTCAACGGCCCGATCAACGGGACCCCCGCCTGGACGCGGTGGCGACGGCCTGGGGACTGGCCCCCCTGCGCCGCCCCCAGATGCCTAAGGCCCCTGGACCGCCGAGCCCGGGGTCGACTGCACCTCCAGGTCCCTGAGGGCCTGATCGATGGCGTCACCCGGGGTGGTGGCGTCATTCAAGGCGCTGTTGCGGCGCAGCTTGTTCATCAGTTCGATCGGGTTGCCCGACTCCAGGATGCCCGCCCCTCCGCTGCGTCCGGTGGGGTCGTTGTCATAGATCAGCTGCTCCTGGGGCGACTGCCCGAACGGGCTCTGGGCCCGGGCCGGGACCATGCCTCCCGGCAGGGCGAGCAGAGTGAGGGCGACGAAGGCCAGGGACCGGGCCATGGCGATGCTGAATCACGACTGGTGCTGAACTGGATGCTAAGGGTCTTGAACCTCTGAGATCGGGTTCCGGCATGCGGATCGCGACCTGGAACGTGAATTCGATCCGGACCCGGCTCAATCTGGTGACCACCTGGCTGGCCCGGGAGCTCCCCGAGGTGCTCTGCCTTCAGGAGACCAAGGTGGAGGACGGCAGCTTCCCGCTGGACGCCTTCCAGGCCCTTGGCTATGGGGCCGCAATCAGCGGCCAGAAGGCCTACAACGGCGTGGCCATTCTCAGCCGGCTCCCCCTCGATGACGTGCGCATCGGCTTCGACGCACTGCTGAGCGATGGGGACGCCACCGCCCTGAGCGAACAGAGGCGGGTGATCAGTGCCCGGATCGAAGGGGTTCGGGTGCTGAATCTCTACGTGCCCAATGGGTCCGACCTGCGTTCGGACAAATACAGCTACAAGCTCGCCTGGCTGGAGGTCCTGGGTCGCTACCTGGACGTGCTGCAGGAGGAGGGGGAGCCGCTCTGCCTGGTGGGTGACTTCAACATCGCCAGGGAGGACCGCGACATCCACGATCCCGAACGGCTCTCCGGAGGCATCATGGCCAGCGGCCCCGAACGGGCGGCCCTGGGGGCGGCGCTTGATGGGCGTCTCGTTGACGTCTTTCGTCTGTTTGAACCGGGCAGCGGCCACTGGAGCTGGTGGGACTACCGCACCGGCGCCTGGGACCGGGACCGCGGCTGGCGCATTGACCACATCTACCTCTCCGACGAACTGCTGGCCTGTGCCACGGGCTGCGTGATCCACAAGCAGGAGCGCGGCAACGCCAAGCCCAGCGACCACGCACCCGTGGTGGTCTCGCTGCACTGGGAGGAGGAGGATCCCGAAGACCCCGGTGCCAACGCCCAGGGCACTCCCTAAGCTGCGCCCTCCTCTGACTGATCCGGAGACCGTTGTGAACCGAGCCGCCACCGCCGTCCTGATCTCCGCGACCCTGGCAGCTCTTCCCGGCCCAGCCGGGGCGGCCCCCCGTTGCACCTTTCTCCAGCCGATCGGCGGAACCGGCAGTCCGATCGTGGTCAAGCAGGTGGGGCGCGGCAAGCTGCTGGGGAACACCAACTGGAACACCGATTTCATCGTCAACCAGCCCTACAGCAGCTACAAGTTCTTCTTCACGGCCAATTCCTCCGACCCCTCGGCCCAGTACCCCGTCGAGGGATTCATGAAGTTCACCGATGGATCCTCCCTGCAGGTGATCAACGAAACCATGAGTCCGCCGATCGGCACCGGGCGCATGTTCGGTCCGTTTCCCGCCGTTGCGGGCAAGCAGGCCGGCCAGATGAATTTCAAGGTGGGAGCCAGCAATGATCCCGGGGCCCTGGGCTTCAGCTATCGCATTTCCGTGCAGGGTTGCCTCTAGCTTCAGGCTGAAGGCTGAAGACGGGCGGCTTCCTCTCCACGAGCCCGTGGACGGGCTTGACCTGTCCGCTGACCACCGGCCCGGCCCGGGCCAACGCGCGCCAACGGGTGACGAATTCGCTTCCGTTGCACCGACACCCCCTCCAGCCCCCACACCTGCGGTCACACTCAAGGGAGTGTCATCCCGCTCCACGACGTGGCTCCATCCACTCAGCCACCCGGCAGCCGGGTGAGGACCTCCGCCTCCGGAGGGCCTGAGCCCCGGCCCCAGCCAGGAGCAACCCGCGGGAAAGGGCCCCGGCGCCGTCAAGCCCGTCGTCCAGGCACCCTCCAGGTGCTGGTGGCCGCCCTGACCCTGGCGCTGGCCGCGCCGCTGCAGGCGCGGGCGGAAACGGTGGTGGAGAGGGCCGCCCGGACCGGGGTGATCACGATGGGGGGTCGCACCGATCTGATCCCCTACGTCTTTCAGAACGAGCGGAAGGAGTTGGTGGGCTACGCCATCGACGTGGCGCGCCTGATCGAGGCCGAGCTCTCCACCTATCTCAACCGACCGGTGCGGGTCGTGTTTGAACCGGTGACCGACGCTGACAGCCTGTTCCGCCAGGTGAGCCGCGGTGACCTGGATCTGGCCTGCGGAGCCCAGTTCACCTGGGAGCGGGAGATGTTCGTCGACTTCTCCGTTCCCTTCAGCCTCTCCGGCATCCGGGTGCTCACCCGCTCGGGGGGACCGGAGGGGAGCGCCGACGGACTCAAGGGCCGGCGGATCGCCGCAGTGCCGGGGTCGTTGGGGGAGAGCGCGATCCGCCAGCTCCGGCCCGGGGCGGAGGTGCGGGCCGTCAGCAGCCTTGAGGATGGCTTCGAGCGGCTGCGCTCGGGCCGGGTGGACGGGGTAGCCGGAGATTCGATCCTGCTGGCCGGGGAGGCCCAGCGTGCCGGGGGTCAGGGGTTCGAGCTGGTTCCCCCTGAACCCCTGGCACGCTACGCGGTGGGATGCATCCTGCCCGAGAACAACTCCACCTTCCGTAATCTGGTGAATCTGGCGATCGCCAGGTTGATCCAGGGCTATGTGGTGGGCGATCCAGACGCCACCTCCACCGTCAACCGCTGGCTGGGACCCGAGGGGATCCTGCAGCTTCCTCCTGAGCTGATCCGCTCCTATTTCCAGACGGTGCTGCTGAGCCACGAGCCGATCCGCCTTCCCGCCACCACCCCAGCCCCCCCATCCAGGTAGGAGACCAACCGATGCACATCACCTCCCGCTCCGGCCTGCTGGGCTTCCTGTTCTCGCTCTCCGCCCTGGCCCTTCCGGCCACCGCGGCGGAGGGCACCGGCCCTGGCCCCGAGGCTGAGCCGGCCTCGATCGACGGCCGGCTCAGCCGGATCGCGGCGGCGCTCCGCGCCCGCCGGGCGGAACTCTCGGGCACCGAGCCCCTGGATCCGGAGCTGCTGGTCGCCTTCGGCTTCGCCGACGGTGGTCGCGGCGGCAGCTGGGGCAACACCCGCTTCGGTGGTGGGGCCGTCGGCCCCGGGGGCGGCACCTTCGGCAATGCCCATCCTTATTACGGCGGCGGCAACCGAGGTTTCGTCAATGGTGGAGGCGGCTTCGTCAACGCCGCCTACGGCGGCGGCTTCGTCAATGCGCCCTACCGGGGTGGATTCGTCAACGCGACGAACCCCGGCGGCGCCTTCCGCAACTGGTGACAGCCCCGGTGACGGCCTCCCCGAATCCGCTCCCGTCCGGTCCCCCTGCGGCCGCCGGAGCCAGCGGAGGCTTCGGCCCGATCGGCATGGTCGTGATCCAGCCCACCCCCTTCTGCAATCTCGACTGCGACTACTGCTATCTGCCCGATCGGAGCAACCGCGGGCAGCTCTCGCTGGACCTGGTGGAGCCGATCCTGGAAGCGGTGCTCACCAGCCCCTTCGTGGGCCCCGATCTCACCGTGCTCTGGCACGCCGGTGAACCGCTGGCGGTGCCACCCTCCTTCTACGACGAGGCCACCCGCCGCCTGGCCCTGGCGGTGGAGCGCCACAGCCGGGCTCCGATCCGGATCCAGCAGAACATCCAGACCAATGCCACCGTGATCGATCAACGCTGGTGCGACTGCTTCACCCGCAACGGGATCACGGTGGGCGTGAGCCTTGATGGACCGGCGTTCCTCCATGACGCCCATCGCCGCACCCGCACGGGCCTGGGCACCCACGCCGCCACGATGCGTGGGATCGGCCATCTGCAACGCCACGGAATTCCCTTCCGGGTGATCTCGGTGCTCACCGCCGACTCCCTCGACCACCCGGATGCCATCGTGGCGTTCTTCCTGGAGCACGGCATCACTGATGTCGGCTTCAACATGGAGGAAACCGAAGGGGTCCATCGGCACTCCAGCCTTGCTCGCGCAGGCGCTGAACAGCGCTACAGGGCCTTCCTGCAACGCGTCTGGGAGCTGACCCTCCAGAGCGCGGGGGAGTTCCGGCTTCGGGAGTTCGAAGCCACCTGCAGCCTGGCCGTGACCGATGGGCGGCTGGATCGCACCGACATGAACCATCCCTTCGTGATTCTCAATGTGGATCACCGGGGCAACTTCTCCACATTCGATCCAGAACTCCTGGGCGTAACCAGTGAGATCTACGGAGATTTCGTGTTGGGTAACATCCTCACCGACAGTCTCGAATCGGTGTGCGGCAGTGAGCGCTTTCAGCGCCTGCACGCCGACATGCGCGCCGGTGTGGACCAGTGCCGGCAGAGTTGTGCGTATTTCGGGCTCTGCGGTGGCGGCGCCGGCAGCAACAAATTCTGGGAGCAGGGCAGCTTCAACTGCAGCGAAACCCAGGCCTGCCGCTACCGCATCAAGATGGTGGCCGATGTGGTGCTGGCGGGCCTGGAGTCCAGCCTCGGCCTGACCCCGTGACCGGGAGTCACCCCCGGTTCAGAACACCTCAACGGTCTCCGGCAACGGCTGGATCTCCGATCCCCCCTGGCCCCCCGGCATCGCCAGATCCGGGTTTGACCCCGGAGCGTCCGCGTCGGGCGATGCCACGGTGACCCGCAGGGTGCGTCCACGCCGGGCCGATTCACCACAACTGCGGGGCGTGGGGAAGAGCTTGCCGGGGTTGGCACGGCCCTCGGGGTCGAAGGCCCGACGCACCAGTTGCATCGTGGCCAGATCCTCCGGCTCGAACATCCAGTCCATGTAGCAGCGCTTGTCGGCTCCGACACCATGTTCACCGGTGATGCTGCCCCCCGCATCGATGCAGAGCCGCAGGATGTCGGCCCCCAGTGCCTGCACCCGCTCGTGCACATCCGCTTCCGTGGCGTTGTAGAGGATCAGCGGGTGAAGATTGCCGTCTCCGGCATGGAACACGTTGGCCACCGGCAGGGCGTAGCGGCGGC
Source organism: Cryptocyanus atlanticus LEGE 06306 (assembly GCF_056633155.1). Lineage (NCBI taxonomy): Bacteria > Bacillati > Cyanobacteriota > Cyanophyceae > Synechococcales > Prochlorococcaceae > Cryptocyanus > Cryptocyanus atlanticus. The sequence goes on from NZ_JBSJOZ010000001.1 coordinate 188,692, forward strand.
TGAGCCCTTCGATCGCCGCCAGCACCCGGGGCAGGGCCGTGCGGGGCACCACGCCGTCCTGGACGTAGTAGGTGGGTGTGATGCGGCCGACGGCGGCAAACGCCGACTTGCGACCCTTCCAAAGCTGGGCCCGATCGGCCTCGCTCTCGGCCCGTCGAATGGAGCGGGCCCCCGCCTGGCGGCAGAGGGCCGTGGCCCGCTCGGCGGCGGCGTCCACCTCCTCATGGCGCCCGTCGAGCTCAATCAGCAGCACCGCCGCCGCATCGCGGGGATATTCATCGAGGCCGAAGAGATCATCGACCGCATTGATGGTGAAGTTATCCATGATCTCCATGCCGGCCGGCAGCACGCCGGCGGCCGTCACCGTGCGCACCGCCTCTCCAGCCGCCTCCATGGAGGCGAAATCGGCCAGCAGCACCTGCACGGTCTGGGGCTGTCGCAGCAACCGCAGGGTGATGGCCGTGGCGATGCCCAGGGTGCCTTCGCTGCCGATGAACACCCCGCGCAGATCCAGCGCCGGCATCTCCGGCAGCGCCCCGCCCAGCGTGGTGATGCTGCCGTCGGGCAACACCACCTCCAGCTCCAGCACATGGTTGCTGGTGACGCCGTACTTGAGGCAATGCACCCCACCGGCGTTCTCGGCCACGTTCCCGCCGATGCTGCAGACCACCTGACTGGAGGGATCCGGGGCGTAATAGAAGCCTTCGCCGGCCACGGCACGGGTGACCCAGCTGTTGATCACCCCGGGCTGCACGGTGATTCGCTGGTTGTCGAGATCGAGGCGGAGCACCGAGCGCATGCGGCTGGTGACCACCAGCAGCGACTCCTGCTCCGCCACCGCGCCCCCCGAGAGGCCGGTGCCACTGCCCCGGGCCACGAAGGGCAGGCCGAACTCATGACAGAGCCGCAGCACGGCGGCGACCTGCTCGGTGGTTTCCGGGAGTACCACCAGCGGGGGCTGATGGCGGTGCAGGGTCAACCCATCGCTGTCGTAGGTGAGCAGTTCCTGCCGGCGGGCCACCACGGCTCGCTCCGGCAGCAGCCGGCGGAGACGCCGCTCGATCCGCTTCCAGGGCAAGGTCCGGGCAGGCAGATCAGCCAAGCGATGGGTTCCAGCCGAGATGACCATAGCGATCCCCGTCTGGCTCGACCGGATCGGGCGGCGTGCGGGCGACAGGGCGTTGCGAAACCTTGCACATCGCCCGGCGGCGACCAACGGGCGCGTTCTGGGTCAGGATGGGTCACGATTCAGACGTGTCGGGCGCCGCACGGCCGTCCAGACCGGCCCAGGTCCAGACCGGCCTCTCCACTGCCGGCCCGCTCAGCACCGGCCGTTCCAACCCTGAACTCCTCGAGGCCGCCGTCAGCGGCAGCCCCATCCCCAGCCTCCTTCCATTGTCCGCGGATCACGTCTTGACTACGGCCCCCGTTTCGGCACCCGCCCTGAACACATCCCGCTCCCAGGATCTCTTCAGTGCCGCCCTGAAACTGATGCCCGGAGGGGTCAGCTCCCCGGTGCGCGCCTTCCGTTCGGTCGGCGGACAACCGATCGTCTTCGATCGGGTCAAGGGGGCTTACGCCTGGGATGTGGATGGCAACCGCTACATCGATTACATCGGCAGCTGGGGGCCGGCCATCTGCGGCCATGCCCACCCCGACGTGATCGCCGCCCTGCATGAGGCCCTCGACAGGGGCACCAGTTTCGGGGCGCCCTGCGCCCTGGAGAACACGCTGGCGGAGCTGGTGATCGACGCCGTCCCGAGTGTGGAGATGGTGCGCTTCGTCAACTCCGGCACCGAGGCCTGCATGTCGGTGCTGCGGTTGATGCGGGCCTTCACCGGGCGCGACAAGCTGATCAAGTTCGAGGGCTGCTACCACGGCCACGCCGACATGTTCCTGGTCAAAGCGGGCTCCGGTGTCGCCACCCTGGGCCTGCCCGATTCCCCCGGCGTGCCGCGCAGCACCACCACCAACACGCTCACTGCCCCGTACAACGACCTGGAGGCCGTCAAGCAGCTGTTCGCCGACAACCCCGGCGAGATCGCCGGCGTGATTCTGGAGCCGGTGGTGGGCAACGCCGGATTCATCACCCCGGAGCCCGGCTTCCTTGAGGGTCTGCGGGAGCTGACCACCGAGCACGGCGCCCTGCTCACCTTCGATGAGGTGATGACCGGCTTCCGCATCAGCTACGGGGGCGCCCAGGCGAAATTCGGCATCACCCCGGATCTCACCACCCTCGGCAAGGTGATCGGCGGCGGGCTGCCGGTGGGTGCCTACGGTGGCCGCAGCGACATCATGGAGCTGGTGGCACCGGCCGGCCCCATGTATCAGGCGGGCACCCTCAGCGGCAATCCCCTGGCGATGACCGCCGGCATCAAGACCCTGGAGCTGCTGAAACAACCCGGCAGCTATGAGCGACTCGAGGCGATCACCGCCCGGCTGTCCGAGGGCATCCAGGCAGCGGCCCGCGAGGCGGGTCTGCCGATCACCGGCGGCCACATCAGCGCCATGTTCGGGTTCTTCCTCTGCGAGGGCCCCGTCCACAACTTCGAGCAAGCCAAGGCCACCGACAGCAAGCGCTTCGGTCTTCTGCACCGGGCCCTGCTGGAGCGGGGCGTCTATCTGGCCCCCAGTGCGTTCGAGGCCGGCTTCACCTCCCTGGCCCACAGTGATGCCGACATCGAAGCCACCCTCACCGCCTTCCGGGAGTGTTTCGCGGCCCTGGCCTGAGCACGCCGCCCCAGGCCGATGGGGCGGCGTCAGCCAAGCATCAGACCACCGTCGTCGCGGAGGCATTCCTGCCAGCTGCGCAGGTCGTGATGGAGATCCTCGAGGCTGAGCGCGGCCAGTTCCCGCTCGAGGGCCCGCCGCAGCCGTCGCTCCAGGGCCAGCGCCACCCGTTCACCCGCCGCCCCCGGGGATCGATCGCCCCCTTGGGCCGGTCGGCCCTCGATCGGGGCGTCGATCCACCCTCCGCCCAGGGGGGGAGACGGATCGGCGCCGATAGCCACCAGCACGGCGGCCAGGGGGATCGCGGCGGCCGGTCGGGCCAGGCGGTAGCCGCCGCTCCGGCCCCGCCGGGCCACGACCAGACCCCCCCGCCGCAGACGCAGCAGGATCTGCTCGAGCATCGGGCCCGGGATCCCCTGGGCAGCGGCGATCCGCTGCACGGGGTGCCAGGCGGCCGGCTCACCGGCCAGCTCCAGCAGGGCCTTGAGGGCGTGCAGGGCGCTCCGCCGGAGAATCACCGCTGCGCCGCCAGCCGCTCCAGCACGTGCTCCAGGGTGTAGCCGAACAGGCTGGGATCGGGATCCCGGTCATCGAGATCGGCCAGGCCGAGCTCCTGCCAGCGCCCGTCCAGGTGGTGCTCGATCGCTTCGCTCCGCCGCAGCGGCTCCCCCCAGTCGTGGCGCTTCTCGGGGCCGATCTTGGTGGTGGCGTCGATCGCCAGGCGACCGCCCAGCCCCAGCCTCTCGCTGGCGAAATCGAGGCTGTCGAAGGGGGTGTCCTCCAGCACGAACAGATCCCGCTGGGGATCCACCTGGGCGCTGATCGCCCAGATCACCTGGCGGGGATCCCGGATGCTGATGCTGCTGTCGACCACCACCACGAACTTCGTGTAAGTGAACTGGGGCAGGGCACTCCAGAACGCCATGGCCGCCCGCTTGGCCTGCCCGGGGTAGGCCTTGTCGATGGCGATCACCGCCAGCTTGTAGCTCAGCCCTTCCATGGGCAGGAAGAAATCCACGATCTCGGGGATCTGCTGGCGCAGGATCGGGGTGTAGATCCGGTTCAGGGCGATGGCCAGCATGGCCTCCTCCTTGGGGGGCCGCCCGCTGAAGGTGGTGAGGAAGACCGGATTCTTCCGCTGGGTGACGCACTGGAACCGCACCAGCGGTGACGCCTCCACGCCGCCGTAGAAGCCCATGTGGTCGCCGAAGGGGCCATCGGGCAGCTCCTCGCCGGGGGTGATCGTGCCCTCCAGCACCACCTCGCTGTGGGACGGCACCTCCAGATCCACCGTCTTGCAGCGGGCCAGCCGCACCCCTTCGCGGGCGTAGATCCCGGCGAAGAGCCATTCGGAGAGCTGCACCGGGATCGGGGTGGCGGCAGCCATCACCAGCAGGGGATGCACACCGATCGCCACTGCCACCTCCAGCTTGCGGCCGAGGGCCGCGGCCTTGCGCAGGTGGCGGGCCCCGCCCCGCACCGACAGCCAGTGGACCGTCATGGTCGTGGCCGACTGACGTTGCAGCCGGTAGACCCCGACGTTCGGCACCCCGGTTTCGGGGTCCTTGGTGATCACCAGGCCGAGGGTGATCACGCCGCCGGCGTCCCCTGGCCAGGGGCGCAGCAGGGGAAGGGCCTCCAGGTTCACCGCCTCACCCCGGAACACCTGCTGGTGACAGGGTGGGGTCAGGTCACGGTCCGGTCGGGCCCGCAGCACATCCCAGAGCACGCTGCCGAAGCGCAGCGTTTCCTGCAGTCCCTTGGGCGGGCGGGGCTGCTGCAGCAGGGCGAGGCGGCCGCCGAGGTCCTCAAGTTCGGCGGCCTGTTCCATGCCCATGCTCCACACCACCCGCTCGACGGTGCCGAGCAGGTTCACGGCCACCGGCATGGAACTGCCGATCACGTTCTCGAACAGCAGGCCCGGCCCGCCCCGGGCCAGCACCCGGTCGGCGATGGCGGCCAGCTCCAGATCAGAATCCACCGGTGCCGTGATGCGCCGCAGCTGTCCCCGCTCCTCCAGCAGGGCGAGGAAGCCGCGCAGATCCCTCGTGGCACTCCGAGGCAGCGTGACCGCCATCTGTCCGATTCCGTTGCTGCCTACTGTGACGCACGCTCCTGGCCCCGTGCGCCCGTGCAGATCTTCTACTTCCACACCTCCGAGCGGGTGCCCGCCGAGGGGGGTCCTGAAACGGGGAGCCCCGACGCCGCCGTGGTGATCGATGTGCTGCGGGCCACCACCACCATCGCCTGGGCCCTGCACAACGGCGCCGAGGCGGTCCAGGCCTTCGCCGATCTGGAGAGCCTCAAGGCGGCGGCGGCGGCCTGGCCGGCCGCGCGCCGCCTCACCGCCGGCGAGCGGGGCGGCGCGCGGGTGGAAGGCTTCGATCTGGGCAATTCCCCCCTGGCGGTCACCCCCGAGCTGGTGGGCTCCAAGCGCATCTTCCTGAGCACCACCAACGGCACCCGCTCCCTCGATCGGGTCCGGCAGGTCCCCCTGCTGCTGACCGCCTGCCTGCCCAACCGCAGCGCCGTGGCCCGACGCCTGCTGGAGGCCCGGGCGGAGACGGTCTGGCTCGTGGGCAGCGGCTGGGAAGGCTCCTATTCCCTGGAGGACAGCCTGGCGGCCGGAGCCGTGACGGCGGCGGCGCTGGATCTGGCCGGAGACGTCGGGGCCTCCGTCGCGGCCGGCAACGACGAGACCCTGGCCGCCCTCGCCCTCTGGGAACGCTGGCGGGAGGATCCCGAGGGTTGTCTGCGGGCGGCCTCCCACGGCCAGCGGCTGATCCGCCTCGGCGATCACGACGCCGACTTCCGCCGCTGCGCCGCCGTGGACGATCTCACGGTGGTGCCGATGCAGGCGGAGACGGGGGTGCTGCGGGCGAGCTGAGTCCGCCGGCCGCACCGGCCCGTGCCCCGGCCGGATCCCAGACCCAGCTCCCTTACAGTCCAGCCGATCGCAATTCCCCCACCGGTGACGAGCTTCCTGGCAGCCGCGCTCCAACTGACCAGCACACCGGATCCGGACGCCAATTTCGCCGCCGCCGAGGAACAGATCGAGCTGGCGGCCCGCCGGGGAGCCGAGTTGGTGGGGCTGCCGGAGAATTTCGCCTTCATGGGCGATGACGCCCGTCGGCTGGAGCTGGCCCCGGCCCTGGCCGAGCGCTGCAGCAGCTTTCTGGTCACCATGGCGCGCCGCTACCAGGTGACCCTGCTGGGCGGTGGCTTCCCGGTGCCCGCCGGCGAGGGGCTCACCTTCACGCGGGCCGAACTGGTGGGCAAGGACGGCCAGCCCCTGGCCCGCTACGACAAGATCCACCTCTTCGACGTCGATCTGCCCGACGGCAACACCTACCGGGAATCGGCCACCGTCCGGCCGGGCTCCCAGCTGCCGCCGGTCGTGGATGTGCCGGGCCTCTGCCGCATCGGCCTGTCCATCTGCTACGACGTGCGCTTCCCCGAGCTCTATCGCCACCTGGCCGGCGCGGGAGCCGAACTGCTGCTGATCCCGGCGGCCTTCACGGCCTTCACCGGCAAGGACCACTGGCAGGTCCTGCTGCAGGCCCGGGCCATCGAGAACACCGCCTACCTGCTGGCGCCGGCCCAGACCGGCCTGCACTATGGGCGTCGCCAGACCCACGGCCACGCCCTCGTGATCGATCCCTGGGGAACGGTGCTGGCCGATGCCGGCGTCGGGGTCGGCTCCGCCATCGCCCCCATCGCTCCCGCCCATGGCCACAGGGTTCGCGCCCAGATGCCCAGCCTCAAGCACCGCCGTCCCTCGCTGTTCTGACCCTGCCCATGGCACGTCCACCGCTGCAGCGGCCCCTGGGCGGCGTTCTGGTCGCCGGAGTCCTGCAGGCAGCCCTGCTGCTGGCGGCGCTGCCGGCCCGGGCGGCGAGCGCCCTGGGCGCCTGGTGGATCACGGCTGATGGCGTCCTGGAACTGCGCACCTCCCCCTCAATCACGCTGCAGGCCTTCTACGAGGCCGGTCGCGGCAGCATGGGGCCACGGATCTGGATCGATCTGCCCGGTGCGCCGATCCGCCCCCGCAGCCTGCGGGGCAACGGATCCATCCAGGAGATCCGCATCGGCAAACCCACGCCGGACACCACCCGGCTGGTGCTGGAGTTCCGGCCGGGGATCCAGCTGGATCCCCGGGAGATGCGCCTGGTGGGCACCGCCCGGGACCGCTGGCGGCTGGAACTGAAGGGTCTGCCCAGGGGCAGCCTCCGCGCCATGGGGGAAGGGGACCTCACCGCGGCGTCGGTGCCCTGGCGCTCCAGGCCGAATTTCGACCGTCGCCCGCCACTTTCGCCCTCCAGCCTGCCGCAGGTGCCCAGCGGCCGCTTCCGGGTCGTCATCGACCCCGGCCACGGCGGGCCGGACCCCGGAGCCGTGGGAATCGGGGGTCTGCGGGAGACCGATGTGGTCCTCGACGTGAGCCTGCAGGTGGCCCGGCTGCTGCAGGCCCGGGGGGTGCAGGTGCTGATGACCCGGACCTCCGAGATCGACGTCGACCTGCCACCCAGGGTGTCGCTGGCCAACAGCAGCAACGCCACGGCGTTCGTGAGCATCCACGCCAACGCCCTGAGCATGGCCCGTCCGGACGTGAACGGCATCGAAACCTTCTATTTCCAGGGCGGCCAGTCCCGGGCTCTGGCGGCGGCGATCCAGGATGCGGTGGTGAGCGTGTCTCCCGGCAGCCCCGACCGGGGCGTGCGTCAGGGTCGCTTCTTCGTGATCCGCCGCACCGTGATGCCGGCTGCGCTCGTGGAGACCGGTTTCGTCACCGGCAACATCGATTCACCGCGTCTCGCCGACCCGGCCCACCGCCAGCGCGTGGCCCTGGCGATCGCCAGTGGCATCCTGCGCTACCTGGGGGGCCGCTGATGGTGGGCCGCATCGGACTGCTCGACAGTGGGGTGGGCGGTCTGACGGTGTTGCGACGGGTGCTGGAGCACCATCCCGACCTGCCCTTCGTCTATCTGGGCGACACGGCCCGGGTGCCCTACGGCCAGCGCCCCCCCGCCGAGATCCGCCGCATTGCGGCGGAGGTGGTGTCCTGGCTGAGACACCAGAACGTGGGCGCCGTGCTGATGGCCTGCAACACCACCAACGCCCTGGCCTTCGATGTGGCCGAAGCGGAGGCCGGTGCGGGCCTGCCGGTGCTGGGCCTGATCCACAGCGTGGCGATCCGGCTGCGTCATCAGCGCGTCGGGGTGCTGGCCACCCCGGCCACGGCGGCCAGCGGGGCCTATGGCCGAGCCCTGCGGGCCGGCAACCCCGACCGTGTCGTGGTCGAAGTGGGCTGTCCGGCCTTCGTCCCCCTGATCGAAGCGGGCGATTTTGCCGATCCCTGCCTACGGGCGGCGGCCATCACCTATCTGGAGCCCCTGCTCGAGGCGCAGGTGCACGCGATCATCATGGGCTGCACCCACTACCCCCTGCTGGAGGAGCTGTTGCGGGAGCTCCTGCCCGCCGAGGTGGAACTGGTGGATCCGGCCATGGCGGCGGTGGATCTGCTCAGTGAACGGCTGGGGCACCGGCCGGCCCCGAAGGCACGCTGCTGCGGCCTGCATGCCCCGCCGCTCCCACCTGAACAAGGTCGCTTCTGCGTCACCGGAGATCCCCAGGCCTTTGCCCAGGCCGCAGCCCCCTGGCTGGGTTGGGAGCCGGAGGTCGAGCAGGTCTGCCTCCGGTCCTCGGTCCAGGCCTTCTAGGATCGGGTCACAGGGCGGGAGTCATGGCCACCGTTGCAGAGCTCCTCCAGCCGGTCGAGAACGACCTGGAAACCCTGCTGAGCGATCTGCGCAGCCTGATCGGAGCCGGCCACCCCATCCTTCAGGCCGCCGCCGAGCACCTGTTCAGCGCGGGAGGCAAGCGGATCCGGCCAGGCATCGTCCTGCTGCTCGCCCGGGGCCTGGCCCCCGATGGGGAGTTGGGCAGCCGCCAGCGGCGCCTGGCGGAGATCACCGAAATGATCCACACCGCCTCCCTCGTGCACGACGACGTGGTCGACGAGGCCTCCACCCGGCGCGGCGTGGATACGGTCCACAGCCGCTTCAACAACCGTCTGGCGGTTCTGGCCGGTGATTTTCTCTTTGCGCAGGCCAGCTGGCATCTGGCCAACCTGGATGATCTGGAGGTGGTGAAACTGCTCTCCCGGGTGATCATGGATCTGGCCGATGGCGAAGTGCGCCAGGGTCTCTATCGCTATGACACCGGCCAGAGCTTCGAGACCTATCTCGAGAAGAGCTACTGCAAAACCGCATCCCTGATCGCCAACAGCGCCCGGGCGGTCGGGGTGCTCAGCGCCCTCACCGAACAGCACCTCGATGAGCTCTATCGGTTCGGCCGGCAGCTGGGCCTGGCCTTCCAGGTGGTGGACGACATCCTTGATTTCACTGGCAGTGATCAACAGCTGGGCAAACCCGCCGCCAGCGATCTGGCGGCGGGCTACCTCACCGCCCCTGTCCTCTACGCCCTGGAGGAGCGTCCGGCCCTGGCCGGCCTGATCGAGCGTGAGCTCTGTGAACCGGGAGACCTGGACCAGGCCCTCGCCCTGGTTCGCGGCTGCGAGGCGATTCCCCGCTCCAGGGCCCTGGCCGAGGGGTTTGCCCGCGAAGCCGGCGAGGCCCTGCAATGGCTGCCTGCCTCCGATACCTCCACGGCCCTGCTCGGTCTGCCGGAGTTCGTGCTGAGCCGGCTCTACTGAGCCGGCAATCGGGGGGCACGCTCAGGGCGCACGGTTGGCCACCAGCAGCAGGCCGCCGATGATCGCCAGATTCTTGAGCAGCTGAATGCGCTCCGCAAGATCACCCACATCGCCATGGAAAATCGCCGTGGTGGGAATCAGGAAGACGAGCAGCAGCACCGCCCCCAGGCGGGTTCGCCAGCCACTGATCAGCAGCACCGATCCCACCGCCAGCAGCACCATGGCGGCCACCAGCGTCAGGGACGCGGCCGGAACACCCTGGGCGGCGATCCTGCCGGCCACCCGCTCGAACCCCCCCAGCTTCCCGAACAGCGCATGGACGAAGATCAACCCAATCAGGGTCCGGGCCAGGCCATCCAACAGGAGGCTGCCGCGGGAGGCGAAAGGGTGGGCGGTCACGGAAGCGGGGCGACTGGCTGAAGTCTGGCGCGATGGAGCCTCGCCGCCGCACAGACCCAACCCTCCGCCGAGACGGGGCCCCCGTCAGGAGGGCCACCGGAACCAGCCCTAGGATGACCTCCGCTGGGATTCCCTCCGCTTGAGCGACAGCCCCACCGCTGCAGAAGACGCGTCGAAACCGCAGAGGGCGGACAGCGGAAACCCGCAGCCCGGGGTTGTGGGAGCTGGGACTGCCCCCCAGGACGCACGGAATCCAAGGCTGGTGGAGCTGGGAAGCGTTCTGCGGCAGGCCCGCGAAGCCCGGGGTCTTTCCCAGGCGATCCTGGCGGAGCAGAACTTTCTCAGCACCGAGCGCATCGAAGCCCTCGAGTCCGGCGATCACACCCGACTGCCGGAGCCCATCTATCTGATGGCCCAGGCCCGCCGGGTGGCCACCAGCCTGGGACTGGACGGGAACGCCCTGATCGATCCGTTGCTGGATCTGCAGCTGCCCAGGGAGGGCCCGGCGCCCCCGGCAACAACCCTGGATGGGGCCGAACCGAACCCAGCCGCGGGCCAGACCCTGGGCTCAGAGCCACGGCCGCCAGCCGGGACGAACCAACCCTCTGGAGCGAAGACGCCCTGGGGGGCGGTGGCCGGAGGCCTGGCCGTCCTGCTGCTGCTGGCTGGCGGTGCCGCCCTGCTCTGGGGACGCCGCGGCCTGCAGCCGGTGTCACCGGTGCCGATCGCCATTGCGGAGCACAACCAGGAGGCCCCTGCTCAGAAGCCGGGGACAGACGCCGACAGGGTCGAGCCGAAAGCGACAAACGGCCCGGCGGCCGACCTCGGATCGACCCTGGAACTCAGCAGCGAGCAGCCGAGCTGGGTGGAGGTCCGCGACGGCGCCGGCCGGTCCCTGTACCGAGGGCAGCTGAAAGGAACGGCCCGATTCGCTCTGGGGTCGGGGCTGGAAGTGCTGGCCGGGAGACCGGATCTGGTCCAGGTACGGGCCGGAGAGGGGGCAGCCACCCCTCTGGGGCCCATCGATCAGATCCGTTGGCAGGCCTTCGACAGGATGGGGCAGCGGCAACCTCAGGAGCCCTGAAGCTGCACGCCCCTGGGCCCGGCGGTCCATGGTGTGGTCGGTACTCAGACCGGTCGTCACCCGCAAGATCGCCAGGATCAACGAACCCTGGAAGCGAAGCGTGGCGAGCCAATCCAGCGGGGGGATAAAGCTGTCACATGCGTTACAACGGGTGAACGCTCTGTGTTGTATTCAAACGTTAACCAGCTCCATCAATCGCCCAGGCCGTATTCCAGCATCACACAAGACAACGCCAGGTGCCCTGGAGAACCAACTCCAGCAAGGCCGCTGATCCGCTGCAAGGGGAACTGGGCCGTGCCGCAACCTGGGCTGTGTGCAATTGCTGATGTGGCCACGATGGGGCAACTTGATTGGATGATTTTAGTGATATAGATTGACTCACTGACGGCTGCGCTAAGAAATGGATAACCGCAATCAGGTGTTCGTCATGATCCGCCCAGTCGGGGCGTGGATCAGAGCGGCTGAGCGGGCAGCAGCAGCAGGGGCAAAAGTGTGTCTGGAGAGCTTTGGCTTTGAAGATCAACTCCCAGAGATCTGGGAGGATGGTGTGTCAAGGCTTGGTTCAGCCATCTTTGCAATGGCGTGCAAGAACTTCAACACGGCGAAGCTGGTCCAGTCCTTGGCTGCAGGAGCAGAATCGAGCACAAGCCATCCTGTACGGGTGATCGTGCCCTGGAGCCGGGTGACACGTGCTCAGGCTGAAGAGCTGGCAAGTCTGAACCCAATTCCAAAACTGGGCTCCATTCGAGATGTGGAGCAGGCCATGGAATCACCCTGGCAACAGGGAGATTCCCCAAGCCTTGTCATTGAAGGATATGAAGCAGGTGGTCTTTGTGGAAGCGATTCACAATATATCCTGATCCAGAAGGCCCTCAGCTGCTTGAAGTCCCACACCCTGATCGTGGCCGGTCCGTTAGGACTTCTTTCATTCTCAGCGTTGAACAGCCAAGGTGTTCGCTCCATCCTCCTGGACGAGCAAACCCTCCTTCTACAGGATTCCAACCTGCCGGCGGCCACAAAGCAGTTGCTGTCACGGGCCAATGGACGACAATCCATCGTCCTACGGTCATCGGAGGATGGAGCAGGGGAGGTCCGTTGCATCACGTTGCCTGGGAAAGGTGGACCGAACTATTTGTTTGGCAGCAGCATTGAGGCGTCACCATTATCTGAATTAGCAGCATGGAAGTCTCGATGGATGTTTCCCATTGGTGAAGGAATTGATCTAGCCAAGGAGTTCGCCACTCAGTACCGCACCCTTGGACGGCTGGTGAACGCCTACCGCACGATCAAGGTGAGCAGTAGCGCTGCCAGCCGACAACCGAAAACAATCGCCACGCAATTCGGTGTCCAGTACCCGATCATTCAGGGTCCCATGTCCCGAGTCAGCGACAATGCTGAATTCGCTGCCAGTGTCGCCAGGGGGGGGGCCCTGCCAACCATCGCAGCCGCAATGATGACAGCGGAAGCTCTTGACAAGGTTCTGATCAACACGTCCAAGTTGATTCCGGACCGACCCTGGGGAGTGGGTCTGCTTGGTTTCATCAACTCAGCACATTTACAGTCCCAGATCGCCGTTCTCAAGCGCTCAGATGCCAGTTTCTGCATCCTGGCAGGTGGAACGCCTGCCCAGGCCAAAGAGATTGCCTCCCAGACGCTTCGTGTGTTCATACATGCTCCCACTCCTGAGCTCCTGGGTCTCTTCATCAAAGAAGGCTGGAGAGACTTTATTCTTGAAGGCAGAGAATGTGGCGGCCATATTGGGCCCCTGAGTTCATTGAATCTCTGGGAACGATCCATCAAGGTCGTCCTGAACCAGAGCAGTGCGGTCAGCCGTGAAGTGTGCCTGGTGCTGGCTGGTGGTATTCATGACGAAGCGTCCGCAGCCTTTGCCGCCTACATGGTTGATGATCTGGTGAAAGCCGGAGCAACCTGTGGACTTCTGGTGGGTTCAGCCTACCTGGCAACGCGGGAGATCGTTGCCGACCAAGCCATCACTCAGACCTATCAGCAGGTCTCTCTGGACTGCACAAACACCGTCTTTCTGGAAACATCACCCGGCCATCAGAGCCGTTGTGCAGACACAGATTTTTCAAGGGAATTCAATGCCAAGCGTGATCAACTGGTACAAGATCAAGTGCCCGTCAGGGAGATCTCCAATGAGCTGGATGGATTGATTCTCGGCCGTCTGAGATTGGCCTCCAAAGGCCTGAAGCGCGACGGAGGAGGGCTGGTCAAAGTGACTGAAGAAGATCAGCTCAAGCTTGGTATGTACATGCTGGGTGAAGCTGTCTGCCTGATGGACAGGCAGACGAGCATCCATCAATTGCACGAAAACATCAAGGCCGGTCTGGAAACTCCAGCGCAACAGGCCAAGGCAGCCATCGCTGAACGCGCTCAGGGTGGCAGCAACCACGGAGAGTACAGAGGGCAAGAGGATATCGCCATCATCGGTCTCTCCTGCAAGCTTCCTGGTGCCAACAATCCAGAGCAGTTCTGGGACCTGATCACGCGATCCAGGGAGCAGATCAAGGAGATTCCCGAAGAGCGTTGGTCCATCAAGGATTTTTATTCAGCCGATTCCAAGGAAACCAACAAGATCCATTCCAAATGGGGCGGATTTCTGGATGCTGTTCAATTCGATCCCATTGAATTTGGAATTCCGCCACAATCATTAGCGTCGATTGATCCTGCCCAGCTTCTGGCTCTTGTTTGCGTCAAGGAAGCACTCCAAGACGCTGGCTACCCGGAGGAAAGTCTCTTTGATCGAGATTCCACATGTGTGATCCTTGGATATAGCGGAGGTCTGGGAGAGTTGGGGCAAGGCTACGTGATGCAGTCCGAACTTGCCCCCCTCTTGCATCATCATGAACAGATTGATTCATTGCTGCCAACCTGGACCAGCGATAGCTTTGCTGGAATCCTCCCCAACGTATCGGCAGGGAGAGTTGCCAATCGTTTCAATCTAGGCGGTACTAATTGCACAGTTGATGCTGCCTGTGCATCGTCACTTGCTGCGCTGGATGTGGCCGTTCACAAGCTCAGGAAAGGGGAAGTGAACATGGCCGTGGTGGGTGCCATAGACACTCTCCAGTCTCCTTTTGCCTACTTCTGCTTCTCGGAAACCCAGGCTCTCTCTCCCACTGGAAAAGCCAAGTCATTCACCAGCGAAGCCGACGGAATCGTGCTTGGAGAAGGTGCGGGAATCATGATTCTCAAGCGTCTGGAAGATGCGGAAGCTTCCGGAGATACGATCCAAGCCGTCATCAAAGGGATCGGGAGTTCCAGCGACGGACGCGGCCGGACCATGACAGCTCCATCCCATCAAGGGCAGGTGCAGGCCTTTTCGAGAGCCTACGCCGATGCCGGAGTGAACCCAGCCACGCTGGGCTTCTATGAGGCCCATGGAACCGGCACACCCGTGGGAGATCGCTCGGAGATCCAGGCGCTGACCACGTTCCTGGAAGCCCAGAACGACCCAAGCGTGCACTGTGCCGTCGGGTCCGTGAAGACCCTGATCGGCCATACCAAGAGCACAGCCGGATTGGCCGGGCTTCTCAAGGCAACACTGGCCTTGAAGAACAAGGCCATTCCCGTCCATAGCAGAACCAAAGCTCACATCAAGGAAGTCGTTCATTCGGAAACTGTTTATCTTCCAACGGGTAATCATCCATGGCTAGTGGCGGAAGAGGGGCAGCCGCGAACTGCAGGTGTCAGCGCATTTGGTTTCGGGGGAACTAATTTTCACGTCGTTTTGCAGGAGTATGTATCCAAAGAAAGTGATGGGCAACCTGCTTCGTTCTATCAACCAAAGCTTACATCTGGCTACAGACTGCTCCTGTTTACGGCTGAGCCTGGTCAATTGCTCAGTCGCATCAAGATGGTGCTGACTGAAGCACGACAGATGGAGGAAGAGTGCTCAGCGAATGGATTGACAACCTCTGTCAATCAGATTGTTGCTGACACAGTCACGAGCCAGGATCTAACGACTCATCAGTTTGAAGGGGCTGGAGAATGGGTCATCATTCTCTCCGATAACAGCAAAGCAGATCTCGGTGACAAGTTAGAAACCGTGGCAAACCTGCTGGAGGGGAAGGAACGTCATGCTGAGTTCATGCGCGAGTGGCTTGTCTGTCATTTGACCTCAGCCGGCATGCCGATCGAAGCGAAGCGGCCTGAGCAGATCGCCTTGCTCTTTCCGGGTCAAGGTTCCGACTATGCCGGGATGGGAGCTACATGTATGGCAGCTGCGCCACTTCAGACCCATGAACTCCTGAAGCAACTGATCCCTGACGCGAAGACCCGGGCAGAAGTGGTGGACCACTACATGTTCGGAACTTCGGACACCAAACATGGGCCACCCGCGGAGCTCAAACAGTCCCTGCTGGCTATCACTGAATTAGCCTATCTTGAACTGGTGAATCATCTGGAGATCCCCTGGTCAGTCGGGCTTGGGCACAGCCTGGGTGACTTTGTCAGTTTGTACGCCACGGGATGGCTCTCAGCCGCGGAACTTGTCGAATTGTTGAGGAGCCGTGGTGAAGCGATCCATGGCTTCGGCCAGGCTGGCTATGGGATGTCCATCCTCTTCTGCACCGAAGCCCTGGCCCGGGATGTACTGAAGAAATCCCAAAGCCAGTCAGTCACCCTGGCAAATATCAATTCCCCAGCTCAGGTTGTGCTCTCAGGATTGAATTCAGAGCTGGAATCTATTGAAACTCTGTGTCTTCGCGATGGAATTGCCACCCAAAGGATGCAATCGAACCATCCGTTCCATTCCAGCTTGATGGGAGAATGCAATGAACGCTTCAAGCAGAGCCTGGCAGCTGTCAGGTTCGGAAACAATCAGCCATGTGGTCGCCAATTCATCCTAAGCACCTCACCCGGCTCCCGCGATATCGACTCAAAGACCATCCAGGAACTCCTGGGTACTCACATGGTCTCCAGTGTCGACTTCATAGCTTCTGTTCAGCGTGCCGAAGAAACAGGTTGCTGCTTCTTTATTGAGGTTGGACCGAAGAAGGTCCTATCAAAACTCGTCCGTTCAACGCTGAGCGGCACCGATTCGATGGCGGTGTCGCTGGATGGACTCCAGGGAGTCGATGACCTGCTGGGATCACTCATGCGGATTGCCTCCCACGGGGTTCCATTAAGCTGGTCCAAGCTGAATGCCATGCTTCAGCATCAAGACTCAGCCCCATCCACTCGTGCGGCTGCTGGGAAAAAGAAGACAACTGGATTTAACTACTTCATCAATGGTGCCCATGCCTGGAAGTCTCGCGAGAAAGCCAAGCAGAGGGCCCAGCACGATGTTCACCATGCTGTATCGGTGACAACCAGTCGTCAGTCCGTG
Organism: Cryptocyanus atlanticus LEGE 06306; assembly: GCF_056633155.1. NCBI lineage: Bacteria > Bacillati > Cyanobacteriota > Cyanophyceae > Synechococcales > Prochlorococcaceae > Cryptocyanus > Cryptocyanus atlanticus. The sequence goes on from NZ_JBSJOZ010000001.1 coordinate 204,970, forward strand.
ACGACTGTGGTTGAAGATACGCATGCTCCAGTCATGCTAACATCGGTCCAATCGTCCCCAAACCAACTCACACTCGCTTCGATGAATCAACCCACTTCCTCCAGCAATATCCGTCTTGAAGCGTTTCGCACCTACCACGAAACCCTGCGAATGATGATTAATTCGCAAACCCAGGTCTTCTCGGCCTTTCTTAATGGTGCAGCACCAGCGGGTCAGGAGACCCTGGCGGCTTCCACCATGCTGTTACCTGAGCATCAGCTGAATGGGCATGGGATCCAATCCGAACCGATTTCAGCGATTGCATCCCCGCCGCTCACACTTTCCAACCCTTCTCCTCAACCCACAGGTCAACAACAGCCCACTCCATCCTTGGCTGCTGCCCCCCAGGAGAGTGGCAACGGAGGGATGCCAATCCAGCCCACCACTCCGTTGGCGACTATCCCTCAACCCCTCACTCCGTCCACGCCAGTGGCACCTCCCACTCCCACAGCCCCCCTCAATGGCAACGGGAACGGGACTTCTGCCGAACTGAAATCCGTCCCAACTGGCCTGGATGCCGCAACCGTCTTGATTCAACTCACCTCCCTGTTGTCTGAGAAGAGTGGCTACCCTGTTGAATTGCTGGATGCTGATCAAGACCTGGAATCCGATCTCGGCATCGATTCCATCAAGAGAATTGAAGTGATGGGTGGATTCATGGCGACTCTCTCTGACGTGGCGCCTGAAGCGATTCAGAGTATACAGACAGGCACTCGAGACCTCCGAACCCTGAGAGAGGTGTCGGCACACATTGCCTTGATTTTAAATGGGGATCAGCCGAATGTTGCCCCTACCCCTGCCGAGGTGATTCAGCCGGGAAAGTAACCAGCGGGGTAAGCGAGGCGAAGCCAACTCAACTATCCCACTTCGACAGTGTCAGTCATCGATTGCCTGTCCTGGTATCTGGACAAGGCTTGAAGCACACCAAGCGTCAGACCATTGTAATCGCTCCAAGTCCATCCAATACCTTTTACTCAAAGCTACTTGACGGAGTCCCCAAGACCAACCTGTTTGATTATGCCCTTAGTTCGGCAGAATCAGCACCACCAACCGAACTGCTGAACCTGATCACGGAAGCCTCAAGCCTTCCTGGCGAAGGCGCTCAAGAAGGCCTCATGCTGATCTGCCATCTTGAGAACTTTGGACAGTCCCTGAAGGCTTTAAGCCAGTTCGAACCGGATGAAGCCATCAAGTCCCTTTGGACACTCTTCTCTCACCTGCGCTCAGTGCTGGAGCCGCTTTCGGCAGCATCGACACCTCATCGCTTAGTGTTCATTCATCATGGACAAGGGGATTTCGGACGTCGCCAGATAGCCAGACCGGCAGACTCGTCTATCACCTTTTCCTACATCGCTGCCTTGTCAGGCATGCTCAAATCGATCACATCTGAGTATTCAAACATCCAATCAACGGTTATTGATCTCAATCGTCAGGTTGCCAATTCAGAGGAATCAAGATCCTACCTGGACTTTATTTGCTCCCTCGAATCACCTGAGCAAGAATACTCAATTGATCGTCATGGGCTGCATGTCCACTCCCTGGTTCCATGCCAACCCAGTGACGAAGAGCCGAGCACACTCGTCAAGCGTCAACCCACCTGTCTCCTGGCGCTTGGGGGAGCCCGAGGCATTGCCGTCGCCGCCCTAGAGAAGATTGGATCCAAGCATTCGTCCCTCATCATCACCGGACGGTCCGAGCTCAGTCTCCCGGCATGGTACGAGCCTGATCGATCAGTGCCGCAGCTTCGGGCACAGCTCATCCAGCGTCATCGCGAAGCTGGGGAAACGGTTACTCCAGCATCCATTGAAAAGGAAATCAAAAAGCTGGCAGCGTCAAGGGAGGCCCTGACAACCATGGATCGCCTGTCAGGGATCTACGCATCAGTGACCTACATACAAGTAGATCTACTCGATGAAAATGCGCCTGCAACGATTCTGAATAGCTTGGCAAAGGAAGGAATAACCGTCGATTCGATCATCAATGTTGCCGGAATCATCGAAGACTCACTTGTTGCCAACAAAAAGCAAGATAGCTTCAGGCGTGTTCTCTCTACAAAGCTTCAGGCCCTCCGCCTGACATTTCAATTACTGGAGAGCCACCCGATCGAAACGATCATCAACTTTGCTTCGATCGCCGGCAAGACTGGGAATTTTGGACAGTCTGACTACTCGGCCGCCAATGAATTGATCAATGCTGGCAGCTGGCTCTGCGCCCAATACAAACCTTCACTTAAAATTAATTCAGTTAATTGGGGGCCTTGGGCATCGGCTGGAATGGCAACTCAAGACGTTAATGATGCCTTTGCCGCGAAGGGAATCATTCCCATCCCATTGGAGCAGGGGGCAGATTGCATCAAGTCACTCGTATGTAGACAATCCACACTTCCCCTTGAAGTTACCGTCGGTATTTATGATTCAACAAAGTTTACCCAATCCGACTTTAATATCGAGACTGTTGAAGAGTTCTATCCATTTCTAGGACGACACTCCCTCTCCATTCAAACGGCCACGCAGAACGGAACTCCAACCGAAACCTATAATCTCCTATTCGACTCGGATCGTCTCCCTTACCTTCAATCTCACCGCAAGTTTGGACGTCCCGTCATGCCTGCTGCGGCCTCCTGTACCTTTGCCATTGAAGCCTACCAACGCAAGCGCAGCAGCTCTGCCCTAAACAATCAGGCCGGTGTTCTCCGAGTGACAACAGAAGTCCTTTCTGGAATTGTCTTTGAAGATGGAGTGTCACGAGAGTTCTCGTTCGAAGCGACTGGAAACCATGACCAGACAATCACCTGCAAGCTCAGAAGAAGCCATTCGAAGCGTTACTCGTATCGAACGACGGTTGAGGCGATCCCTGCTCCTGAACTGAGCAGAGATCTTCTGGGTGCACTAACGAATAGGACCCAGGATCAAGCAGCGATGATCAAAATAGATCAGGCTCAATGCTATGAGAAGTATTTATTTCACGATGGTGTTTTTACAGTCATTTCTAGTTCTCCAATGATTCTACGCGAGTCAGAAGTGATTGTGTCAACCTTAAGATCCCATGGCACTGCTGCTTTGCTTGGCAAAGCCAGCAGCCATGAGGGATATCTAGACCCATCACTCTTGGATGGTCTACTTCAAATGGGATTAGTTATTTTGCGAGAACTTTATCAGACTAGTGCGCTCCCCAATAAACTTGTTGTTGATGTCTACGAAACTCCAGAACAGGGATGCCAATACTTGGCAAGTGGACGCATCGTTGAAGTTAATCCACTTACCAGTAAAGCCTATTACGAAGGACTCATCACAACTACAGACGGAAAACCCTTGCTGTGCCTTTCCTATGCTGAGATGACACATTCAACAAGTATGATTGATGAACTGTAAACGCGGCCCCACTCCGAGCCGAGAGCCATACCCCATTCAGGCGAGCTTCTCAGATGGCAACAGGCTTATGGCCATGCGGCAAGTCGATTCGACAGCATAGGAAATCCCAGATTCTGACAGAGCTCATCACAACGGGAGATCAACTCGGGCTTCTCTTGGATGGTCATCCAGTAGTCAGGAACTTGCTTGCTTGGATCTGAGTGGTGACCAATATGTGCGGAGGGATCTCCTCCCAAAGTAATGTCAAGCCACCAGGATGTCCTATCCCGAATTGGAGACAGCACTGGCCTAGCACGATGGCTGATCCATTGATCAAATCGGGATGTCATCGTGAGTCTTCGCTTGACTCCTGCTGCGAAACGACTCACAAGCGTTGAAGACTTACTCTGAACACCAGAGTTAGCATAGTCAGATCGAATAAATTGTAAGATTCGCTCCGTAGAGTAGCGCCCTACCGCTTCTGGAAACAGCATGCGTTTTAAGGTCTTGGGATTCCGGTGAAGCTTGATCTTATTGAGCAGTTCCTCATTGATCCAACACCACATCTCCAGAGGATCAAGAGTCACATCATTTTGCTTTTTCCTGGCCATAGCCCACCATATCAGTAGAGAGTCCAAGCCATGAATGGATGTAAGTACTGATGCCGCGTAGAAGAAAGGATCGCGAAAGAGGTAGATAAACTGGGATTCAGGAAATGACGACTCAACATTAGGAATCAGATCGGGATAGAGCCCAAGACTGAATGATGGGTCATAAAGCCGTTGAGAGGTATTTTCCAGAAAACGAGAATACGTACTCGAAAATGTACGCCTCGTATACATTGTAGCTAGATCATGATAGGCGGCTTCGAGCTGGTAGGTTTCAAAGCCTCCATAGATGATGGCGGCAAGAGCCCGGACCAAGCCATCATCCAGTCCATAGAGATCCAGTGGGGATTGAAGTGGCTTGAGATCATCCATCTGCTGCCTAAGTGGAAGATGGGTATGCGGCAAACCAATCCCTCCCATTGCCTCCATCGACTGGCAGAATGACAAGGCCCCCCCGCGAGGTGCACTGATCACAAAGGTCAAACGATGATACTCAGCAGCAGATTCCATGGCTGCTGAGATGGACTGAGTGGGGGTGGCAGTGAGCATCAATGTTATGGAAGGAATGACCAGAGATCGACGTTGATAAACCTAGTGATCGGAGCCAAGAGGTTCAAGAGAATGCACGTATAGCCGACTTGGATCTTAGCGTATCCCTTAGAGCCGATAAAATTAGTCGGCAAACTATCCTCTAACTGAATCTGAAGCTCAACATACTGAAGGCCTTCAAGCTCAACTGTTGTTGGACTGATTGATGCCACGGCCCCAGAAAACTCCTGGTCCCAGACGGAGTAAAGCCTGAGATCACATGGAAGGCCAACGCTGACACGTGCTCGATCGTATTCGGGGATCAGGGCAATCGTCTGGGTCAAGGGCTGAGCCTTTACCGTTACAATCGTTTCTCCTGGAGTAACCGTTCGGCCGAGCAGAGCCTTTGTATTCGAGCTGATAACACCATCAAATGGCATCGACAAGGTAAGCCGCTCAAGCCGAGTATCAAGAGCTTCAAGGGCAATTTTACTCGCTTCCAAACTACTCTCTGCAGCAGCAAGTTCGTCCATTGCTTTGGATAGGCGTTCCTCAGCATTGACGTCTTGATCAATGGTCTGATTCCTTCCGGCAACGACGAGGCTGGCCTCGGATGAGCGAAGATCACTCATTACAGCTGCGAGTTCCCCGGAAAGAGCCGCTTGAGAAGAAAGGGCGTTTTGAAGTTGAAATTCACTGATGGCACCAGAAGCAGTCAAGCTACGAAGTTTTGAAATCTGCTCATCTTGTATCTTGATTTGGTTTTGTAGAGATGCAATCTTTGCTTTGTTCTTTTCAACCATTGCAGCTGCACTGAGCAGTTCTTCATTCCTGTTCTGCCCTTCAAGTTGAATACTGCCTGTTTCGATGGAACGTATCAACGTTTTGGATGTTCGTATCTCAGACTGAAGTTTGGCAAGTTCTTGTAGTTGTTGACTTCGCAGGGAATTTAATGTTGAAGATGAGAGTTCAAGAATCTTGGTACCCTTTTCCAGAATGTTGGAGGAAGGTCCGGGCTGCAGGATCTGGCTCACCGAGGCCGTCTCGGTCGAGCGGATGTCAAGAGCTTCTCCCTCGGTCACATTTGCCGATCCAGTGACGGATGCACGAAACGGAAAAAGAAAGATCACGATAAGAATGAATGTTAAAAAGAACTTACTTGTGAAAAAGCTTGTGATGCCAAAATGTAAGGAGTGCAGAAATGACTTTGCAGCTCCTGAAGCTTGATTGGTGAGAGGCTCATCCGATGACCCCAGGGAGTAAGACGTAGGCTTGGCACGAACGGATGATTCAGTAGAGCCGAGCGAAGCACGGCTTGAGATCAACTTCGTAAAAAAGGTGAGATATAAGAAGCGAATCAAGAGTACCGTCAGAGCTATTCTGACAATTAATGCTGTCCAATGGCCAGCAAATTGAGGAACTTCGGCAGAAATATTTGGAATCAGAACATTATATAAGATCAGCATTTTTATGCTGAAAGCAATCAATAATGCAATGAGGAAAAGTAGGCTATTATAATCTGAGCGGGATAGGGAAATCTTTCCAAATTGGCCTTTAAACAGAGCTGATACTGTTGTGAGGGTACGTTTAACCGAGATCTTAAGGTAATTCTTTGGCATCACCTCAAAGAATTCAAGGAGACGTCTACCGGGAGTATTACGAACTGGAATCAACAAGATGATCATGCTGGCCAGAGCCCCTTGAATGATCGCCACTAGAATATTGAGCTGTGAGTAGGGGGATGTATCTGGGATTGGCGTATAGACATACAGATAAAGAATCGATAGAATCACCAGGTAAAGCCTGACAAGAAGAGGTTGGGCAACTAAGATGAGTTCTTCAAGCTTAGTGGCTTTACTCTTCAGCTCTTTACTATTTTGCTCTTTGGCAAGTCGAGGCAGAAAACCCCACTTCAGCCTGAGATAGAGTTTCTGATTGTCAATATGGAGAGAATAAGACAGCAGGATCGATATAAAGACACTGATGAAGTTGATCACAATTAACATGATCAACAGGCGAGAGAGGCCCGTTAAGGGATCAGATCGTCCGGCCAGCAGGACAGCAAGAGGCTTGACACCGAAATAGAAACTATAGATTACTCCAATGAACACAATCACGGTCAATGGAAAGATCCAGGCTTGGAGCCGGATCAATGCTCTTGGCGGTCTCAGCAGACCGCGTGACGTTACCCAATTAAAACTAAACAGTAGGATCTTACGATCTTCCTTGGTTGACTTCTGCTGAGGGGCGGCTTGCTGCGATCCATTCGGAAGCAGTTGAGTCCCTACACTGCCATTCGCCTGAAGTTGAGGACCACTGCCAAGCCCTGCTTGGGCAGGGCCACCGGAAGGCAGCAGAATGCCACTACTGCACAACCAGTCAAGATATTCATCACGACTGGTGCCTGTTCGCGATGGATCGAAAAACGGCTTGCAGGTAGCAAACAGTTGATCTACCGATCCATCATTGGAGTCTGCTTGAAGGATGGCATCCCACTCGGAAGCAGATAACTTGAATGATGTAGTTCTGTCGCCAAAGTATAAGCGATACTGACCCTCTACCAGCGGTGAGGTGCGGATAGAAGGATTGATTGTAAATGAACTACTATCTCCAGCTATCATCAGACAGAAAGGCAGAGAACGCAGATCAAGTTGTTTTAGAATTCATCATCATCTTCAACGGCTCCACTTCCAGCCAACCCACTCCCAGCGCCTGGTGCGGTTTTGAGCTTCTCCAACTTATCGGCCAGACCATGGATCAACTGTTCGCAGCGTGTCTGCTGATCTTGCTTGGAGAGTGTTGATGGATCAACCGTGGGCTGGGACACGGATCCATCGGTTGGATTCACGCCAGCAGCAGCAGCCATCAGGCTGGTGAGTGCGAATTCATAGTCAGATTCCTGATATTGAATTTTACCCCAGCAATAGTTGAATCGCGGGCTGTTGCTGCTTTGAATTCGAGTCAGTTCATCCTTGGCTGCTTCATACTCCCCCAGATCAATATAGCATTCAGCGGCATCAATCGACAACCGTTCCTTGAGCTTGTTCGGACATTCATCATTGTCGGCCGTACGGAGTACGGCAAGACCTCTCACTTTGTTGCCTTGGGCAATCAGAATCTCTCCCAGCAAGATCTGGGAGTAGTGATTTTTGGGATCCAGCCTCAGGCAATTGTTGAGATTACGCTCACACTCATCAAGTTGTCCCAGCTGAAGCTGGGAGATGGCGAGCATTCTCCGAAGCTTGGTATCATTGGGATTCTGGAGCACCGCTTCCCGCAGCAGCGTGGCAGCGTTGGTGGCATCTCCCAACTGCTGAAGAAAGGATGCCAGGGTTGTGACATCTCCTTTTTTCGATGGTTTTTGCTGAAGCGCTCGATTGGCATAATCCTGGGCAAGGGCTTTGTTGCCTTCCTGAAGCCTGATCTTTCCAATTCTGGAGATGAGCCTTATATCTTCCGGCGTAAGGGACAGGGCTTTCTCAAGATGGGCCATCGCCACCGAGGAATCACTCTCGGATCGGGCAATCGCAGCCATGGCAACATGGTAAGGAGCGTAGAGCTCACCATCTGGAACTCCGGCCAGAATCCGCCTGGCCTCAGGGAAATTCTTCTCTTTGACGATCAGCGTTCGCACCTGCTTGAAGGTTGACTTCAAGTGACCCGGCAAAACCAATGCCATCTCTAGTAGACCTCTGAGCTTTGCGAACCTAGCACGATGCTCTTGCTGCAGTCAACTTGCCTGCTCCGTTGTATCGGGTTCCAGGCATGACGGTCTGTGAATGGGTGGATGCCTGTCGCCTATTCCGCTGCAGATGCTGCCCCTCGCCTCCACATCTTGTGTGAGTTTGCTCACGCTTGTTGCGCCTTCTTGATGTGCACTTCCACTCCTGCCCATCGATCGCACCACGTCCGCGGATCCAACAGGAGTGACGGCGGAGCGGCCATCGACGGATCCCCCTTGCACGGCTGGATCGGGCCCAGACGCTCGCGAGCAGCCCAGGCCCGCCTCCGGGGGGACAGGGATCCTACTGCTGAAGGCCATCAGGATCCTCGCCAGGTTCCCGCCGAGGATCGATTGGCCTGTCCCCAGGTAACCTCGGGCCATCCCATCCGTGGGGACCATCGGGCTGAGGGGAGGCCCTCCCCAGTGGGGAGCCGGCAGGACGATGATGGCGTCACCGCTCGAACGGTGTCCGCTCCTTCAGGCCACTCTCCCCCGGATGACGACCTGCCGCGACGTGATCCTTCCCCGACGATCTTCCCTGAACTGGGGAGCTCGCACCTATGTGATGGGCGTGCTCAACGTCACGCCGGATTCCTTCAGTGACGGCGGTCGTTTCAATCGGGTGGATCGGGCCCTGCGGCAGGCCAGACGCCTGGCACGCCAGGGCGCCGATCTCCTGGATCTCGGCGGGCAGAGCACCCGCCCGGACGCCGCCGAGATCAGTAGTGCCGAGGAACTCTCCAGGGTGATGCCGGTGCTGACTGGGCTGCTGGCGGAGATGCCAGCTGCCGCTCGCCCCCTGCTCTCGATCGACACCTTCCGACCCGCGGTGGCCGAGGCGGCCCTGACGGCCGGGGCCGACTGGATCAACGATGTGGGAGGCGGGCGTGACCCGGGGCTGCTGGCCGTTGTGGCCGCCGCGGGCTGTCCCTATGTGCTGATGCACAGCCGCGGCGACAGCCGCAGCATGGATGCCCTGGCCGTCTACAGCGATGTGGTGGAGGAGGTGCGTCAGGAATTGCTGCGGGCCACCGGCGCCGCCCTGGCGGCCGGCGTGCGGGCGGATCAGCTGATCTGGGATCCGGGCCTGGGGTTCGCCAAGACCACCGAGCACAACCTCGACCTGCTGCGGGGGCTGGCGGCGCTCCGGCAGGAGGGCTTCCCCCTGCTGGTGGGGCCCTCCCGCAAACGCTTCATCGGCGCTGTGCTGGAGGAGCCCCGGCCCCGGGCCCGGGTCTGGGGAACCGCCGCGGTCTGCGCCCAGGCGATCGGTGCCGGTGCCGATGTGCTGCGGGTCCACGACGTGGGGCCGATCGTGCAGACATCACGGATGGTGGATGCGATCGTGCGGACCCGCTGAGGGCTGCCAGCCTCGGAGAACCCCTATTCCCCACCCCCCATGCAGGGTCACTGCCTCTGCGGTGCCGTCACGGTGACCGCTCCCGACCACACCAGCCTCGACGCCTGCCACTGCAGCATGTGCCGGCGCTGGGGGGGCGGACCGGCCCTGATGATCGCCTGCGGCTCGGAGCTCACGATCGAGGGGAAGGAATCCCTCACGACCTACCGCTCTTCGGCCTGGGCGGAGCGGGGTTTCTGCTCCACCTGCGGAAGCCACATCGTGTACCGGTTGATCCCCAGCGGCGAACACTTCGTGCCGGCGGGACTGTTCCAACCCGACATCGGCTTCCAGTTCAAAGCGCAGGTCTTCATCGACAGGAAACCGAGCTACTACAGCTTCGCCGATTCCACGCACGATCTGACCGAAGCCGAGGTGTTCGCCCAGTTCGGATCCCTGATCGAAGCCACCTCGCAGGGTTCACCGGAGAGGGACAACGGCAATGGCGAAAGCAACGGCTCCTGAGCCGGAAGCCGGGGGTCAGTCCGCGGTGACCCCCTCGATTCGGTCTTCGATCTCCCGGTAGATCTCCTGGAGCTGCTGGATGTTCTCGTCTGAGGTCTCCCAGTAACCGCGGCCGTTCACTTCCAGCAGGGTGCCCACGATGCGGCGGAAGCTGTGGGGGTTGAGCTCCATCAGCCGCTGTCGCATCTCCGGATCGTTGATGAAGGTGTCGTTGGCCTCTTCGTACACGAAGTTGTCCACGGCGCCGCTGGTGGCGCTCCAGCCCAGGGTGAAGTTGAGTCGTTTGGCCACTTCACGCACCCCTTCGTAGCCCGAGTTGAGCATGCCCTCGTACCACTTGGGGTTGAGCAGCTTGGTGCGGGAATCGAGGCGGATCGTTTCGCTCAGGGAGCGCACCTGGGCGTTGGCGGTGGTGGTGTCGGCGATGTAGCTGGTGGGGGCCTTGCCGTCGTCACGGAGGCCGGCGATCAGCTTGGTGGGGTCGGAATCGAAGTAGTGGCTCACATCGGTGAGCGAGATTTCGGCGGAATCCAGATTCTGGAAGGTCACATCGGCGGTTTTCATCGCCGACTCGAACACGCCCCGATTCTGGTTCATCTCTCCGGGATTGTCGGCGTTGAAGGCAAAGGTCTTGCGGGAGAGGTACATCTCCTGCAGTTCACCCTCCTCCTCCCAGGTGCTGTTCTCCACCGCCAGGTTCACATTCGAGGAATAGCTGCCGCTGGCATTGGAGAACACCCGCGTGGCCGCCTCCCGCAGGCTGATGCCCTGGGCCGTTGCCTGCTCCTGGCTGTGCTTGCGCACGAAGTTCAACTCCAGAGGCTCCTCGGCCTCAGCCGCCATCTTCACGCCCTGGTCGATCAGGCCCATCTGGTTGATGAACAGGTCACGGAACACGCCGCTGCAGTTCACCACCACGTCGATGCGGGGCCGCCCCAGCTCTTCGAGGCTGATCAGCTCCAGCTTGTTGACGCGGCCCAGGGAATCGGGCACCGGGCGCACGCCGATGAACCAGAGGATCTGGGCGAGGGATTCGCCGTAGGTCTTGATGTTGTCGGTGCCCCAGAGCACACAGGCGATCGTTTCAGGCCAGCTGCCCAGATCGGCCGTCTGGCGCTCGATCAGCCGGTCCACCACCACCTTGGCGGCGGCGATCGCGGCGCGGGTGGGGATCGCCTGGGGATCGAGGGCGTGGATGTTCTTGCCGCTGGGCAGCACGCCGGGGTTGCGGATCGGATCACCGCCGGGGCCGGGGATCACGTATTCGCCATCGAGGGCCCGCAGCAGGCTCTCCATCTCCATGTCGGCGCAGATCTGCTCGAGGCAGAAGCGCAGGTAGCCGAACAGGGTGTCGAGCTGGGCGGGATCCACGGCGGCAAAGCCGGAGCCGCGGCAGGAGCTCAGCCAGGGGCTGGGGCGCTCATAGCCGAAGCGCTCCAACAGAGCGAAGAACCAGCCGAAGCGGCCCTTGAGATCCACCCGGCCATCACTGCCGGTGACCGCCCTTACCATCGAGGCCACCGCGGCGCGGCAGGCCTCGGTGATCCGCTGGTTCAGCTCCACATCGGCCAGCACGCCGGCGTCGTTGCCGCGGTAGACCTCCTCGATGGTGCGGCCGATGCTCTCGGCCAGCAGGGCCGGCAGGCTGCGGTAGCCCTCCTCCTCCCGCTCCAGGGCGGCGATGTTCACCAGGGTGGCGATCGCCTCCTCCGCGGTGGGGGGCTTGCCGATGGTGTGCAGGCCGCAGGGCAGCAGCCGGCTCTCGATCTCCATCAGCTGGCGATAGAGCGCCCCCACCACGCCGTCGCGGCCGTCGAGATCCAGCCCGCTGGCATCCAGCTCCGGCAGGGTCACGTCCTTGTCGAGGTTGCAGAGGCGGGCGGTGTCCACGATCGCGTTGACGATCTGCACCCCCCGGCTGCTCTCGCGCAACTGCTGGTAGGAGCCCACCAGTTCGCCCAGCTCCTTGAGGCCCCTGTAGAGGCCGGCGTTCTCGGCCGGTGGGGTGAGGTAGCTGATCGTGGCGGCGTAGCCCCGCCGTTTCGCGATCGTGGCCTCAGAGGGATTGTTGGCTGCGTAGTAATAGAGATTGGGCAGGGCGCCGATCAACGAATCCGGGTAGCAGGTTTCGCTCATGCCCATCTGTTTGCCGGGCATGAATTCCAGCGAGCCATGGGTGCCGAAGTGGAGCACCGCGTCGGCTCCCCAGACCTTCTCCAGATAGGTGTAATAGGCGGCGAAGCCATGGTGGGGGCTGGCGCTGCGGGAGTAGAGCAGCCGCATCGGATCGCCCTCGTAGCCGAAGGTGGGCTGCACGCCCACAAACACATTGCCGAAGTGGCGGCCGTAGATCAGCAGGTTGGTGCCATCGGAATTGAGGTTGCCGGGGGGCTTGCCCCAGTTCTCCTCCAGCCGCTCGGAGTAGGGGGTGAGCCGCTGGTACTCCTCGACGCTCATGCGGTGGGCGATGGCCAGCTCCGGTGCGCCCTGGAGCGCTTCGGGATCGCTGATCACCGCTTCCATCAGCGCCTTGGAATCGCGCGGCAGGTTCTGCACGTCGTAGCCCTTGCGCTTCATCTCCTCCAGCACCCGGTGGATCGAGCCGAAGACATCGAGATAGGCGGCGGTGCCCACATTCCCCTTGTCGGGCGGGAAGCTGAACACGGTGATGGCCAGCTTTTTGTCGAGGCGGGGCTTGGTGCGCAGGGAGGCCCAGCGGATCACCCGCTCGGCGATTGCTTCGACCCGGTCCTGCAGGGTGTGGGCCTTGCCGGTGGCGTCATCGCGGCCAGAGAGCACGATCGGTTCGATGGCGCCATCGAGTTCGGGGATGGCGATCTGCAGGGCCACCTGGACCGGGTGGAGGCCCAGATCGCTCTCCTCCCATTCCTGGGTGGTCTGGAACACCAGCGGCAGGGCCACCATGTAGGGCCGGTTCAGTTTTGAGAGGGCTTCGATGGCGCGGGGGTGGTCCTGGCGGGCCGGGCCGCCGATCAGGGCGAAGCCGGTGAGGCTCACCACCCCATCCACGATCGGCTGCTCAGGATTCAGGGGGTCGTAGAAGAAAGCCTTCACGGGCTTGGAGAAATCCAGCCCGCCGCAGAACACCGGGATCACCGTGGCGCCGCGGTATTCCAGCTCCTGGATCACGGCCACGTAGTGGGCCTCATCGCCGGTGACGATGTGGCTGCGTTGCAACACCAGGCCGATCACCGGACCGCACCTGGCCTTCTCGCTCAGATCGGCGCGGCTGGCGCTCCAGTTGAGATAGTCCTTGAGGTCTTCGAACATCTCCGGCGCCAGGGGGTGCCAGAGGCCCAGATCCGGGAACACCACCGGCTCGGCCACCTTGAGGGCGGGCCGGCCGGTATCCCCCCGGGGGAACACGTATTTATCGGCCAGCATCAACAGCAGGTTGCGCAGGTTGTCCGGCGTTCCCCCCAGCCAGTACTGAAAGCTGAGCATGAAGGAGCGGGCATCCTGCGCCTTCTCCACGGGGAGATACTTCAGAACCGTGGGCAAGGTGTTGAGCAGCTTCAACATGGCGTCCTGGAAGCCGGCACCATTGGCCTCCTTCCGCTTCTTCATGAAGCTGGCGATGGCGCTCTTGCTCTGGCCCAGCTGGGCCATCGAGAAGGTGCCCAGCTTGTTGAGCCGCATCACCTCCGGCATGGAGGGGAACACCACGGCGGCCTTGAGCCGGTCGCGGTGGGGGGCCACCGCCTCCACCACCTTCTGGGCCAGGTCCTCGATGAAGATCAGCGAGGCGATGAAAACATCAGCCTCAGCCACATCGGCGCAGAAGGCGGCGTAGTTCTCCGGATCGCGCAACTCCTCGATCAGGTAGCCGCTGAGGTCGACGGCCAGGGCGCTGTTCTGGCCGTTGAGGCTGTTGGCCGCCTGGGTGAGAGCGTTCTGGTACTGGGGCTCAAGCACCACGTACACCGCCCGCATCACCGCCCGCCCCTCACTGCCGGCCGGGGCCGCGCACTGGGCAGGGCTGACCCGGCGGCTGGCGGAGCGGACCTGCGTGAACATCGGCGCTGGCTTTGAGCAATATGAAGCAGCCTACGGAACCCCGCCAGGCGGCGCCGCCCCGAGCGCCAAGGCGTTACAGGCCCGGGGGGCTCGTGCACCGACCCTCCGGCCGCAGCGGAATCGCCGCCATAGGCTCGGGCCCAGGAACACTGCCAGCCCCCATGAGCGCCGACCCGTCCCCACTCCGCGATGAGCCGGCGGCGGCAGACGCCCACGCCCCGATCCCGGTGGTGGTGGCCGGCGCGCTCGGGCGCATGGGGGACCAGGTGGTGCGGGCCCTGCTGGCCGCATCCGACTGCCGCCTGCTGGGGGCCATTGACACCACTCCCGGCAAGGAGGGGCTTGATCTGGGGCTGGAGCTGGGGTTGGGGGAGCTGGAGGTGGCGATCACCGCCGATTTCGAGGGATGTCTCTGCCAGGCCAGCCAGGCGGTGCGCTCGGACGGGCCGGGCCGGGGGGCCGTGCTGGTGGATTTCACCCATCCTTCGGTGGTCTACGAGCACACCCGCGCCGCGATCGCCTACGGGGTGCACCCGGTGATCGGCACCACCGGCCTCAGCCCTGCCCAGCTGAACGATCTGGCGATCTTCGCCGCCAAGGCCGGCATCGGGGGAGCCGTGGTTCCGAACTTCTCGGTGGGGATGGTGCTGCTGCAGCAGGCTGCCGCCGCCGCCGCCCGCTTCTATGACTTCGCCGAACTGACGGAGCTCCACCACCACCGCAAGGCCGACGCCCCCAGCGGCACCTGCCTCAAGACCGCCGAGATGATGGAGGAGCTGGGAAAACCCTTCAACCCCCCAGGGGTGGAGGAACACGAGAGCCTGAGCGGCTGCCGCGGCGGTCGCCGCGAGAGTGGTCTCCGGCTGCACGCCATCCGCCTGCCCGGCCTGGTGGCCCACCAGGAGGTGCTCTTCGGCGCCCCCGGCGAGACCTACACGCTCCGCCACGACACGATCGAGCGCTCGGCCTACATGCCGGGCGTGCTGCTGACGGTGCGAAAGGTGCGCCGTCTCGAGGGTTTGATCTACGGCCTGGAACGGCTGCTGTGACCATGGCCCCAGGAGCCTGAGCGATGCTGATTCCCCTCAAACCCGGCGAGCTGCAACGGCTGATTCCGGCGGTGGCCAGCGGCCCCCAGTTCAGCTTCTGCAGCGGCAACCCCCAGAGGGTGCTGCAGCGGGTGCTGATCTCCGTGATCGGCGGAGTGCTGGCGCTGCTGATCGCCCAGAGCCAATTCTCCTACCGCTTCGGGCCGGTCTGGCTGGTGGCCGGCTTCGTGTTTCTGCTCTACGTGCTCTGGGGCCCGATCCTGGAGGCCGGCAGGAAGAACGCCACCCTGCGGCGCTACCCAAAGGCGGCCCTGTTCGAGGGGACGATCGCCGATCTGTTCACGAAGGAACTGGTGGAGGACCGCAAGGAGCAGGCCGACAACCGGGGGCGGCTGGAACTGGTGGAGAACCGGCGCACCTGGCTGTGCCTCGAACTGGAGGACGAGGACGGCTACCTGGGCCAGTTGCGCTTCCCGATGGAGAAGAAGCACAAGACCATCCGGACGGGCATGGTGCTGCGCTGCCTGGTGCTGAGCGAACGCCCCGACTTCTCCCGCATCGGCGCCCTCACCGACGGCTGGATCCCCCAGCTCAAGACCTGGGTGGGTCCCTACCCTTATCTGCTGCGACCGGCCTTCGAGGAGATCTGCCTGCGGCGGCTGCGCTGACCCGCCGGAATCGCGACGGGAGCTTCATGTTCCGCAACAATGCGTTACAGTCTGTTCACACCCCGCGAGATCCCCATGGCCCAGGCCACCGCCACCGCTCCCGTCACCGCCGCTGAGCGCGCCGCCATCCGGGGCGCCACCGTCACCACCGAGGACGGGGGGCGTCTCAACGCCTTCGCCACCGAGCCCCGCATGGAAGTGGTGAGCCCCGAGAACGGCTGGGGATTCCATGAGCGCGCCGAGCGGCTCAACGGCCGCATGGCCATGCTCGGATTCATCGCCCTGCTCGCCACCGAAGTCGCCCTCGGCGGCGAGGCCTTCACCCGCGGCCTGCTCGGCATCGGTTGAAGCGCTGGCCGGATCGGCTGACCCGCTTCAGTCCCATCACCCCTCCGTGCCGCAGCAGACTTGCTGCGGCTTTTTCGTGCCCACTCCGTATGCCCTCCGGCCAAGGCCCCGTTCCGCACACCAACGGGGGGCCATGAGCGGCTGTCCGCCCCGGGCCCGTGTCTGCGGCGCCGGCCCCACCGGCGCCCTGGCGGCCCTCGCCCTGGCCCAGGCCGGCTGGGAGGTGGATCTGGAGGATCCGCTCACCTCCGAGCAACTCGCCGGTCGCAGCCGCGCCTATGCCCTCACACACTCGAGCCGCCTCCTGCTGCAACGGCTCGGGCTCTGGGATGCCCTGGGCCAGGCGCTGATTCCCTTCCGCGAACTCCAACTCTGCGACCTGGAGCTGCACCGCTCGGTTCCCTTCGGCCCGGCCGACCTGGGAGCGGCGGCCCGCCAGGTCCCCGGAGCCGCCGCGGTGGGCTGGGTGCTGCAGCATCGCCCCCTGATCGAGGTCCTGCTGCGTCACCTGGGCGAGCATCCCTCGGTTCGGCTGGCGCTGGGAAGGGCCGGTGAAGCAGGATCCGTCGACCTGCTGGTGGCTGCCGACGGCAGCCGTTCCCCCAGTCGGGAGCGGGTCGGGATCGGCTGCTGGAGCCTGCCGTACCACCAGAGCTGCCTCACGGCCCAGGTGCGGCTGCGGGGCTCCGCAGCCGACCAGGCCTGGGAGCTGTTCCGCCGCGAGGGACCCTTCGCCCTGTTGCCGCTCGGCGGGGACCGGGCCCAGGTGGTCTGGAGCGCGCCGCCCGCCCGCCTTCGCCGGCTGGAAAGCCTCGAACCGGCCGCCTTCCTGGATGCCCTGGCCGCCGTGTTGCCTGACCAGCTGCAGCCGGAGGCGCTGCTCGACACACCCCGGGCCTTCCCGGTGGCGCTCGAGCTGGCGCGAGGCTTTCAGCGGGGAGGCACCGTGCTGCTGGGGGAAGCCGCCCACCGGTGCCATCCCGTCGGCGGTCAGGGACTGAACCTCTGCTGGCGGGATGTCGCGCAGCTCCAGCGCCAGGCGGCCCAGGCCGTGGGCGGTCGCCTGGCGGTCTCGGCGGTCGCCCGGACCTACGCCAGGGGACGCTGGGCCGATGTGCTGCTCACGCTGCTCAGCACCGATCTGCTGGTGCGCCTCTTCTCCAATCGCCGCACCCTGCCCCTCGGTCTGCGCCGGCTGGCCCTGGGCCTGCTGCAGCGCTCGGCAGCCCTGCGGCGGCTCCTGCTTCGCTCCATGACCCTGGGTCCTTGCCGTCTCAACGGTCGCTGGTCAGAGTGAGGGGCCACCGGTTCATGGCCCGCCCGTCCCCATGGTGCACAGCACCTCTCCCCAGCCGGTGCCCTCCGCCTCCCTGGTGCGCCACCTGCGCCATGACCTGGGTCTGAGCGACAACGCCCTGGAGCTCGGGCTGAAGCAGGCCCAGCTGGAGCAGGCGCCGTTGCCGGTGATCCTCTGGCGCTTCGGGCTGATCAGCCTGGATCAGCTGGATGAGGTGCTGAGCTGGCAGGAACAGCAGGGCCAGGGGCCTCAGCCATAAACGATCAGCGATTCGACCGGATGGTCCCCGCTCAGCCGGCGGCGGCCCTTGAGGGCGGCGAGTTCAGCCACGAAGCCATAGCCGCAGAGATCCCCTCCCGCCTGGGCGACCAGCTCCGCGCAGGCCGCCGCCGTGCCGCCCGTGGCCAGCAGATCGTCAACGATCAGCACCCGGGGCGATCCGTGGAGAGCGTCGTGCTGGATCTCAAGGCGATCAGTGCCGTACTCGAGGGCGTAGTCGACCCCGCGGACCGGACCGGGAAGCTTGCCCGGCTTCCGGACCGGAACGAAGCCCAGCTCCAGCACGGTGGCCAGGGCCGTGCCCACGATGAATCCCCGGGACTCGATGCCGACGATCAGGTCGGGGCTCAGGCGGTCGCAGACCAGGCTGAGCTGGCGGATCACCTCCCGCCAGCCCCGCGGATCGCGCATCAACGGGGTGAGGTCACGGAAGAGGATGCCGGGCTTGGGAAAATCAGGAATTTCCCGCACCATGCCGCGAAGATCGGGGGGCTCAAGCGGGGCGGCCGGAGCCGGAGTGGTGGCCATGGGGCGGCGATCGGATGACGGATCGGCTGGGGCGCTGGCATCATCGCAGCCATGCCCGACGACATTCGCACCGACCCCAGCCCACCCGCGCGGCTTTCCCGCCGCGGCCTCGAGCGGCTCGATCTGATGCTGCTCAGCGTGGAGGCCCTTGATCTCAACGGCGGGGAAGCCATGGTCTGGATGGCCGGACAGCTGGGGCTGGGGGCGATCTTCCCCAACCGCGTCGAGCTGTGGAAACGGCGCTGCCACAACCCCCTGCGACTCTCCTGCCGACGGGGTGTCCTGAGCGAGTCCGAGACCGATGCACTGATCACGCTTCTCTGCGCGATGGCCGATCGGCTCTATCCGATGCTGCGCCAGCTGCTGTCGGGATCGGAACCCGAAGCGGTCAGCCTCCAGCGCTGGAGCCTGTTCCAGGGACGTCTCGACGAACTGGTGCGCGAACGTTTCAATCCACGCCGGGGGGGAGTCCAGAAGCTGCTGGATCCGCTGGAGGGACGGCTGCAGCGGCGCCATCTGATCCAGGGGCTGGCCTTCGGGGCCGGCAACGGCGGTTTCACCCGCCTCAAGGCCAGCCTGCTGGATGCCTCGGCATGAAACTCAGCTACCGCTACGAGCAGACCGGTTGCCGGCTTCGCGTCGAGGGCCTGCCCGATCTGTCGGCCGGCCAGGGTCCGGACCGGATCGGCATCCTCTCCGGCTGGGAGCTGGCCCTGGTGGGACGCCCGGCCCTGGAGGGGAAACGGGAGCACCTGGAAGCGCTGCTGGTGGTGGTGCTTCCCTACGCGCGGCACCTGATCAGCGGGGTGCCGCGACGCTTCGGCCAGGAGGGGGATCCCGTGGTGATCGAACCCTCGAACGGCCCCACTCCCGCCCATCGGATTCGCCTGCGCAGCAGCCAGAGCGACACCCCCCCCCTCGAGCTGCTCGTCGATGACGCCGAACTGGCCGATCTGGTGCGTTGCCTGGATCTGCTGCGACTGGATCCGCGGGTCGAGGCGGGCTTCACGCTGCCGCCGGATCGTCCCCTGCCCCGCCGCGAGATCCGCGAGCGGATTCCGCTGCGCCAGCGGCTGGCCGCCCCACTGGCCGGGGCGGCGGCCCTGGCGATGACAGCCTCGGTCAGCCTGATGGTGCCCCTGCCGAAACCCACGGGAGCACCGGCGGAGGCCCCGTTGGCCGCCCCGGCGGAATCCGAAGGGGTCTCGCCCCAGCGTTGACGGGACGCCCGAAGGCGCCACACTCGTGAGAATGGCATCAGACGCACGCCTGGCCAGCGTGCTTCGATCAGCCCGCATGCTTGCCCCGACGATCCCGATGCCGCATCGATGAGCAGGACCTGGTCCGAACTCCGCCGCCGGGTGATCCGTCTCGGTGCCTCCCTGGATGTCGTGGTGCGCAGCGATCCCGAAGTCTGCGGTCTGAGCGGCAAGGATTTTCACCTGTCCCTGCACCACGGGGGTCAGGGGGACTGCACCGTGGGAGGTCTGAGCCTGGTGGACTGCCCGAACGAACTGGTCCTGATCGAGTTCGAACGCTGGATGCGCGGCGCCGGCCACGCATTCGATTAAGAGCACAGGGAAGAGGAGAGGTCCCGAGCCATGACCCGCCTGCGAGACTCCGCTCGACACCCCCTCGGGCCCAGGACCGTGTTCGCCCGCAAGCGCCGCAAGGCGTCACCCTGGCGGGAGGTGCTGTTCGCCCTGCTCAATACCGGCCTGGGGGCGGGCCTGCTGGTGGGCCTGCTGCAGCTGCCGGGACGGCTCGACTCGCTGCTGATCGTCAGCGAGGTGATCAGCACCCTGATCGCCGGCCTCAGCCGCATCGGGCTCGGGGTCGTGACGCTGATCACCGGGGTGGCCCAGATGCTGGGCATCCTCATCCTCCTGGCGCTGGCGATCTCGGCCCTGCTGCTGCTGGGCAACGGGGTGTACCGGCTGGTGCGGCTGGCACTGCCCGGAGTCGGGGGCGCCCTGATGGTGCCCGGCCGCTGCGCTCGTCTGGTCTGGTCCGTGGTGCGCATCCGTCCGTCGGATCGGTCCGAGCGCTGAGCACAGGGGGCGCCCAGCGGCGGAGCTCAGCGGCGGGGAGCCAGGGACCGGCGCAAGTCCCACAATTCCATCAGGGTGACCCCGCCATCACCGTTGCGATCGGCTTCCGCAAAGCGCTTCTGCAGCCAGGGGAAGGCTCTGGCCTCGGCCGGGCTCAAGGACCCATTGCCGTTGCGGTCGGCGTTCTGGAAGGTTTCCCGGATCCGCTCCCCCAGGAGGTGGCGCTGGGATGGGGCGAGATCGGCGGGGATCAGGTAGCCGCGGTTGTCGCCATCCAGCCGTTGAAAATTCAGCTCCAGAAACGAGTTTCCCCGCACTTCGACGGGGCTGAGCCGCCCATCGCGGTTGCGATCAAGACGCTGAAACCACGCTTCCATCCGGCGCTGGTAGCGCTCCAGCTGCGGAGACTGCTGGGCGGCCAGGGGGCCCGCCAGCGGGCCCGCGACCTGGAGAAGCACCAGAACGGCCCACGCTCCGATGGCCCGGCCAGACGACTGGTTGGGCGCCGGTGGTAAGGGGGAGACCATGGCGTCACCCTATGGACCTGGCCGTGGATGGTCGATGACTGGATCCCTGCGGCGGTTGGCAATCGATGACTGGATCGGACTGATGGCGCCAGCGGACACGTTTGGACAGGCCCGGAGGGGTCGCCGGGCGGGCGGCCTGGCCCCAGCTCCATACAGTCGGCTCAACCGCCGCGTCCTCCCATGAGTCGGACCCACACCATCTGGGTGGTGGATGACGACCCCGAACTGCGCCAGCTCCTCGGCACGTCCCTCACCGACCAGGGCTACGAGGTGCGCTGCCTGACCGACGGGCGCCAGCTGATGGCCCGTCTCGAGTTCCAGCGGCCGGATCTGGTGGTGCTCGACCTGATGCTGCCCGGCGACGACGGGCTGACCCTGTTGCGGCGGCTCCGGGACAACGGTGACGACCTGCCGGTGGTGATGCTCACCGCCCGGGGCGAGGCCGTGGACCGCATCATCGGCCTGGAGCAGGGTGCCGACGACTACCTGGCCAAGCCCTTCCTCCCCCGGGAGCTGATGGCCCGGATCGAATCGGTGCTGCGGCGCCGGGCCTGCCTGCCGGCCGGCACCCCCCTGGCGGATGGGGAGGTGGTGACCTTCGGCGACAACCAGCTGGATCTCTCCGCCCGGACCCTGCAGCGCTCCGGGGAAACAGTGACCATCACCAGTGGTGAGTTCAGTCTGCTGGCGGCATTCGTCCAGCATCCCCATCGCCCCCTGTCGCGGGAACGGCTGATCGAGCTGGCGCGAGGGCCCGACAGCGACACGGACAGCCGGAGCATGGATGTGCAGGTCTCGCGGGTGAGGCGGCTGGTGGAGCCGGATCCGAGCCGGCCCCGCTACCTGCAGACGGTCTGGGGCTACGGCTACGTGTTCGTCCCCGACGGCGCCCCGCGCAACCGCTGACCGATGGCGCCCTCCGTGCGGTCCGGCGCCCTGCTGTTGCGCCTGGGGGGCTTCTTCCTGGGAGGATGGGTCACCAGCCTGCTGGTGCTGCAGGCGTTGCTGGGCACCCGGCTGGGCCAGGCCCAGATCGCCCAGATGGGTCCCCAGGTGGCCCTCAACCTCCGGCTCTCCGAGCTGACCCTGGAGCGCTTCCCACCGGCGACCGTCTCCCAGCTCAGTGGCCTGCAGCTGGGGGTGGGACAGCCGCCACCGCCGCCGCCGCGCCGCGGTCTGCTGGGCCGGGGGGACGACGGGCTGCTGGACCGCCAGGCCAATCAGCTCCAGCTGGAACTGTGCCGTCGCCTGCCCCGCTGCCCCCAGGTGGTGCCAAGCCGTGGCGAGGCCCGGGGGGTGTGGATCGAGCTCGCCTCACCGCTTGAACCCGTGTGGCTCTATGCGGCGATCCGGCCCCAGCTGGGCTGGCCCCCGGATCCGCTGCTGCTCACGCTGTCGCTGATCAGCGGCAGCGTGATGGCCGGTGCCCTCTTCCTGGTGCTGGAAGTGCAGCGACCCCTGCAACAGCTGGAACGGGCCCTCGGCCGGGTCGGACTGGAGGCCCAGCCGGAACCCCTGCCCCAGCGGGGCGCGCCGGAGGTGCGCCAGCTGGCCCGACACTTCAACGCCATGCTGGAGCGGCTTGAGGACAGTGAGAGTGAGCGGGCCACCATGCTGGCCGGCATCGCCCATGACCTCAAGACCCCCCTCACCCGGCTACGGCTTCGCCTCTCCCTGCTGGGCAGTCCGGTTCCCGGCGACCGCGCGGCGGCGGCAGGTCTGGATCCCCAGGGGCGGGCCAAGGCGGAGGCCGATCTCGACGACCTGGAGCGGATCACCGGCCAGTTCCTGCTCTTCGCCGGCGGCGGTGCCGCGGAAGCGGCGGTGACCGTGCCGCTGGCGGAGCTGCTGGCGGAGCTGGCGGCCCGCTACGACGGCCAGCCCCTTGAGCTGGATCTCACCCCGGTGACCGCCCGGGTCCAGCCAATCGCCCTCGGTCGGGCGGTGGCCAACCTGGTCGATAACGCCCTGAGCTACGGCGAGCCGCCGGTGCGGCTGCTGCTGCGGCCGTGGGACGTCGATGGATTCGAGCTGCAGGTCTGGGACCGGGGCCCCGGAATCGCGGCGGATCGTCGCTCCCAGGCCCTGATGCCCTTCCAGCGGCTTGATGAGGCGCGCAGCGGGCATGGACACTGTGGCCTCGGCCTGGCGATCGCCCAGCGGGTGGCCCGCAGCCACGGCGGTGAGGTACGGCTGGGGGCGGCGGCGGTGCCAGCCCAGGCGGGGTTCTGCGTCAGCTTCACCGGCCGCTCTCTGGCGGCTCACGACGGCCCCTGAAGCGGCCCCCGACGGAATCGGCATGTCAGGGGCTCAACAATCTGCCGGGCTGGGGCTGCAAGGCCAGGAACCTTCCTCTAGAAGGGAAGGATCGCCCCACGCATCTGGAGCCGGACCCCATGGGTAAAGGCAAGGAGAAGTCCAAAGGGAAAGGCAAGGCCGAGAAACACGCCAAAGCACGGGGCGGAGACAAGACATCCGGACTCACCGCCACCCTGCACGCTCCTCACTTCGGCAACGGTCTGAACGACCGCTACCACCCCTCCCACCTCCTCGGGGAATCCGAAGACGAGCTCAATCTCCCTCAGCCCACTGCCAAGCTCAGCAAAAAGTTCTACGAGAAGGAACTTGAAAAGCTCCAGGTGGAGCTGGTCAAGATGCAGTACTGGGTCAAGCATGTCGGTTACCGACTGGTGATCCTGTTCGAAGGGCGTGATGCCGCCGGGAAGGGTGGAGCGATCAAACGGATCACCGAGCCGCTCAACCCCCGCGGCTGCAATGTCATTGCCCTGGGCACTCCTTCCGACCAGCAGAAGACCCAGTGGTATTTCCAGCGCTATGTGGAACATTTTCCGGCGGCGGGAGAGATCGTGCTGTTCGATCGCAGCTGGTACAACCGGGCGGGGGTGGAGCGGGTGATGGGGTTCTGCACCGAACCCCAGGTGGATGAGTTCATGCAGTCCTGTCCCCAGTTTGAGCGCATGTTGGTGCGGTCTGGGATCACGGTGCTGAAATATTGGTTTTCGGTGAGCGATGATGAACAGGAACTGAGGTTTCGCTCCCGTCTCGATGATCCCGCTCGCCGCTGGAAACTCAGTCCGATGGATCTCGAATCCCGCGACCGCTGGGTGGAGTTCTCCAAGGCCAAGGATCAGATGTTTTCCCACACGAACATCCCGGAAGCCCCCTGGTTCACCGTTGAGGCCGATGACAAGCGCCGGGCCCGCCTGAACTGCATCCGCCATGTGCTGGGCAAGATTCCTTACGAGGACATGACCCCCGAAGCGATCGAACTGCCGCCACGCAAGAGTGGAAGTGACTACATCCGGCCCCCCATGAACGAGCAGTTCTTCGTTCCCAACGCCTATCCCTGAAGCCCCACCCCCGAGATCCTGATCCCTGCCCGGAGCAGGTCCGGCCTGCGTTCTTCCCTGCCGTCCCCCATGATGCTCCTCCCCGACGACGACCCCGCCCAGGATCCCGAGTTCGGCGATCGCTCCGGCGCCGGGCTCGCCGTTCCGGCCACAGCCCCTTTGCTGGGACCGGAGGGAAGCCTCCTGTACACGGGGAGCGACGGCCGTCAGTACATCGTCTGCGGCGATCCCTCCCAGGCCGAGGACCAGGAGCTGACCGCCGCCTTCCAGGCGCTCCGCGCCGGGGCCCATGAGCTCGACGACCTGATCGGGGCAGCCCGGGACTGGGTGGTGGCAGCCCGGGACGCCGGACTCTCAGCTCCCGCGGCGCGCCGGACCCTGCTCGGGCGCCTCAGGGAGGCCCTGGACGATGTCTGAATCCGCGCATCACTGAAAGCGCTCAAACCAGAATCCGGCCAGCTGCCAGCTGCTCCACAGAAAGATCAGCAGGAAGACCCAGTTCAACCAGGGGGGGCGTGGATCGGGGCCTGAACCCATGGGTTCCCTGTGCGGATCGCCCAAACCTATCGGTCCCCTGGCATCTCCAGTCCAGGGGTGTGGCCCCAGGTGCGGCCCGTGCGGGCATCCGACCAGCGCAGCACCCGTCCACCCCCGGCCCCTCCGGCCGGGGCGGGCACGGAGATCACACTGAGCCGGGCGTCGCCGCGGCGATAGTCGTAGCGACAGAAGCCGGATCCGGAGCCCGAGCAGCCCGAGAGGCTGGTCAGGGGATTGCCCGCCCTGGTTCGCTCCATCGGCAGGGGGGCGCCGGCGGGGGCAGGGATCCAGCGGGCCCGTCGCAGGGCGCGGTCCGCCTCCTGGATCGGCTGACCGACCCGCAGCAGCTGGGGCAGTGCCATGAACGGCCCCGGGCCCTGATCGCCCCCTTGTCCGGACTGGGCAAGCAGAAGGCCCAGCAGGCCGAGCGCGAGCCCGATCCGGGCCGAGCTGAGACGGACCGGGCACTGGAGGGACGGACCGTCGCCGCTCCGCTGCCATGCCCGACCGAGCCGTGTATTCATTTCTGGGGTACCCCGGCTGGGGGCCGCTGCATCTCCATCTTCACGATGACGGCTCCCCGGCGGAGGCGGCCCTGCGGCTGGGAGCCGCCCTGGCCGCCTCCGCCGGGCATCAGCGTCCACAGACGGCGCTGGTGAGCGCCTTCCTGCGTCTGAACCCCCAGAGCGAACCGCTGGGATCGCCACATCTCTGTGGCGCGGGCACCGCCCACTACGTGGTGGTGCATCGGTTGGGTGGACGCTGGCCCCAGCGCATCACCGGCTGGTGGCCTCTGCCGGACCAGGGGGGATGGAGTCGGCCCTGCGGGCCGTTGCCCCTGGACGCCTTTGTCAGGCGGTTCCATCCGGGACGGCACCGACCGCCTCCGGAGAGGGCTGGATCTGGGCCCGCCTGAGGTCGTGCAGCCCCTCCAGCTGGTTGTACACGGCCAGCAGCTGAAGGCGGATGTGGTCGGTGTTCTCCAGCTTGGTCAGGTTGGCGAGAGCCGCCTCGATCTGGGCCTTGCTGTCGATCAGCAACCGGCACTCGTTGGTACCGGGTTCATAACTCATGGGTGGGCGTGGGCACAGGGACGGAACTCGGACGCAACCCCGTTCGGATCGCGCTCCCATGCAAGAGAAGGGGGTCCTGGGCCGCTGTCGGATCGGCTGCCGTTTCCTCTTGCATCAGCCTGGATCGGAGGGATCGGCTGGTGGATTCAGGCTACTGGGCATCAGCACAAGGAAGAGCCACCACCAGAGCCCCACGGCCATCGCCACCGGCAGGCTGATCCACCAGCGCCCGAACACCAGCCAGCTGGCAACCACGGCCACCACACCGGTGAGCAGGATCGACCAGGGCTGACACCACCAGGGCTTGACCTGCCAGATCGAGGACGGTTCGCGCGGGGGTGGGGAGGACAAACGGGCTCCGGGCCTCAGGAGTGGAACAGCAGCACAAGACCCAGGCTCACCTGATGGAATTCCCGTTCCTCCCGGCTGAGATCGAGCCCCACCTCCAGGCCCTCCCGCAGGGCCAGGTCATATGGGGGGGTAGCCGGCGCGGTTCCGGCTCGCCAGAGCGCAGCGATCCCCACGGGGGTGGCATGCCACCTGAAGCAGGAGGTGAGACCGATCGAGGGTTCCTCGAGGGCATCTTCCAGGAGGTCGCGAATGGGCATGGGGGGCAAGGACTGCGCCCAGCATCCGGAGGGAGTCCCGGCCATGCAATCAGATGAGAGTTTTCGTGACCTGAACGGGTCAGCGGGGCGCCTACCGTGCCGCCATGTCAGCCCTGCCGAGTCGCATCGCCCTGGTGCACGAGTGGTTCACCCCCCGCTCCGTGGGGGGGGCGGAACGGGTGGTTCAGGAAATCGACCGGCTGCTGGGCCAGGGGCGTCCCCCTGCCGATCTGTTCGCTCTGGTGGATGGCGAGAGCGGGCGCCGCGGCAGCTGGCTGGAGGGCCGCCGGATCCGCACGAGCTTCATCCAGACCCTGCCCTGGGGGGTCAGCCACGTTCAGCAGTACCTCCCCCTCCTGCCGCTGGCGATCGAACAGCTCGACCTCGGCGGCTATCCCCTGGTGCTCAGCAGCAACCATCTCGTGGCCAAAGGGGTGCTCACCGGCCCCGATCAGCTCCATGTCAGCTATGTGCACACCCCGGTCCGCTATGCCTGGGATCAGATGCATGCCTACCTGGCCGGGTCCGCCATCGCCCGCGGCCCCCTGGGCCCCTGGGTCCGCTGGCAACTGCATCAGCTGCGCCAGTGGGATGTCAGCAGCAGTGCCCGTGTGGACCATCTGATCGCCAATTCCCGCTTCACCGCCCGGCGCATCCAGCGCTGCTGGCGCCGGGCCAGCGAGGTGCTGCATCCGCCAGTGGCCGTGGAGCGGTTCCGCTGGGACCTGCCCCGGGAGGAGTTCTACCTGTCGCTCAGCCGGCTGGTGCCCTACAAACGGGTGGACCTGGTGATCGAGGCCTTCAACCGCACCGGTCTGCCCCTGCTGGTGGCCGGGGACGGACCGGAACGGGACCGGCTGGAGGCCATGGCGGGGCCATCGGTTCGCTTCCTGGGCCGGTGCGCTGCCGAGGAGGTGAGCAGCCTGATGGGACGCTGCCGTGCCTACGTGTACGCCGGGCTCGAGGATTTCGGCATCGCCCCAGTGGAGGCGATGGCCGCCGGAGCCCCGGTGATCGGCCTGGGGCAGGGAGGTCTGCTGGACACCGTGCGCTGCCTGGACCGGGACGCCGGGCGGGCCACCGGATTGCTTTTCCCGGAGCAGACGGCCGCCTGCCTGGGGGCGGCGCTGGAGCATTTCGAGCAGGGGCGGCTGTGGCAACGCCTGCCGCCCGAGCAGCTCAGGGCCTGGGCTGAGCAGTTCGCACCGGAGCGCTTCCAGGCCCGTCTGCTGGAGATGCTGGAGCGGCAGTGGCGGCACCACCGCCGGCGCCTGCGGCTGGCCCATGGCCCCCTGCCAGCCCCCGGATCCGGCGACTGACGCCAACGAGGCGCTGTGCCTCTGGCCCGAGTGACCGCCCAGGCTGGTGTGGGGGGCCGTTGATTTTTAAAGTTTCCACACCAAGGTGCCGGTGATGTCCAACCATCACGCCAACGGGTACGGAAGTCACGAGCTCCCCAACCCCCACCACTGGTCCACCCAGCCCCCGCAGAACCCGGCGCGGCGGGTGCTCCATGTTCTTCCTCCGGTCACGCCCCTGTTTCCGTTCTCTCCGCCCCTGCCCACCGCCCAGGAGCTGATCGAGGCCCAGTCGAAACCGTCCAGGATCCTGAAGCGGGGCGGAGACATCCTTTTCTCCCTCCTGGTGCTGAGCCTGGGCAGCCCCCTGTTCCTGCTGCTGGCCCTGCTGGTGCGCCTGAGCTCACCGGGGCCCGTCTTCTATGTCCAGAGTCGGATCGGCCGGGGGTACAAGGGATTCGGCTGCATCAAGTTCCGCACGATGCGCAAGGACGCCGACCGGGTCCTCCGGACCCTTCTGGAGGAATCACCGGAGCTGCGGGAGGAGTTTCGCAAGGATTTCAAGCTCAAGGCCGACCCTCGCATCACCAGGATCGGCAGCTTCCTGCGCCGCTCCAGTCTGGATGAACTGCCGCAGTTCATCAATGTGCTCAGGGGGCAGATGAGCGTGGTCGGCCCCAGGCCGATCGTCCGCGATGAACTGGAGCGTTACGGGCAGCGCATGGACGAGGTGCTGGCGGTCCGGCCCGGCCTGACCGGTCTGTGGCAGGTCTCGGGTCGCAACAACCTCAGCTATGCCACCCGGATCAACCTTGATGTCACCTATGCGCGGCGCTGGGGGGTCCTCCTGGATCTCACGATCATGCTCAGGACGGTGGGGGTGATCCTCTTCCCCCGCGACCGCGGCGCCTACTGAACCCGCCCGCTCAGCCGGAGACCCGCCCAGTCAGGGCGAGCACGGGCAGGGCGGCCAGCAACCAGAGCACCTCCAGCCGTCGGCTGAGCGCCAGGATCCGCTCCACCGCCCCGCCATCGGGCGGGCTGTACCCCCAACCCACCACCGGCTTGCTCCGCTCGATCCCCCCATAGCGGTTGACCCCGCCCAGCCGCACCTCCGCCGCCAGGGCGAAGGCGGCCTGGGACACCCCGGCGTTGGGGGAGGGATCGGTCCGGCCCTGCCTCAGGGCCTCCCGGCAGCGGCCCAGGGCATGGCGTGGCTGAGAACCCAGCAAGGGCAGACTCAGGGCCACCAGCCGGCAGGGAAGCCAGGTGAGCAGGTCATCGAGGCGGGCCCCGGCGGTGCCGAGCCAGAGCAACCGCCCCCGGCGGTAGCCGAGCATGGAGTCGAGGGTGCTGGCGGCCTTGAAACTCCAGGCCAGGGCCAGGGGGCCCGGCACCCCATCGGCCACCCCGAAGCCGCTCCAGAGCACGGCCCCGGTCAGCATCCAGAACAGGGGCGCGAACAGGCCGTCAATGGCATTTTCCGCCGCGGTCTCCGCCGCCGCCCGAATGATCCCATCGCGGTCCAGGGCATCCACGTCGCGGCCGACGATCCAGGCCAGGCGGCGGCGGGCGCGGGCGAGATCGTCCCCCGGGGCGGAAGCCCCGGCCGTCGTCGCGGCCGCCTGATCGTCCGCTGGGCCCAGCGGCTCCAGCGCCGCCCGCACGCCCTGCTCCAGGCTGCGCCCCGCCAGGGCGCTGGCCAGCGCCAGCAGGAGCAGCGGCACCCCCAGCCACGGCAGGGCCGCCGGCAACGGCCAGACCCCCGCCGGACCCAGCGCCAGCTGCTCGATCAGCCAGCCGACTCCTCCGCTCGCCCCCACAATCAGGGCGGTGATCAGACCACCGAGCAGCCGCAGGCGCCAGGGGCGATCGCCGGCCCAGGGCTCGCCGCCGGCGCGGAGCCGATCGACCCCCCAGCCGATCAGCTGAACCGGATGGGGCCAGCGGCGGGGATCCCCCACGCCGCGATCGAGGGCGCAGGCCAGCAGCACCAGCAGCCAGGCCGACAGTCCCTCGCCCACCGTCACACCGGGTCTGCGGCAGGGACAGGGGACGGGCCCGAAGGCGGCCCCGACGGGGCCAGCAGGAGGGCGGCGAGCAGGAACGCCCCCAGCTGAACCGGCAGGGCGATGGTCAGTCCGAAGACCTGGGCCACTCCCCCCATCCCCAGGCCGCCCACCACCCCCCCAACAGCCCCGGACCGCTCCATGATCTGCCAGCGGAGGGGTTCGTCGCCCAGGGGCCGCAGGCGGGCCACCAGGGCGGCATCGCTGGTGGCGGCGAGGATACCGATGGGAACGAACGGAAGGAGCGCCGACCAGCCCGGCAGCCAGCGACTGCTCACCAGCAGCAGCGCCAGAAGGAGATAGCGGGCCGCCGCCAGCCGGGGTCGGCTGCGCTCGGCTGAACCGCCGGTGGGGGAGCGGCCGGCTCCCAGACTTCTGCCCACCGCATAGGCCGCCAGCACCAGGCCGAAACCCAGACAGGTGCCGCCCTCGATCTGGCGCACCCACAGGGGAAGCAGGCTGAACAGACCTCCGAAGAGCAGTCCCTGAACCAGGCAGATCCAGCCCAGAGGCAGGGTCGCTGCGGGGGGACGGGTTGCGGAGGGATCAGCCCGGTGAGCGAGATTCAGCACCGGCAGCAGCAGCACCGCCGCCTGGGAGAACTGGAGCAGGGCCTGACCGATCGGGAACGTCACGCCGGTGAGCACGAAGCCCGCCAGAGCCCCCAGATCTCCCCCCCGCCGAAGCCTGGCCATGGGGACGCCACGGGCGGCGACGAGATGGCGCTGCAGGGGCAGACCCGCCATCTGTCCCCCCAGACCGACCAGCAGAACCCCGGCCAGGGAGAGCGGCAGGAGCCAGGGCGCCGCGCCGCCGGTCAGTGACCCGAACGGCCCGGTGGCAACGGCGACGAGCAGGAGCAGCAGGACGGCCAGCAGCTGCAGCCAGGTTCCCAACAGCGCCCGACGGACCAGCGGAAGCAGGGCGGGGAGCGCCGCCAGGGTCGGCAGCAGGCTGTTGATCAGCGGCGAGGGGGTCAGACCACTGACCATCCAGGCGGCGGAAGCCAGGCTGAGACTCACGCTCGCCTGGGAGGCCGCCCAGACCAGCATGAGCCGCCGGGAGTCGATGGGGGACGCCACAGCGGGGGCCCGTGGCCGCTCAGGCGGCCTTGAGCCAGCTGAACATCGAGCGCAGGCCCTTGCCCACCTGCTCGATCGGGAGCTGGCTGTCGCGGTTGCGGATGCGGGTCATCTCGGGTTTGCCGGCCTCGCATTCCGCCACGAAGTTGCGGGCGAAGGTGCCGTCCTGGATGTCGGAGAGGATGCGACGCATCTCGGCCCTGGTCTCGTCGGTGATCAGGCGCGGGCCGCTGACGTAATCGCCGTACTCGGCGGTGTTGGAGATGGAATCACGCATGGCGGTGAGGCCGCCCTTCACCATCAGATCCACGATCAGCTTCACTTCGTGGAGGCATTCGAAGTAGGCCAGCTCGGGCTGATAGCCCGCCTCCACGAGGGTCTCGAACCCGGCCTTGACCAGTTCGCTGAGGCCGCCGCAGAGCACCGCCTGCTCGCCAAAGAGGTCGGTTTCCGCCTCCTCCTTGAAGTTGGTTTCGAGGATGCCGGCGCGGGTGCCGCCGATCGCCTTGGCATAGGCCATCGCCAGGGCACGGGCCTGACCGGAGGCGTCCTGCTCCACCGCGAACAGGCAGGGAACCCCCTGGCCGTTCTGATACTCCCAGCGCACCGTGTGGCCCGGACCCTTCGGGGCAACCATCACCACATCCACGTCGGCGGGCGGCACGATCAGACCGAAGCGGATGTTGAAGCCATGGGCGAAGCTCAGCACCTTGCCCGCCTGGAGGTGGGGCGCGATCTCCCCGTCGTAGACGCTCTTCTGGGTCTCATCGGGCAGCAGGATCATGATCCAGTCGGCCCGCTCAGCCGCCTCGGCCACGCTGACCACCTCCAGGCCATCGGCCCGGGCCTTGTCCGCTGAACGGCTGCCGTCGTAGAGGCCCACCAGCACGCTGACCCCGCTGTCCTTGAGGTTGAGGGCGTGGGCATGGCCCTGGGAGCCGTAGCCGATGATCGCCACGGTCTTGCCGCTCAACAGGCTCAGATCGGCATCGTCGTCGTAGAAGAGCTGGGCCATCCGGCAAGGGGTCAGGGCAGGAGCGGATCCTACGGTCGAAGCCGTCGCCGCCCGGTCGCCCCACCCGATGGGGGACCTGTCCTCAGGCGTCGGAGGGATCGGAGATCACCCGATCGATCAGGCCGTAGTCCTTGGCCTCGGCCGCACTGAGGAAGTAGTCGCGGTCAGTGTCCTTGCTGACCTTCTCCAGGCTCTGGCCGCACATGTCGGCCAGGCTCTGGTTGAGCATGTCCTTGATTCGCAGGATCTCCCGCGCCTCGATCTCGATGTCACTGGCCTGGCGCTGGCTGGTGCCGCCCAGGGGCTGGTGGATCATGATCCGGCTGTGGGGCAGGGCCACCCGCTTGCCCTTCGTGCCGGCCGCCAGCAGGAAGGCGCCCATGCTGGCCGCCAGCCCCACACAGATCGTCACCACATCGGACTTGACGTACTGGATCGTGTCGTAGATGGCCAGGCCGGCCGTGACCGAACCGCCGGGGGAGTTGATGTAGAGGTAGATCGGCTTGCTGCTGTCCTCGGAATCGAGGTAGAGCATCTGGGCGACCAGGCTGTTGGCGATGCCGTCGTTGACCTCCTGGCCCAGGAACAGGATGCGCTCCACGCCGAGGCGGGTGTAGATGTCGACCCAGCGCTCGTACTGGCTGCCGGGCAGGCGGTAGGGAACGCTGGGGGTGCCGATGGGCATGGCGTTGCTGGAGGGAAGGGAACGGGGAAACGGTGGGGCGAGGGAGGTCGCGGTCTCAGACCGAGCCGGCCAGGGGCACCGGCAGGGGCTTCTGGGAGGTGAGGATCCGATCGATCAGGCCGTACTCCAGGGCTTCGCGGGGCGTGAGATAGGTCATCCGGTCCGAGTCGCTGGAGAGCTGCTCGACGCTGCGACCGGTGGTCTCGGCGAGCATCTCCAGCATCACGTGCTTGTTGTGAAGGACCTCCTGGGCGCGGATCTGGATGTCGCTGGCCTGGCCGCGGGCACCGGAGCGGGGTTGGTGCAGCACGATCGAGGCATGGGGCAGGGCCGCCCGGTGGCCCTTGGCGCCGGACGCCAGGATCATCGCGGCGGTGCCCATCGCCTGGCCGATGCAGATCGTGTGAACCGGAGGCTTGACGTAGCGGATCGTGTCGCAGATGGCGAAGGCCTCGGTCTCGAAGCCGATCGCATCGCCGGAGTACCAGCTGGTGCCGGTGGAGTTGATGTAGAAGAAGATCGGCTTGTCGGGATTGTCGAACTCCAGATAGAGAAGCTGGGCGACAATCAGCTCGGTCACATCGATCCCCATCTGACGCTTGGCGTCGTCGTCGGAGAACAGCGGCAGGCCGAGGTAGACGATGCGCTCCTTGAGCAGCAGGGACGGCAGGTCCGGCGGCGGTGTGCGCATCACGGCGGAATCGCCGTAGTAGGGAGCCGACACCGACATCAGAACACGCTCTTCAGGGCCTGAACCGGAGCCTAGCGGGGGCCTGCCGGCTGCTGGACCGTGGCCGCCGGACGGGGGCCGTCCTGGTCGCACCGGGCGAAGACCATGCGACCGGCGGGAGTCTGCAGGGCTCCGGTGACGGTGACCGGAAGCCGCTGACCGATCCGGGTGCGGGCGGCTTCCACCACCACCATCGTGCCGTCCTCCAGATAGCCCACGCCCTGATCGGCCTCCTTGCCTTCCCGCACGATCTTGAGCTGCAGGGCATCGCCGGGCTGCACTTCGGGCCGCAGGGCGATCACCAGGGCGCTGAGGTTCATCACCTTGAGATCCTGAACCTCCGCCACCTTGGCCAGGTTGTAGTCGGCGGTGAGCAGGGTGCCCCCGGTGTCGGCCGTGAGCCTGAGCAGCTTGTCGTCCGCCCCGGATCCCTCGTAGCGGGTGGTGTTCACCACCAGACGGCGCCCATAGCGTTCGCGCAACTGGGCGAGCAGATTGAGCCCGCGGCGGCCCTTGCCGCGCTTCTCGGCGTTGCCCGAGTCAGCCAGCTGCTGGAGCTCGTCGATCACCGCCTGGGCCACGATCACCTGGCCCTCCAGAAGACCGGACTCCAGCAGGCCCCGGATGCGCCCGTCGATGATCACGCTGGTGTCGAGAATCTTGGCGCTGGCCGGCTGCAGCACACCATCGGCCACCAGAAGGGTTTCGGCGCTCTGGGGATTGAACAGGCGCAGCAGGGTCCGGCCGTGGACCTCGGCGAGGTTGTAGCCGAGCACGCCGAAGAAGACGTTGCTGAGCACGGCCGCCAGCGGTTTGACGAACACCACCTCCCAGGGGAGGGGCAGCAGCAGGATCGGCGCCAGCAGCAGGTTCGCCACCAGCAGACCGAGGATCAGCCCCACCGCCCGGCTGACCAGCAGATCGGTGGGCATGGAGCGCACCTGGCGCATCAGGCGGTGCCGCAGCAGCTGGAAGAAGAAGCCGGCCAGCAGCCCGAAAAAGGCTCCGAAGCCGCCCAGCACCCAGCGCAGGCCTTCCAGGTTGGTGACCTCCAGCAGCAGGCTCTCCGGCAGCAGATCGACCCCGAGCCAGCCGGTGGCCGCTCCGGAGATCAGAAACAGGAACAGGATGAGCGGGTCCACCATGTGTCGGTCGTGGGCTGCCCATGGCTGTGGAAAATCAGCATGGCGGATCTGGACCCGTTTGACCGGGACAGGTATCCGTACATTTACCTATGGACACCCCGCCCCACCCCCGCGCCGCCTACCTCCACATCCCCTTCTGCCACCGTCGCTGCTTCTACTGCGACTTTGCGGTGGTGCCGCTGGGGGACACCGCCGATGGGACCCACTCCGGATCCATCGCCGCCTATCTACCCCTGCTGGAGGCGGAGATCACCGCCACACCGCCGCTGGCGCCCCTCTCAACGGTCTATTTGGGCGGGGGCACCCCATCGCTGCTGAGCTCCGCCCAGGTGGCGGGCCTGCTGGACACGTTGCGACGGCACTTCGGGCTCGCCCCCGGCGCGGAGGTGACCCTGGAGATGGATCCGGCCAGTTTCGGACCGGCGCGACTGGAGGGGGTGCTGACGGCCGGTGTGACCCGGGTGAGCCTGGGAGGGCAGAGCTTCGAGGATGGTGTGCTGGAGCGCCTCGGGCGCCGCCACCGGCGGCGCGACCTGCTGCAGGCGGCCGGCTGGCTCCAGGCAGCGCTGGGGGCGGGCCGACTGGGCAGCTGGAGCCTGGACCTGATCCAGGGCCTTCCCGGGCAGAGCGCCGAGTCCTGGGGGGATCAACTGGAGCAGGCGGTGGCCCTGGATCCCCCCCATCTTTCGATCTACGACCTGATCGTCGAGCCCGGCACCGTGTTCGATCGGCTCCAGCGCCGCGGCCAGCTGCCGCTGCCGGATGGGGATGTGGGGGCCGATCTGATGGAGCTCAGCTGGGAACGTCTGACGGCCGCCGGGTATGGCCACTACGAGATCTCCAACTACGCCCGGCCGGGCCACGCGGCCCGGCACAACCGCGTCTACTGGAGCGGGGCGGGTTGGTGGGGTTTCGGCATGGGCGCCACCTCGGCGCCCCACGGCGCCCGACAGGCCAGGCCCCGCACCCGGGCCGCCTACGCCGCCTGGCTGGAGGAGCCGCCGCCCCCGGAGCTGCCCCCCGCCGCCCTGCCCCTCGACGAGCGCCTGCTGGTGGGGCTGCGGCGTCGGGAGGGGGTCAATCTGCAGGCCCTCTGGGCCGAAGCCGCACTGGGTGACCAGGAGCTGGCGGGGTTGCTCCAGCGGATGGAGCCCTTCCTCAAGCGGGGTCTGCTGCGGATCGAAGGACCCCGCTGGCGGCTGAGCGACCCCGCCGGACTCGCCCTCAGCAATGCGGTGCTGCGGGAGCTGATGGGATGGTGGGAGGAGCGTCCGCAACCGGTGACGGCGGGGCGGCAGCGGTGTGCAGCCAGCCCCTGAGCGCCTCCACGCAGAGGCGGCGGCCCGCCAGCAGCGGCGGGCTGAATGGAGGCTGACGCTCGCTGAGGCCGAGCAGATCGGCGGTCACCCGCACCTGCCCGTCGCAGTCGTCCCCGGCACCGATGCCGATCACCGGCACCGCCAGGTCGCGCCGCAGCCCGGCGGCCAGTTCAGCCGGCACATGCTCCAGCACCAGGGCGAAACAGCCGGCGGCCTGCAGGTCGTGGGCCTGGCGCCGCAACCGCTCCTGGCTGAGGGGATCGTTCGCCTGGCGCCGGTACCCGAGCCGGTGCACCGACTGGGGTGTCAGTCCGAGATGGCCCATCACGGGAATGCCGCATCGCACGAGCCGGTCCACCACCGCCACCGTTTCCGGTTCGCCCCCCTCAAGCTTCACCGCGGCCGCCGGTGTGTCCTTGAGCACCCGGCCGGCCGCGGCCACCGCCTGATCCAGGCCGCACTGATAGGTGAGAAACGGCAGATCACAGATCAGCAGGGGTTGCTGCGCCGGAGGGCGCCGCAACCCCCGGGCCACGGCACGGGTGTGGTGGAGCATCTCCTCGAGCGTCACCGGCAGGGTGGTGGGGTGGCCGAGCGCCACCATGGCCAGGGAATCCCCCACCAGCACCACCTCGGCGCCGGCATCCTGCACCAGGGCGGCCGAGAGGCTGTCCCAGGCCGTGAGCACCAGGATGGGACGGCCTGCCCGCTTGCGGGATTCCAGATCTCCGGGTCGCAGCGGCACGGGGGGCTCCTGGCGAGGCCCATTGCTAGCATCAACTCGACTCGGACCCACGCGGCCCGGACGCCCAAATCTGGTCAGGACCGGAAGGGAGCAGCCACACGGGATGCTCCAGGCAGGCGTGGACTCCGGGTCACCCCTTTCCCCAGCCCCCGGGGGGCTGGCTCAGCCGTCGGCCGAACGGCTCTGGCGGTTCAGCAGGAACGGAGGGATCTTGGCTCCACGCTGGTCAGGACCCGGCTCGGTGAGCTGGGGGGTGGTGAAGCTCTGCACCGGACGCTCGGAGCGGTAGGCGCCCCCCCCCTCAAAGCCAGTGGCGATCACGGTGACGTGCATCTCGCCCTCAAGTCGCTCGTCCACCACGGCCCCCATGATGATGTTGGCGTCGGGATCGACCACGTCATAGATGACCTCCGAGGCGGTGGTCATGTCCTGCAGGGTCATGTCCTTGCCGCCGCTGATGTTGATCACGCAGCCCTTGGCGCCGTCGATCCGCGCGGACTCAAGCAGGGGGCTGCTCATCGCCGCCTGGGCGGCCTCGGTGGCGCGGGAGCGTCCGGAGCCGACGCCGATGCCGAGCAGGGCGGTGCCCGCCATGGTCATGACCGAGCGGACGTCGGCGAAGTCGACGTTGACCAGACCCGGTTTGGTGATGATGTCACTGATGCCCTTCACCCCCTGGCGCAGCACGTCATCGGCGGCGCGGAAGGCCTCCTGGAGGGGTGCCCCGGCGATGGCATCCCGGAGCCGGTCATTGGGGATGACGATCAAGGTGTCCACATGCTCGGCCAGGCGGGCGATGCCCTCCTCGGCCTGCTTCATGCGCTTGCGGCCCTCGAAGCCGAACGGTTTGGTGACGATGCCGACGGTAAGGGCGCCGCACTCCTTGGCCACCTCGGCCAGGATCGGGGCCGCACCGGTGCCGGTGCCGCCCCCCATGCCGGCGGCGATGAAGACCAGATCGGCGCCCTGAAGGGCTTCCAGCAGCTCGTTGCGGGACTCCTCCGCCGCCTTCTGGCCGATGACCGGATTGCCGCCGGCACCAAGGCCGCGGGTGAGCTTCTGGCCCAGCTGCACCCGTTTCTGGGCCGACGACTGGAGCAGGGCCTGGGCGTCGGTGTTGAGCACCCGGTAGCCGACCCCCTGCAGGTCGGAGGCGATCATCCGGTTGACCGCGTTGCTCCCCCCCCCCCCCACACCGATGACTTCAATGCGAGCGGACTGGCTTGGAACGATGCCGTTGCTGCTGGGAGAGGGAGAGGTCACGGCGGGTCCGAGGCAGGCGGAGAGGGGCTGGGGGTGGTGACCGTCGGATGCAGTCTCCTGGAGGGGACCGTTCCCATTCATCTCGGGCAGCATTATGTCGTTGGCGGGCTGGAAAAAACCTGTGCGATGCGGCATTTTCACCTGAAATGGAATTTCCCGCAACGCACCTGTGCGGGTTTCCAGGCGGTCATTCCGCCGGCCTGCCACCAGAACCATTCCCGGCCGTCTCAGGGGGGGTGCCAGGGGGAAGTCCCAGCTCGGGCTGATCGGGATCGCTCAGGTCGACGGACTGGACGGATCGGCCCTTCACCCGGGAGGGAAGCTGCTCGGACAGGTAGCGGAGCACATCCAGGCGGCGGTTGAGCTGCCCATCGGGGGGACCAAGCCTCACCTGGCCCAGGGAGGCGGTGACCAGCCAGAGGGTGCCGCCGGGCTCGAAGCGGATCTCCCGAAGCGGGCTGCCCAGGCTCTCGCTGCGGGCCAGGATCTGGGTGAGCGGAGCCCGGTGCCGCTCTTGCCAGCCCACGACGCGGACGGCGGGCTCGGGATTGCGGCCGCGCGTCCCGACCGACTGCTGGGAACGGCTGATCCAATTGCCCACCCGATCCACGTAGCCCTGTTCGACCCCCTCCGGAGTGCGACGCTCGGCTCGGGCCACCGCCTGCCGGTCCACCAGCTCGATGCGCAGCCGGGGGGGCAGCATCAGGCGCTCCACCTGGACCCGCTCAACGGGAAGCGCCTCGCCCAGCCGGGTGCGCAGCCCGCGGGGATCGATCTCCAGCAGCGGCACGGGAAACCGCAGCGCGGCCGCCTGGATGACCTGGTCACGACTGACGCGCTCGCTGCCGATCACCTCCACCTGGGAGGGCCGCCTCAGGCTCCAGCCCTGGCGGAGCAGCACAAACCCCAGTCCGGCGGCGGCGCCGGAGAGCAGCAGGAGCCGCCAGATGTTGCGGAGGAATTCCTGGCGGCGTTGCTGGCGGAGCTGACGCCGCCGCTCCACGCCGGGTGCCTGGGGAGCCGAGGTCACAGTTCGCAGCGGGAGCGTGCCATCAGCTCATCCATCCAGCGGCGGGCCCGGCCGGCGTCGGCGAAGGGGAGATCCTGCTGGGCGCCGGCCCCGACCAGCCTCAGCCGGCAACTGCCCTGGCTCTCCTCGGTGAGGGGCGCTTCGCCGGAGCCCAGGGCCAGGAGCTCCACCAGCTCAAGTTTGCTGATCACGAAGGTGCCCTGGGGCTTGAGCTGACCGGCCTCGAAGGTGCTCCAGGTGAGGATCCCCTCGCTCAGCCGGGCGGCCCCGCAGCCATCCAGCTTGGAGAGTTCCGATCCCCTGGCCCAGTCGGAGAACAGGCGCTGGCGGCGACGTTCCAGCCAACCGAGGGCCGTGAGCAGGACGAAGACCACCAGCAAGGGCAACCAGAGCAGGCCATGACTCATCCCCTCGGGTCCTCCACGAACGAAGCTGCCGCCTTCCATTCTCCCGCGCTCTCCACCAACCGGTGCACCAGATCGTGGAGCGAAACGCCGCTGGCCTCCCAGAGCATCGGGTACATGCTCTGGGAGGTGAAGCCCGGCATGGTGTTGATCTCATTGAGCCAGAGTTCTCCGGCCGTCTCGTCGTAGAAGAAGTCGACCCGGGCGAGACCCTCGGCGGCCACGGCGTCGCAGGCCTGGATCGCCATCCGGCGCAGCCGTTCGCTGACGGCATCGCTCAAGCGAGCCGGAATCTCGGTGCGGCTGAGCCCGTCGGTGTACTTGGTCTCGTAGTCGTACCAGTCGGCCTCGAAACAGATCTCCCCCACCACCGAGGCCTGCAGCTGCCCCTGGCCCGGCGGACGGTCCGCCAGGACGGCGCATTCGAGTTCCCGGGCCCGCACGCCGCGCTCCACCACCAGCCGCGGGTCCAGGGCGGCCGCCTCCAGCAGACCCCTCCGCAGGGAGAGCCGATCCGTGGCCTTGCTGATCCCCACTGAGGACCCCATGTTGGCCGGTTTGACGAAACTGGGATACCCCAGTTCCCGTTCCAGACGGTCCAGCAGCCCTTCGGGATCGCGGCGCATCTCGCCGGCTCCGATCGCCGCGTACGGCACCTGCGGGAGACCGGCGGCCGCGAAGGCCGCCTTCATCGCCTGCTTGTCCATGGCCAGGGCGGAGCCGAGCACTCCGGAGCCCACGAACGGCACCTGCATCAGAGTGAACAGACCCTGAACCGTGCCGTCCTCCCCGTTCGGCCCGTGCAGAACCGGAAACCAGACCTCCACCTGCTCGGCGCCCGCAGGCCAGGCCTGGAAGCCGCCGGGACCGGGGGGTCCTCCGGGGGTGCCGCCCTGGAGATCGGCGGTCCCGGCGGGCCGTCTGCTGGCCAGCACCGACTCGGCCAGCTCGCCGGACCACCAGCGGCCGCGGCGATCGATGTAGAAGGGCAGAACCTGATAGCGGCAGCCATTCTCTCCTTGCCGCAGAGCCCCCACCACGGTGACCGCCGAGCGGATCGAGACCGCATGCTCCCCGGAATCCCCCCCGAACACCAGGCCGAGACGACGGGGGGGCTTGGGCATCGGACGGGGCTGCGGGCGGAGCGGGCCAAACGTATCAGTGCTGCCCTGGCCGGAGAACGCCACTGAGGGAAAAGGCCCGCACCTGATCAATCCTGACGGTCACCAGATCGCCGGGCGCTGGGGGGACCCCGCCGTCGGCGTGGGCCGGAAAGAACGTGAGTCGGTTCGTGCGGGTGCGGCCCATCCACTGGGCCGGATCGCGTGGATTGATGCCCTCCACCAGCACCTCCAGGCAGCGGCCCAGGTAGCGCTCGCTGCGGCGCCGGGCCTCCCTCTCCACCAGGGCGTTGAGGCGCTGCAGCCGCTCCACCTTGACCGCCTCGGGCAACTGGTCCGCCCAGCCGGCGGCCGGGGTGTTGGGACGGGGGGAGTAGGCAGCGGTGTTGAGCTGATCGAAGCCGATCTCCTCGACCAGATCCAGGGTGGCCTGGAACTGGGCCTCGCTTTCGCCGGGGAAGCCCACGATGGCATCGGCGCTGATGGCCGCATCGGGCATGCGCCGGCGGATGTGCTCGATGATCCGGCGATAGCGCGCCACCGTGTAGCCCCTCCCCATCGCCTTGAGCAGGGCGTCGTCGCCGCTCTGGAAGGGGATGTGGAAATGCTCGCAGACCTTGGGGAGGTCAGCGCAGGCCTCGATCAGCCGGTCGGTGAAGTAGCGGGGGTGGCTGGTGGCGAAGCGGATCCGCTCGATGCCCGCCACGTCGTGGACGTGGTGGAGGAGGTCGGTGAGGGTGTGCTCCCGGCGGCCCTCGGGGGTGATGCCCGGCAGATCGCGGCCGTAGGCGTCGATGTTCTGCCCCAGCAGGGTGATCTCCCGGAAGCCGCGGGCCGCCAGGGCCTCGATCTCCAGCCGGATCGCCCCGGGGGTTCGCGACTGCTCCTGCCCCCGCACCGCGGGTACCACGCAGTAGGTGCACCGCTCGTTGCAGCCGTAGATCACATTCACCCAGCCGCAGACGGCGCTGTCGCGGCGGGCGGTGGTGATGTCCTCGAGGATGTGGTGGGCCTCGGTGGCCACCACCTGCCGGCCGCTCGCCACCTGCTCCAGCAGGGTGGCGAGCCGGTTGGCGTGCTGGGGGCCCATCACCAGATCGAGCTCCGGCACGCGGCGCAGCAGACTCTCGCCCTCCTGCTGGGCCACACAGCCGGCCACCACCAAGGTGAGATGGGGGTTGCTGCGCTTGCGCCGGGCCTGGCGCCCCAGGTAGCTATAGACCTTCTGCTCCGCGTTGTCGCGGATGGTGCAGGTGTTGTACAGGACCAGATCGGCCACGTGCTCGTCGGCGCCGGGGGCGTAGCCCATCTCCTCGAGGATGCCGGCCATCCGCTCGGAATCGGCCTTGTTCATCTGGCAGCCGAACGTGGTGATCCAGTAGCTGCGGCGGGACGGCGGGCCCGGCAGGGGGGGTGTGGCGGTCGCCGTTGTGGTGGTCGCTGTCATGGCGCCAGTTTCGGCCATGGCCGAGACTGGCGCCATGGAAGGGCGGCTTCGCCGGTTCTGGCTCACCAAGGCGGTGCCCCTGGCGATCAGCCGCGGCACCACCGCTCGGGTCGAGCGGCTCCTGGTGGAGATCACCCACGACGGCACCCTCGGGCGCGGGGAGACGGGCGGCTTCGAGACCGGCCATCGCGCCCACAGCACCGCCGCGGTGGCGGCGGAACTGCAGGAAGCCCTGGCGACCCTGGCGGCCACGGAACCGGGCCGGGAGGGCTTTGATCCCTGGAACCGCCAGGCGCTGGAGTCCCTGCTCGCGCCGCTCTCCCCCC
This sequence comes from Cryptocyanus atlanticus LEGE 06306, assembly GCF_056633155.1. NCBI lineage: Bacteria > Bacillati > Cyanobacteriota > Cyanophyceae > Synechococcales > Prochlorococcaceae > Cryptocyanus > Cryptocyanus atlanticus. The sequence goes on from NZ_JBSJOZ010000001.1 coordinate 247,136, forward strand.
CGGCCCGCTGCGGCCTCGATCTCGCCCTCCACGACTGGTGCGGCCAACGGCTGGGGCAGCCGCTCTGGCGGCTCTGGGGGCTGGATCCGGACGCCTGTGCCCCCACCAGCGTCACCCTGGGGCTGGGATCGGTGGAGCAATCGCTGGAACGGCTGGCACTCTGGAGGACCCAGCTGGGGGCCACTCCCAGCCGCATCAAGCTGAAACTGGGCAGCCGGGATGGCGCCGACCATGACCGGGCGCTGGTGAGGGCCGTGGCGGCGGCGGTGGCGGAGCTGCCCGTCGCCGCCGGTGCGGGCGGCGCCCAGCTGCAGGTGGACGCCAATGGCGGCTGGGACCTGGCCACCGCCCGCGAGCTCATCCCCTGGCTGGCTGAGCAGGGCGTGACGCTGGTGGAGCAGCCGCTCCCGGCCCGGGCCGATCCAGAGGCCGACACCGCCGGATTCACCGCCCTTGACCTGCATTGCCCCATTCCCCTGGTGGCCGATGAGAGCTGCTGGGACCTCCACGATCTGCTGCGGCTGGCTCCCCATGTCGACGGGGTGAACATCAAGCTGCTCAAGAGCGGCGGGCTCAGCGAGGCCCTGCTGATGGCCCGCGCTGCCCAGCGGCTCGGGCTCGATCTCATGCTCGGCTGCTATTCCGACAGCGGTCTGTTGAACAGTGCCGCCGCCCAGCTGCTTCCGCTGGTGCGCTGGCCCGATCTGGACAGCCATCTGAACCTGATCGACGATCCCTTCCTCGGACCCGATCGACTGGGCGATCGGCTGCGCCCCTCCCCGCGGGCCGGCCTCGGCAGCGGCGAGGGGGGAACGGCCCCGGGACGGGCCCGTCCATGCTGAGGGCCGATGCGCCCGTCGTCCTGCTCCAGCATGGCGGCCTGAGCGGCCTCTCGGGCAAGACCGGCCTGGCGATGCTGCGGTACCGGCCTGGACCGATCGTGGCGGTGGTGGATCCGGAGCATCCGGGTGCGTCCCTCGAAGCGATCACCTCCATCCGCCGCCCGGTGCCGGTGGTGGCGGATCTGGCCGCGGCGCTGCCGTTCGGCCCGGCCGTGGCGGTGATCGGGCTGGCCCCGTCGGGCGGTCGCCTGGGCGACCCGCTGCGCGCCGACTTGGTGGCCGCACTGAAGGCGGGTCTGAGCGTGGCGAATGGACTGCACAGCCGCCTGGGGGACGATCCCGAGCTGGCCGCCCTCTGCGGCGAGGGGCAATGGATCTGGGATCTGCGCCAGGAACCCCCGGGCCTTGAGGTGGCCTCCGGCCGCGCCGCCCACCTGCCTGGCGGGCGGATCCTGGCGGTGGGAACCGACATGGCGGTGGGCAAGATGAGCGCCTGTCTGGAGCTGGTCAGGGCGGCCGGACGCGCCGGTCTGCCGACCCGTTTCGTCGGCACCGGCCAGGCCGGCATCCTGATCAGCGGTCGCGGGGTCCCGCTCGATGCGGTGCGGGTGGACTTCGCCGCCGGGGCGGTGGAGCGGGCGGTGCTGGAGGCCGCTTCGGAAAGCCCCGGCGCCCTGATTCTCGTGGAGGGACAGGGCTCCCTCTGCCATCCGGGTTCCACGGCCACCCTGCCCCTGATCCGGGGCAGCCAGGCCACGGCCCTGCTGCTGGTGCACCGGGCACACCAGAGCCATGTCGAGAAGCATCCCGGGATACCGCTGCCGCCCCTCGAACGGCTGATCCCCGTGCTCGAAGGCCTCGCCGCCCTAGGGCGCCCCGGCTCCAGTCCCCCCCCACGGGTCGGGGCGGTGGCCCTGAACACGGCCCGCCTGGGGGAGGCGGAGGCGGAGGCGGCCTGCGCCGCGGTCACCGCCGCGACCGGGCTGGTGTGTGCCGATCCGGTGCGAAGCGGCCCAGCAGCCGATCGGCTGCTGGCGGCTCTGAGGGCGAGCGAGGGGACTCGAACCCCCGAATGGCGGCGCCACAAGCCGCTGCCTTAACCACTTGGCTACGCCCGCCGTGGTCTTTGCCAATGTATCAAGCAGCCCCGCCCCCGTTCCTTGAGGCCCGACAAGCCCCTCCGGCCCCTTCGCGTCTGTTCGGTGGCGGCCCTCTCCCTGGCCGCCGTCACCGGCGCCCTGGCGTTCAGCAATCCCGACATGGAGGACTTCGAGAGCTTCGCGGCGGATCGGCTGGTGGAGCTGACCGTCCAGGAGGTCTGCGGTGAACGACTGCCGATGTCCCTGAAGTTGGTGCTGCGGAACTGCCCGGAGCTGATCCGGGATCAGCGCCAGGTGCTCGGAGCGCTGGCGCGGCGTCAGACCAGCCGGCGCAACCTCGGGCTGTTCAGCCTCTACCGCACCGAGGTGGGCGGACCCGGAGTGATCCCCCTGCTCGAGCTGCCCCGCTACGAGGTCGTGACCCTGGCCGGGGCCGGCCAGTTCAAGATCCTCTCCACCTCCAGCGACCGGGAGAAGGAACGGATCAGTGCGGATGGTCTGCTGCGGTGGTGACTCCGGCCCCCGCCATCCTGCCGCCGCTGCGACTCCCCCGGGCCCTGCTGGACCCCCTGCGCCACGACCTGCCCGGGGGGGATCGGGACGGCCTGGTGGCCGTGCGGCTGGAGCACGCCTCCGGCGTGATCACCGGGATCCACCCCCACGAGCCCCGGCCCGGGGAACGGCTCCCCCTGGCCCTCACCCCAGCCGTCGACCCCCACGTCCACCTCGACAAGGCCTTCAGCTGGGAGCGGCACCCCAACCCCACCGGCACGATGGCCGGCGCCCTCGCCGCCAACCAGGCCGAGCACCTCGAGCGGGATCGCGAGGGCGTGCTGGTCCGGGGCAGCCGCGCCCTGGAGCGAAGCTGGCGCCAGGGTCTGCGCGCCCTGCGCAGCCACGTGGACAGCCTCGGGCCTGGAGCCGAGCCCAGCTGGGAGGCCCTGCTGGAGCTCCGTGGCCAGTGGCAGGACCGGCTCACCCTGCAGCTGGTGGCCCTGGTGCCGGTGCAGCACTGGGCCAGCGCCGCCGGGGAGGCCCTGGCCCGACGGCTGGATGGTCTGGGACCAGCGGGAGCGGTGCTGCTCGGTGGGGTTCTCGGCGCCCCCTTCCGGCGGGAGAGCGGAGCTGGCAGCCAGGGGGAGGACGGGCTGCTGGCCCTGCTGCGGTTGGCCGACACGCTCGGCTGCGGTGTCGATCTGCACGTGGACGAGAGCGCGGAAGGGGGCGGCCAGGGGGTGGCCCGGGTGGCCCGGCTGGTGCGCCGGCACCGGATCGCCATCCCCGTCACCTGCAGCCACAGCTGCGCCATGTCCCAGTTGCCGCCCCGGCGACTGCAGACCCTGGCGGAAGCGATGGCGGAGGCGCAGCTGTCCGTGGTGGCCTTGCCGGCCACCAACCTGTGGCTGCTGGGCCATGGGCCTGGCGCCACTCCCTCCCGGCGGCCCCTGGCGCCGATCCGTCAGCTGCAGCGGGCAGGGGTGACCGTGGCCGTTGGCGCCGACAACGTGCAGGATCCCTGGTATCCGGGGGGCGACTTCGATCCGATCGAACTGCTGCGCCTGGCGGCGCCGGCGGCACACCTGGCCCCGTGGCAGCGCCAGGGGCTGGCTCCCTTCACCAGCGCCGCCGCGCGACTGATGGGCCTGAGCTGGGACGGGGTGCTGCGCCCGGGCTGCCCCGCCGATCTGGTGGTGACGGCGGCCGCGAGCTGGAGCGAGCTGCTGGCCCGCACCCCCGAACGGCGGGTGCTGCGGGGGGGGCGCTGGCTGCCGGCGCCGACCCCCTCACCCCTGCTGGCCCGGCTGGAGGCCCTGGCGCCATCGGACACGGAACACCGGGCTGAGTAGACCAGCACCATGACCCATTCCCGATCCACCGCTGGAGCAGGCCCGTCGCCCCTGACCCTGGCCAGGCGGATGCCAGGAGGACTCCCCACCCGAGCAACGGTGGAGCAACTCGCCGCCCTCGCGACCGATCTGACGGTGCCCTGCCCCGGCGAGAGCGACCCGGTCCGCCTGATCCGCAGCGCCCCCGAGCTGGCGCGCCTCTCCCACGACTTCTTCGACTATTCCCCGGTGCTGGAGCCGCTGCTGAGCCCCCAGCGGGCCCAGCTGGTGGCCAGCGCCACCAGCGTCGCCCAGGTGCGCCAGGTGGCGGGCGCCTGCGCCCGCCGGGGCGTGGCCCTCACCGTGCGGGGCGCCGGCACCGGCAATTACGGCCAGTGCGTTCCCCTGGCCGGCGGCGTGGTGCTCGACCTCAGCGGGCTGAACCGGTGGCGCCATCTGGATCCAGCCAGCGGCATCCTCACCGCCGAGGCGGGCTGCGGGCTGGCTGATCTGGACCGGCAGCTGGCCCCCCATGGCCGGGAGCTGCGGCTGACGCCCAGCACCCGGCGCAGCGCCAGCCTCGGCGGCTTCATCGCCGGGGGCTCCGGGGGGATCGGCTCCCTGCGCTGGGGCTTCCTGCGGGACCCCGGCAACCTGCTGGGCCTGGAGGTGGTGACACTCGAGCCCGAACCCAGGCTGCTGCAGCTTGACGCCGATGGCAGTCGGCCGCTCAACCACGCCTACGGCACCACCGGCATCCTGACGGCGGTGAGCGTGGCCACTGCGGCCGCCGTGCCCTGGCAGCAGGTGGTGATCGAGTTCGGAGACTGGACGACGGCCGTGGAGGCAGCCCGCACTCTGCCGGGCACCGCCCTGCTGCTGCAGAGCCTGTGCCTGCTGGAGGAGGCCGTCGCCCGCCGCCTCCCCCAACCGGGTGGCCGGGGCAGCGCCGGCACGCAGCCCGCCGGCCGCTGTCCGGCGGTGGGGGGCCATCGCCTCCTGCTGCTGGCCGCGCCGGACGCGCTGCCGGTGCTGGAGAGCCTGCTGCCGGCGCTGGGGGGCCGTCAGGTCTGGCAGGCGGCGGAACAGGACGGCCTCGGCCTGCCGCTGCGGGAGCTGAGCTGGAATCACACCACCCTGCACCTGCGCGCCCAGGAGCCCGGCTGGACCTACCTGCAGATGCTGCTGCCCCAGCCCGAGGGACCGGCGCTCGAAGCCCTGAAGCGACGCTGGGGCGACGATCTGCTCTGGCACCTGGAGGGGGTGCGGCAGCAGGGCAGCCAGCGCCTGGCAGCGATTCCCCTGGTGCGCTGGCGGGGTGCGGCGGCTCTGCTGGAACTGATGGAGCAGGCCCGGTCCCTGGGGGCGCTGATCTTCAACCCCCACGTGTTCACCGTCGAAGATGGAGGGCTGGGCATCATCGACGCCGATCAGGTGGCCGCCAAGGCGGCCTACGACCCCGCCGGACTGCTGAACCCGGGCAAGCTGCGGGGCTGGGGGGAGCGGATGGGGTGAGTGGCGCGGCGCCCGGGGGATGGGTTCAGCCGCACTCCAGGCTGGCCCGGGTGCTCACCCCCGTCACAGGGTGGGTGCCCCGGGCCCGCTGGCAGAGCTGACGCTGGTCGGAGCGATCGAGCAGGGCGCCGCTGAAATCGGCGTCATCGATGCGGGCCCCGCTGAAGCTGCTGCCGGAGGCGATCGCCCCGTCGAGGCGGGCAGCACTCAGATCGGTTTCGCTGAAATCGGCCCGATCCATCAGCACATCGGAGAGATCGGCACCGCTGAAATCCCCACGCAGAAACGACCCCTGGGTGAGGATCGCCCCATGCAGGTTGGCGCCGCGGAAGCTGGCGTCGCGGGCCCGAGCCCCAGCGAAGGAGGTGTTGGTCAGCTGCTGCCCGCTGAAGTCCTGGCCGTCCTGGTCGGTGAGGGTGTAATCCACCCGCTCCTGGAAGAGGGCCCGCTCCTGCAGCCCCACTCCGGTGCTGGTGTCGAGGGCCTGGGCGGGGGCTGGAGCCAGCGCCGGCGCGATGAGCAGCACCATCGCCAGCAGCGCCGCCAGCAGCAGCGCCGGCAGCGGGCCCCGGGGGCCCAGACCCCGATCGGTGGGCTGGCTCTCCTGGTTGCATCCGTTCTGGCCCATGGTCACGGCTCCGCCTCGCAATGCTGAATCCACTCTCCCCCGGACGGGGCCCCACCCTCAGGGCCCGCCCCCTCCAGATCCCCTCCGGCGAGCAGAGCGCCGATCAGATAGAGCGATCCAGCCACGACCACGGGATCGGTTCCCGCACTTGCGCTGGCGGCGGTGAGGGCGGCGGTGAGATCGCCGGCGACCTGGATCGGCCCGGCCCAGGTCAGGCCGGCGGCTCGCAGCGTCTCCACGCTCCAGCTGGCGTGACCGGGCACGGGCACCAGCCAGATCTGATCATCGGGGGCCAGCAGGGCCTCGAGCATGGCGGGAGCCTGCTTGGCGCTCAGCGCCCCCAGCACCCAGCGGCGCGCTCCCCCCGGCAGGGGAGGGCAACCCTGGCGGCGGTCGAGTTCCTGCCGCAGGGCCTGCGCCGCCGGCAGGTTGTGGGCGCCATCGAGCAGCAGGGACTGCCCCCGCCAGCGCGCGGCCTGCAGACGGCCGGGCCAGCGGGCCCGGGCAAAGCCCCGGCGGATCTCCTGATCGGAGAGGACCCAGCCCCGCTCCCGCAGGGTGCGGAGCATGCCGAGGGCCACGGCGCCGTTGTGGCGCTGCACCAGGCCCGGCAGAGCACTGCTCCAGGAGAGGGGATCCACCCAGCGCAGGGGACAGCCGGTGGCGCGGGAATGCTCGCGCAGCACGGCGGCCGCCGCCTCGCTCTGGGGTCCGCTCACCGCCGGGCTGCCGCGGGACATCACCCCGGCCTTCTCCGCCGCAATCGCCGCCAGGGTGGATCCGAGCACCTCGGCATGGTCCATGCCGATGGCGGCGAAACCCAGCACCTGCCGATCGGGATGCACGGTGGTGGCATCCAGGCGCCCCCCCAGGCCCACCTCCAGGACGGCGATCTCCACTCCGGAGGCGGCGAAGGCCTGGAAGGCCGCCGCCGTGACCAGTTCGAAGGGGGTGAGGTCGTGGCGCAGGGCGATCGGCTGGAGATCCGTGAGTAGCCGCCGCAACCGGTCCGGGGCGATCGGCTCGGACCCGATCCGGATCCGCTCGCACCAGCTGACCAGATGGGGGGAGGTGTAGAGGCCGCTGCGCAGGCCGGAAGCCAGAAGGGCCTCGTGCACCAGGGTGCAGATCGAGCCCTTGCCGTTGGTCCCGGCCACCTGCACCGCGGCAAAACACCGCTCCGGATGGCCCAGCTCCGCCAGGGCGCCCCGCAACCGCTCCAGACCGAGGTCCACGCCCCGGCGGCTGAAGGGTTCGATCAGATCGGCGAAGGAATCGAGCGCGGACACCCCGGGGGTCAGGCAGCCGCAGCCGCCAGCAGGGCCCGCTCCAGCCGGGCGATGGCCAGGCGCAGTTGACGGGGCCGGATCACCAGCGGCGGCACCAGGCGCACCACGCGGGGGCCGGCCGGCACGACGAGCAACCCCTCGGCGATGGCGGCCTGCACGATTTCGGGGGCGGTGGGGGCTTCGGGGCGCAGCACCAGGCCCTGGATGAGCCCCCAGCCCCGCACGCCCTCCAGCCACTGGGGATGGCGCCCGACCAGGTCGGCCAGCCCGTGCTGCAACAGCTCTCCCATCCGCTGCACGTGGGGGAGCAGCAGGCGGCGCTCCATCTCCTCCATCACCGTGAGACCGGCACGGCAGGCAAAGGGATTGCCGCCGAAGGTGCTGGCGTGGTCGCCGGGGCGGAAATGATCCGCCGCGGCGACCACCGCCAGGGCACCGATCGGGATGCCTCCGCCCAGGCCCTTGGCCAGGGTGAAGGCATCGGGCTCGACCCCGAGCCTGTCGTAGCCCCAGAGGGAGCCACTGCGGCCGACGCCCACCTGCACCTCATCGAAGATCAACAGGATCCGTCGCTCCGTGCACAGCTGCCGCACCCGGCGGAAGAAGGCGGGATCCCCCGGGTTGACCCCCCCCTCGCCCTGCAGGGGCTCCAGCAGCACCGCCGCCACCCGGGGCCCATCGGCTTCCACGGACTCCAGCAGGGTCTCGAAGGAGGCGGTGTCGTTGTAGGGGAAGAAGCGGAAGCCCTCCACCAGCGGCTCGAAACCCTGGTGGTATTTCGGCTGGCCGGTGGCGCTCACCGCCGCCAGGGTGCGGCCATGGAAGCTGGCCTGCGCCGTGAGGATCACCGGCCGCTCGATGCCCCGCACGGTATGGCCGTGCTTGCGGGCCAGCTTGATGGCGGCCTCGTTGGCCTCGGCGCCGGAGTTGCAGAAGAAGACCCGATCGGCGCAGCTGCGGCTGACGATCCAGCGGGCCAGCTCCTCCTGCTCCGGAATCCGGTACAGATTCGAAACATGCTGGAGCCGACCCAGCTGGCGGGACAGGGCCCGGCGCATGGCCCCATCGCTGTGGCCGAGGGTGCAGGTGGCGATGCCGGCGACGCAGTCAAGGTAGCGGCGGCCCGTGCGATCGCGCACCCAGACGCCGCGGCCGTTGACCAGCTCAAGCGGCAGCCGGGCGTAGGTGTCCATCAGCGCGGACCGCGCCGGGGCCATCCCATGATCCGTGACGGGACCAGGGAAGGTGGGCTGGACCGACGGAGTCGGGTCGATCGCCGGTGCCGCCGGGATGGGAGCGGTGGGACTCGAACCCACATGCCCGAAGGCGCTCGATTTTGAGTCGAGTCCGTCTACCAATTCCGGCACGCTCCCGCAGGGAAAACTTTAGGTGGAGGCGGTGACGGGGGCGCCGATCAGGCCGAGACGCGACGGATCGAGGCGCCGGCGCTGTTGAGCTTGCCTTCCAGATCGGCGTAACCCCGGTCAAGGAATTCCAGCCCCTGCACGCTGGTGACTCCATCGGCCACCAGACCGGCCAGCACCATGGCGGCGGAGGCCCGCAGGTCGGTTCCCTTGACGGGCGCGGCGCTGAGGCGGGCCACACCTTCCACCAGGGCGGTGTTGCCCTGCATGCGGATGTCGGCGCCCATGCGCTGCAGCTCCGCCACATGCTGGAGGCGATTCTCGAAGATGTTTTCAACGATCATGCTGGTGCCGCTGGCCGTGGCCAGCAGGCTCATGAACGGAGCCTGCAGATCGGTGGGGAAGCCGGGGAAGGGTTGGGTGCGCAGGTCCACCGCGCGGATCTCGGAAGCGCGGATGGTCATCGACGGGCCATCGGGCCGCAGCTCGCAGCCGATGTCGACCAGCTTGGTGAGCACCGCGCCGAGATGCTCGGGGATCACCGGGGTGATCCGCAGCTCGGAGCGGGTGATGGCGGCCGCCAGAAGGAGCGTGCCGGCTTCGATCCGATCGGGGATCACGGCATAGTCGGCGCCATGGAGGCGTTCGACCCCCACGATCGTGATGGTGGGGGTGCCGGCCCCGATCACCCGGCCACCCATGGCGTTCAGCAGGCCGGCGAGATCAACGACCTCGGGCTCAAGGGCGGCATTCTCGATCACCGTCTCGCCGTCGGCGAGGGCGGCAGCCATCATCAGCGTTTCGGTGGCGCCGACGCTGGGGCACTCCAGGTGGATGCGACCACCGTGGAGGCGACGGCGACGACCGGGCACGACCGCTTCAACGACGCCATGCTCGATCGTCACCTGGGCCCCGAGGGACTTGAGACCCTTCACATGCTCACTGACCGGCCGGGAGCCGATCTGACAACCGCCGGGCAGGGGCACCTTGGCCATGCCCAGCCGGGCCAGCAGGGGACCGATGCAGAAGAAGCTGGCCCGCAGGCTGTTGACCAGCTCATAGGGGGGGGAGGAGCGGCTGAGATCACCGGCGTCGAGTTCGACCCAGTCGCGGCCGCGGCGAACGGTCACGCCGAGGGCCGCGAGGATCTCACCCATGGCCGCGATATCGGTGAGGGGCGGCACGTTGGTGAGCCGCAGCGGCTCACGGCTGAGCAGGCATGCGGCCATGAGCACCAGGGCCGAATTCTTGGCTCCGCTGACCGTGACCTCACCGGAGAGGGGACGGCCACCGCAGATCTCGAGCTGGGGAACGGCTATCGCCTGCGAGGTCGGTACGGCGGTCAGGGTCACGGAACGTATCGCCGCTTTGGTCTCGGAATCTTGACAACGAACGCCTGGACCGTCTAGGAGGCCGCCCGGCGAAGTGTCTTATTTAGTCACGGTTGTGCGGCGGCGGCCGGTGGCAGGCGATGTTTTAGGCTTCCTTCGTCGTTCCGGCGACACGCCAGCGGATGTGGCGGAATTGGTAGACGCGCTAGTTTCAGGTACTAGTGGCAGCAATGTCGTGGGAGTTCAAGTCTCCCCATCCGCACTTTTTCCCCTGTATCCGACCCACGACTGGTTCCATCGTCAGCGCCATGCCGGCGACCGCCGTTGTCCGTGGTTCTCCAGCCCATGATCGTCATCAAGATCAGCAATTCCTCCGAGGTGATCGCCAGCAAGATCGGCAAATTCCTCGAGAGCCTCACGCCTGACGGCATGGACGAGGCCACGATCGAAGACATCGTGGTCAAGAAGCTGGTGGAGAATCTCAGCAGCGAGGGCATCAAGGGCGAGGTGGCCACCGTCCGCGGCATGGATCTGAAGGCGACCAACCTGGTGTTCGGCGACCCGATGCATGTGCGCCGTCATCAGGAGTTCTGAGCCCGCAGGTCCGAGCGAACCGGGGTCAAGTCACGATCCGGTCACCAGCCGCCGCAACCCGCTGGTCGCCCGCCTTCGCGCCCTCCATCAGCCCGGGGGCCGGCGGGAGCAGCAGCGGCTGCTCCTCGAGGGCACCCATCTGCTGGAGGAGGCCCTGGAGCAGGGCCTGCTGCCGGAGCTGCTGCTGGCCACCCCCCGCTGGATCGAGCGGCACCGGGGGCTGCTGGGGACCCATCCGCAGGCGGCCTCGGCCCTACGCCGCGTCAGCGATGCCGTGCTGGAGGCCGTGGCCACCACCTCCCATCCCGATGGGGTGGTGGCCAGCCTGCCCTGGCCGGAGGGGCCGCCGCCCGGACGGGTCGACTTCGTGCTGGCGCTCGATCGCCTCCAGGATCCCGGCAACCTGGGCACCTTGATGCGCACGGCCCTGGCCGCCGGCGTAGGGGAACTCTGGCTGGCGGAGGGGGCCGACCCCTTTCAGCCGAAGGTGCTGCGGGCCTCCGCCGGGGCCGCCCTAGCCCTGCCGATGCGCCGGCTCACCCCGCTCGAACCCGAGCTGGAGCGGGCACGACAGGAGGGAGCCCAGCTGGTGGCCACCGTGGTAAGAGGGGGCCAGCCCTACTGGCAGCTCGACTGGAGCCGCCCCACCGTGCTGGTGCTCGGCAACGAGGGCGCCGGCGTGGCCGACGGGATCCGGGCGATCTGCACCCATCAGGTCCGCATCCCCCACAGCCCGGCGGTCGAGTCGCTCAACGTGGCGGTGGCGGCAGGACCATTGCTGCTGGAACGCTGGCGCCAGCGGACGGATCCGGGCGGGAATCCACGGAGGAGTCCGTGAACCACGGCGGCGGCCGGCTGAAGGGGGAGAATGCCGGGCAACACCCGCAGCAGCCCCGGTGAGCGACGCCAGCGCAGCCCCCTTCGACTACGACGTGATCATCATCGGCGCCGGCTACGGCGGCTTCGACGCCGCCAAGCATGCCTCCGACCACGGCCTGCGCACGGCGCTCGTGGAGTCCCGCGACATGGGGGGCACCTGTGTCAACCGCGGCTGTGTGCCCTCGAAGGCCCTGCTGGCCGCCAGCGGCCGGGTGCGGGAACTGGCCGACGCCGACCATCTGCGCGGATTCGGCATCCATGCCGCACCGGTGCGCTTCGAGCGCCAGGCCATCGCCGACCACGCCAACCAACTGGTGGCCACGATCCGCGCCAACCTCACCAAGACCCTCGAGCGCGCCGGAGCCATGATCCTGCGGGGCAAGGGCCGGCTGGAGGGCCCCCAGCGGGTGGCGGTGCGGGAAGCCAGCGGGGTGGAGCGGGTGTACTCGGCCCGGGACGTGATCCTCGCCACCGGCTCCGACCCGTTCGTGCCGCCGGGCATCGAGACCGACGGCCGCACGGTCTTCACCAGCGACGAGGCGATCAGCCTGGAATGGCTGCCCCGCTGGATCGCCATCATCGGCAGCGGCTACATCGGCCTGGAATTCGCCGACGTCTACACCGCTCTGGGCTGCGAGGTCACCATGATCGAGGCGCTCGATCGGGTGATGCCCACCTTCGATCCCGATATCGCCAAGCTCGCCGCCCGCCGGCTGATCGACGGCCGGGACATCGACGCCCGCTCCGGTGTGCTCGCCAGGTCGGTGACTCCGGGTTCGCCGGTGCGGATCGAACTGGTGGAGATGGGCAGCCGCGAACCGGTGGAGACCCTGGAGGTGGACGCGGTGCTGGTGGCCACCGGCCGGGTGCCGGTGAGCCAGGACCTCAACCTGGCCTCGGTGGGGGTGGAGACCCAGCGGGGCTTCATCCCGGTGGACGACACGATGCAGGTGCTTGCCGGGGAGACCCCCGTGCCCCACCTCTGGGCCGTGGGGGATGTGACCGGCAAGATGATGCTGGCCCACACCGCCGCAGCCCAGGGGACGGTGGCGGTGGACAACATCCTGGGCCACGGCCGCCGGATCGACTACCGCTCCATTCCGGCGGCCACCTTCACCCATCCGGAGATCAGTTCGGTGGGGCTCAGCGAGGTGGAAGCCCGGGCCCTGGCCGCCTCCGATGGGTTCGAGCTCGGCCTGGTGCGCAGCTACTTCAAGGCCAACACCAAGGCCCTGGCCGAACTCGAAAGCGACGGTCTGATGAAACTGCTCTTCCGCAAGGACACGGGGGAGGTGCTCGGCGCCCACATCTACGGCCTGCACGCCGCCGACCTGATTCAGGAGATCGCCAATGCGGTGGCGCGCCGCCAGAGCGTCCGGGAGCTCGCCGGGGACGTCCACACCCACCCGACCCTGAGCGAGCTGGTGGAGGTGGCCTACAAGCAGGCGGCGGCGGCTCTGGTCTGAGCCCGCCTCTCCTACGATCGGTGTTCCCAACCGGCAGCCCTTGGAGATCCGTCGACGCCCGCCCAATCCCCCCGTGCGGGTGGCCCACCTGCAGTACGGCATTCCCCATGCGGAGTCGGCTCCCCGCCACATCCTTGAGGAAATCGTCTGGGAGAAGGATCGGGAAGTGACGGCGTCCCGGGAACGGGTCCCCCTCGACAAGCTCAAGCAGCAGGTGGCCGCGTTGCCGGCGAGCCGGGATTTCGTGGCGGCCCTGCGGGCGAGCTGCCGGAAGCCGGCCGTGATCGCCGAAGTGAAGAAGGCGAGCCCCAGCAAGGGGGTGATCCGGGAGGCGTTCGATCCGGTGGCCATCGCCCGCGACTACCGGGCCGGTGGAGCCAGTTGTCTGTCGGTGCTCACCGACAAGGCGTTCTTCCAGGGGGGCTTCGAGGTGCTCGTCTCCGTGCGCCAGGCCGTGGATCTGCCCCTGCTCTGCAAGGACTTCATCCTCTCGCCCTATCAGCTCTACCAGGCCCGCGCCGCCGGAGCGGACGCCGCCCTGCTGATCGCGGCGATCCTCACCGACCAGGACCTGGTGTACCTGATGAAGGTGGCCCGCGCCCTCGGGCTGGCCGTTCTGGTGGAGGTGCACGACGCGGAGGAGCTGGAGCGGGTGCTGGGCCTGCCGATCTGGTCGGAGCCGAGCACGGCGACCCACACCCTGATCGGCATCAACAACCGCGACCTCACCAGCTTTGACACCGATCTGGCCACCACCGAACACCTGATGGCCCGTTTCGGCGAGCAAGTGCGGCAACGGGGCGCCTTGCTGGTGAGCGAGTCGGGGCTGTTCAACCGCGACGACCTCGATCGGGTGCAGAGTGCCGGCGCCGATGCGGTGCTGGTGGGCGAAGCACTGATGCGCCAGTCGGATGTAACCGCCGCGCTGGAGAAGCTGATCGTCGGTTGAGGGCGACTCTCTCTCCACCCCCTCTGAACGTAACGTCTCGTTGACGCTTCCTAAGGTGGTCGGGCCGTGGCCGACGCCGATGCCTGGTCTCATCAGCAAGATCGCCCTGGAGGAGCACTTCAGTGCTCCAGGCCTGGAGCCATCAATCAACGACGTTGCGTTCTTCGATCCCGAGGTGCTCGCCACCATCGAGGCGGGATTGCAGGAATCAGCCGAACAGCGCCTCCGCGTGATGGACCAAGCCGGGATCTCCATGGCCGTGCTGTCCCAGACAGCACCTGGGGTTCAAGCCATCGGGAATGCAGCCCATGCGGTGGATCTTGCCCACCGGGCGAATGATTTTCTGCACACACGCACGGCGTTGGCACCGGCACGGTTTCGGGGCTTCGCTTGTGTGGCTTTGCAGGATGCGGAGGCCGCTTGCAGCGAGCTCAAGCGTTGTGTGCAGGAGCTTGGCTTTGTGGGGGTGCTGATCAATGGTGCCACCAACGGCACTTACCTCGACGAGCCCCAATTCGCTCCTTTCTGGCACACGCTTGAGCAGCTTGACGTACCGCTTTACCTGCACCCGGGCCTGGTGAGCGAGCACACCCACGCCTTCCGGGGCCACCCTGAACTCGAGGGCGCCGTCTGGAGCTGGACCTGCGACACCGCCACCCACATGCTCCGCCTGGTGTTCGCCCGGGTGTTTGAGCGCCATCCAAGGGCGCGGCTGATCCTGGGCCACATGGGGGAAACGCTCCCTTACATGCTCTGGCGGCTGGACAGCCGTGCCGCTGTGACGACCCTGGGTCGCGCCTTGAGCCAGCCCCCCTCGGAAACATTGAAGCGGCATCTCACGGTCACGACCTCCGGGGTGTCCTCCGGGGTGTGTGCGGATACACCCCTGGGCTGTGCCCTGGAAGCCTTGGGCGACCACGCGGTGATGTTTTCCACTGATTACCCCTACGAGGACATTCAACTGGCCGCTGACTGGATCGAGAATGCCGCTATATCAGAAGACCAGCGGATCAAGGTGTGCCGCACCAACGCGCAGCGCGTCCTGCGCCTGACATGAAGGGCGCAGGACGCCTTGCGATGAAAAAACCCCGCCGGAGGCGGGGTGAAGAGAACCAACATGGGGTGGGATGGATCCCGAGGATCACACCTTGCGGGAGTAGTACTCCACCACCAGCAGTTCGTTGATTTCAAGGGCCACCCATTCCCGCTCGATGCGGCCGTTGACCTTGGCTGAGAGCTTGGCTTTATCCAGCTCGAGATTGGGGGGGATGTTGGAGAGGCCGGGGAACTCCAGGTTGCCTTCGGCCAGCTGCTTGCTGGCCTTGCGCTGGCGCACGGTGATCAGATCACCGGCGCGGCACTGATAACTGGCGATGTCGACGACGCGGCCGTTCACGGTGATGTGGCCATGGTTCACCAGCTGGCGGGCGCCGGGCACGGTGGGGCCGAAGCCGAGACGGAAACAGATGTTGTCGAGGCGGTTCTCCAGCAGCTTCAGCAGGTTGGTGCCAGTGGAGCCCTCCTGGGCGCGCGCTTTCTTCACGTAGCGCACGAGCTGACGCTCGGAGATGCCGTAGTTGAAGCGGAGCTTCTGCTTCTCTTCGAGGCGGATGGCGTATTCAGAGCGCTTGCGACGGGCTTGGCCGTGCTGACCGGGGGGATAAGCCCGCTTGGCGGACTTACGGGTGAGACCGGGAAGGTCTCCCAAGCGCCGCGTCACCCTCAGGCGAGGACCGCGGTAACGAGACATGAACGAACGGACGAAGGACGGAGAAACGAACGGAGCGGCGCCTCCGGGGCCATGCTGGAGGAGATCCTCCGCCGCTCCCGGACGTGCAACGCCAGTGGGCGATCCTATCGGTTGGACCGGCACGCTTCAACGCGCTGGTGCAAGGGCTGCTGCTGGCCCTGATCGGCCTGTATCGCCGCTGGCTCTCACCCCTGATCGGTCCCCGCTGCCGCTTCATCCCCAGCTGCAGCACCTACGGCCTCGAGGCGATCGAACGCCACGGGCCCTGGCGGGGGGGCTGGCTGACCCTGCGGCGTGTGCTGCGCTGCCACCCCTTCACCCCCTGCGGCTGTGATCCGGTTCCCGACTGAACCGGCCCGGCTCTCCCCCGACGTCGTCCATGCCGCTTCCCCCCCTCACCCTCTACAGCCGCAACGGCTGCTGCCTCTGCGCCGGCCTCGCCGAACGGCTGGAGGCGCTGGAGCCGGGGCCGGAGCTGGTGGTGGTGGACATCGACACTGATCCCGCCCTGCGGGCCCGCTACGACCTGGAGGTGCCCGTGCTGGCGGCGCGCGTGGAGCAGCGGCTGCTCGATCTGCCCCGGGTCCCCCCCCGCCTATGCGGCTCCGGTCTGGAGCGGTGGCTCCGGAAAGCCCTGGCGGCCCTGACCTCCTGAGCGCCCTGATCGGCGCCCAGGCCACAGCCCCCCGGCCCGAGGCGCATCAGACTGCAGCACCGTCCCGCGCCGCCATGCCCCAACCGCTCCACGCCCTGCTGCGCCAGGTCGGTCTTGAGGTGCCGAGCGGCCTGGCGGATGGGGAGATCACCGCAGTGAGCTCGGATTCCCGTCGGAGCGGTCCCGGCACAGTGTTCGTGGGGCTGCCCGGCACCCAGGTGGACGGCGGCCGTTTCTGGCCCAACGCCCTCGGCAGCGGGGCGGCGCTGGCGGTGATCGGCGCCGACGCGGCCGCGCTTCGCCCGCCCGGAGCTGATGATGCCGTGCTGGTGGTGCCCGGCCCGGTGGCCCCCTGGGCTGGCCGGCTGGCCGCCGCCTGCTGGGGGGAGCCGAGCCGGCGGCTGGCGCTGATCGGGGTCACCGGCACCAACGGCAAGACCACCACCACCCATCTGATCGAGCACCTGAGCACCGCCTGCGGCTGGCCCACCGCCCTGTTCGGCACCCTGGCCAACCGCTGGCCCGGCCACAGCCTCACCGCCCGGCACACCACCGCCTTCGCCGACGTGCTGCAGGGGCAGCTGGCCGCCGCCGCCGCCGCCGGCGCCCGGCTGGCCGCCATGGAGGTGAGCTCCCACGCCCTCGATCAGGGGCGCGTGGCGGGTTGCCACTTCGCCGGAGCGGTGTTCACCAATCTCAGCCAGGACCACCTCGATTACCACCCCTCGATGGCGGCCTACTTCGAAGCCAAGGCCCGTCTGTTCGACCCGGAGCTGCTCGACGGTGGCGCCGTGGTGAACATCGATGACGGCTGGGGAGCACGGCTGGCCGAACGCCTGGACGGCGCGCTGGGCGAGCGCCTCTGGCGCAGCAGCCTGGCGGACGCGGGCAGCGGCGCCGCTGGGGAGGCGGCGGAACTGCGCCTGAGCGATCTGAGCTTCGGTGCCACGGGGGTGAGTGGCATCCTGATCAGCCCGCGGGGCAGCGGTCCCTTCCGCTCACCCCTGGTGGGGCGCTTCAACCTGATGAATCTGCTGGAGGCCGTGGGCGTCCTGCTGCAACAGGGCCTGCCTCTGGGCCCACTGCTGGAAGCGATCCCCAGCTTCGGCGGCGTGCCGGGTCGGATGGAACGGGTGCTGCTGGCGGGCGCCAGGGCCGATGGGCTGCCCGCCGTGCTGGTGGATTACGCCCACACCCCCGACGGTCTGGAGAACGCCCTGGGCGCCTGCCGGCCGTTCTGCCCGGGGAGGCTGATCTGCGTGTTCGGCTGCGGCGGCGACCGGGACCGGGGCAAACGACCCCAGATGGCGGCGATCGCCGCGCGGCTGGCGGACCGGCTGGTGATCACCTCCGACAACCCCCGCACGGAGGATCCCCACCGCATCCTGGCCGACGTGGTGGCCGGGGTGCCCGAAGGTCTCCAACCGGAGGTGGAGGTCGACCGGGCCGTGGCGATCGCCCGGGCGATCGCCACGGCCGGCCCCGCAGATCTGGTGCTGATCGCCGGCAAGGGCCACGAGGACTATCAGATCCTCGGCACCACCAGGATCCACTTCGACGACCGGGAGGAAGCCGAGCGGGCCCTGCGGGAGCGATTGAGTCAGGGCGGGGTCTCTCGGGGCTGACGATCACGACTGTCTGTCCGGCCACGGCTGTTGGAAGTCCCATCGGCCCCTACCTTGTGCGGGTCACTTGATCGCTTCACCCGTCCCATGAGTTCTGCAGTGCCCATGTCGCGAAAGTTCCTGGCGGAACTGATCGGCACCTTCTGGCTGGTGTTCGGTGGTTGCGGCAGCGCCGTGCTGGCCGCGGCCTTCCCCTATGACGATGCCGCCGTCAATCCGCTCGGGCTCGGATTTCTGGGTGTGGCCCTGGCCTTCGGACTGACGCTGCTGACCATGGCCTACGCCATCGGCCACATCTCCGGCTGCCACATCAACCCGGCCGTGAGCTTCGGTCTCTGGGCCGGGGGCCGCTTTCCCGGCTCCGCCCTGCTGCCCTACATCGTGGCCCAGGTGCTCGGCGGCCTGATCGCCGGAGGCCTGATCCTCGGCATCGCCAGCGGCCGGGCCGGCTTCGAGCTCGCCGGCAGCAATCCCCTGGCCACCAATGGGTTCGGAGCCCACTCACCGGGCGGCTACGGACTGCTGCCTGCGCTGATCATCGAAGTGGTGCTCACCTTCTTCTTCCTGCTGATCATCCTCGGCTCCACGCACCGCAACGCACCCCTGGGATTCGGCGGGATTCCCGTGGGTCTGTCCCTGGTGCTGATCCACCTGATCAGCATTCCGGTCACCAACACCTCGGTGAACCCAGCCCGCAGCACTGGCGTGGCCCTCTGGGCCGGCGGGGAGGCGATCGGGCAGCTCTGGCTGTTCTGGCTGGCACCCATCGTGGGAGCCCTGCTGGCCGGCTGGGTGCAGAAGCATCTGCTGGAGGGTGGACCGGACTGAGCATCAGGACCTAGCGGCCGCTCTCGGGGCTGGAGTTCGCGATCGAGGCCAGCGACTCCAGCAACCGCTCCACCTCCTCCTCCGTGGTGGTGACATGGGCGCAGACCCGCAGGCAGTGGGGATCCTTCAGGCTTCGCAGCCAGATCCCCACTGCCCCAAGGGCCGCCACGACCCACTCCGGCTCGGGTCCCTCCAGGGTGAAGCTCACCAGGCCGGCGGGAGGAGATCCCTGGAGCAGGGTTCGAACCCCTCGGATCGCCTGCAGTCCCTGCCAGATCATCCGGCTGCGCCTACGGATCAGCTCCAGCCGATCCGCTGCCGTACCCACGCTGTCCAGCAGCTCCAGCGAGGTGCGTAGGCCCGCCAGCAGCGGAGCGCAGGAGGTGGCGACCTCGAAACGTCGGGCATCGGCATGCCAGGCGCTGGCACCATCGGTTTCGCTGGCCAGGCTGCGCCAACCGCCAAGGGTGGGGCGCGAAGCGGCCAGGAGACGCTCGGAGAGGGCCACGCCCCCCAGTCCCTCGGGCCCGCAGCACCATTTGTGACCGGTGAAGGCATAGATGTCGGCAGCAGCGGCCGCCGCCGCCACCGGCAGACTTCCCACCGACTGGGCCGCATCCACCAGAAGCCAGGGCTGGGCCGGGTGAGACCGCAGCCGCTCGGCCACCGCCTCGATCGGCATCACCAGTCCGGTGTTCCAGAGCAGGTGGGAGAGCACCACCAACCGGGTGCGTGGCGTCAGGCAGCGCTCCACCAGCTCGAGCAGGGCCATGTCGGCGGCGGCGGGGGGGCCGACCTCGCTCGAGGCCCGATCGGGCAGCTGTTTCACGGGCAGGCTGGTGAGCACGAGGCCCTCCCGATGGGCCAGCTCCCGGCAGGCGGCCACCACGCCGGGGTGCTCAGCGTCACTGATGAGCAGTTCGTCGCCAGCGCGCCAGGGCAGTCCCCAGAGGGGCAGCACGCAGCCGCTGGTGACGTTCTCGGTGAGGGCCACCCGATGGGGTCCCACGCCGCAGATCCGCGCCAGCGCCCCCCTCAGCTCAAGCACCTCCCGCTCCAGCCAGGGCCAGACGGCCCCGGAGAAGGGACCCAGCTCCTGGATCGTCCTCCAGCTGGCGGTGATGGCCTCCAGGCTGGGGGTGGGCAAGGGGCCCTGACCGCCGTAGTTGAAGTAGGTCTTGTTGGCCAGGGCGGGCATGAGATCCCGCAGCTGGTCTGGGCTGATGGTCTTGGGGCGGGTCCCGAGATGTGGCCCAAGGTCGGTCATTCGGGGTGTGATCGTGGCGTTCTGAAAGCATGCCAGCTCCATCTGAAAGGGACGGGTGGGGTACCGGCTTACCGGCTCCAGAGGGGCATCCCAAAGGACATCCAGAACGAAAATGCCCCAGGCCCGTGGGAGGGGCCAGGCGGGGCCCTCCGGAAGGCACAGGCCCGCATTCCAGGCTTCCTGAACTGCACGGATTCCGATCGAGGCTCACTACTCCAGGAGCAGCAACCATTGGTGGTCGCCCGCCGTACCCGTCGGCAACGATGCTGCGCACTCGCCTGATGCAGCCGTGGTGCTCGATCGGCGACAAGGCACGGAAGCGGCGCTGATCAAGCTGCCCAACTGGCGCCGTTTCGCGGGGATCGACAGGATCAGCGACCGGATCCCCGACGAGAACCCGATCCTGGCTTTCCCTTCACCGAGTCGAGAAGCAGCCTGGGAGAGCAGATCTTTGAGACGGTGACCGCCCATCTCGGGGACCGGGGCCTGGCGATGAAGCGGAAGACCAGCCCGGGCAAGCCGTGGCACTGGGGGATGGCAGGCCCCATTGGCGTGGACCAGGAATCGGGCCTCATCCACTCGGTGGGAACGACCGCCACCAAAGTGGGCAGCATCATCCCAGCAGCAGCCCCGCTGCACGGCGAGCAGGAGGTGGTGTCCGCAAAGGCTGGCTCGGTCGAAGGTGTTCGATGAGAGCCCGAAGGGCGGCCGAGCGGCTGTCTGCAGACTCCGCAGAGTCGCCAGACTCAGCCAGCGATCAGCACCTGTGCGGTCTCAGCCGCACGCCGCTGCGAACGGATGGATCTGCGCCAGTTGCGGGGCAATCGCCCGGCGCTGCTGTTCAAGGTCATGCGCAGCCTGGGCCCGCAGCCAGTAGCCCTCGCTCAACCCAAGGAAGCGGCATAGGCGCAGATCGGTGTCGGCCGTGATCGTGCGGGTGCCCTTGAGGATCCCGCTGATGCGGGTCTGGGGCCCGTCGATCGCCTTGGCCAGCCGGTAGGCCGTGATGCCCATGGGGTCGAGGAACTCCTCGCGCAGGAGCTCGCCTGGGGTGATGGGGGGAAGGTGGGGCATGGCGCCCTCCTGGGGCTGGCTGGTCAGGGGTAGTGGACGATCTCAACGCCTTCGGGGCCAGCCGCGCTCCAGAGGAAGCAGTGGCGGAACGGAGCGTTGATGCGGTGGTCGTGGAGGGCCATCGCTGCCGGGTCCGTTGCCTCTCCACCAGCTTGCCGGAGCCGGCCGGATGATCGCCCGTTGATCCGTTGATTCCCTTGATTGATTCAGTGCCTTACCCTGTCAAGAATCTCAGCGATCTTTAAGCCATTAGGTTGATACGACTGCTTTTTGGGGGCTGAGTGCAAGGCAGCATGGAGCGGTGATTCGGTGAGACCTGAGCACCGCACGACCGCCATGGCCGACCTCTCGCCCCTGGACTGGGGCTACATCACCAATCCCGACGTTCGCGCCTGGGCCGAGCGGCAGGATCCCGAGTACCAGGCGCGGATCCACGGGAAGCACCCGGAGCTGATTGAGCGGGCCTGGGCGGACGAGGCCTGGGGCGCCGGCCGAGCGCACCAGAGCGGCCCCGGCGACCTGACGGAGGAGAAGCTCAACCTCCCCGATGATGAGCTGGGCGAGCTGCTGGTGCAGCGATCCAGGGCGCGCAACGCCATCCGGGCCGCCGAGGTGGAGCGCCACTTCCGGAGGATGGGCTGACTGGGCTAGCCCATCAAGGGCCTGTTGATGCCGTCAAAACCCGTCCATCCATTCTGCTGCAGGGACTCTCAGCGCGTGCAAGCGCCCCAGCCAACCAGTCGTAGCCATGGATATCAATGGCAATCCATGGGAGAGCCGGGCCCGATGGGCAGCCTCCAGCTGCTCTGCTGGACTGAACGCCACCGGATGGTGGAGCCTCCCCGATCCGGGTTGTTTCGTTCGAGCCCGCAAGAATGAGGGCATGTTCAACCGGCAACCCCGGGCTGGCATCGAAGTGGGTGATCCAGAACTTGTGTACGGCCCAAGGGTCTGGCGATCTGACTGCTGACCAGACGCGGCGGCCACTCAGACGGCCGGATGCTGCTCGAGCCAGGCGGCGATGCTGCTCAGCATCCTCAGCTCCCACCGGACCCATCCGGGGGTCGATCGCGTCGGGCGGGGCCATGGCTTGAGCGAGCGCTGGAGAACTCGCCGCCAGACTCCCCGAGCTCGGGGGGCGCAGCAATCAGCAGCGGTGAACTCACTGGCCTGAGCCACCTGGGCGCCTCTCAGGACTGTTCGAAGTGAGCGGCGACCTGATCATGGCCATCCTCAGCTCCGGTTGTGGGATCCGCTTGATGGGGAGTGATTGAGCATCAGAGTCTGGGTGGGGAAGGGAATCTCAAGGCCGTGACGCTCCAGGGTGGTGATCACCCGACGATTCAGATCATGGAGGCTGTCTTCAAAGGCATCATGACTGTCGTGACTGGAGCTGAACTCAAGCACATGGTCATAGCTGAATGCAGCAATGCGCTCCAGTCGACAGGCCTTGAACACTAGCGCTGGATCCTCCTCGACCACCTTCTGGATCAGTGAAGGGATGCGCACAAGCTGATCTGAAGAGGTGCCATAAGCGATGCCGATCTGCACCTCGGAGAGCTGGGCGCGCTCCACCAGTTCCTCCAGCTGGAGCAGCAGAACCTCCCGGGCTTCGAGATAAGCGGGCCAGCCATGGAGCTCCACCGTGGTGAACACAACCAGACTGGGTGGCGACTCAGCATTGCGCGCGAGACTCACCAGTGGATCCTTGAACAAGGAGCGGGCAGTGAGGTTGCGACGGGACTGATGCAACAGCTCTTCAATCTGAAACGGAGACCACTGACCCTCCAGCTCAAGGCGAACCTCCAGCCCCTGCATCGGTGGACGGTCACTACTCAGGCCCCGGTGCGAGAAATTGATGATGGTCGCCTCATCAGCCACCGAGTTGGGAATGGTGACCCGACTCTCAAACGTCTCAAGCTCAAGCGAGCGTAAACCGATCCGTGTCACAAAGCCGAGATTCTCTCCCACCCGGCAGAACTCTCCGACCCGCAGCGGTCGGTCGGTCTGAATGGAAAGACCGGCGAAGAGATTCCCCAGCAGCTTGGAGGCCCCAAGACCGATGGCCAGGCCGGGAACCGCGGAGAAGGCAAGTACGCTGCTGGAAGGAAGTCCAAGAAGGATCAGCAACCTGTAGAGCAGTACAACCGCCACTAGGCCGCCAAGGGCGCGGCACAGCGGCATCACAAAGTTACTGACGCGCTGCAACCGCAACTCAGATCTGACACCACGAATCCTCACACCCGATTCAGAGAGACTGCGGCCGAACGCCTCAAAGACAAAGAAGACAAAGACGCCAGCCGAAACAAACCAGACGACATAGAGGCCATAAGTGATCACCGCCAGAGGCAGACCTGTGAAATTGACCACGTCGTCGATGAAAATCTCAGTGATGCCCGTGAGCGGAAGAATGGGCAACACGATCAACACTCGCTTCCAAGCCACGCCGTCTCGGTTCCAGATCTCTCGATCACGGTCTTCAGATGACCGCTCCCGGTAGCTGAGTATCAGGAGACGGGAGAGCCAACCAAGGAGAAGCAGATAGACGAAAAAAGCGAGGGAAGCACAGGCAATCTGAAACAGCGTCTGGTCACTGATCGGAATTTCAATCAGATCGCGTATTGGCATCGGCAGGGCCAGATACCAGCCTGGAGGAACGAGATATCCAGGGGTATAGATAAAGTCTCGATAGAAAGAAGGCGTCGCAAAGGGCTGGTCAACTACAGGAAAGTCACGAATCTCCTGATACATTTCAGCGATCGAGGAAACCGTTTGCTTGGAGAAATGATAGCTCTCATTATCTTTGTCAGTTGACAATGCCGACGTCAGCGTGATGGCCGTGCCAGGAATCCTCCAGGCATCGGATGGATTGGTTCGAGAATCATTGATTCGCTTGATCCCTGCTGCATCAGGTATCTCAATCGGCTGCCGGCTATGCGTGAAGACATAGTCGAGGACATGTTTGAGCTGAATGGCTGCTTCATCAGCCATATCGACGCGAATACTCTGCGGGAATCCTGAGGCATCCAGAGCCTTCACAGCCAATCGAAACAGCAAGTTGGTGTCATCAATCTGCTCCCGTCTCTCCTCCGGCGAGAGGCCACCGTCCTTGAGGAATTCGACCCGACCGAGACGATCGGCCCTCTGCCCGACCTCGGCCATCACGGCATAGAAATTGATCAGGGTGGCGCGTGGGCTGTCTCCCACCACCTGATCGAGGACGACATCAGACCAGGAGAGAGCCGCCCGCTCAAGGTCGGGAAAAAAGGGTTGCTGCTGGATCGCGATCAACGAACTCATCGGGGCCCGTTGAGCAGCTCCCAGCTCCCTTCCAGCAGGTGCTGCCGCCTGCACGGGCACCAGGGCCTGAAGGGCAAGCAGCAGGCCGACGATCCAAGCAAGCAGCAGACGACCCGACGGTCTCAGACGAATCCGCTGCATCAGCGCCAGGTGCGATCAGGATCGCTCCATGCTGACAGCAGAATGGAGCGACGCACCCCAGGGCTGGCTGCCACCATCTCCCTCGACATCTCCATCTGCCGCAGGGCTGGGCAGCGAACCTTCCGCCGTAGTTCCGAAGATCCATCCTCTCCTGTATCCCATCGACGGCCGAGGCACAGCCAGCAGAGTGGAGTGCTGGAGGGGAACAGGGGATCTCAACCTCAGAGAACGACGCAGACGCGGTCAACAGAATGCTGGGAAAGGAACCATTTCAGCACGTCTGCAAGCCGAGAACAAAGCCCTCCCCTGGTGATGCTGGCTCTGGATGGGAGACACTCCCTGGAGAGAGCTATCCCCCTAGGACAACCACGCTTGCGAAAGCAAGAGCTGTCATCAAAGCAAGGAAGGGAAGGGGCGCACTGCAGCTCAACAGTGGTCTTGCAATGCCGATCCTTGTCTTGACACGTCTCTCTCAGCAGAATGATCGATGGATGCCGTTCCCGACCGAGAAGGACAACTCGGCGCCATTCGAAGCACCATCGTCAGTGACGTTCCAGCCCCTACCCCGGGCTCCAGGGGGGGGAGGAGTGCGCCAAACCCCACTGTTCAGTCTTGGATTCACAGGGAAGGCCCTCGCCGCCCCCTACCTCATCCCATCTCTAGCCGCTGCAGAGGTCACGTCATTGGCGAGGGACTTTGCATCTCACCGGAGCGCGTTGTCGTCCCTACCCCCTTCGAAGCAGCGGCCTCTTCCACTGAACAAAGCAGCCCGGGATTGATCACTCTGATCTCGACGATGAGGCATGGGCCGATGAGGTGCGACACCAGACCATCCTGTTGCCAGCATGAATTCTGATTACGATGCAATCAGCCAGAGAATCCAGGCAGAAATGATCTGAACGACGAGAGTTCATGCCTTGAGCATCATCCATCATCAGCCTGGCAAGAGGATGGACATCCAAGGAAGTGAGTCCCGCTCTTCCAAGCAACAATCCACAGGAGGGGAATCAGAAGCCAAGGCCGCATCGGGCCTTCCTGGGGAGTGAGGATCAGCGAAGGCGTGGCCTGCACCCGTTCCATGGCAAGCCTAGATCCGTTGGCGGAACTGGATCATTGAAGCGGCGTGGCGACAGCAGGCTGGCCGGCGCGTCCGTTCTGGGTGCGTCCCCCCGCCGGGGCCCCAGCTCCTGGCCATGCCAATCTGGCCAACGGGACGGAAAGGAAGAGGAATAGAGACGCCGCTCAGTAGTCAATCCGGATGAGTTCATCCAGTCGGAAAGGCTGGCTCTTCTCCGGTTTGAATTCCAGTGATTGATTCAGCTTCCTGCCCTCAACCTCCACGTCATAGCCCGTGAGCTGGGGGTCGCAGCCTTGCCGGTGGAGGATCCGGCGCTGCTCCTCCACCTCGGGGTCCGACCATCGCTCCGGAGCATCGTCCAGCTGGTTCAACAACTGCCTGGAGAGCTGCATGCACTCCTGAGTCTGGGCCGCCCCAGGCAGAACTGTCACGGTCAGGGTCATGCTGATGATGACGGCGAAATGCTTCAAAGATCTTTAAGCCATTGGTGCCATCCTCTCAGGTTCCAGGCCTGACCCGAAGCGACCGGAGAGGCTCCCTTTGGGAGACGGGACTGGACATTGCCCATGCCACACGGTTGCGATGGTGCCCACCGGCCGCCGCTGGTGTGAATCAGCGCCGGTCGAGGGAACCGTCCCAGCTTGATCCTGAACGAACAACCCGATCCCTGCCCCGGGGTCTGAATCGATCATGTCAGTCCTGCTGGAGAAGGCAGACTTGCCACAAAAGTGATGATTTAATTCTGATCAGATTGCCTCTCAGTGTTATGCTATTGGCGCATTACTGCAATTCTGCAAGTGCAGGCAGATGCCCATACAACCGAACGCATCCGCCAGATCAGGGTTGGGGCGTTGGGGGTCACGGACAGGTGGTAGGCTGTGGAAAGCAGGTTGATCCAATAACGGGAATCGGTCTTCCATTCAGCTGATGTCTTCCATGTGGATGCATGCAACCTGTTTCCTGGAGTTCAACTGCCAGGTGGCGACACCGTTTCTATTCATGCTGCGCCCACGCAGCGGCTGGCAGCAGTGGATCGCCAGAGAGCAATACCTGTTGACGCCCAGCGTATCGGCCGTTGAGTTCACCGATCCCTTCGGCAACCTCTGCCAACGACTGGTGGCACCGGCCGGGCGATTTTCCGTTCGCACAGCGTTTGACATCCAAGCTGCCGAAGCCTCCGACACAGCTCCTGGAGCCCCCTTCGTCGAGGTGCAGCAGCTGCCGGAGGAAACCCTGCCCTTCTTGCTGCCCAGCCGATTCTGCGAATCGGATCGCTGCAGCCAACTCGCCTCCTCAATCGTGGCTGGCCGAGCTCCTGGGTATGATCAATGCAGCGCCATCGTGGACTACGTTCGTCAGACCACCGCTTACACACCGGGCACCGGTCAGCGGATCGTGAGTGCCTGCGAGGTCAACGAAATGCCCGAGGCCGTTTGTCGGGATATGGCCCATTTGGGCATTGCCTGTTGTCGTGCCCTCTCGATTCCGGCACGCATGGTTGTGGGTTATCTGGAACATCTTCAGCCGATGGACCTTCATGCCTGGTTCGAGGCCTACGTCGGCGGACGCTGGTACACCTTTGATCCCACCCAAGACAACGTCCAGGGGGGCCGCGTCGCCGTCGCCTACGGACGCGACGCGGCCGATGTGGCCATCTACACGCAGTTCGGGGATCCCGTCGCGTTACTCCGGATGAACGTCACCCTCGAGCGCATCGCGGCACCGTCCTCCTGACGATCGGTCCTCCTGAACATTCGTTGATGCCGCCCCTCCTGGGGCCAGACCAGCCGTTCTGCCGGGGGAACTCGGCCCGACCAGCGCGAGGGCAAGCCGACGGCCGATGCCCGCTGGCGGGGCGGATCGGGCCGGGGGAACACCGGGCTGAAGGGGTTGCCGGGGGCGTCTGGGAACGCGAGCCGGCTGGTGCGCCGCTGGGGAGGTCGCGGTCGAGGGCACCTTGAGGGGGCAGATCCTCGTGCCCCCTCGCCAGGGCCGGCTGACGGCCCCCGTTCCCGCTGAAACTCAGCCCAGATCAAAGCGATCGAGGTTCATCACCTTGCTCCAGGCGGCCACAAAGGCCCCCACGAAGAGCTCCTGCCCATCCTGGGAGCCGTAGACCTCGGCCAGGGCCCGGAGCTGGGACTGGGAGCCGAAGACCAGATCCACCCGGGTGGCGGTCCAGCGCACGTCGCCCGTGACCCGGTCGCGGCCCTCGAACAGGTCCGCGGCCTCGGCCACGGGGGCCCAGATGGTGCCCATGTCGAGCAGGTTCACGAAGAAGTCGTTGGTGAGCGTCTCGGGTCGGTGGGTGAACACCCCATGGCGCGACTGACCGTGATTCGCGTTCAGCACCCGCAGGCCTCCCACCAGCACCGTCATCTCGGGGGCGCTCAGCGTCAGCAACTGGGCCCGGTCCACCAGCAGCTGCTCGGCTGGCGCCGCGCCGGTGGAGGCCCGGTAGTTGCGGAAGCCATCCGCGATCGGTTCGAGCACGGCCATCGAGAGCTCGTCGGTCTGCTCCTGGGAGGCGTCCATGCGGCCGGGGCGGAACGGCACCTCCAGGGCACACCCGGCAGCGGCAGCGGCCTGCTCGATCGCGGCGCCACCGGCCAGCACGATCAGGTCGGCCAGCGAGACCCGCTTGCCGCCGCTCTGGGCCTGGTTGAAGGTCCGCTGAATCGTCTCGAGGATCTCCAGGGTGCGCGCCAGCTTGGCCGGCTGGTTCACCGCCCAGTTCTTCTGGGGTGCCAGGCGGAGGCGGGCTCCGTTCGCCCCCCCGCGCTTGTCGGAGCCGCGGAAGGTGGAGGCTGAAGCCCAGGCCGTGGAGACCAGCTGCCCGATCGAGAGTTCCGAGGTGAGCACCCGGGCCTTGAGCGCGGCCATGTCCGCCGCATCGATCAAGGGATGGTCGAGGGGGGGGATCGGGTCCTGCCAGAGCAGCTCCTCCGCCGGCACCAGCGGACCGAGGTACCGGCTGCGCGGTCCCATGTCGCGGTGCGTCAGCTTGAACCAGGCCCGGGCGAACGCGTCGGCGAACTGGTCCGGGTTCGCGTGGAACCGCTCGGCGATCGGCCGGTAGATCGGATCCATCCGCAGGGACAGGTCCGTGGTGGCCATCATCGGCGCGTGCCGCCGGCTGGGGTCGTGCGCGTCGGGCACCAGGGCCGCCGCGGCGGGGTCCGGGGTCGTCCACTGCCACGCCCCGGCCGGGCTCCGGGTGAGAGCCCACTCGTACCCAAACAGGGTGTCGAAATAGCCGTGGTCCCACTGCACGGGGTTGGGGGTCCAGGCCCCCTCCAGTCCGCTGGTGATGGTGTCAGCCCCCTTACCGCTCCCGAACGGATTCAGCCAGCCCAGACCCTGCTCCTCGAGGCTGGCACCCTCCGGTTCCGGTCCCAGCAGATGGGAGTCGGCCGCGCCGTGGCATTTACCGAAGGTGTGGCCACCGGCGATCAACGCAACCGTTTCCTCATCGTTCATGGCCATGCGCGCGAACGTCTCCCGGATGTCGCGGGCGGCCGCCAGGGGATCCGGCTGGCCGTTGGGCCCCTCCGGATTCACATAGATGAGGCCCATCTGCACGGCCCCCAGCGGGTTCTCCAGCTCCCGGTCTCCGGAGTACCGCTGGTCCCCGAGCCACTCGGCTTCGGGGCCCCAGTCGATGTCGATTTCGGGCCCCCAGACATCCTCCCGTCCGCCGGCGAAACCGAAGCTCCGGAACCCCATGGATTCGAGGGCGCAGTCTCCGGCCAGGATGATCAGATCGGCCCAGGAGATCCGCTGGCCATACTTCTGCTTGAGCGGCCAGAGCAGGCGACGGGCCTTGTCGAGGTTGCCGTTGTCGGGCCAGCTGTTGAGGGGCGCGAAGCGCTGGGTGCCTGAGGCGGCGCCGCCGCGGCCATCGGCGATGCGGTAGGTGCCGGCGCTGTGCCAGGCCATCCGGATGAAGAACGGCCCGTAGTGCCCGTAGTCGGCAGGCCACCAGTCCTGCGAAGTGGTCATCAGGGCGAAGAGATCCTGGCGGAGAGCCTCCAGGTCGAGCGACTGGAAGGCCTCGGCGTAGCGGAACGCCCCGCCCAGGGGATCGGCCTGGGGGGAGTGCTGGTGGAGCATCGCCAGATTCAGCTGGTTGGGCCACCAATCCCGGTTGGAGCGCTCACCAGCCCGGGCGGCGGTGCGAATGCCATGCAGGAACGGGCACTGGCCCCCAGTCTCTCCGGCAGGTCCGCTCATGGTGTTCTCCGGTGGCCACAACCCGTGGCAACGCTCAAGGCGATCGAAATCCATCGAACCACGCTCTGGATTCCAGTTCGGGGCCCGGATTGAAAACGTTGCTGGAGAGCACCGGTCAGCAGCCACTCCCCCGACGGCCGGTAGCGTTGGGGTCATCCAGCTTGCCGGGCTTGCCATGGTCACCGTTCCGCTGGTCCAACTGGCGACGGCAAGCGTTCTGTTCGCGGGGGTGTTCCGCCGGATCGGGCGCCATCCCGTGCCGGTGGCCCTGATCGCCCTGGCCGTGCTCGGGCTGGGCATCTGGATCGGCTACAGCCTCGGATGGCGCAGGGCGATGGCTCGCCACCGCGACGGGCTCTGAACCGAAGCGCTCAGTTGGCCGGGAGAACGGGCCCCACCGGCGGGGAGGACACCCGTTTCACCCCATCCGCTTCGCTGACGGTGAGCACCACCATCAGCGACTGACCCACATCCTCGGAGCCGGGCGCGTAGGTCGGACCGCTGGCCGTCTCGATCAGGACCCAGCGCTGACTCGCCGGGCCGCGGCGATACCAGTGGAAGGCGCCGGGCGGGGGACCCTCCATCCCTTCCCCCTGCAGGCTGGCGGTGAGCAGGGCTCCCTCGGCCGCCTCGCCGTCCAGCACCATCGCCTGGAGGCCCTCGATGCGCTGGCGGACGGCGCCTTCGATCTCGAGATCGTCGGTGATGCCCTGCTGGAGCACCCGAATCTGCTGCTGGGGGTCGGCCGTGAGGCCAGGAACGCACTGCAGGGTGCCCCCCACCAACCGACAGCCCTCCATCATCTGGGCCCGGCCCACCGACGGGATCAGCCCCATCAGCAGCAGGGACAGGCCAGCGGGCAGCAGGGGGAAGCGATCACGAGCATGCATGCCTTGGAGTGGCGCCACTGGGGCCAAGCTATCGAGAGGGACCGGGGATGACCATCGTGGCCGGCTGAAGGACGGTTGCGATCCGGGCGCGCGATGGCGAGGCCGGTGCTCCCGTGCTTACGGTGAAACCGGAGGGCTCCGCAGCCCCCGTTCCTCCTTCCCGAGCGGTGCCATGCAGACCCAGGACCTCGAGAACCACACCAACCTCTACGCCGAGGAGGGCACCATGGTGATCGGCGAAACCAACGCCGATGCCCAGCGCCACGCGGTGCTGGCCGTCGGCGCGATCGCGCTGATGGTGGCCGTCCTCGGGATGGCCCTGATCATCACCTGAGCCGTGCCGTCCCCACCCAGGCGTCACCCTGTCGCTGAAGCCCCATCGCAGGCTGCCGCTGGAGCGGTGCTGGGCAGGGTGGCCATTGCTGCTGCTGGCTCTGAGCCCACGGCCCTCGCCCTCGAGACCCGGTCCTGCGAGCAGCTGAGCCAACGGCATGCCCAGCTGGAGGCGGCAGCCGTTCGAGCCGTCGCCGGAAGACACCGGCCCGATGCCGTCCGACTCGGCCGACTGGACCTTCGATGTCGGCGCCCTGCTGCGCTGCCGGAAGGAGGCCGAGCAGGCCGTGCAGCAGAGCCGTACCCCCCTCCACCGATCCAGGGGTGGCTTTGCCTTCTCCACCGAACAGGGAGCCCTGAAGAGCCGTGCGGCGGGCCGGGTGCTCCTTGAGATCGACATCAGATCCCGCCCACGTCCCTCCTGAACCCCCGGGAGGTCAGCGCTGGGCAAAGCCCTCGCCATGCCGCGACAGCGGCGCCGGTACGGCCATGGAGGGGTTCAGCCCAGCAGGGCTGGCAGATCGGCGATCGAGGGGATCACGGCGGCTCCGGCCGGCAGCCGCTCCAGATCGGCGGGTTGAAACTTGCCGGTGCGCACGAGGCAACCGGCCAGGCCGACCGCCATCGCCCCGGCCACGTCGGCATCGACGTCGTCGCCGACCATCAGGCAGCCGGAGGGGTCCCCATCCAGCTGATCCAGCAGGGTCCGGAAGAAGGCGGCCGAGGGTTTCCCCATCACAATCGGCTCGATCCGGGCGGCCCAGGCCACGGCCTGAATGAAGGGGCCGGCATCCAGCTTCCACGCGCCGCCTTCGCGAAAGCAGCGGTTCATGCCGATGCCGATCAGGGGAGCGCCCTGCCGCACCAGGTCGAAGACCCGGTTGAGCGCCGCATAACTCAGTCCATCGCGGGCATCGCCCAGCACGACACAGTTGGGATCAGGCCCCTCGAGGTCGGAGAACAGGCCGGCGATCGCCGGATGGACCAGGCAATGGGGCCGCAGGCCCCGCTGCAGTAGATAGGCCCGGGCTGCCAGGGGGGCCGTGAACAACTCCCCAGGCCGCACCTCGAATCCCATCCGCTCGAGATCGGCCAGGATCATCGGCGCACTTCTGGTGGCCGTGTTGGTGAGGAACCGCAGGGTGGTTCCCCTCGTCCTGGCCCACTCCACCAATTCCCGCGCGCCGGGGTAGGGCGATTGGTCCTCGTACAGGACGCCGTTGAGATCAAGGAGCAGGGCGTCCATGCCGCACGGACCGGCCACCCCCGCGGTGCCGGTGGACGGTGGACGGCATGCTAAGGGGCCGAAACGATGGGTACCGGGCTGCGCTGGAAGGGGGCATCCCCCCCGGGGCTGGGATCCTCAGAGGACCTGACCCACCATCACCGCCGCCAGGGCCGAGAAGAGGGTTATACCGAGGGCCGTGAGGGGATTCTGGCCCTGGGCGACGGCGAAGGTGGTGATCACACCGGCACCGAGGCAGGCCACGGCGATCTGGGTGGTGACGGCGGGACGATCCATGGCAAGCCGGATGACTGCACGGAACAGTAAAGATCGGAAAAGGCCCAACCCCTGTCGCGCGCTGGTTTCTTTACCCGGCGTCGGGCTTCGTTACACCGCGCAACCGGGAGGCCGGCCGGGCCCTGCCGGTGCTGGCCCATCGCTTGAGGGCCTCCAGCTGCTCGCGGGCAGTGCGGGAGAGGGGAACCAGATCGCTGGCGGCGGCGATCAGATCGGCTTCCCCGAAGTCCCGATGGGACCCGAAGGCCAGGTGCATGGCCTCCACCACGGTCTGCTCCAGCTCGGCGCCGGAGAAGCCGGCGGTGCGGTCCACCAGCACATCCAGTGGGATCCGGTGGTCGGGGCGGCGGCGCCGCAACTGCAGATCCAGAATCGTGCGGCGCTCCGCCCCGTCGGGCAGATCCAGCAGGAAGATCTCATCGAAGCGACCCTTGCGCATCAGCTCCGGCGGCAGGGTCTCGACCCCGTTGGCCGTGGCCACCACGAACACCGCGGAGCGTTTCTCCGCCATCCAGGTCAGCAGGCTGGCCAGCACCCGCTGGCTGGTGCCGCCGTCGCTGCGGCTGTCGCCGCCGAACCCCTTGTCGATCTCATCGATCCAGAGGACACAGGGCGCCATGGCTTCGGCGCGACGGATCATGTCGCGGGTCCGGGCCTCGCTGGCCCCCACCAGGCCCGCGAACAACCGCCCCACATCGAGGCGCAGCAGGGGCATGGCCCAGCTGTGGGCGATCGCCTTGGCCGTCAGCGACTTCCCCGTGCCCTGGGGGCCCACCAGCAGCACGCCGCGGGGCAGCGGCAGACCGTAACGCTCCGCTTCGTCACTGAAGGCCAGCCGCCGCTGCTCCAACCACAGCTTGAGCGCCTCCAGACCACCGATGTCGGCGGGGCTCGCTTCGGTGGGGCAGTACTCCAGCAGCTCGCTGCGGGCGATCGACTGGCGCTTCTCCTCGAGCACTTCGGCCAGATCCGGCTCCCCCAGCTGGCCGCGTCGGGCCAGGGCCCGGGCCGCCACCTGGCGGATGCGCTGCTCGGTGAGGCCGCTGCAGCAATGGGTGAGTTGCTCGAGCACCCCGGACGCGAGGGGATGACCGCAGGCGCCGCCGATGCTCTCCAGCAGCGAGCGGATCTCCGTGGCCGTGGGCAGGGGCAGATCGAGGATGGTGAGGCACTCCTCCAGTTCCCGGGGCACCTGCCATTCCGGAGCGGTGATCACCACGGTGCGCGGCTTCTGGCGCAGGCTTGCGGCGAGATTGCGCAGCCGCCTGCAGATGCCGGCGTCATCGCAGTAGCGGTGAAAGTCGAGCAGCAGCAGGATCGCTGACTGGGATGGGGGGAGGGTCTCGATCGCCTCCAGGGCCGCCATCGGGTTGCGCACCGCCTCCCCCACCCGGTTGGGGAGCCCCTGCAGACCCTCGACGAAATCCCAGCGCAGCAGCAGGCGCTGGCCGAGCCGCTGGGACGCCTCCCGCAGCAGGGTCTCGATCCGCTCCTCCTCGGGACTGCGGATCCAGAGGATCGGCGCGCGGGCCCGGATCAGCAGATCGAGCTGGTCGGTCCAGGCCTCGCTCATCGCAACGGTCTCAGGGATGCCCAGCGGGGGTCGATCAAGTCCCCCGCTGCTCCGGCGGCCGCCGGGGAACCGGGCGGACGACATGGACCGGGACAGGCCGGGCCGCAGTGGTTCCGCAGGGGCAGCTGCAGGCTCAGGTGCTCGAAGAGCCAGCGGGCCGGATCAAAGCTGCCACGGGGATCGAGCTGGTCACAGAGGCCGTCGTCGAGCCCTTCGAGATCGAACGGGTCGGCCTCCCCCAGCCCGATCAGCTCCCGGGTGCGGAACGCCAGGACCTGGTGGAAGGGCCGCAGGCAACGGTCGCAGCAGAGAGTGATGCTCGTGCTGGCATCGCCCTCCACCTCCAGCACCTGGCCGGTGTGGCGCACGGCCAGGGTGCCCCGCACCGGGGTGAGGCTGGCCAGTTCGTCCAGGCGCTGATCAACGCGCCAGCGGCGGCCCTCGGCCAGAAGCCGGAGCTCCTGGAGGGGCACCGGCTTGAGGGGGCGGCGCGGGTCGGGCTGGGGGGACCGACTCCGCTCCATCACTTCTTGCCCTTGGGCTCGAAGGGCAGCCGCCCCCCCCCCCCGCCGGCGGTGGCCACCGTGACGGTCTGCTGGCTGAGCTGCTGGTCGAGGATCTCCTGCAGATTCTCGGGGAGGGCCTCCCGGCTGAGCAGGAACGTCTGCAGGGCCTGGAAGATGTTGGCCACCACCATGTAGAGCAGAACGCCGGCCGGCAGCGGGAAGAACAGGAACATCCCGGTGATCATCACCGGTGTGATCTTGTTGGCAGTGGACTGCTGCGGATTGGGCGGCATGCCCCGTCCTGAGAGGATCTGGGAGATGAACAGGCTGGCGCCGAAGGCCCCGACCAGTATGGCGATGTCCCAGTTGACGGCCCCTTCGGTGTAGAAGCCCACCTGGCCGAGGGCCTTGATGAACAGGAAGCCGCTGCGGGCGGCAAGCCCTGGGATGGTGGCCTCCACGGTGGCATCCCCCGCCGAAAGGGCTTCGATGCGGCCGCTGTCACTGACGCGCACCACACCATCCCCCTTGCTCACGGTCCAGCGGGGCAGGAAGGACTCCCCGTTGTTGATGCCGGAGAGCACGTCCTGGAACGGCTGCCCCTCCTTGGTGTGGAATTCCACCTGGGCGGTGTCGCCGATCCCCAGCCGGGTGCCGGTCTCCAGGGAGGCGATCACGGGCACATGGCTGGTGGTGGTGATGAAGATGGAATGGCTGGCGCTGTTGAACGGTTTGATGTCCACTGCCGCGATCTGCTCGGAGGGGAGCACCTTGAGGTTGAGGGTGTAGGGCACATCGGCGAAGGGTGAGCCCCGCAGGGTGGCGAACAGCGCGAACAGAATCGGCATCTGCACGAGCAGGGGCAGGCACCCCGCCAGGGGACTGCCGAACTCCTTCATCAGCTTGCCCAGCTCCTCCTGCTGCTTCTGGGGATTGCTGGCATAGCGGCTCTTGATCTCCGCCTGCCGTTTCTGCATCACCGGCTGGGCGATGCGCATACGGCGGGCGCTGCGGATCGAGCCGGCGCTGAGGGGGAAGAGGGCCAGCCGGATCACCACCGTGAGGGCGATGATCGCCAGCCCGTAGCTCGGCACCAGCCCGTAGAAGAAATCGAGGATGGGGAGCAGCAGGTTGTCGGAGATGTAGCCGATCACAGCAGGGAGGCGGCGAAAGTGGGGGGAGTGGGCTCAGTGTGCCCGAGCAGGAGCGAAGCCGGGACCGGGGAGCCCGGGGCCCGGCCCCCCGGGTCAGGCACTGGCCACCTCCGGATCGGCGAAGCCACGGCTGCCCGTGGCGGCGGGGCGGCCGGATCCGCCGCCACGGGCAGCCATCCGCTCGAGGATGAAGGCTTCGGTTTCGCGGAAGCGGGGAACCGAGCGCATCTCCAGCCGGGCGCCGTCGCTCAGGATCAGGACCATGTCTCCCCAGGCTCCGAAGCCCCGGGGCACCGAGCGCACTTCGCGGATCTGGCCGTAGGCCGCCTGGGTGCGGTCGCGGCCCAGCCAGCCGCCGCTCACGGAGATGCGGCGGCTGGTGATGCGGAAGCGCAGCCAGAGGGCACGCACGATCGCTCCCACCGCGAAGGGCAGGCCGATCAGGGTGAGGCCGAACAGCAGGTTGAGGACCAGATCGCCCCGGGCCGGACCGCCCTCATAGAAGACGGACTCGATCGGTGGGGTGGCCCCGGAGGCCGCGACGGGTGCATCGGGAGTCATGGGTTCAGGCCCGCCTGGCGAAACAGCTCCTCACATTCTCCCAGCAAGGTCTCGGGGCTGGCGTCGAGGCTTCCCGGCCGCAGGGCAAGCATCACCCAGAGGCCCTGACGGGCCTCCGGCCAGCCTCGGCAGCGGTCACTCAGCCAGCCGTGCAGCAGGCGTCGCAGCCGGTTGCGCCGCACGGCCCGCTTGCTCACCTTGGTGCTGACCACGACCGCGCAGCGACAGGGACTGGCCGGACGCAGGCCAAGCGGATGGCTCAGGAGCGCCGGGTCCCCCACCACCATGTGCAGCACCAGATAGGTGCCCTGGTAGCGGCGGCCCCTCCGATACAGGTGATGGAAGGCCCGCTCTCCACGCAGCCGCTGGTCCCTGGGCAGGGCCATGGGGACAGGCGCCTCAGGCGGGAAGGGAGCTAAACGGCGAGGCGGGCCCGGCCCCGGCGGCGGCGGGTGCGGATCACGCGGCGGCCGGTGTGGGAGCGCATCCGCACGCGAAATCCCGACACCCGCTTGCGCTTGCGACTCGTTCCTTCCAATGTGCGCTTGGTCATGGTGCCGTTCGGCGTCTCGCCCGGTGTCGTGGATTCAACGTATCAGCCCGCCGGTCACTCGATCCCGGGATCGATCTGGATCAGCCAGCTGCCCAGATAACCGGCGAAGGGCACATCGCCCGGGGCCTCGGCCAGGGCGTTGAACTGATACATGCCGATGTTGAACGGATTGAAGATCGACATGTAGACGCCGATGGTGGACTCGGTGGGAATCGGCCTCTCCGGGAAAATCTCGATCGCCCCGCCCCCGGCGGTGACCTCGATCACGGCGGGAATCTCCTCCTCGCAACGGGTGCGGGAGAGCATGCCCCCCTCCTTCATGACGCAGAGCTTGACCCTCTCCGGATCGATCCGGGCGTCGAAGTTGTCCGGCACTGCCACGGTGAGCTTGAGGATGGCGGTGTTGCGGTCTTTCGGCCGCAGGATCAGGTAATACTCCGACCGCTTGTTCCGGGAGGTTTCGGTGATGAAGTAGTAGAGACGGCGGTAATCGCGGTTGTTGTCCCAGCGGAATTCCAGCAGCGACGGAGTGCCCTGGGCCTGGGCCGGCGGTGCCATGCCAAGGCTCAGGCCACTGAGCAGGGAAGCCAGACCCACGCCGGCGGCCGCACCGAGATGGGCGAAGCGGCTCCGCAGGGAGCGCCGCACCCGGCAGCGCTGCGGGCGTTGGTACTGGAGGGACATTCGGGGGGGTCTGCGGGGGCTGGTGGGGACAGAGCGGGGGCTCTGGGTCGACCGGAGTTGTCGCCGGCGCCGGCTGGCCGCACACTCCCATTCTCAGGCCGTGCGACCGGTGCGGGCGCCCGATGGGTGCAGCCGGGCAGCTGTCAGTGATGACAGGATCTGTCTGGCCGCAGTCGGGCCGCGTCCTGCAGATAGGGATGAACCGGATCCCGATCCGCCTCCATCCAGGCATGGGCCAGCAGCCGGATGCAGCGGGGCAGATCGCCCGCCACGGCCATCTGCTGGCAATCGAGCAGGGCCACGGCGTCCCAGCCGGTGTGGCGACGGGCGACGGCGGCGGGGAAGCAGGCGTCGAGATCGGCGGTCACCGAGAAGGTGACCGAGAGCACACGGCTGCCATCCAGTCCGTTGCGCTCGATCAGCGTCGCCAGCAGTTCGCTCACCGCCAGCTCGATGGCGTTGGCGGTGTTGGCAGCCGCCGTGGTGGCTCCCCGCAGGGCCCGCAGGGTCTGCCCGTCGCTCATGGCCGCCAGAGCCAGAGGGGAAGGCCACACCAGGCCAACTCCAGGCTGAGGGCCTGCTGGACGGCCCCGAACAGGTTCCGGCCCGGCAGCAGACCGGCCAGGCGCCTGCTGGGTCGGCCCAGGTTCACCGGCCGGGTCTTCTCCTCATCCAGGCCGGCGAGCTGGGCCGCCAGCCGCCGGGCCGCCTCCTCATCGCCAAGGGCGTCCACCAGACCCAGCTCCAACGCCTGGGCGCCGCTGAAGACCCGCCCGTCAGCGAAGCGGCGCACCACCTCCTCGCTCAGATTCCGTCCCGCCGCCACCGCCGCCACGAACTGGCCGTAGCTGGAATCGATCAGGTCCTGCAGCAGCTCCCGCTCGGCGGGCGTGAGAGCACGGTCGGGGGAGAGAATGTCCTTGTAGAGACCGCTCTTGACAGTTTCGAAGCTGATGCCGATGCGCTCGAGCAGTTTCGAGACGTTATTGCCCCGCAGGATCACTCCGATCGAGCCTGTGATCGTGCCCGGGTTGGCCACGATCCGCTCGGCGGCCACCCCCACGTAGACCCCGCCCGAGGCGGAGATGTTGCCGAAGCTGGCCACCACATGGCATCCCCTGCCGCGCAGGCGGCCGATCGCGGCATGGATCTCCTGGCTGTCCCCAACGGTGCCGCCGGGACTGTCGATGCGCAGCAGCAGGGCGGCGAACTCCCGCTCCTCCACCTGGCGGAGGGCCTTGACCACCCGCTCCCGGGTCGCCCCGACGATGGCCCCCTCGATCGCGACGCGGGCCATGCGTTTTCGGGACTTGCGGCGCCAGGGCCAGGGCATGGAATCCAGGTCGGAATCGCTGGATCTTAAAAAGGTCACCGTCGGCCCCTTCCATGACCCCTTTTCTGCGCTGGCTGGCGATGCTTCTGCCGTTCGCCCTCTGGGGCACGGCGATGGCAGCGATGACTCCGCTGCTGGCCGGCGCCTCTCCGCTCACCCTGGCCTGGATGCGGCTGCTGCCGGCCGGCCTGGTGGTGCTGCTGGCGGCGGTCGCGCTGGGACGCTCCCTGGCCGTGGCCCCGGCCGACCGGGCCTGGCTCCTGGCCTTCGCCCTGGTGAACGGCGCCCTGTTTCAGGGCCTGCTGGCCCGGGGACTGGCGCAGACCGGAGCCGGGCTCGGCTCGGTGCTGATCGACTCCCAGCCCCTGCTGGTGGCCCTGCTGGCCCGCACCCTGTTCGGCGAAGCGATCAATCCGGTGGGCTGGTTCGGGCTGGCCCT
Organism: Cryptocyanus atlanticus LEGE 06306; assembly: GCF_056633155.1. Lineage (NCBI taxonomy): Bacteria > Bacillati > Cyanobacteriota > Cyanophyceae > Synechococcales > Prochlorococcaceae > Cryptocyanus > Cryptocyanus atlanticus. Next base: position 286,418 of record NZ_JBSJOZ010000001.1, read on the forward strand.
CGGCCTGGTCGGCATTCTCTGCCTGGGCCTCCCGGCCCCCCTGCTGCGCCACTGGTGGCTGGATGGTCCGGCGGCCGCCGGCCTGCGGCCCTGGAGCCATGGCGAACTCTGGATGCTGGGGGCGGCGGTGGCGATGGCCGTGGGCACCGTGCTCTGCCGCTACGCCACCCGCCACAGTGATCCCGTCGCGGTGACCGGTTGGCACCTGGTGATCGGCGGAGTCCCGTTGCTGGCCGCCTCGGCCATCGGCCCCTGGCTGGATCCGGCCGCCGTCCCTTTCTGGCCGGCCTGGACCGCCCTGGACTGGACGTTGATGGCCTACGCCAGCCTGCTGGGCAGCGCCCTGGCCTATGGCCTGTTCTTCTGGTTCGCCAGCCGGGGGGACCTCACCGGCTTCACCTCCCTGACCTTCCTCACGCCGGTGTTCGCCCTGCTCTGCGGTCTGCTGCTGCTCGATGAGCGCCTGCGGCCGCTGCAATGGCTGGGGGTGGGCCTGGCCCTGGTCTCGGTGCTGCTGATCAACCAGCGCCAGCGGCTGTGGCTCTCCCCCGCCCCGGTGGAGCCATGAGCCCCCCGCCCCTGCGGCTGCTGGTGGTGAGCACCCCGGTGGGAGCCCTCGGCAGCGGCCGGGGCGGGGGGGTGGAGCTCACGCTCGCCTCCCTGGTGGCCGGGCTGATCGGGCGGGGGCACCGGTTGACCGTGCTCGCCGCCGCGGGCTCGTGCCTGCCGCCGGGCTGTGGGGGCGCCGAACTCTGGTGCGCCACGGGGGCGGACCAGCCCAGCTGGCAGCACCAGCGCCGTGACGCCCCCGTGCAGATTCCCGCCGCCGGTCTGCTGCCGGCGCTGTGGGAGCGGGCGCTGGAGCGGGCCGGCGATTTCGACGCCATCGTCAATCTCGGCTACGACTGGCTGCCGTTCTGGCTGACCCCCCGCTGCTCCACACCCCTGTTCCATCTGGTGAGTATGGGATCGGTGGCGGAGGCGATGGATGGGGTGATCGCCTCGGTCGCCCGCTGGGACCCGCGCCGGCTCGCCTTCCACACCGCCGCCCAGGCCGCCGATTTCGCTCTGCCGGAGCCGCCGCGGCTGCTGGGCAACGGCTTCGATCTGGGCACCTACCGATTCCGCCCCGAGCCCGACCCGGAGCCCCGCCTGGGCTGGGCCGGCCGGGTCGCCCCGGAAAAGGGGCTCGAGGATGCCGCCGCCGCCGCCGCGCGCCTCGGCCTCCGCCTGATCGTCTGGGGGGTGCGGGAGGACCCGGCCTATGCCGCCGCGGTCGAGGCCACGGTTCCGCCGGGAACGATCGAGTGGCGTGGCTTCCTGCCCACCGCGCGGCTGCAGGAGGAACTGGGGGGCTGTCGGGTGCTCCTCAACACGCCGAAGTGGACTGAGGCCTTCGGCAACGTGGTGGTCGAGGCGATGGCCTGCGGAGTGCCGGTGGTGGCCTACCGCCGCGGCGGGCCCGCCGAACTGATCGAGCCGGGCCTCAATGGCCTGCTGGTGCCTCCCGACGATGTGGGAGCTCTGACCGCTGCCTGCAGCGCCGCCGAGGCCCTCGACCGGAGGGCCTGCCGCCGCTGGGTGGAGCGGCACGCCTCCCGTGAGGCCTTCGCCGCCCGGATCGAGACCTGGCTGCGGGATGGCCTCGACACGGCGTAGGTTCGCTGCGCATCACCTGCCAGCCGTGCCCCCTGCCCGCTCCCCGGATGGGGCCCGATCGACCAGGCGCCGCCTGGGTCTGCTGGCCCTCACCCTGGCCCTGGGGGTGGCGATGTTCCTCTGGCAGCTGGGCAACACCGGCCTGGTCGACGAGACCCCACCGCTGTTCGCCGCCTCGGCGCGGAGCATGGTCGAGCGTGGTGACTGGCTGATCCCCCAGGTCAACGGCCTGGCTCGCTACGACAAACCACCGCTGGTGTACTGGCTCATGGGCCTGGGCTATGCCCTGCCCGGCCAGGCGCAGTGGAATCCCCTCGGCACCTGGGCGGCCCGGATGCCCTCCGCCCTGGCCACCGTGGCGGTGATGCTGAGCCTTGCCTGGACCCTCGATCGCTGGCCCCAGCCGTCCCACCGAGGCGGCCGCCTCAGCCAGCCCCAACGGCCGGGCCGCACCGCGCTGATGGCGGCCCTGGCCTTCGCCCTCTCCCCCCTGGTGCTCCTCTGGGGCCGCATCGCCGTCAGCGATGCCCTGTTCAGCGCTTGCCTGGCGGTGAGTCTCCTGCTGTTCTGGCAGTGCTGGGCCCAGCCGGAGCGACCCTGGTGGCCAGCCTGGCTGATCCTGGGCCTGGCGGTACTGGCCAAGGGGCCGGTGGCGCTGGCCCTGGCCGGCCTGACGCTGCTGGGCTTTGGCTGGCGCTGCCGCACCCTGGGGCCGCTGTGGCGGCGCCTGCGGCCCCTGAAGGGCCTGCTGCTCACCGCTGCCCTGGCGGGGCCCTGGTTCCTGCTGGCGCTGCTGCAGGAGGGAAGCCCCTTCCTGAGCAGCTTCTTCGGGTACCACAACCTGGAGCGTTTCACCTCCGTGGTGAACGACCATCTCCAGCCCTGGTGGTACTTCGCCCCGGTGCTGGTGGTGGCCAGCCTGCCGTTCACGCCCCTGCTGCTGCTGGGCCTGGTCCGGGGGCTGGCTCCGCTCCCCCGGACGGCCACCTCCATGCCCGCGGCCTCGCCCACCGTCACCCCCAGAGCCCACTCCCTGCGCTGCTTCGCCGCCTGCTGGCTGCTGGCCGTGCTGCTGTTCTTCACCCTGGCGGCCACCAAGCTGCCCAGCTACTGGCTGCCGGCCACCCCGGCCGCCGGCATCCTGATCGCCCTGGCCGCCCAGGACGGTGAGGACCCGAACGCGGGCTCCCGCCTCAACGGGGACCGGATCGCCGCCGCCGGCACCGTGCTGCTCACAGTCGTGCTGGCGGCGGGGCTCTGGGCCGCGTCGCTCTGGGTGCCCCTCATCCAGGATCCGGAGATGCCGACCCTGCCGGCCCGCCTGCTGGCCAGCGGCCTGGTGCTTCGGGCGGCGGGGTTCTGGACCCTGGCGGCCCTGCTGGGGCTGGGGCTGACCCTGCAACGGCGACCGCCGGCCGGCTGGCTGCTGGGGCTGCAGCTTCCAGCGGTGGCCTTCCATCTGCTGGCGCTGCTGCCGATGTGGTCGCTGGGGGATGGGATCCGGGGCCTGCCGGTGCGTCAGATGGCCGCGGCGGCAGCACAGCAAGCGGCGCCGAACGAGCCCCTGGCCATGGTGGGCATCCTCAAACCCTCCCTGCACTACTACAGCGGACAGGTGGTCCTCTACGAAGGCCTCTCCACCCAGGCGCTGGTGAACCTGGCCGAGCGCCTCAGCCGGGAGCGCCGCGCCGGCCTCACCCCCAGCAGCCGCAGCGAGCAGCCCACCGTGCTGGTGGTGATCGACCAGACCACGGCCGGAAGGCCCCACTGGCAGGGCCTGGAACCGACGGAACTGGCCCGTCAGGGGATCTACCGCCTCTGGCGCCTGGACCGCTCCCGGCTGGAGGGGCGGGCCGCCGAACTCAGGGCCGCCGGAGCCCAGCCCACCTGGGAGAAGCCCGTACCGGAGCGCTACTGAGGCTCGCCCGCCGCCGGTGGATTGCGGTGGCAGAGCCCGCAACGGCTCCAGCGTTCGAGTTCACCGGCCGGCGCCGGGCAGCCGCAGGCCGGACAGGTGGCCAGGCCATGCACGTCGATGCGGCTGGGGTGGGCCGCCCAGACCCGGGCGGTATCCTCACTGCCGGGCCCGGGCACGGCCCCGGGATGGTGCTGCTGAAAGCGCAGATCCCGGACACTGAAGCCAGCCCCCCTTAGGGCCCCGAGCAACTGATGGCGGTTGTATCGCAGGGCCTGAAGCCACTGGGGCTCGGTGGCCCCGACCGTGAGCACTCCACCGCGGAGTGTCAGGGGACGACAGTGGGGAGCCAACTGGGGACCGGCCAACCGTGGCCAGGCCTGCCACAGGGCGGCCAGCCGTCCCTCCCGCGTCCACGCGCTCCTGAGCCGCTCCAGGCAGGTGGCGAGCCCTTCGGCCGGCGCGGGAGCGGCGCCCATGAGCACCTGCACCGAACCGATCCGGCGGGTCTGGTCGCGGGGGGCGATGGCCATCGCCAGAGGGTACGGAGGTGTGGCGCGTCCAACCGGTACGGATGGGTCCGGCCGTAGCGGCTACCCTCCAGTCTGCCCCCGCCTTGACCCATGGGCTTCTTCGACCGGCTCAGCCGCCTGCTGCGCGCCAATCTCAACGACCTGGTCAGCAAGGCCGAGGATCCCGCCAAGATCCTGGACCAGTCGGTGACGGACATGCAGTCCGATCTGGTGAAGCTGCGCCAGGCCGTGGCCACCGCCATCGCTGGCCAGAAGCGGATCCAGAACCAGGCCGAGCAGGCCGAGGCCCAGAGCAAGACCTGGTACGAACGGGCCGAACTGGCCCTCAAGAAGGGCGATGAAGATCTGGCCCGCGAGGCCCTCAGCCGCCGCAAGACCTACGAGGAAACCGCCACCGCCCTCAACAAGCAGCTGAATGGCCAGGCCGGCCAGGTGGACACCCTGAAGCGCAGCCTGGTGGCGCTCGAGAGCAAGATCGCCGAGGCCAAGACCAAGAAGGACATGCTCAAGGCCCGGGCCCAGGCCGCCCAGGCCCAGGAGCAGCTGCAGAGCGCCGTCGGGAATCTGGGCACCAACTCCTCGATGGCCGCCTTCGAGCAGATGGAGGAGAAGGTGCAGGCCCTGGAGGCCCGCAGCCAGGCGGCCGCCGAGCTGGCCGGTGCGGACCTGGAGAGCCAGTTCGCCGCCCTCGAAGGCGGCAGCGATGTGGACGACGAGCTCGCCGCCCTCAAGAACCGCCTCGAAGGCGGAGCCGCGGCGGCGCCGATGCTGCCGCCCGACAGCCCCGCACCCCAGCTCGAACCGGTCCAGGTGGCGGAGGTGAACGCCGAACTCGAGGAGCTGAAGCGCTCGATCGACAAGCTCTGAGTCGGGACGCGGCCGGTGAATCCATACAATCGCCTCAGCCGATCCGGATCCGTGGCCGTCGCCATCTTCACCGATGCCAATTTCGAGGCTGAGGTGCTTGCTGCCCCGGGCACGGTTCTGGTGGATGTCTGGGCGTCCTGGTGCGGTCCCTGCCGGCTGATGGCCCCCCTGATGGACTGGGCCGCCAGCACCTACGGCGACCGGCTGACCGTCGGCAAGCTTGAGGCAGACCCCAACCCCATCAGCCGCGACTCCCAGAAGATCCAGGGGCTGCCGACCCTGATCCTCTTCCGGGCCGGCACGGAACTCGCCCGTCACGAGGGCGCCATGGCCAAGCCCCAGCTGCAGGCTTTCCTGGATGCCCACCTCTGAGCGGGTGGCCCGGCTGGGCCATGGGGTGTTCGCCCGCAATGACCTGCGCAAGGCCGCCTATCGGCGGGCCCGGCCGGACCCGACGGAGGTTCGCCCCCCCCTGCTCGACCTCTCGCTGGGCTCCACTGATCTGCTGCCACCGCCGGTGGCCATCGCCGCCATCGCCGCGGCGCTGGCCGAACCCTCCAGCGCCTCCTACTGCCTCCATGCCGCCACGCTGCCCTTCCGCGAAGCGGTGGCGGCCTGGGCCCGGAGGCGCTTTGACGCCCGGGTCAACCCAGAGACCGAAGTGCTGCTGCTGGTGGGGTCCCAGGAAGGGACGGCCCATCTGCCGCTGGCGGTGCTGAATCCTGGCGATGCCGCCCTGCTGCTCGACCCCTACTACCCCTCCCATCGGGGGGGTCTCCAACTGGCCTCCGCCCAGACCCACGTTCTGAGCCTGCAGGCCGCCCAGGGCTGGCGGCCCCTGTTCGACAGCCTCAGTGACAGCACCTGGGACCAGCTGAAGCTGATGGTGCTGGGGTTTCCCCACAACCCCACCGCCACCGTCGGCCACCAGGACTGGGTGGACGAGGCCGCCGAACGGGCGCGGCGGCACGGCGTCGTCTTCGCCCACGACAATCCCTACGTGGATCTGGCCCTCGAGGGCGAGGCCCCGGCACTGCTGCGCCATCCACGCTGGCGAGAGGTGGGGATCGAATTCTTCTCCTTCTCCAAGAGCTGGTGCCTGGGGGGATTCCGCCTGGCCTTCGCGATCGGTGCCGAGCCCCTGATCACGGCCCTGCGGCAGCTCAAGGGGGTGGTGGATTTCAACCAGTCGCTGGCCCTGCAGAGCGGAGCGATCGCCGCCCTCGAGCAGGCGCCGGAGTGGCCGGAGCGGCTGCGGGATGTCTACCGGGAACGCCGGGACAGAATGGCGGCGGCCCTGGAGGCCGCCGGCTGGCCGGTGCGGCGGCCATCGATGGCCCTCTACCTCTGGCTCGCCCTGCCGCCGGAGGCCCGGGCGCTCCAGCTGGGTTCGGAGTCCTTCTGCGCGGCCTTGCTGGAGTCCACCGGAGTGGCCCTCACCCCTGGCAACGGCTTCGGGGCAGCCGGTGAGGGCTGGGTGCGCCTCGCCCTGGTCCATCCCAGTGAAGACCTGGTGGCCGGGGCCGGTCGGATCGGTGGCTGGCTGGGCAGCCTGGGGAGCTGATCCCGCCGTGATCGGCCGGATCCTGGCGGCCCGGCAGGGGAAGGGGATGGCACCGCTGCCCTGGCGTCTGGAGTGGCGGCCGGTCTGTGGCAGCACGGAAACCTGGCTGGACCGTCGGCTGGCCGGCGCAGGGTGCCCCTGCCCGCTGGCGCTGCTGGCCGGCCGTCAGCGTTTCGCCCGCGGACAGCGGGGCCGGCGCTGGGAATCCCCGGCCGGAGGGGTGTGGATGAGCGCCGTCCTGCCCTGGCTGGAGCCACCCGGGGCGGCAGCATCCCCGGCCCTGGCGGCCGCCGCGGGCCTGGCGGCGGAACTCGAGGCGCTGGGTCTGGAGGTGGAGCTCAAGTGGCCCAACGATCTGCTGGTGGACGGGCGGAAGCTGGCCGGCCTGCTGCCGCGGCTGCGCTGGCGCGGCGGAGGGGTCCAGCAGGCACGGCTCGGGATCGGACTGAACGGCCGCAACCGGGTGCCGCCAGGAGGGATCAGCGTGGCGGAAGCCCTGGGGCGCCGATCCGCCGCCAGCGAACCGGCGGCACTGGCGGCGCGGGTGCTGGCCGCCCTGGAGTGGGCGACGGCCCACAGCGGCGAGCCCGAAACGGTGCGTGCCGCCGCCGAGCGGCGGCTGCGGCGACCTCCCGGGGGCCTGGAGTGGCAGGGAGCACGCTGGCAGGTCCTGGGGCTCGAAGCCGACGGGGGGCTGGTGCTGGCGCTGGGGGATCGGCGCACAACGTTGCGCCGCCGGTTCTGAGGGCGCCACCTCCGGCCTTGCTCCCCTCGCCGGGGGTTTCTAGGCTTTCACCACTTTGATTTCTTCCACCGTTTGCGCCGCCTTCCCCTGCTGCCCACGCTGGTCTGCGGCGCCGCCACGCTGGTGGGACCCCCGTTGAGCTGGGCCCAGCTGGCCCAACCCCAACCGGCGGCGTCATCGGTCCCGACCCCCACCGGGGCCGCCACGCCGGCCAGGCCCCCAGCCCTGGCGGTTCCCCAACCCCCCCCGCTGCCTGCCCCGGCGGCGGCAGCTCCGTCGCCCGGGAGGGCGACCCCCAGCACCGCCGCCTCACCCCAGCCCCTGCGCCCGAGCCTGGAGCAGATCCCCAGCACCCAGGCCCCCCGGTTCGACCAGTCCCTCGATGAGCTGGTGCGCCAGGGGGTGGTGACCCCGGCTGAACGGGCCCGGGTGCGCTCGGCCGAGGCGCGGCGGCCCACCAGCGTTCCGGCCCACCAACAGGCCTGTCGCAGCGGCGCCCTCTCCGAACAGGAGTGCCGGATCGGCATCTCGGTCCGTTGGCGCGGGCCGAACGGCATCGACCGCCAGGACCCCGCCCTGGCGGTCGCGGGCCTGGCGGGACTGGGGCGCATCGGCGGCGATGGCCTGCCCCTGCCCCCGATCACAGTGCCGGTCTCCGCCCTGCTCTCAGGAGCCGGTGGCAGCTTCAGCCTCAGCGAAGTCTTCCGCGTCACACCCCGACCTTCTCCGCTGGCCGGTAACGGGAACCGCAGCCTGCTCTTTCCCCTGATCGGTTCCGCCGTCACCACCAGCAGCTTCGGCTGGCGGCTCCATCCGGTGCTGGGCAGTTGGCTGATGCATGCCGGCAAGGATCTGGCCGCCCCAGAAGGCACCCCGGTGGTGGCGGCCCTCTCCGGGCGGGTGGTGAGCAGCGGCGTGGCAGGGGGCTACGGGCTGGCGGTGGAGATCGAACACCAGCGCCCCCTGCGGCGCACCCTCTACGGCCACCTCTCTGAGCTGTACGTCAAGGAGGGGGAATGGGTGAATCAGGGCGTGGTGGTGGGGCGGGTCGGCAGCACGGGTCTGAGCACGGGTCCCCACCTGCACTTCGAGCTGCGGCTACCCGAGGCCGGCGGCTGGGTGGCAGTGGATCCGGGCCAGCTCGATCCAGGCAGCCAGCTGACCGGCGGGCAGGATGCCATCGCTCTGCTGATGGGCCAGCTGCTCCAGTCCCTTGAGCGCCCCCCCAGCGCGGGCTGAATCCGGACAGCCGCAGGACCGAGGGCGCTCAGGCGTCGATGTGACCATCGCGGAAGTGCACCACCCGTTCAGCACGGGCCGCCACTTCGTCCTCATGGGTGACCATCACCACGGTCATGCCCTGGGCGTGCAGGTCATCGAAGATCGCCAGCACCTCCTGGGTGGTGCGTGAATCGAGGGCGCCGGTGGGCTCGTCGGCGAGGAGCAGGGCCGGGTGATTGATGATGGCGCGGGCAATGGCCACCCGTTGCTGCTGGCCTCCGGAGAGCTCATTGGGTTTGTTACCCAGCCGATTGGCCAGACCCACTCGCTCGAGGGCCGCCCGGGCCTGCTCGCGGCGTCGGCCCGCCCCCACCCCCGCATAGACCATCGGCAGCATCACGTTCTCGAGCGCGCTCATCTGGGGCAGCAGGTGGAACTGCTGGAAGACGAAGCCGAGGCTGCGGTTGCGCAGATCGGCCAGCTGATCGTCATCGAGCTGCTCGACCGGCGTGCCCCGCAGCCGGTAGCTGCCGCTGCTGGGGCGGTCCAGACAGCCCAGGATGTTCATCGCCGTGCTCTTGCCGGACCCGGAGGTGCCCATCACGGCGAGATAATCACCCGGCTGAACGGTGAGGGAGAGGTCGTCGAGGGCGCGCACCTCGGTGTCTCCCTCCCCGTAGATCTTGCTGACGTGCTCCAGGCTGGCGACGGGACCCTCGAAGGCGGGAGCCGGATCGGGCAAGGACTCCAGGCCGGGGCGCGGAAGCGTGATCATCCCAGGGCCGCGGCGGCGGACGCGGACGCGGCGATCGCGTGCTGGAGCATGGGGGTGCCGCTGACGGCCCCGTTGGCCCAGGTGAACAGGGGATTGGAGAGCACCCCACCGATGGCCGTGACCAGCACACAGCCCACCAGGGCGGCCCGCAGCGGCTGCATCCCGGCCAGGTTCCAGCTGATGGCGGGATAGGACTTGACCACGTCGGAGGCTTCCTGGGGCTCCTTCACCACCATCATCTTTATCACAGAGATGTAGTAGTAGATCGACACCACCGAGGTGATCAGGCCCACCACCACCAACAGGTACTGCTGATCGGCCCAGCCGGCGAAGAACAGGTAGATCTTCCCGAAGAAGCCCAGCATCGGGGGGATGCCGCCCAGGGAGAGCAGGCAGAGGCTCAGGCCCAGGGTGATGAGGGGATCCTTCTGGTACAGGCCGGCGTAGTCGGAAATGCGATCGCTGCCGGTGCGCAGCGAGAACAGGATGATGCAGGCGAAGGCGCCCAGATTCATGAACAGGTAGGCCGCCATGTAGAGCACCATGGCAGCGAAGCCGTCCTCGGTGCCGCAGACCAGGCCGATCATCACGAAGCCCGCCTGACCGATCGAGCTGTAGGCCAGCATCCGCTTCATGGAGGTCTGGGCCAGGGCCACCACGTTGCCCAGGGTCATGCTCAGCACGGCCAGCACGGTGAACAGCAGCTTCCACTGGGCGTCGAAGCTGTCGAAACAGCCCACCAGAAGCCGCAGTGCCAGGGCGAATCCGGCGGCCTTCGAGCCCACTGAGAGGAAGGCGACCACCGGCGTGGGGGAGCCTTCGTAGACATCCGGCGTCCACTGGTGGAAGGGAACGGCGGCGATCTTGAAGGCCACCGTGGCCAGCACGAACACCAGGGCCAGGGCCGTGACCGGCGTGGCGCTGGTCTGCAGGGCCAGCCCCACTGCCTCAAGGCTGGTCTCACCGCCGGTGAGCCCGTACAACAGGGAAGCGCCGTAGAGAAACACCGCCGCCGCGGCCGAACCCACCAGCAGGTATTTGAGAGCCGCCTCCCCCGAGCGGGCATCCCGCTTCATGTAGCCCGAGAGCAGGTAACTGGAGACGGAGAGCGTTTCCAGGGAGATGAAGATGCTGACCAGATCGGTGGCACCGCACAGGAACATGGCCCCGAGGGTGGCGGCCAGCAGGATGGCGGCATACTCCCCCACTGGCGTGCCGCTGCGCTCCACGTACCGCCAGCTGATCAGCAGGGACAGCAGGGTGGACGCCGCCACGACACCCCGGAACGCCACCGCCAGGTTGTCGGCCAGGAAGGAGCCCAGGAAGGAGGGCTCGAGGGGGGCGTTCCACTGGAGGGCCAGCAGAACCAGGGCCGTGCCCAGCCCGCCATAGCAGATGGGGGGCACCCAGCGGCTGGCCGCCTCCTCCCCAGCCAGATCCACCAGCAGACAGGCCAGCAGGGCCACCAGCACGGCACTTTCCGGGGCAATGGCGCCGGCATTGAGCTGGAGGGCCGTGAGTCCCAGATCCGCCCCGGCCGACATGGCGCAAAACACGGTCATGACTGGTGTTGGGGATGGCTCGGTGCTGCGGACTGTAGCGGCGCTGGCGGAACGTGTTCGGCATCCCGGGCCGCCGATGCGATAAAGAGGGAGCGGTCTTCCGCCTGCCTGTGGCGCACACCCTGGTCATCGTCGAGAGCCCCACCAAGGCCCGCACCATCCGTGGATTCCTGCCGAAGGAGTTCCGGGTGGAGGCCTCGATGGGGCATGTGCGCGACCTGCCGAACAGCGCCAGCGAGATCCCCGCCGCCTACAAGGGCCAGACCTGGGCCAACCTGGGCGTCAACACCACCAACCACTTCGAGCCCCTCTACGTGGTTCCGAAGGACAAGAAGAAGATCGTCAAGGAGCTCAAGGACGCGCTCAAGGGAGCGGACCGGCTGCTGCTCGCCACCGACGAGGACCGGGAAGGGGAGAGCATCAGCTGGCACCTGCTGCAGCTGCTCGCTCCCAAGGTGCCGGTCAAGCGGATGGTGTTTCATGAGATCACCAAGGACGCCATCGCCCGGGCGCTCGAGCAGACCCGGGAGCTCGACATGGAACTGGTCCATGCGCAGGAAACCCGGCGCATCCTCGACCGGCTGGTGGGCTACACCCTCTCACCGCTGCTCTGGAAGAAGGTGGCCTGGGGCCTTTCGGCCGGGCGCGTCCAGTCGGTGGCCGTCCGACTGCTGGTGCAGCGGGAGCGGGCGCGGCGGGCCTTCCGCAGCGGCAGTTACTGGGATCTCAAGGCCAGGCTGGAGCAGGCCGGCACCGGCTTCGACGCCAGGCTCACCCACATCGGGGGCGAGCGGATCGCCGCCGGAGCCGACTTCGACGAGACCACCGGAGCGCTCAAGGCCGGCTGCAAGGCCCGGCTGCTGGAGGAGGTGGAGGCCCGCTCCCTGCGGGACGCCATCACCCGCCAGCCCTGGCGGGTGGCCCAGGTGGAGGAGAAGCCCACGGTGCGCAAGCCGGTTCCTCCCTTCACCACCAGCACCCTGCAGCAGGAGGCGAACCGCAAGCTGCGCCTCTCGGCCCGCGACACGATGCGCACCGCCCAGGGGCTCTACGAGCGCGGCTTCATCACCTATATGCGTACCGACTCGGTGCACCTCTCCGACCAGGCCATCTCCGCAGCCCGCGCCTGCGTCGGCGAGAAGTACGGAGCGGAGTATCTGAGCCCGGCACCGCGCCAGTTCAGCACCAGATCCCGCAATGCCCAGGAGGCCCATGAAGCCATCCGACCCTCGGGGGACCACTTCCGCACTCCGAAGGACACCGGGCTCGACGGCAAGGACCTCGCCCTCTACGAGCTGATCTGGAAGCGCACCGTCGCCAGCCAGATGGCCGACGCCCGGCTCACCCTGCTCAACGTCGAGCTGGAGGTGGGGGAGGCGCGCTTCCGGGCCGGTGGCAAGCGCATCGACTTCGCCGGATTCTTCCGCGCCTACGTGGAGGGGAGCGACGATCCGGAAGCGGCGCTGGAGGGTCAGGAAGTGCTGCTGCCAGCCCTGGCGACGGACGACCGCCCCGCCTGTCGCGAGGTGGAGGCCCTCGGCCACCAGACCCAGCCCCCGGCCCGCTACAGCGAAGCCGCCCTGGTGAAGATGCTGGAGAAGGAGGGCATCGGTCGTCCCTCCACCTACGCCAGCATCATCGGTACGATCACCGACCGGGGATACGCCACCCTGCAGGCCAACGCCCTCACGCCGAGCTTCACGGCCTTCGCGGTGACCAGTCTGCTGGAGGAGCACTTTCCCGATCTGGTGGACACCAGCTTCACCGCCCGCATGGAGGGCACCCTCGACGACATCTCCACCGGCAAGGAGGAGTGGCTTCCCTACCTGACCCAGTTCTTCAAGGGCGACAGCGGACTGGAAAGCCAGGTGCAGCGCCGGGAGGGTGACATCGATCCCACCGTCTCCCGCACCATCGCCCTGGAAGGGCTGCCCTGCGTGGTGCGGATCGGCCGCTTCGGCGCCTACCTGGAGTCCAGGCGCGTCGGTGAGGACGGCAACGAGGAACTGGTGAAGGCCACACTGCCGAACGAGATCACCCCGGCCGAGCTGGATGCCGACCATGCCGAGCTGATCCTGCGGCAGAAGGCCGAGGGTCCGGAGGCCCTCGGCGAGGATCCCGAAACCGGCGAGGCCATCTATCTCCTGTTCGGCCAGTATGGGCCCTACCTGCAGCGGGGCCAGGTCAGCGACGAGACCCCGAAGCCCAAACGCGCCTCCCTGCCCAAGGGCGTGAAGCCCGAGGAGCTCGCCCTCGAGGACGCCCTCGGTCTGCTGCGCCTGCCGCGGCTGCTCGGGGAGCACCCCGAGGGTGGGAAGGTGCAGGCCGGCCTGGGTCGCTTCGGTCCCTATGTCGTCCACGACAAAGGAAAGGGTGACAAGGACTATCGCTCCCTCAAGGCCGAGGACGACGTGCTGCTGGTGGGGCTCAGCCGGGCCCTCGAACTTCTGGCCATGCCGAAGCGCGGCCGCGGCGGCCGCACCGCCCTGCGCGACCTGGGCAGCCCCGCCGGGGATGGAGAGGGCGAATCCATCCAGGTCTTCGATGGTCCCTACGGCCTGTACGTGAAGCAGGGCAAGTTGAACGCCTCTCTGCCGGAGGGCACCAGCGCCGAGACCATCACCCTGGAGCAGGCGGTGGAGCTGCTGAGCGCGAAAGCCGCCAGTGGCGGGAGCAAGGGGCGCAAGGCCGCCACCGCCAAGCGGACACCCGCCAAAACGGCCCAGGCCGCGAAGGCGGACAAGCCGAAGGCCGGCACCACCAAGGCGCCCAGAGCGGCCAAGGCCGCAAAGACGGCTGACCCCGTTGCCGCCCCCAAACCCAAGAGCGGGCGCCCCCGGGCAAGTGCCGTGCGGATCATCCGGGCCGCCTCCAGCTGATGGCCTCCCCCTCCGGCCCTCCATTCCCCTGTCGGGGGCCGGTGGTGGGCATTCTGGGCTCCGGGCTGCTGCTGCTGGCGGGCTGCACCGGCACACCCCTGGGCGAGAGGCTCTCGAACAGCTTCGAGCCCCCCGCAGAGACGCCAGCGGAGACGCCATCGCCAGACCCGGGCACCACAGCCGCGGTTACCCGGCCCCCAGCCGCCGCCGGGAGCGGAACGGCCCCCAGCGGCGCGGCAGCCACCCCCCCGCCGGCCGACCCCTCCTCCACGGCCACCAAGCCGAGCCCTCCGAAGCCGAACGCCGGAGGCGCCCCGGTCCCCTACCGGGTGACCCTGAAACTGCCGGGCGCCGATCCATCCGCCCCGGCCGAAGCCGTCACCGAGGCGCTGCGGGCGGCGGGGGTGAGTTTCGAGGTGGAAACCATCGAACGGCTCCCCAGCTCCGGAGCCCCGGCCGCAGCTCCGAAGGCCGTTCCGGCGCCGGAGCCGCGCTGAGCCCCGCGCATGCCTTCTCCGCCGCCACCACCGAGCCCGAGGCGGTCCGCCGCCCCGCCCTCCGGGGCCTCGGGCCGCTCGACCCTGCTCAGCGCCCGCCAGGCGCGCCAGCTGGTGGAAACCGCCTACCTGGCCGCCGCCACGGCACTGCTGTGGGCCGGCCTCTATTACCTGCCGGTGGGCGGGGCGCTGTTCCGGCTGGCGCTGCCGTTGCCCCTCGCCCTGCTGCAGCTGCGCCAGGGCTGGCGGCCGGGCTGGGAAGGCCTGGTGGTGACGGCGCTGCTGCTGGTGGCGCTGATGGGGCCGATCCGCGGCCCCCTGGTGATCTTTCCCTACGGCCTGCTGGCCCTCTGGCTGGGGAGAGGCTGGTCACTGCGCTGGAGCTGGTGGCTCACCTGGGGCGTGGGTCTGCTGATCGGCGCCGCCGGTTTCCTCGTGCGGGTGGCGGTGCTGTCGGTGCTGCTGGGGGAGAACCTCTGGGTGCTGATCACCACCGCCGCCGCGGGGCTGCTGGATCGCCTCACCGGCCTGCTCAACCTCGGCGTCGTACCCGATCTGCTGCAGGTGCAGGCGCTCGCCCTGGCCCTGGTCCTGCTGCAGAACCTGATCTACGTGCTGGCCCTGCACGCGGTGGCCTACTGGATCTTCCCGAAGCTGCAGGCTCCGATCGGCGAACCTCCTCCCCAGCTGCGTCCGCTGATCGCGCTCGATCCGCTCTGACCGCCGTGACCCTCCGCCGCCACGCCCCCCGCCGGTGAACCGGCTCTGCGGCGAGGCCGATCAGGCGGATCGCTGGTGCGCCCGGATCCAGCGGAACTGGCCGGCCAGCCAGCTGCTGCTGCTACTGGCCGGCACGGACACCGCCGCCATTCCGGGCATCTCGGCCGCCGGCGCCACGGCGGAGTCGCGACGGCAAACCGCCGCGGCCGACGCGGAACTGCTGATCAACGGCCCCGACGGTCCCCGACCCCATGCCCTGCCGCCCCTGCCGGCGGGCGTGAGCCCCGCCCTGATCGCCCATGTGGTGCGGCGGGAGCTGGCGCTGCACACCCTGGTGGTGGACCTGGGGGCGCCCCTGGCCCCGGCGGTGGCCCACCTGCGGCTTGGCCAGGCTCCGGCCCGTTGTCTGAGCAGCGGCGCCGCGATGCCGCCCGGTCGGGTCAGCGCTCTGGTGGCCCTGGGGCGCCACTGGGGGGAGCGCTGGGGCCGCTCCGGCGCGGCGGCCGGGCCGCCCCCCGCTGATCCAGCCCCCCTGCTGATCGCCGAATGCGTGCCCGGGGGCACCAGCACGGCCCTGGCGGTGCTCTGCGGCCTGGGGATCGATGCCACCGGGCTGGTGAGCGGCAGCCTGCGGCAACCGGCCCACGACCTCAAGGCCGCCCTGGTGCGGCGCGGCCTGGAGACGGCCGGGCTGGCGCCGGCGGGCGGCGACCCGCTGGCGGTGATGGCGGCGGTGGGCGATCCGATGCAGCCCCTGGCCGCCGGCCTGGTGCTGGGCGCGGCAGCGCGGGGAATCCCGCTCCTGCTGGCCGGTGGGAGCCAGATGGCGGCGGTGCTGGCCCTGGCCCTCGCCCTGGCCCCCCCCCGGCTGCGCCCTGTCCTGGTCGCCGAGGCCGCCCTGGGCACCACCGCCTGGGTGGCGGGCGAGAGCGACAGCGATCTGGTGCTGCTGCTGCAGCGGATCGGCACCCGCTGGGGTGTGGATCCGATCGCCTTCGCCAGCGCGCTTCGTTTCCACAGCTGTCGCAGCGCCGCCCTGCGCGATTACGAGCGCGGCTACGTCAAGGAAGGGGTCGGTGCCGGCGGGCTGGCCCTGCTCTGGGAACTGAGCGGCCGCAGCCCCCGGGCCCTCGGCCAGGCCTGCGACACCGCCTGCGAGCGGCTGGAGGCCGCCCTCTAGGGTCCAGCCATGGAGGCCCCGTCCCGACACCGGTTCAGCCGCCGCCGGCTGCTGCAGCTCTCGGCCTTGGGCGGCGTCGGGCTGCTGGCCGGCTGCGGACCGCGATCCAGCCTGCGGCTGCTCTACAGCCGCGGCGATGTGCCCACCGCCTGGCTGAAGCGCCTGCCGCCGCCCTGGATGGGCCAGGCCCTGCCGGACCCGGCCGCCGTGCTGGCCACCCTCGGCTCCGGCCCGGCCATGCCAGGGAGTGAGAGCGGCCTGGTGCAGCTTCCGGACGGCTGGCTGAGCGATCTGCCCCCCTCCCGGCTGCAACCCTTCACAGCCGGACCGGGCCAGGCGTCCACACCCGACATGGAGGGGGACGCCCTGTTCGCCGAGCTGGCGCCCTTCGCCAGAGCGGTGAGTCACCTCTACGGACCCGGAAGCGGCCCCCCGCTGGCCTATCCCTGGGCCTTCGGCACCTGGCTGCTGCTGCTGCGCAACCGCCGCGATCTGGTGGACCGCGGCGATGAGGGTTGGGCCCTGCTGCTCGACCCCAGCCTGCGGCAGCAGCTGGTCCTGCCCTCCTCTCCGCGGGTGGTGATCGAACTGGCCAGGCGTCAGCTCGATCCCGGCGGCGGCGGCGCCGGGGCGGAGGGCGATCCCCGCCTGGAGAGCCAGGTGGCACGGCTCCGGGCCCAGGCTCTGGCCTTCGATGAGCGCGACGGCCTCAACCTGCTGCTCAGCGGCAGAGCCGAGGCCGCGGTGCTGCCCAGCCAGCGGGTGCTGCCGCTGCTCCGCAGCGATTCCCGTCTCTCTGCCCTGCTGCCCTCCAGCGGCTCACCGCTGTGGTGGAATCTGCTGCTGCGCCCGGCGCGCAGCCGTCAGCCCCTGCCGCTCGCCTGGGTCAGGCAGCCCGCCTCGCCCCCGTTGCTCGACCGGCTGCTGGCGGAAGGCTGGGTGCCCCCCCTGCCGCGCCAACGGCTGGAGGACAGCCTGGCCCGCTGGCCGAAGCCGGTGTCGGCCCTGCTCTATCCCCCCCCCGCCGTGCTGGAACACTGCCAGGCGCTGCCCCCCCTGCCGGCGGCGGAGCGCCAACGGCTGCAGCGGCTCTGGGAGCGGGCCGCCCCCTGAAGCCCCGCCCGGCCGAACCGACAGCCCCCGGCGTTCAGCCCCACAGCCTTCGCCGCGGCGCCGCGGCCAGGCGGCGATGGGTGTCGGCCAGCAGATCCGGAATCGGCAGCCGGTGGGGACAGCGGGGCAGGCAGGCGGCACAGCCGCGGCAGGCGCTGGCATCGAGCTCCTCCCACCAGTGGGAGGCCCGGCCGATCAGGTTGTAGCGCTCCCGCGCGAATGTCTCCATGCCATGGCCCACGGCGAGATTGCGCAGCCGCAGGAGCTCCGGGATCGGCACGGCGCTGGGGCAGGGCAGGCAGGCACGGCACTGCCCACAGCGTTCGTCCCCGAGGCGGCTCCGCCCGGCGGCCGCGAGCCTGGCCAGGGCGTCCCGCTCGGCCGGCTCCAGAGGCCCGGAAGCCTGGGCCAGCCGGCCGGCCCAGACCAGGTCGTCGGGCTGGGCCGCGCCGAGGCTGAGGGTGCTGATTCCCTCGGCCAGCAGAAAGCGGTAGGCCAGCTGCAGGGGGGGAAAGGGGGCGCAGTCGGCCACCAGCTCGGGGGGCGGATCGTACAGACGCCCCCCCTTGTCAGCCGGGGAGATCGCCAGCACACCCAGGCCGGCGGCCAGGGCCTGGCGGGCCAGGGGCAGCCGTTCCTGGTCGAAGAGGTGGAGGTGGAGGCTGCAGAAGCCGAAGCGACCGCTGGCCAGGGCCGACGCGATCAGGCCGGTGCTGCCGTGGCTGCTGAACCCCACCTGCCCCACCAGCGCCTCACCCACCGCCCACTCCAGCAGGGCGGCCCCGTCCCCCCCCAGGGCCCAGGCCAGGTGCTCGGGGCGATTGAGGCCGTGCACGGCGAGATTGTCCAGGCGGCGGACGCCGAGGCGTCCCAGGCTGGCCCGCAGCTGGGCCTTGCCCTCCTCCAGCGGGACCCCCGGCAGCAGCTTGCTGCTGAGCACCGGGGCCGGGGCGGCCGGATCCTCGCGGGCCACGCGCCCGAGGGCCCGTCCCAGGTAGGCCTCGGCCGGTCCGTAGGACGGCGCCGTCTCGACGTGGTTGATCCCCACAGCCAGGGCGGCGCGGAGCACCGTCTCCATCCTGTCGGGGCTGGAGAGGGCCCGCATCGTGCCGAGGCTGAACAGCGAGACGGCCGGACCGGCACCGAATGACCGCCGCGCCGCCTCAGGCCGGCTGGGCACCGGGATCCCGTCCGGCGGGGCCATCGGATCCGGGCTCCTCCCCATCGGCGGGCCCCTCGTCGGGGTCCGATCCCCCGTTGGTCTGGCGCTGGGCCCGGCCCAGGTTGCGGATCAGCTCGGCCGGGCTGAGCCGGTCGAGAAAACGGCGGAAATCCTCCTTCTCCTCCGCATCGGCCTCGGCATCCACCGGGATGGACGCGTCGGCGACCACCTCCTCCAGCATCCAGATGGCGCTGCCGGTGCGCAGGGCCAGGGCGATGGCATCACTGGGACGGCAGTCCAGTTCGCTGGCCTCGCTGTCGGCGTCGCTGAGCTTGAGCACGGCCCGGAAGGTG
This sequence comes from Cryptocyanus atlanticus LEGE 06306, assembly GCF_056633155.1. Taxonomy (NCBI): domain Bacteria; kingdom Bacillati; phylum Cyanobacteriota; class Cyanophyceae; order Synechococcales; family Prochlorococcaceae; genus Cryptocyanus; species Cryptocyanus atlanticus. The sequence goes on from NZ_JBSJOZ010000001.1 coordinate 305,163, forward strand.
GCATCCTCGATCGAGTGGATGATCACCCGCTCCAGGGTGACGCCGCCCACCGCCATCAGGCTGGCCATCAGGTCGTGGCTGAGGGGTCGCGGTGGGGTCTGGCCGCCGAGGCCGGAGAGGATGTTCTGGGCCTGGGCCTGATCGATCCAGATCGGCACCTGGCGGCGGCCGGAGGGATCCCGCAGCAGCACGATCGGGCTGCGACTGGCCGCATCGAGCGCGATTCCGGCCACGCGCATCTCAACCATGGTTCCGACGCGTCAGCCTGATGTCCGATTATGGCCAGGAGCGCGGCGTGGGACATGTTCACCGGTCTGGTTCAGGCGGTGGGGAGGCTGCGCCGCCAGTCCCGCGGCGTGGTGGTGGACGGGCTGGCCGGGCTGGCCCCCCTGGCTCTCGGTGACAGCGTCGCGGTGGACGGGGTCTGCCTGACGGTCTCCCAGCTGCTGGCCGACGGGTTCCGTGCCGACGTGAGCGAGGAGACCCTCGAACGCAGCACCCTGGCGGCCAAGGCCGCCAGCGGAGCCTGGGTGAACCTGGAGCCGGCCCTGCGGCTGTGCGACCGGCTCGGGGGCCATCTGGTCAGCGGCCACGTGGACGGGGCCGGGGAGGTGCAGGGAATCAGCCAGACGGCCGGCGCCTGGCGGCTGGAGCTGGGCTGGCGCGATCCCGCCTACGGCCGCTACATCTGCGAGAAGGCCAGCGTGGCGGTCGACGGCATCAGCCTCACGGTGGCGGGCTGCAGCCCGGGAGGGGAGCGCTTCTGGATCGCCGTGATCCCCCACACCTGGCGGGGCACGACCCTGCGGGAACGCCGGGTGGGCGATCGGGTCAACCTGGAGGCCGACCTGCTGGCCAAGTACACCGAGCGCCTGCTCACCGTGCGGGGGGGTGCAGGAGCCCCGGCTCCCGGCGCCAGCATCGATGACAGTTGGTTGATCGCCCACGGCTGGGGCTGACCGTTCGCCCGGGCCTGTCTAGGTTCCTGGGAACCGATCAGGATCCTCGCCACGTCATGACCTCCTTGTCCCCCCGGCAGGATCGGCCCTCGGGCTCCCTCGGCCGCCACCAGATCGCCGCGCTGCGCACGTTCACCATCGCGGAGGGCGTGCTGATGGTGGTGCTCGGCCTGCTGGCCCTGATCTTTCCAGTGGTGGCCTCCTTCTGGGTCACGGCGGTGGTGGCGGTGGCCTTCCTGGTGGGGGGCCTGGTGGGCTGGGTCGACAATCTGGTCCGCTCCCGGCACCTCACCCGCTGGCACACGTTCTGGCGGCTGGTGGTCTCCACCCTCTTCCTGGTCACCGGGGGCTGGATGATTGCCCAGTTCCGCGGCGGGCTGGGGAACGCGGCGGCCCAGGTGGCGGCGCTCTCCCTGGCGATCGGGGTGGTCTTCCTGGTGGAAGGACTGGTGGCGGTGCTGGTGGCCCTCACCCACCGGCGCTCGGTCGGCAGCGGCTGGGGCCTGGCCAACGGGATCATCACCTTGATCCTCGGCCTGCTGATCCTCACCATGAAGATGGGCGGCCAGCTCTCGGTGCTGGGCATCCTGGTGGGCGTCAGCTTCCTGTTCAGCGGCTTCGATCTGCTCGCCTTCAGCTCCCGCTTCCACGACGAGGCCCCTCCGGAGGCGGAATCGCCGGCGACGGGATCGGGGGAGGATCACCCCCTCCCCGACGCGCCCACCTGAACACCCCCATCGGCCTGCTCCACGGGTTTAGGGCTCGGAGGGGGTGTCCTCGACGGGAAGCAGCCAGATCGATCCCGTCTCCTGGTGGATCTGGATGTGAAACTCCTGGCCGGGCTCGAGGCCCATGCGACGGGTGTAGGCGTGGCCGATCAGCAGATTGCCGTTGCCGTGGACCCGGGTGCGGAACTCCGCCTGACGTCCCTTGGCCGCGGAGGACGCGGCGGAGGGACCGCCCAGGCGATAGCCCTTGGCCTCGACCAGGGCGCGGTAGAAGTTCTTCCTGAGCAGGCGACCACTGGGGCCGACGTAGCCGCAGGCGCGGGCAATCTCATCCTCCGAGCAGGAACTGAGGGAACGGGCCTTGGCCAGAAGTTCCTTACCAACCAGCATGACTCCGCCGATCGATGGCATGACGTTCGGCATGGGGATGGCAGCTGATCAGCACGTCGGGCCCATCTCGAATGGGTTGTGGTTCTGATTGTGGCGAGTCCGGAGGCCATCCGGCAAGGTGGGGCCATCCCGAGGGTTCGGGCACCGGGCGCTGCCGCCGGATTTAGAGCAGATAGAGGATCCCGTAGAGGACCAACCAGATCCCATCGACGAAGTGCCAGTAGAGCTCCGCGGCCTCCAGTCCGAAGTGCTCCTCGGGGGTGAAGCGTCCCGGAATCCGGGCCTGCCACCACACGATCAGGATCATCATCGCGCCCAGGGACACGTGCAGACCGTGGAACCCGGTGAGGGCGTAGAAGGTGCTGGCGAAGAGGTTGTCGGTGAGTCCGAACGGCAGGGTGAAGTACTCCACCATCTGGCCGCCGAGGAAGGCGATCCCCAGGGCGGCAGTGACCAGCAGCCACAGCCGGCATGGGGCCAGGCGATCCTGGCGCAGCTCCCGGGCCGCCCGGTGGAACGTGAAGCTGCTCAGCACCAGCAGAACGGTGTTCAGGGTGGGCAGGATCAGCTCCAGCTCGTAGGTGGCGTTCTCCGGCAGCGGATTGACCGCCCGGAAGGTGAGGTACGCGGCGAAGAACCCGGCGAAGGTCATCCCGTCGGCCACCAGGAAGGTGGCCAGCCCGAACAGGCGGGCATCGACATGACCTTCCCCGTGGCCATGGGAATCGAGCTCGGCGGCCGAGCCGGCGGGCTGGGGCGCGGCCAGGGGCTGGGACGGGTCGGAGCGGGGGGTGATGGCAGTCATGGCGGCTCCCGGCGGACGAGGAACGATCGGAGGGGGGGGTCAGCGGCCACCGGACCAGAGTTCCTGACCGGTGGCGGCTCGGAGATCGATCTGGCCGGGCGGCACTCCGTAGCCATAGGGGTGAGTGACCAGCGGGGCAGGGCCCTTCCAGTTCTCGACCGGCGGCGGGGAACTGGTGAGCCACTCGGGTGTGAGTGCGTTCCAGGGATTGTCCCCGGCCACCGGGCCGGCGAAGGCACTCCAGATCACATTGATGAGGAACGGCAGGGTGCTGAGCGCCATCAGCAAAGCACCGACGCTGCTGATCTGGTTGACCAGGGTGAACTGGGGGTCGTATTCAGCGACGCGCCGGGGCATTCCGTTCAGTCCCAACCAGTGCTGGGGAGCGAAACAGAGATTAAAACCGATGAAAGTGAGCAGAAAATGGAATCGACCCAGATTCTCATTCAGCATCCGGCCGATGGCCTTGGGATACCAGTGGTAAATGGATCCAAAAATCACAAAGACGGTACCACCGTAGACCACGTAATGAAAGTGACCTACAACAAAATAGGTGTCGTGGACATGAATATCGAAGGGAACCTGAGCCAGCGCAACACCAGTGATGCCACCGAACACGAAATGGAGGATGAAGGCACAGGAGAACAGGATGGCGCTGTTAAGGGAAATCTTTCCACCCCAGAGTGTGGCCAGCCAGTTAAAGAATTTGATCCCGGTGGGCACGGCGATGAAGCCGGTGGCGATCGTGAAGAACAGGCGCATCCAGGGCGGCGTTGCGCTGGTGAACATGTGGTGGGCCCAAACGATCAGGCCGAGGAAGACAATGCCGAGGATGGAATACACCATCGTGGTGTAACCGAACAAGGGCTTACGGGCGTGCACCGGTAGGATTTCGCTGACCAACCCAAAAGCAGGCAGCACCATGATGTAAACGGCCGGGTGCGAATAGAACCAGAACAGATGCTGGTACACCACCGCATTGCCACCCAGAGCCGGATTGAAGAAGCCCGTGTGGGCGATGATGTCGAAACTGAGCAGCACCAGGGTTCCCGCCAGAACCGGTGTTGCCAGAACCACAAGAAGGCTGGTGCCGAGCATCGCCCAGCAGTACATCGGGAGTTGCATCATCATGAGGCCGGGCCGGCGCAGCTTCAGGATCGTGGCGATGAAGTTGATGCCACCGAAGATGGAGCTGCCACCCAGAAGAAGCACGCTCAGGATCCAGACCACTTGGCCCGCTGCCGGAGTGGTGAGGCTGAGGGGAGGGTAGGCCGTCCAGCCGGACTGGGAAGCCCCGGCAATGAAATAACTGGCGATCAGCAGGAATCCAGCCGGAGGGATCAGCCAGAAGGCCACGGCATTGAGTCGCGGGAAGGCCATGTCACGGGCGCCCACGTAAAACGGGATCAGGTAGTTCCCGAAGCCTCCATTGACCACCGGCACGATCCACAGAAAGATCATCACCGTGCCGTGCAGGGTGAGCACCTCGTTGTAGGTGTCCCGGCTCATGAAGTCCGAGATCGGGCTGACGAGTTCGGCGCGGATCATCCCCGCCAGGGCGCCTCCCACGAAGTAGAAGAAGAATCCCGTGACCAGGTACTGGAGCCCGATCACCTTGTGATCCAGGCTGAAACTGAGATAACGGAGCCAACCCTGGGGCTGCAGGCCTGGGGAAGGGGATGGGGCCGGGGGGGGGAGAGCCAGGGTCATGGGTGGGGTGGACCGGACGGGAAGGGCGGGTGAACGGAGCAGGAACGATCACCCGGTCGAGCTGACGGAGACCGTGGTGGCCACGGTGGCGGGGCGGCTTCGGTCGTACCAGTCGGCGAAATCCTCCCGGTCGTGGACCACGACCGTGGAGCGCATCCCACCGTGATAGGGACCACAGAGTTCGGCACAGATGATCGGGTACTGGCCGGGCCGGGTGGGGGTGAAGGTGAGCACCGTCGGCTGACCGGGAACCACATCCTGCTTGAGGCGGAACTGGGGGACCCAGAAGGCGTGGATCACATCCCGGGCCTCCATACGGAGTTCGACGGGTTGGCCCGCCTGAACATGGAGCTCACCGCTGGTGATGTCGCCCTGGGGATAGTGGAACAGAAAGGCGAACTGCAGGGCGGTCACCTCTACCGGCAGCACGCCGGCGGCGGCGGCCCCCGCCTGGGGAGTTGCCCCGATCCCCCCCCAGACCCTGGAAGCCTCGGCCGTGCTGACGGACGCCATGGTGATCAGCTCGGAAGGGTCCATCACCGGAGTGGCCTCGAGGGTCGCCTCCATGGCCATGGGGCCGCCATGCATGGCATGGGGATCGCTCAGGGGAATCATTCCACCCATCCGGTCATAGATGTCGTAGCTGTAGATGCCCACAAACAGAACAACGATCGCCGGAATCGCCGTCCAGAAGATTTCCAGCTGCAGATTTCCTTCCACCGCCGTGCCATCACCCTTCTCTCCGTCGCGGCGGCGAAACCGGATCAGGCTGAACAGCAGCAGACCCAGAATACCGACGAAAAGAATGGTTCCAATGCTGAACAGAACCCTGAAGAGTTCGTCGTAGAGGGGGGCATTGGAGCTGGCCGCTTCCGGAAGCAGGTTCACGCTCTGGCCCACCCACAGGCCAGCCAGCACAAGGGCCATCCCCACAACCAGAGTGAAGATGGCGGAAGGGATCGGCACGTCCGGAAGCCAGCTGGACCCAGCTTATGGGGAAGGCCGGGTGGCCCGCTTCGGCTGATGACGACGCCCGCACCGGCGCCGTCATTCCTGTGCTGAGTTCCACACAGGAGCCCGCCCCTCGGTGAGCGCATCCCCACCCCGGCTGCTGGCCCATTCGTGATCGCTAGGTTGACGCCCATGACGGTTGGACGAGGCTTCTCCCTGCTCACATCGCACCTGGTGGTGGCGCTCATCGCCCTGGTGGGAATCGGCGGTGCAACGCGGGTGATGGAAGCTGGCCTGGCCTGTCCCGACTGGCCCCTCTGTTATGGCCGCCTGCTGCCGGCCCGTCAGATGACCCTCCAGGTCTTTCTGGAGTGGTTCCATCGCCTCGACGCTTTTCTGGTGGGAATCGCCCTGCTGGTGCTCGCGGCCCTGAGCCTTCTCCAGCGGTCCCGCCGTCCCGCCTGGCTGCCCTGGGCCAGCGGGGCCGCCCTACTGCTGGTGGCCCTGCAGGGGGCCCTGGGAGCTCTCACCGTCACCGAGCTGCTGCGCTTCGATGTAGTGACGGCCCACCTGTCCACGGCCTTGCTGCTCATCGCCCTGGTGAGCGCCCTCCATCAGGGCCTGGTGCTGGCCGGGCCCTCCACCCCTCCCCCAACTGTCCAGCCCCTCTCCCCTCGGTCTATCCGGCCGCGCCCCTGGCGGCACGGCTGGTGCCTCGCCTGCGGCCTCGCCGCCCTGCTGGTGTTCGCCCAGGCCATCTCCGGCGCCGTCATGGCCACCCAGTGGGCCTCGGGCCGCTGTCTGGCCGGTGGCGAGGCCTGCGGCCTGCTCTCCCTCCACCGCCAGCTGGCCACGCCGGTGGCGGCGGCAGTGCTGGGGCTGGCCGCCGCCCTGATCCTGGTCCCCCGGCGGCGGCGCAACCACTGGCCCTACGCAGTGGCCGCCGCCGCACTGGTGGTGCTCCAGGTGGGGCTGGGGGTCTTCACCCTGCGCCTGTCCCTCTCGGTCCCGCTGGTCACCGTCGGTCACCAGCTCACGGCGGCCCTGCTGGTGGCCGTTCTCAGCGCCCTGGTCGTGCGCCACCGCCCAGAGCCGGCTCCGAACCCCGATCCATCTCTCCAGACCACCAGCCTCGAGCCCTGCCATGGTTAGCGCCACCAGCGTCATCAGCCCTCCCCTCAGCCGGGAGCAGGTGGTTCCCTCCCGGGCCAAGGTTCGTCTCCCGCCCTGGCTGGAGATCGCCAAACCCCGTCTGATCCCCCTGCTGCTGGCCACCACCCTGGGCGGCATGGCCCTCTCCGAAGGCTGGCCCCTGGCCGCCCCTCGGCTGGTCTGCACCCTGGGGGGCGGGGCCCTGGCCGCCGCCGCCGCCGGGGTGCTCAATTGCCTCTGGGAGCAGGAGCTCGACGGCCGCATGGTGCGGACCAGCGGCCGGGCCCTGCCCTCCGGCCGGCTCTCGGCGCGCACGGCTTTCGCCGTGGCGATTTCCCTCACCTGCGCGGCCGCGGCGCTGCTGGTGAGTGGGGTCAACTGCCTCGCGGCCGCCCTCTCCCTGCTGGGCCTGTGCAGCTACGTGCTGCTCTACACCGCCCTGCTCAAGCCCCGCACCCCCCAGAACATCGTCATCGGCGGGGTGGCCGGGGCCATCCCCCCCCTGGTGGGGGCCGCCGCCGCCACTGGCCATGTGGGGCTGGGGGGCTGGTGGCTGTTCACCCTGGTGATGCTCTGGACCCCCGCCCACTTCTGGGCCCTCGCCCTGCTGCTCAAGGACGACTACCGCTCGGTGGGAATCCCGATGCTGCCGGTGGTGAAGGGACCACTGGTCACGGTCAACGCCATCGGTCACTACGCCCGCGCCACCGCCCTGGTCAGCCTGCTGGGGGTGCTGGCCCTCCCCAGCGGCGGCCTGCTTTACGGACTGCTGGTGATTCCCTTCAACGGCCGGCTGCTGCAGATGGCCCGGACGCTCGCCGCCGATCCCGAGGATCCGGCACCCGCCCGTGGCCTGTTCCGCTGGTCGATCCTGTACCTGTTCGGCATCTGCCTGCTGCTGCTGGTGGCCCGCCTCCCTGGCGCCGACCTCTTCAGTCTCCAGACCAGCCAGTTGCTGGCCCCGGCCGTCCCCGGCGGAGCGTCTTTCTAGATTGGGTCGGTCTGTCCGCCGACGGGAGCGTCAGCAGGGGTGCCTGAAGCGGTGATCGAACTCAACCAACTGTCCAAGCGCTACGGAACGGTGGAGGCCCTCCGTTCCCTCTCCCTGGAGGTGCCTTCCGGCTGCCTCTACGGGCTGCTGGGCCCGAATGGAGCCGGCAAGACCACCGCCCTGCGCATTCTCTGCACCCTGCTGAGCCCGGATTCGGGCCAGGTGCACGTGGCGGGAATCGATGCGCTCGCCCAGCCCAGGGCCGTGCGGGAGCGGCTCGGCTATGTGGCCCAGGAGGTGGCGATCGACAAGATCCTGAGCGGCCGGGAGCTGCTGGAGCTTCAAGGAGCGCTCTATCACCTGCCCAGGGCGCGGATCCAGGCCCGCATCAGCGAACTTGCTGGGGTGCTCGGCATGGACACCTGGATCGACCGCCGCTGCGGTTCCTATTCCGGCGGCATGCGTCGCCGGCTGGATCTGGCCAGCGGGCTGCTGCACGACCCCGAGGTGCTCGTGCTCGATGAGCCCACCGTGGGGCTCGATATCGAAAGCCGTGCCGCGATCTGGCAGGTGCTGCGCCAGCTGCGGGACGCCGGCACCACCGTGCTGCTCAGCAGCCATTACCTGGAGGAGGTGGACGCCCTGGCCGACCGGCTCGCCATCCTCGACGGCGGCCAGGTGATCGCCGAAGGCACCCCCGCTGAGCTCAAGACCGCCCTTGGCGGCGACCGGGTGACGCTACGGGTGCGGGAGTTCAGCGATGAGCAGGAGGCTGGACGGGTCCGACAGGTGCTCCAGGGCTGCCCCGGTGTGCGGCAGGTGGTGGTGAACCGCGCCCAGGGCCACTCCCTCAATCTGGTGGTGGAGCACGCGGGGGTGATCGAGCGGTTGCGCCATCAGCTCGTTGAGGCCGATCTGCCGGTGTTCTCCCTCTCCCAGAGCCGCCCGAGCCTGGACGACGTCTACCTCCAGGCCACCGGCCGCACCCTGATGGACGCCGAGCTCGCGGTGGCCGGCAGCCGCGATCCCAAGGCGGAGCGCAAACAGTCGATGCGCTGAGCCCACCCGTCCGTCACAGCCCCATTCCCCCTGTCCCCCTGCCGTTCCGGCCATGACCAGCGCACCCACCCTGACGGCGCCCTCGCCCCGGCCCATGGCAGCGATCGAGGATCGCTCCGCCCTGGCGGACCTCAGCCAGGAGACCCTTGCCCTGACCCGCCGGCTGTTTCTGCAGCTGGTCCGGCGCCCCACCACCCTGGTGGCCGGTGTGCTGCAACCCCTGATCTGGCTGGTGCTATTCGGGGCCCTGTTCGCCAAGGCCCCGGAGGGTCTGCTGCCGGACGGCATGAGCTACGGCCGTTTTCTGGGGGCGGGGGTGATCGTGTTCACAGCCTTCAGCGCGGCCCTCAACGCCGGGCTGCCGGTGATGTTCGACCGGGAGTTTGGGTTCCTCAACCGGCTGCTGGTGGCGCCGCTGCGTTCCCGCAGCTCGATCGTGCTGGCCTCGGTGCTCTACATCACCAGCCTCAGCCTGGTGCAGAGCCTGGCGATCATGGGGACAGCCGCCCTGCTCGGCTACGGGTGGCCGGGGGGGGCCGGGCTGGTGCTGGTGCTGGTGACCCTGCTGCTGCTCGTGTTCGCCGTGACGGCCCTGAGCCTCGGCCTCGCCTTCGCCCTGCCCGGGCACATCGAGCTGATCGCGGTGATCTTCGTGGCCAACCTGCCGCTGCTGTTCGCCAGCACCGCCCTGGCACCGATTTCCTTCATGCCGAGCTGGCTGGGCTGGCTCGCTGCCCTGAATCCACTTACCTTCGCGATTGAACCGATCCGCGCCGCCTACGCCGGCAGCCTCTCCCTCGGGGAGGTGGTCCTGGAGGCCCCCTACGGGGATGTCACCGGGTTCACCTGCCTGGGGGTGCTCGCCGGCCTTGCCCTCGGTCTGTTTCTCCTGATCCGGCCCCTGCTGGATCGCAAACTCAACTGAGTCCGCCGTGACCGCATCCCCCTCCTTTCCGGAACACCCTGCAGGCGGCGCTCTGCCCGATCGCGGGGACGGCCATGAGGAGTTGCTTGCGGCGCTGGAGGCTCGCCACGGCCCCGCGCTTGCCTGGCTCTCCCAGCGGTGGGCCCACCGCCACGGCGTCGAATCCCTGAGCGGATTGATCCCAGCCCTCTCACGGGATGCCGGCGAGCTGAGCTGGTGGCACCAGCAGCTGAACTCCCCCCTCGCCGCCACGGCCGCTCCATCGGCGCCCCCAGCTCCGGCGGATCCTCCCGCCGCCCCGGTCCCGACCATCGCTACGGCCGATCCCGTGGCCTGCCTGGAGCCGCTCCCCAGTTTCAACGTGCACGCTATCTTCGCAATGCAGTCCTCCGGCTCGGAAGCCCAGGGGCCCCCGTCCTCCCTCGGGGCACAACCCCTGATCATTCCGGCGCCGGCGGGCCAGGCAGCGGAGTCGGCCGACCCGAGCGCGCCGGCAGCCGTCCCCTACAGCGCTCCGGCCTTTCCGGCCCAACCTCTCCCGACGCCCCATCCGCCGGCGGAGGTCATCCAGGCCGACATCTTCGACGCGGTGATCCCCGAAGCGGCGAGCTTCTCCGCCACCGTGTTCAAGGTGGATCCATTCCCTTGCGAACCCTTCCCCAGCGCGGCCCCCTTCGCTGACACCCCCTCCCCGTCCCCCACGGCCGCGGCCGAGCCTCAGCCTGGGGTGGGGTCTGAAGCTGAGGCAGAGGCAGAGGCAGAGGCAGAGGCAGAGGCAGAGGCAGAGGAATGGGATCCGGCGGCGGCCGCCGCCGGGGCCGCGCCCGACGCTCCGGTCCGCCGAGGGCCCCTGCGCCGGTTCCGATCCCTGGTGCGGGACTGCATCGAGGAAGTGGCCAGCACTTTCCAGTCGGATGGGTCGATCGACCCGGAGCGGAGCGAGGCCCCGGAGGCACCCGTGCCTCCAATCCCGTTGCCCGCGCAGGCCTTGCCCCCGCGGCTTCAGGGCCCGCCTGTTCCCCTCCAGCAGGCCCCCCTGGCGGAGCGAACGGCCGTCCAGCACCTCCCCGAGGACGGCCGCCCCAGCCGTCCGGCGCCTGCCCCCAGCCATCCCAGCCTGGCCTCGCTGCGATCCTGGTTGCCCGTCAGTGAGGACCAGGACCGGCGACGCGCCTCCTGAATGGGACGGTTTCCCCTGGAGGCGCTGCGGCGCAGCGGCCTGGATCGGGGGCTGATCGTTTCGGTGCAGGCTCCCCAGGGATCACCCCTGCGGGACCCTGCCGTGATTGCGGCCATGGCAGAAGCCAGCCTCGCCAATGGGGCCATCGGCGTGCGGCTGGAAAGTCCCGAGCACATCGGAGCGGTGCGCCGCCGCTGTCCCGACGCCCTGATCATCGGGCTGTGGAAGCGGCAGTTCCCCGGCAGCGAGGTCTACATCACACCGGGCTGGGAAGAAATCCGGGCGGTCTGGGCCGCGGGGGCGGACATCGTGGCCCTCGATGCGACCGAGCGACCCCGGCCGGACGGTCAGCTGCTCCAGGACCTGATCGAGAGGACCGGCCGGGAGCTGGGCGCCCCGCTGATGGCGGACATCGATTCGATCGCGAATGGACGTCGGGCGGCGGACCTGGGCTGCCAGTGGGTGGGCACCACCCTGTTCGGCTACACGGAAGCGACCCGGAGCAGCCATCCACCGGGGCTGGAATTGCTTCCAGCCCTGCGCAGGCGGCTGGCGGCGGAGGTTGCGTTGATCTGTGAAGGGGGAATCAGCTCAGCGGTACAGGCCCGAACCGCCTTGGCCCAGGGGGCTGACGCGGTGGTGGTGGGAACGGCCATCACCGGGGTGGACCTGCATGTGGCATCCTACGTCCGGGCGATCGGCCCGGACGAGCCTCCCCCGGCCGGAGGGTGAGCGGCCCTCAGGCCATCACATCATGCCGGGCATCCCCATTCCTCCCATTCCTCCCATACCGCCCATTCCTCCCATACCCTCCATCCCGTCGGGGGACCCGGCGGGAGCGGGGGGCTCGGGCTGATCGGCGATCACCACCTCGGTGGTGATCAGAAGGGCGGCGATCGACACCGCATCCTGCAGGGCGAGCCGCACCACCTTGGCCGCGTCGAGGATGCCGGCGGCAACCATGTCCTCATAGGCGCCGCTGACGGCGTTGTACCCCAGGTTCTGCCGGCTCACCTCGGAGACCACGACATCCCCATTGTCTCCAGCGTTCTCGGCGATCTGGCGCACCGGGGCCGAGAGGGACCGCTGCACGATCTGGGCGCCGGTGCGCTCGTCGTCATCAAGGGAGTCGATCAGCGGGTCGAGCTCACCGGCCAACTGGACCAGAATCGATCCTCCCCCCGGCACAATCCCTTCCTCCACCGCGGCCCGGGTGGCGTTGAGGGCATCTTCGATCCGGAGCTTGCGGTGGCGCAGCTCGGTTTCGGTGGGGGCACCCACCTTGATCACCGCCACCCCACCGGCAAGCTTGGCGATGCGCTCGTTGAGCTTCTCCCGGTCGTAGTCGGAGTCGGTGGCCTCCAGCTCCCGTTTGATCGCGGCCACCCGATCAGCCACGGCGGCCCGATGGTCCTCGGTGCCCACCAGGGTGGTGGTGTCCTTGCTGATCGTGATCCGGCGCACCCGGCCCAGGTCGCCCAGGGCGACCTTCTCCAGCGTCATGGCCCGGTCCTCACTGATCAAGGTGGCGCCGGTCAGGATGGCGATGTCCTCGAGCATGGCCCTGCGGCGGTCACCAAAGCCCGGTGCCCGCACCGCCGCCACCTGCAGAACTCCGCGGTTCTTGTTCACCACCAGGGTGGCCAGGGCCTCACCCTCCACCTCCTCGGCCAGGATCACGAGGGGGGCACCGGTCTTGGTGACCGCTTCGAGCACCGGTACCAGATCCATGATGCTGCCGATCTTGCGGTCGGTCACCAGGATCAGCGCCCCGTCGAACTCACAGACCTGGCGCTCGCCATCGGTGACGAAATAGGGCGAGGAGTAACCCCGATCGAAGGCCATCCCCTCGGTGATCTCCAGTTCGGTGGCGAGCGAACGGGATTCCTCCACGGTGATCACACCATCGGTGCTCACCGCGTCCATGGCTTCTGCCACCATGCGACCCACTTCCTCATCGCCCCCGGAACTGACGGTGGCGACCTGGCGGATGGCCTCCCCCTCGACGGCCCTGGAGCGGCGGGCAATGCCCGCCACCACGTGCTCGGCGGCCCGCTCCATGCCGCGGCGCAAGCCCACCGGATTGGCTCCGGCCGCCACGTTGCGCAGGCCCTCCTTCACCAGGGCCTGGGCCAGCACGGTGGCCGTGGTAGTGCCGTCTCCTGCCTGGTCCTTGGTCTTGGAGGCCACCTGCTGGATCAGTCGGGCTCCGATGTTCTCGAACGGATCCTCCAGGCTGATGTCCTTGGCGATGGTGACCCCGTCATTGACGACGTCGGGGGCTCCGTAGGACTTCTCCAGCAGCACGTTGCGGCCCCTCGGGCCGATCGTGACCCGCACCGCATCGGCGAGGGCGTTGACGCCCCGCTCAAGGGAAGCGCGGGAGGCATCCGAAAAACTGATCAGTTTGGCCATCGGCTGGGGAATGGCCCGCGCTCGGCGTGGCCGTCTACAAACGATCTTCAGCGTCCCACAACGGCTCCGATCCGGCGGCCTCCCCCAGGTGGGGAAAGCCGAATCGCTCCCATCGCCGCGGGGGGCAGCCGCCACCCCGCCTCGATAGGGTCCGTCCATGGAGGAGAACCTGCGCACCAGCCTCAGTGCCTCGGTGGCCGACGCCCTGATCGATCCGGCGCTTGAAACCGTCTCCGGCGCCAGCCTGATGGTGTTTCTGTTCGTGGCCGGGCTGGGCCTAGCCATGGCGCTCGTCTACATCCCGCTACGGCTGATCCTCACCATCACGGCCCGCAGCCGGCGTCTGCGGCTGCTGCAGCGCATCCGCCGGCTGCGGGAGGAACTGGCCCGGCCAGCGATTCGCGACTGACCCCTCCGGCGGCTGCGATGATGCGCCCTCAGGACGGGACGCCGCAACGTGCTGGACCAGGAATACGACGTGATGCGCCACGTCGAGGATGACTATTGGTGGTACATCCTGCTGCGGGAGCTCGTCGTCGACACCCTGTCCCGCGGCCTTGGCGGACGACCCGGAGCCACCGTCCTCGATGCGGGCTGCGGCACGGGCGGCACCCTGCAGGAGCTCCAGCGTCACCATCCCGACTGGAGCCTGCGCGGATTCGACATTTCCCCGCTGGCCCTGGCCCACACCCGCCGGAGGGGGTTCGAGCGGGTCGTGGAAGGGAGCGTGGATGCCATTCCGTTTCCGGACCATTCCCAGGATGCGCTGATCTCCCTCGACGTGATCTGCTGCCGGGGCCTGGATCCCGAGAAGGCCCTGGGGGAATTCGCCCGGGTGCTCAGGCCCGGTGGGCTGCTGGTGCTGAACCTGCCCGCCTTCAGCGTGCTGCGGGGTCAGCACGATGTGGCCGTGGGCAGCGAACGCCGCTTCACGCCCTCGGCCGTGCGGCACCTCTGCTGTCGTCACGGCTTCACCGTGCAACGGCTGCACGGCTGGAACGCCTGGATGGTCCCGATCTTCCTGATCTGGCGACCGATCAGCCGACGACTGATCTCGGCACCGGAGCAGGCGCGATCGGACCTGGCGCCGCTGGCGCCCCAGCTGAACGCACTCCTGCTGGCCATCGGACGCCTCGATGCCCGCTTCTGCCGGTGGCTGTCGGTGGGCATCGGGACCTCGCTCCTCACGGTGGCGGTCCGATCGGAGACCTGAGCCCCGGTGCCGGACTCAGTGCATCACCAGCCCACCATCCACCTGCAGCACCTGGCCGGTGATGTAGGCGGCGGCAGGGTCGGCCGCCAGAAAACGCACGACTCCGGCCACCTCCTCGGGCTGTCCGAGCCGGGCCAGGGGGATGGCGGCGAGGATCGGCGCCGGGTCGAGATCCTGGGTCATCTCGGTGGCGATGAAGCCGGGGGCCACCGCATTGACGGTGATGCCGCGGCTGGCGAACTCGGCGGCAGTGCTGCGGGTCAGCCCGATCACGCCGGCCTTGGCGGCGCTGTAGTTGGCCTGACCCGGATTGCCCATCAGGGCCACCACCGAGGTGATGTTGACGATGCGACCCCGACGCGCCTTGAGCATCGAACGGGACACGGCACGGGTGCACAGGAAGACCCCCGTGAGATTGAGGTCGAGCACGCGGCGCCAGTCATCCGTCCGCATCCGCATCAGCAGGCCGTCCCGGGTGATGCCGGCATTGTTGATCAGCAGGTCGAGCCGGCCGCTGCGGGCGAGCACCTCCCGGACCATCCCCTCCACCTCCTCCTCGACCGCCACGTCGGCCCGGTGGCTCCAGGCTCGTCCCCCCGTGTCGGCGATCTCGGCCACCACCGCCGCCGCGGCTTCGGTGGAGCTGGCGTAGTTGATCACCACCTCGGCGCCCGCTTCGGCCAGGGCCAGGGCGATGGCACGACCGATGCCGCGGCTGGCACCGGTCACGAGGGCCGTCTGACCGGCCAGGGGGGGGAGCGGAGATCCGGACATCGGCGCAACTTCTGGACGAGCGCGATCGTATGAGGCGCCGGAACCGCCCCCCCGGACCCATGCCGCCTCACTCACTCATCATCTGCACACCCTGCAGGGCCGGACCGAGCAGGTCGGCGAAGCGCCGCAGCTGGGCCTGGCTGCCCATGGCCACCAGCAACTGGCCGGGGACCAGTCTCACGGCCCCTTCGGGGTTGGTGATCAGCCGGGGCTTCGGTGGGGCAGCGGCGACGCCGCGGTAGACGGCGGCATTGGTCACCTCCGGAGCCGGGGTGCGGATGGCCAGCACGAGCACGCCGGTGCGCCGCCGCAGCTCCAGCTCGGCCAGGCTGCGGCCGTTGAGATCGCCCAGCAGGGCGCCGTTGTGGCTGAGCTGGAACTCCTCCACCTCACAATCGGAGCCGGCCAGAAGATCCATGAACCGCACCGCCAGCGGTCGCAGAGCCGTCGCAGCCATGGTGCGCCCCCCCGCCACGAACGGACTCACCACCTGGTCGGCACCGGCGAGGAGCAGTTTCCGTTCAGCCTCCTCACTGTCGGAACGGGCGATCAGACGGCAGCGGGGAGCGATGCTGCGGGCGCTCAGCACCACATAGAGGTTGGCGGCATTGCTGGGCAGGGCGGCCACCAGGCTGCGGCACTGGTGAATCCCCGCCTCGACGAGGGTTTCATCCATGGTGGCGTCGGCCTGGAGCACGGGCAGACCACTGTCTTCGGCGGCATCCTTGCGATCGGGATCCATCTCCACCACCAGAAGCGGCACGCCTTCGGCGCTGAGCTGCTTGGCGATTTCCTGGCCGATGCGGCCATAGCCGCAGAGGATCACGTGGTTCTGCATGCGGTTCAGCCAGCGGCGGAAGCGGAGTTCGCGCATCCGGCGGAAGTAGCCGGAATCAGTGAGGCCCAGCAGACCCTGGATGGCCAGTTGGACCACCACCAGCCCCCCGGCGATCGAGAGGGTGGTGACCAGGCGGCCGGCAGCGGAGAGGGGCTCGCCCGTGCCGTCGCTCCAGCCCAGGGTGGTCAAGATGACCAGCACCATCCAGTAGCAGTCGCCCCAGTCCCAGCCTTCGGTGATCCGGTAGCCGGCCGCCGAGGCGTTCACCAGCAGGATCAGGGAGAGAAGGGGGGTTCGCCACGGCGCCCGGATTCGGGTGGAGGGTGGCCGGGAGGAGGAGCTACGGAAGCGGAGCTGCCGCGGGCGTGGAAGCATCCGGCGCCGGAGACGAGGGGAGGACCTAGCCCAGCCCGAGCGCCTGGAGCACGTCAGCCAGGCTGAGGTCCTCCAGGCTCCCGGCGGAGCCAATTCCTTGTACACCCTGCCGCTGGGGCAGGGTGTCGTGTCCGCGACCCATGGCCACCAGGGAGGCGCCCGTGAGCAGGGCCAGTTCCGTGGTGAACGGATCACTGCTGAGCACCACGTCGGCGCAGGCCACCTGGGCCGCGGCCTCGAGGGGGGTGGCGCCCGGCCTGGGCCCCTGCACGCGCAGATCGGGCAGCCTGCCACGGATCGAAGCCGGCAGCTCCTGCCAGCGATCGGCCGGCCAGTCGCCCCCAGGGCCGCCTGGGACCACCTGCGGGGCCAGCAGCAGGAGGGGCCCCGTGCCGGCAGGGGCGGCGGCGGCGGCGGCCTCGAGGGCCGCCTTCGGCAGGGCCAGCCGGTAGGAGGCGGCGTCGAGGGGAACTCCGATCGGTCGCAGCCAGGCTTCGAGCGACTGGGCCGGCCAGCCCGGGGCGGGAGTCACCGTGGTGGTGGCGGAGAAGCCGCTGCGGGCGATGCGGGTGGGGATGTGGCCGAGGGAGAGCAGCAGGTCGATGGAGCGGCCACCGGCCAGGTTGAGACAGACCTGGAAATCGGGCTCCCGCACCCCGCCGAGCAGGTTGGCCCAGTCGGCCAGGGAGGTGTCCTGATCGAAGCTGTAGGGGAGCACCTTCTCCACCGCCGGCAGGAGCTTCCAGACGGCGGCGGCGGCAGCGGGACAGGCAACCTGGACCTGGGCGGAGAGGTGGTCGGCCACAGCTGCCAGCGCCGGGATGGCCTGCAATTGGGTTCCGCTGTCGCCCGGATTCAGAACGAGAACACGCATCGGGGCGGTGACGCGCAGGGGATGCTGCGCAGGCGGAGTCGGGCTGATTGTATGAATCTGATCCGGTTTCGACCTTCTGAGGGAGTCGCTTGTGCATTTGCTGATCGCCGCCGCCGGCAGCGGACGCCGGATGGGGGCCGGGCGCAACAAGCTGCTGTTGCCGCTGGCCGGCCGCCCACTGCTGGCCTGGACCCTGGAGGCGGCCCTGGCCTGCGGGGAGATCCGCTGGATCGCTCTGGTGGGCCAGCCGGCCGATCAGGAGGAGGTGATGGCCATGGTGACGGCGGCGGCACCGGATCGGCCGGTCCACTGGATCGAGGGGGGCGCCACCCGGCAGGACTCGGTGAGTCGGGGGTTGGCGGCCCTGCCCGCCGAGGCCGAAACGGTCCTGATCCATGACGGCGCCCGCTGCCTGGTGGAACCCGAGCTGATCGCACGCTGCGCCCAGGCGGTGCAAGGCGGGGCCGCGGTGATTGCCGCCACCCCCGTCACCGACACGATCAAGCGGGTGGACCGGACGGGGTTGGTGCTGGACAGCCCCGACCGCAGCAGCCTCTGGGCCGCCCAGACGCCCCAGGGCTTTCCGGTGGGGCCGCTCCGGGCCGCCCATGCCAGGGCCCTCGGCGAGGGCTGGCTGGTCACCGACGACGCCTCCCTGTTCGAGCGGCTCGGCTGGCCGGTGCAGGTGATCCCCGCACCGGAGTCGAACATCAAGATCACCACCCGCTTCGACCTCGACATCGCCGAAGCGGTGCTGGCCCAGCGGCTCGCCCTCGCCTCCCCCACCGCTGCGGCCGAGGTCAGAGCCGCAGGCTGAGCCGGCCGGTGTCGCCGTCGAGGCGGGCGGGCACCCCCAGGGGCAGAGCGGCGTTGCCGGCGCCATGGCCGACGGGAAGACCCGCCAGCACGGGGATGCCCAGATCGGCGGTGCGCTCGCGCAGCACCTGCTCGAGGCTGAAGCGATGGGTCGGGTCCTCCGGTGGATCGGCCGGCTCGGCGGGATGATCGCAGGCCAGAAAACGGCCGAAGCCGAGGCCGGCCAGCCGATGCAGGGCCCCGCAGAGCCTCCAGTGGGTGAGCATGCGCTCGATCCGGTAGGGCGCTTCGCCCACGTCCTCGAGGATCAGCACCGCCCCGTCCAGGGGCGGCAGGTAGGGAGTGCCCAGCAGGTGGGTGGCCACGGTGAGGTTGGCCACCAGCAGCGGCCCTTCGGCCCGCCCGCCGCACCAGGGCTCCCCCGCCAGATCGGGCAGGGCCCCACCGAACAGCAAGGCGCGGAGACGCTCCCGGCTCCAGGCGGGTTCGTCCGCCAAGGTGGTGACCAGGGGACCATGCACGGCCCCGGGGTGGCCGAGGGCCTGCCGGGCCCAGAGCAGGGACGTGACATCGGAGAAGCCCAGCAGCCAGCCCTCGGGCTGGGGCAGGGGCCGCTCCAGCAGCCGCGCCGCGCCCCAGCCGCCGCGGACTCCGGCCCAGAGGCGTTCCCCCCCCGCCCCGCGTCCGTCGGAGGCTCCGTGCAGATCGGAGCCACGCTGGCCATCATCACCGGCGAAATGGCCCCAGCGCCGGTCGGTGGGGAAGGGGCGGCCGGGTTCAAGCCCCCAGCTCTCGAGCACGGCCAGGCCCGCCTCCAGGGCCGCGCCGTCCCTGAGGGCGGAACTGGCCGCCACCAGTCGCAGCCGATCCCCCGCCCGCAGCGGTTCCGGCAAACCGCTCATCCCACCCGCCCCAGCACCAGGGCCAGCAGCAGCAGTCCTCCCAGGCGCACCTGGCGGGCGAAATGGAGACCGAAGCGGGAGCGGGGCGGATCCCCGCGCAGCAGGGCGGCCTCCCGCAGCATGCCCAGGGCCGCCACCAACCAGAGGGGCCAGAACGGCCAGCCGATGCCGCTGAGCGCCGCGGCCAGGCCCAGACCGACGGCCGCCGCTCCATAGCAGAGCGCCACCACTGGCGCCGCCGCCCCCCCGAGCGTCAGGGCACTGCTGCGCAGGCCGAGGGCGGCGTCGTCGCTGCGGTCGGCCATGGCGTAGACGGTGTCGAACCCGAAGGTCCACAGCAGTGTGGCCAGCCAGATCAGGGCGAGGGGCCAGCCGCCCCGCAGGGATCCGCTGCCGGCGGCCCAGGGAATCAGCACCGCGAAGCCCCAGCAGAGGGCGAGCACCAGCTGGGGAAAGGGGAACCAGCGCTTGGCCGATGGGTACAGAAGCACCGGCGGCAGGGTGGCGAGGGCGAGCCCCAGGCAGAGCAGCCGCACCTCGGCCGGCAGGGCCAGGACCACCGCCAGGGCCGCCCCCAGGCAGAGCAGCAGCAGCAGGGCGGCGCTGGCCACGCTCACCCGGCCGCTGGCCAGGGGCCGGCCGCGGGTACGACGCACCCGCGGATCGATGCGGCGGTCCCAGAGGTCATTGGCGACGCAGCCCGCCCCACTCACCGCCAGGCCACCGAGCGTGATCATCCCCACCAGGGACGCCGGCGGTCCGCCCCCCGGCAACAGCCACAGCGACCAGCCGGCGGGGATGAGCAGGACGAGGCGGCCGCTGGGCTTGTCCCAGCGCAGCAGCTCGAACCAGCCCCTCAGGGAGGCGCGGATGGTCATCGGCGCAGGTTAGGGCGCGCGCGGGAGCCGGCTTCACCCCCCCTCCCGGCCGAAGGCCCGTGCCGGAGGGGGCAATGGCAAAGTGACGCCGTCTGTCCCCAGCCGGACACCCGATGGTCTCCTCCGACAGCACCCTCAAGCCGGCGGCGGCGGTGCCCGCCCAGGAACCCAGGTCCCCCTCCGGGGGCACTCCCGCCATGGGCCTGCGCCATGTGGCGGCCATCGACATCGGCACGAATTCGATCCATCTGCTGATCGCCTCGGTGGATCCCGAGCTGCGCAGCTTCCGGGTGGTGCTGGCGGAGAAGTCCACCACCCGGCTGGGGGAGCGGGACCCCGACAGCGGTGACCTCACCCCCGTGGCGATCGAACGGGCCTTCCTGGCCCTGCGTCAGTACCGGGAGCTGGCCGAAAGCCACGGCGTCGAGCAGATCCTCACCGCCGCCACCAGTGCGGTGCGGGAAGCGCCCAACGGCCGTCAGTTCGTGCAGGCGATTCAGGAGCAACTGGCCCTGGAGGTTGATCTGGTCAGCGGACCGGAGGAGGCGCGCCTGATCTATCTGGGCGTGCTCTCGGGCATGGCCTTCGGGGACACCCCCCATCTGATCCTGGACATCGGCGGCGGCTCCACCGAACTGGTGCTCGCCGATGGGCGTGATGCCATCGAGCTGACCAGCACCCGGCTGGGTGCCGTGCGGCTGCAACGGGATTTCGTGCGTCAGGATCCTCTGCCGCCCGAGCGCCTGAGCTTCCTGCGGGCCTTCATCCAGGGCTCCCTGGAGCCCGCGGTGGAGCGGGTGCGGCGGCACCTTCCCGCCGGTTCCGAGCCGATGATGGTGGGGACCAGCGGCACGGCGATCTGCATGGCCGCCCTGGCCGCGGCCGAGGAGGAGCGGCCGCCCCAGCGGCTGCAGGGCTACCGGGTGAGCCGGGAGCGGATCGATCGACTGGTGGACCAGCTGGTGGGACTGAATCTGGAGCAGCGCAAGGCCCTGCCCGCCATCAACGAACGCCGGGCGGAGATCATCGTGCCCGGGGCCCTGGTGCTGCAGCAGGCGATGGGGATGCTGCAGGCCCGTGAGCTGGTGATCAGTGAGCAGGCCCTGCGGGAAGGGTTGATCGTCGACTGGATGCTGCGCCACGACCTGATCGTGGACCGCTTCACCTTCCAGAGCAGCATCCGCCAGCGCACCGTCCGGCACCTGGCCCAGCGCTACGGCGTGGATCTGGGCCGGGCGGATCGGGTGGCCGAGCATGCCCTGAGCCTCTACGACCGCTGCCGCGGCGTTCTCCACCACGACAGCGGCGAGGGACGCCAGCTGCTCTGGGCGGCGGCGATGCTGCACTCCTGCGGTCAGCACATCAACATCAGTGCCTACCACAAGCACAGCTGGTATCTGATCCGCCACGGCGACCTGCTCGGCTACTCCGAATCCGAACAGCTGATGGTGGCCGCCATCGCCCGCTACCACCGCCGCAGCCTGCCGAAGAAACGGCACGAGGCCTGGATTCTGGTGCCCGGCCGCGGCCAGCGCCGCACCGTCAACAGCATGGCGCTGCTGCTGCGGCTGGCCGCCTCCCTCGACCGGCGCCCCACCCCTGCGGTCGCCGGGCTTCGCATCCAGTGCACACCCACCGATCTGAGCATCGGCCTGGAGCCGGCGACCGACCTGGACCTGAGCCTGGAGCGCTGGAGCCTCCAGGCCTGCGCCGAGCCCCTGGCCGAGGCCACCGGTGTGCGGCTGCGGGTCGAATCCGCCCAGCGGTAACGAACACGACGACATGGTCGACGGATCCTGGCCAGAAGGGAACTCAGCCCTGTTCACTCCTGCTCCATGGATTCCCCCACCGCCTTCGTCGCCGTCGCCCTCGCGGCCGTCTCCTGGGACGGCGTGCTGAGCCGGGCCGGCTCCCGGGCCCTGCGCCACTCCCTCGACTACCGGGCCCCTTACAACACCATGGAGGAGGGGGCGATGGTGCATCTGTTCGATCGGCTGCTGGCCGAGCTCCGCAGCGAGGGGGCTCCCGCGATGATGGCCAAGGCGGCCCAGCAGCTGGATCCCCACCAGCGCCGCACGGCCTTCGCCGTGGCCGCCGAGATCATGCGCTCCGATGGCGAACTGGTGCTGGAGGAACGGGAGATCCTCGACGATCTGGCCCAGCGGCTGGAGATCCCCTCCTCCATCACCGGCCAGGTGCTGGAGGTGATGGACATGCTCCACGCCAGCCTGGAACGCAGCCCGGTGCTGGCCTGAACGGGCTCCCGGAGGGGGCTCCCAGGCCCCCTCCGGGAGCCCGGGCCAGTCAGGACCATGGGCGATACTGGATTCGAACCAGTGACCCCTTCCGTGTGAAGGAAGTGCGCTACCGCTGTGCTAATCGCCCGCACGGGTGGATCTTAAATCACGGCCCTGCGCCCGCCGTCTCCTGACGGACGCGATCCTCTGGCCCCTGCTGGCCCTGGCCACCGCCGTTCTCGAGAGTGGTCGCGATCTGACCACCCGGTTGCTGCTCCGCCGCAGCGGCTGGCCCTCCGCCCAGACCATGGGGCTGAGCTGCCTGGTGTCGGCGCTGCTCACCCTGCCCCTGCTGGCCCTCCATCCAACCGCCCCGGAACTGGGGATGCTGCTGCCGGCCCTGGCGGCCGGGGGGGTGATCAACGCCCTCGCCTTCTGGGCCTATGGGCGCGCCCTGGGCGGCGGAGAGCTCAGTCTGGTGCTGCCCCTGATCAATCTCTCCCCGCTCGTGCTGCTGATCAGCGGCTGGCTGGTGCTGGGGGAGCGCCCCTCGCCGGCGGCGGCGGCCGGGGTGGCCCTGCTGGTGCTGGGAGCGCTGCTGCTGGGCCGAGGGGCCAGGCCGGGGGCGGGGTTGCTGACCAGTCCGGGGGCCCGGCCGATGCTCCTGGTGGCGTTGCTCTGGGGTCTGGGGGCCACCGTGGACAAACTGGGCGTGGGGGCCGCCGGCAGCCTGACCTGGGTGGGGCTGTTCAACCTGACCGTGGCGGTGCCCCTGCTCACCCCTGCAGTGCTGAACACCGGTTGGATGGCGCCGAGCCGGCCCCGCTGGTTCCTGGCGGGCCTGCTGCTGGTCGCCGGCGCCGCTGGCGCCGTGGGGATGGTGTGCCAGATGGAGGCCCTGCAGCAGACCGCCGTCGTTCACGTGATCGCGATCAAGCGCCTGAGCACGCTGTTCAGCGGGCTGGCCGGGGTGCTCTGGCTGGGAGAACCGCGCGGACTGCTGCGACTTCCCGGCACCCTGCTGATGCTCGCGGGTGCAGCGGTGGTGCTGCTGCTGGCCGGCTGAGGGCGGACGGCGAGGAGGAACAATGAGCGAACTCGTCGCGACCTGCCGCCGTGATCTCCGCCGCCGGCCATCCCCCAGGGCCCTCCACGGGGCCAGATCTGGCCGAAGTGGACGTGCTGATCGTGGGCGGAGGGGTCTGCGGCACGGCCCTGCTGTTCGAGCTGGCTCGCTACACCGACCTGCCCCGCCTTGCCCTGGTGGAACGTTATGACCGGCTCGCCCAGGTCAACTCCCGGGCGAGCAACAACAGCCAGACGATCCACTGCGGTGACATCGAAACCAACTACTCGTTGGAGAAAGCCCTCAAGGTGAAGCGCACGGCAGAGATGATCGTCCGCTTCGCTGACCTGCTGGACGCCGACACCCGCGCCCGATGTGTCTTCCGGACTCCGAAGATGGTGCTGGGGGTGGGCGAGCACGAGGTCACCATCCTGCGCCGGCGCTTCGCGGAGTTCTCCCCGCACTTTCCCGCCATGGAGCTGCTGGAGAAGGAGCAGATCGCCGCCTGGGAGCCCGCGGTGGCCCTGGTGGACGGAGTTCCCAGGCCGGAGGAGCTGGTGGCGATCGGCATCCGGCGCACCGAGACCGCCGTCGACTACGAAGCGCTCTCGGAGGCCTTTCTGGACCAGGCCCGGGCAGCGATCCTGGGGAGTGATCGCCAGCTGGATCTCCTGCTGGGCACCACAGTGACCCGCATCACACCGGAGGGGGACACCTTCCGGGTGGACCTCCAGCCCAGCACTCGGGGCCCCGGGGCGTCCGGACACCAGGTCCGCGCCCACCATGTGGTGGTGTGCGCCGGCGCCCACAGCCTGCTGATGGCCCAACGGATGGGCCACGGGCTGCAGTACTCCTGCCTGCCGGTGGCGGGCAGCTTCTACTTCACCCCCGACCTCCTGCGCGGCAAGGTCTACACCGTCCAGAACGACAAGCTGCCCTTCGCCGCCGTGCATGGTGACCCGGATGTGCGGGAAGCGGGCAAGACCCGCTTCGGTCCCACGGCCCTGCCGCTGCCGCTGCTGGAGCGCTACCGCCCGGCTTCGTTCTGGGAATTCCTGCAGGTGCTGCGTCTGGACGGGGCCGTGCTGGCGGTCTTCTGGCAGCTGCTGCGGGTGGCTGACCTGCGCGCCTACATCCTGCGCAACCTGCTGTTTGAGGTGCCCTGGCTGCGGCGGCGCCTGTTCCTGCGCGACGCGCGCAAGATCGTGCCAGGGCTGAAGCTGGAGGACCTGCGTGTCGCCGAGGGCTACGGCGGCGTGCGGCCCCAGCTCATCGACAAGCCGCAGCGCAGGCTGATGCTGGGGGAGGCCCGCATCCAGCCCGCCCCTGGGCTGGTCTTCAACGTCACCCCATCCCCCGGGGGCACCTGCTGCCTGGGCAACGCGGCCACCGACCTGGGCGAGATCGTGGCCCGGCTGGGCTGCGGCTTCGATCGGGCCCGCTTCGAGCGGGAGCTCTACGGCGAAGGGGCGGTGGCCGGACGGAACAGATGATCGTGGCCTGACCAGTAGAGCCGGGAGCGGGCCTGGGCCGGAGCCGCCAGGGCCGGACTCACCACGTACAGCGTGGTGCGAATCAGACCCCGCTCGCGGCTGACGGCCGCCATCCGCTCGAGGGGCACCACCGTGAGCCACTGGTCGGGCCAGCTGACGCGATAGCCGATCGCCACAGGGGTCTCGGCGGGGTAGTGCTCCAGCAGCACCTGCTGGGTCTCCTCCACGTGACGGGCGCTGAGGTAGAGGCAGAGGGAGGCGCGCAGGGCCGCCAGCCGGCTGAGGGCTTCCCGCTCGGGAACCCCGGTGCGGCCGGCGGCACGGCTGAGCACGATGGTCTGCACCAGGCCCGGAATGGTGAGTTCGGCCGTGAGGGCGGCCGCGGTGGCCTGGTAGGCGCTGAGGCCCGGCACCACCTCCACCGCCAGGTCGGCCGCGACCAGCCGGCCGACCTGCTCAGCCAAGGCCCCGAACAGACAGGGGTCCCCATCATGCAGGCGCACGACCCGGCGGCCGGCGCGGGATCGATCGATCAGCACCTCCATCACCTGCTCGAGCGTGAGGGTGCTGGTGCGGATGCGCTCGCAGTCCGCCGGCGCCAGCGCGGCGATCTGGGGAGACACCAGCGAGTCGGTCCAGACGAGCACCTCGGCGGCCTCAATGGCGCGCAGGGCCCGCACGGTCATCAGATCGGGCGCACCGGGGCCCGCTCCCACGATCAGAACAGGGGTCACGGGGGAGAACTTCCAGGGGAGGCGGGCAGACCGGAGGGGCCCGGCAAGGGCTGACCACGGCCATAGAGAACCCAGAGGCCGAAGGCGCCGAAGCCGATCAGCAGCAGACTCATCAGCTGGGCCATCCGCAGCCCCCCCTCACAGAAGGGTGGGGTCGAGAACAGGCAGAGGGGATCGATCCGCAGGCCTTCGATCCAGAACCGGCCCAGGCTGTAGCCGATCAGATAGACGCAGCTGAGGGCCCCGGCCGGCAGCTTGATGCGTCCCTTCAGCCCCAGCCGAAACAGCACGAGCAGCAGGGCGAACACCCCGAGATTCCAGAGCGACTCGTAGAGAAAAGTGGGATGGAAGAACTGCTGGTCGATGAAGGGATCGGGCCGGTTGAACACCGGGATGTAGAGCTTCCAGGGCAGGTCGGTGGGCAGCCCGAAGGCTTCTGAATTGAAGAAGTTGCCCCAGCGGCCGATCGCCTGGCCCAGCACCACCGAGGGCACCAGCACGTCGAGCAGGGTCCAGAACGGAAGCTTCCGCCGCCTGCAGAAGAGAATCAGGCAAAGGGTGCCCCCGAGCAGGGCGCCATGGATGGCGATGCCGCCATGCCAGATGGCCAGCACCTCAATCCAGTTCAGCCGGAACTGCCGCCACTCCAGCAGCACGTAATAGAGCCGGGCCCCCACGATCGCCCAGAGCACCAGCTGGGGCAGCAGATCGGCGATGACTCCCGGATCGATGCCCCGCTGGCGGCCCAGTCTCATGGCCAGCAGCAGACCGACCAGGACCGCCGCGGCGATCAGCAGGCCATACCAGCGCAGGGTGAGCCCCAGCAGGCTGGTCACCACCGGCCCCGGGGAGGTGAACAGGGCCAGGAGGGCAGCGGACAAGGAAGGCGCCAACGGAACGATGTGCGCGAAGGGCAGAGCTGGCAGCGATCAGATGCCTTCGGCGGCCTGCACCTTCTCGACCTGTTTCTTCTTGAGCACCAGGAGAATCTGGGCCAGGGCCACGGCGGCGAAGAACGCCAGCATGCCGTAGATCCTCACGGGATTCTGCAGCACGATCTCGGTGTCCAGCTGACCGAAGCCCCCCACGTTGGGGTCATCGGTGAGGAGGGCGCCGGCCTCAAGGATGTCGCCGACGGCGACGGTGACCGTGGGGCCCGCCGGGATGGGATCGCTGACGCTCCCCCCGTCAGCGGTGCGGATCTCCACCACCGAGCCACCCCCGTCGGCAGGGGTCACCGCTGTGACGGTGCCGGCGACGGAGGCGTTGAACGCGCCGTTGTTGCTCTTCTCACCAGTGGGATAGACCTGGCCCCGGCCCCGGTTTCCGCCCACGTGGATGGAGGACTTGCCGAAGTGGATGGCGCTGTCGGTGGCGGGATCGGGGGAGAGGATCGGGAAGACGATCTCCTGGTGCTGATCCCCGGGCAGGGGGCCCACCAGCAGGATGCCGGGATCGGTTTCGCTGTAGGTGGTGTAGTAGATCCCTGCGGTTTCCTCCTTGAGTTCCTCGCTGAGGCGGTCCTGGGGGGCCAGGGTGAAGCCGTCGGGGAGCATCACCACCGCCCCCACGTTGAGGCCTGTGCGGCTGCCGTCAGCCCCCACCTGCTGGAGATCGGTGTCGTAAGGGATCTTCACAACCGCCTTGAACACCGTGTCGGGCATCACCGCCTGCGGCACCTCGATGCGGGTGGCCATCTTGGCCAGGTGGCAGTTGGCGCAGACAAGCTTGCCGGTGGCTTCGCGTGGGCTTTCGTAGTTCTGCTGGGCCCAGAACGGATAGGCCCAGCTGGCCTGGGGAGCCAGCAGCAGGGCAGCGGACACGAGCAGGGAGCTCAGCAGCAGGGAGAAGGAGCGGCGCATGGGGGATGGGCGAGCGGGCGACGGGGGGAGGACTGGGCGGACGGATCAGGCCCACCACGGCTTGTCGCCGGTGCGGAAATCGGTATCGCTCCACTGGCTGAGGAACACGGTGTCGTTCTCGACCGTGACGTTCGCCAGGGCCAGGGACAGGGGTGCGGGGCCGCGCACCACCTTGCCGGTGGCGTCGTACTGGCTGCCGTGGCAGGGGCAGATGAACTTGTTGGAGCCGCTGTTCCAGGGCACGACGCAGCCCAGGTGGGTGCAGATGGCATTGATGCCGTAGCTGCCGATCGCCTCGGAGCCTTCCACCAGCAGATAGGTGGGATCGCCCTTCAGCCCCTGGACCAGGCTGCGGTCACCTTCCTTGTGGGTGCTGAGCCAGCCGCTGGCGGTGACAGTGTTGCCCAGTTCGTCCCTGGCGGTGGTGCCGCCGCCACCCCCGGCCGGCCGGGGCGGGATGAAGTAGTTGACGACCGGATAGAGGGCACCGAGGGCCACGCCGGTGACCGAGCCGAAGGTGAGCAGATTCATGAACTGCCGACGACCCATTCCGGGCACATCGCTCACAGGGATCTGGGTCATACGAGGCGTTCCTTGGTGCCGAAGCGACGTGGCGACATTATGACCGTTGCCCTTCCCGCCACGCTTGGCCACGACAGGGGTCTCATCCGGCGGCGCAACATGCTGTCGTGAGGCGCCCCGGAGCCGCTCCCCGATCCCG
Source organism: Cryptocyanus atlanticus LEGE 06306 (assembly GCF_056633155.1). Lineage (NCBI taxonomy): Bacteria > Bacillati > Cyanobacteriota > Cyanophyceae > Synechococcales > Prochlorococcaceae > Cryptocyanus > Cryptocyanus atlanticus. The sequence continues at coordinate 333,211 of NZ_JBSJOZ010000001.1, forward strand.
CCGTGTCCCCCATGCCGCAGCCTCTCCGGTTCGAGGAAGTGCTGGAGCTGCTGCGCTCCCGCTGGCAGGCCTCCTATGACCTGCAGATCGTGCAGCGCCGCGGCCGGCTCTACCTCCAGGTGATGTGGGCCTACCTGGAGCAGCAGTCGTTTCCGCTTGACGCCAGCGCCTACGAGGCGCGGCTGCGGGAGCTGCTCGAGGTGCTCAATGAGCTGGGGGTGGAGGAGCAGGTGCGCCAGTGGTTGCGCACCACCCGCGAGAAGCCGCGCCTCGGCAAGGCGATGAGCCTGGCCCTGGAGCCCTCCAAGGGGGGCCGCACCAGTGAGTTCCTGCTCTGAACCGGGCTGGCCGGGTCCGGGCGAGGGTCAGCTACCGCCTCAGGCCGGTCGGGGCCGCAGGCGCTCCGCCAGGGCCACCAGCGCCACACCCACCAGGAAGAGGGCGGTGATCGCCCCGGTGAGCAGGAGCATCGTGACCGGATCAGTGGAGGGGGTCAGCACCGCTCCAGCCAGTGCCGCCACCAGCACCACCCAGCGCCAGGCGGCCAGCATGGCGCGTGAGTCGATGAGGCCGAAGGCACCGAGCAGCAACTGCAGCACCGGCAGCTGGAAGGCCAGACCGGTGGCCACCATCAACAGCAGCACGAAGTCGAGGTAGCGCTCGATCGACCAGATCGGCTCCACCACATCGGCGCCATAGCTGACCAGAAAACGCAGCGCCGCCGGCACCAGGGCCCACCAGGCAAAGGCCAGCCCCGCCATGAACAGCACGGCCGAAGCGCCCACCGCCGGGGCCACCAGGCGGCGCTCGCGGCGGGTGAGGCCCGGCAGCACAAACGCCAGCAACTCGTAGAGCACGTAGGGCAGGGCCAGGGTCAGGCCGGCATAGCCCGCCACCTTCAGCGAGACGAACAGAAACTCCCCCGGTGCCAGCTGCAGAAAGCGCATCCCCACCGCCGGAACCTGCAGCAGCCGCACCAGGGGGCGGACCACGGCCAGGCAGACGCCTGCCGACACCAACACCACCAGCAGACTGCGCAGCACGCGCCGGCGCAGTTCTTCGAGGTGCTCCACCAGGCTCATCTCCACTTCGCCGGGGAACTCCTCGGCCGGGGGGGGCAGGGGGATCCGGATCGGCGGCGGTGGGGCCGCGGCTGGGGACTCGATGGGGTCGCTCATGGCCCTGGCTCCACGGGGAGGCTAGGCCGGGCGGGGCCCTCGGGGAGGAGCCGGCTGGCCCGCTGGGGCCGGGCCCAGACCACCTCACCGCCCCGATGGCTCACGGTGCCGGGGCCGGCTCCGGCGATCCGCTGCAGCTGCTCGCTCGGCACCATCATCACCGCCACCCGCCCATTGGCGCGGGCGCGGCTGAAATGCGCCGCCAGATCCGCCGCCGCCTGCAGGTCCTCCTCGCTGGCCGCCGCCTCCGAGGCCTTGAGCATCACATGGGAGCCCGGACATTCCTGGGCGTGGAACCAGAGATCGCCGCGGCGGGCCTGGCGCAGGCTGATCCATTCGTTCTGCCGGTGGTTGCGTCCCACCTGCACCCTCAGCCCGCCCGGGGTGCGCAGTTCCAGGGGCATGGGACGGGCCGGCGGCTGAGCCGGGGGGCGGCGCCGGCGGGCCTGGCGGCCCCCACCCCCCCCGCCGGGAGCGGAGCGGCCGAACAGCTCCTCCGCCTCCGATTCGAGCTGCTCAAGCCCTTCCGGGCCCGGTCCGTCCTGCTGCAGGGCCAGGAAGGCCAGGCTGGCCTCGATCGCCTCGAGTTGGTGGCGCTGCAGCTCCAGACGGGGCGCGATCGCCGCCACCGAACGGCGCAGGCGGCGGGCCCGCTTGTAGAGCGCCTGCGCTTCAGCGACCTGGCCACGGCTGGGGGAGGCCAGGCAGAGCAGGGCATCCGCCTGGCGCTGCAGGGCGTCACTGTTCTCCACCTGGTCGAGCAGGGCCTGCTGCCGGGCGCACTGGCGGCGCTGGCGCTCCCGGGCCTCCAGGAGCCGCTGCTCCAGCTGCCGGCGACGCTGCCGCAGCTCCTCCTGGCCCAGATGCTCGGCGTAATAGGCCTCCAGGGCGGCGCAGAGCGGGCCCGGCGGCTCCACGCCCCAGCAACGGAAGGCTGTGGCGCCACCGGGGGCGAAGCCGAACCGCTCGCTCTCGAGGTCAGAGAGCCAGCGCTGCCAGTGAACCCAGAGTTCCAGCCAGTCGCCTTCGCTGATCGCGGTGACCGGTTGCTCGAGCAGGAGCCGGGAACGCTCGGGCCGGTCTCCGGCCAGCTGCAGGGCCAGGGCCGGACTGATGCCCTGATAGCACTCCTGAAGCGCCTGGCGCAGGCTCACCGGAACCAGCTCCAGCCGGCGCCGCCAGGGCGCCCACGCCTCCTGGCGCTGGGGTGGGTGGCCGCCCAGGGGGGGTGGGGGGCTGTAGGTGTCGCCGCTGCCGATCGGGCGCAGCCGCGACTGCCCCGGCCGCACCTGGCGGGCCAGGGCCACGATCCGCCCGCCACCCTCGAGCAGAAACAGATTGCTGTGGCGCCCCATCAGCTCCACCATCAGCCAGCGGCTGACCGGGTCGCCGGGCCGGGCGGCGAAGCGGAGCTCCACCACCCGCTCCCAGCCGCTCCGCTCGATCGCCACCAGGGCCAGCCCCTGGAGCCCGTGCTGGAACTGCAGGGCCAGGGTGCTGCCGTCCCCCTGCCGGGGGGGCGGAGCGATCCCCAGCAGCCTGGGCGCCCGGGCCAGCCAGCTGATCTCCAGCCAATGGAGGCCGTCCAGCCCGCGCAGTGCGAGTTGCAGAGTGTGGGGGGAGGGCTGCTGGGCCTTCTCGAACCGGCTGGGCACCAGCTGGGGCCGCAACTCGGCCAGCACCCCCCGCAGGGTGGTGACGTCCATGGCCTGGAGGGCCGGGAGGGCCTGGGGCGGCGGGGAATCCATCGGGCTGGGTGGGCGGCCCTCAGTGGACGCGGCTTCTACTCTGCTGGCCAACGCTCACCTCTTCCCATGGCTTCGGCAGCCGGGCCCGTGCGGCTCAGCGTGATCAGCGGGCCCAGTGGCGTCGGCAAGGGCACCCTGGTGCGGAAACTGCTGCGTCGGCACCCCCGGCTCTGGCTGTCGGTGTCCGCCACCACCCGGACGCCCCGTCCCGGTGAGCTGGAGGGGGAGCAGTATTTCTTCCGGAGCCGGGAAGGCTTCGAGCGGGACGTGCGCGAGGGCGGTCTGCTCGAGTGGGCCGAATTCGCCGGAAACCTCTACGGCACGCCCAGAGGACCGGTGGAACAGCACCTGAACGGGGGGAGACCCGTGCTGCTGGAGATCGAACTGGAGGGGGCGCGGCAGGTGCGCCGCAGTTGCCCGCAGGGCTTCCAGATCTTTCTCAAACCCCCCAGCTTCGAGGAACTGGAACGGCGGATCCGCGGCCGGGGCACCGACACGGAGGCGGCGATTCAGCGCCGGCTCGCCCGGGCCGCCGAGGAACTGAAGGCGGAGGGAGAGTTCGACGCCGTGGTGGTGAACGGGGATCTGGCCGTGGCCCTGGCGGAACTCGAAGGGCTGCTCGGCCTGGTCGGCCCCGGCTGATCGGGGCACCCATGACAAAGCGACCCCGAAGGGTCGCCATCGTGCCGGGACCAGGACCCGGTGCCGTGGTGAAGCACCCCGGACGGGGTCCTGTTCAGGCGGTGCACCTCGGCCAACGGGCCTGAGGGAGCCGGCCTGGACTCTGCGGGTCAGAGGGGATGAAAGATCAGATCGGGGAAGAAGCGAAAAATCTCGATGGTGATGCCGGCCGTGAGGGTGAACCAGACAGCGGCCACGACGGGTGCGGTGGTGAGGAATTTCTTCATGGTTTCAGGAATCAGCGGGGGGAAACGGTCACTTTGGAGTCGGCTTCCACCATGGTTCCGCCGGCGAAATCCTTGAAGGCTGCCAGGGGCCAGGCGGCGGCGGACAGAGTGGATTTGAACGCCAGGGGCAGATCAATCTGGATTTCACGCATGGTGGCGTCCTTGCTGCCGCGGATGGCCATCAGGTATGCGCGGCCGGCCCAGCCGATCGTGCCAGCGATGTAGAGGAAGAGGAGGCCCGGGATCAGGAAATCACCGGCATGGCTGAAGCGGCCATCGACGATCAGACGGGGCAGTCCATCGGTGCCACAGAGGGCCTGGCTGTAGCTCGAGAACCGGGCCTTGGCCTGGTCGGTGGTGGCTTGGCTCGCCCGCTGCTGGAAGCGGGGGCTCTCAGCACAGGGGGTCAACCCCGCCACATCGGCGTACGCCACGGGGGCGAAGCCGACGATCAGCAGGGCGGAAAGCAGAACGGCGAAGAGTCGGCGCATCGTGTCCGGGTCCTGAAAAGGCCTGCCAGGGGGCAGGATGTCTCGTGCGGACAGTAGAAGAGAACACCGGAGCCCATGCCCACGGTTCTGGCCGTCGAAACAAGTTGTGACGAGTCCGCCGCCGCCGTCGTGCGGGGCCGCGAGGTGCTCGCCAGCGCCGTGGCATCCCAGATGGAGGAGCACGCCCGCTGGGGTGGCGTGGTCCCGGAAATCGCCTCCCGGCGGCACGTGGAGGCCCTGCCCCAGCTGATCACCACCGTGATGGGCCGCGCCGGGCTGACCTACGGCGACCTGGACGGAATCGCCGCGACAGTGGCTCCTGGACTGGTGGGCGCCCTGCTGGTGGGGTCGATCACCGGCCGCACCCTGGCTCGCCTGCACGATCGCCCCTTCCTGGGGGTGCATCACCTCGAAGGCCACCTCTGCTCGGTGCAGCTCGGCGATCCCCTCCCCGAGGGGCCCTATCTGGTGCTGCTGGTCAGTGGCGGGCACACCGAACTGGTACGGGTGGACGGGGAGGGCGCCTACCGCCGGCTGGGCCACAGCCACGACGATGCCGCCGGGGAGGCCTTCGACAAGGTGGCCCGGCTGCTGGGCCTGGGCTATCCGGGCGGACCCGCCGTCGAGGCGGCCGCCACCACGGGCGATCCGCACCGGTTCCTGCTGCCGAAGGGCCGGATCTCGCGGCCCGGGGGTGGATTCGAGCCCTATGCCTTCAGCTTCAGCGGACTCAAGACCGCCGTGCTGCGGCTGGCCCAGAGCTTTCCGGCCGCCGGCAAGCCGCTGCCGGTGGCCGACATCGCCGCCAGTTTTGAGCAGGTGGTGGCGGAGGTGCTGGTGGAGCGCAGCTGCCGCTGTGCCAGGGATCAGGGGCTCGGCACCCTCGTGCTGGTCGGGGGTGTGGCTGCCAATCGCCGCCTGCGGGCGCGCCTGGCCGAGCAGTGCGAAGCCCTGGGGCTGCACTGGCGAGTGGCGCCGCTCGCCTTCTGCACCGACAACGCGGCCATGATCGGGGTGGCCGCCGCCCAGCGGCTGGCCGGGGGAGCCCGCAGTCCGGCCGACCTGGGAGTGGCGGCACGGCTGCCGCTTGAGCAGGCCGGCCAGCTCTATGGGACACGTTCCTGCTTTTGATTCTCGTATGGTGATGGAACTTCCCCTATCGGGTTGGCCCGATGGCCCCAGCAGAGATCGGCGAGAACTGCCTTGAGCCCGCTCCGGTAGAGCCGGATGAGCTCAACGCCTGGCGGCGTGGGTTCACCCCCCAGGCCGAGATCTGGAACGGGCGTCTCGCCATGCTGGGGCTCTCCCTGGGGCTGGCCAGTCTTGTGCTGATCCGGCTCGCCACCCGCTCCTGACCGCGGCCCCGCTCCCCAACGACGGACGGCGGCTCACGGCACCCGGCCCCGCAGGGTCTGGGCCAGTTCATTCGGCCTGAGGCTGTGCCGGAGGGCTTCCTCGGGCCTGACCCGTCCCTCCCCCACGAGCGCCGCCAGGGACTGGTTGCTGGTCATCATGCCCTCGAAACCGCTGCGGGCCATGATCTCCTCGACCTCATCGAGCTCGCCGCGCTCGAGATAGTCCCGGCAGGCATCGTTGTTGATCAGCAGGTCGTGGTAGGCCGCCCGTCCCCCGTCCAGGGTTCTGATCAGGCCCTGGGAAATCACGGCGACCAGGGATTCGGCCAGATCCTTGCGGATCCGCTCCTTGTCCTGGGGAGGGAACATCCCCATGGCCCGGGTCACGGCCTTCACAGCCGAGTTGGTGTGCAGGGTGCCCAGCACGAGGTGACCGGTCTGGGACGCCTCCAGGGCTGTGGCCAGGGTGTCACGGTCGCGGATCTCACCGATGTGGATCACGTCGGGATCCTCCCGAAGCGCAGCTCGCAATGCCGTGTGGAAATCCCGGGTGTGGCGCCCCACTTCCCGCTGCCGGATCAGGGAGCGGCGGCTGTCGTGCAGAAACTCCACCGGATCCTCGATGGTGACGATGTGTTTCGCCGCCGTGGTGTTGATCCAGTCGAGCATCGCCGCCAGCGTGGTGGTCTTGCCTGAGCCGGTGGGCCCCGTCATCAGGATGAGCCCCTTGGGGACCTCCACCAGCCGCTTGAGCACGGCGGGCATCCCCAGAGCATCGAGGCTGGGAATGCTCAGGGGGATGAGGCGCAGCACGAGGGCCGAGCCCTCCATGGTTTCGAGCAAGTTGATGCGCACCCGCACGAAGGGATAGGCAAAGGAGCCGTCGTACTCGCGCTCGCGGGCGAACCGATCCAGCTCCTCGGGCTGCAGGATCTCCCCCAGCCAGCGGCGGAACTGATCTGGATCGGTGAGCGGCCAGTGGGTGCTCACGATCGAGCCCCTGGCGCGGAAGCGGGGGCGTTCACCCACGCCCAGGTGAACGTCGGAGAAGTGGCGATCGGTGGCGATCCGGACAATCTCCTCCAGATCGGCGGGCACGGGCTCCTCCAGGACGGGCTCAGGTTCCACCGGCTCGGGCGCCGCCGCCGGGGGACCGCCGGGCTCCTCCCCCGGCGGGGGCAGGTCGGGACCGGACGGGACCGGATCACCCGGTCCCCCGGCCTCGGCCGGGATGGCCTCACCCTGGCCAGGAGAGGCCGAAGCCCAGGCCGGGGCCCCGCCCAGGCCGCTGGCTCCGCCCAGATCCATGGTCGAGCCGGGAGGCGGGGGCAATCCGGGGGGCGGGGGCGGTGGGGACCCGGAGTGCACGGTGCCGCGGCAGTGGAACCGGCTCAGGATCCCGTGCAGCGAGGGTCCTGTCACCTCCCTCCGGCCTCGGCGATGGACGGTCCGAAAGGCGTGAGGGAGGGCCCCGGGGCTCCCTAGGATCCGGGCCACTGCTCCGGGCCCTTGATCGGCACCGCACCGCTCGTCAGCATCGTGCTCGGCACCCGGCCTGAAGCGATCAAGCTGGCCCCGGTGATCCGGGCCTTCCAGAGCGCGAGCGGCTTCCGCACCCGCGTCGTGCTCACCGGCCAGCACCGGGAGATGGTGGCGCAGGTGATGGGGCTGTTCGATCTGGTGGCCGACCGGGATCTGGCCCTGATGGCCCCCCGCCAGACCCTCACCCATGTGACCTGCGCCGCCCTCCAGGGCCTCCGTGGGGAATTCAGCGAACACCGGCCCGATCTGGTGCTGGTCCAGGGCGACACGACCACCGCCTTCGCCTCCGCCCTGGCGGCCTTCTACGAGCAGATCCCGGTGGGCCACGTGGAGGCGGGCCTGCGCACCGACAACCTGCTTGATCCCTTCCCCGAGGAAGCCAACCGCCGCCTGATCTCCCAGCTGGGCCAGCTGCATTTCGCGCCCACCACCCTCTCGGAGGCGAATCTGCGGGCCTCCGGGGTGGTGGGGCGCGTGCTGGTGACGGGTAACACGGTGATCGACGCCCTGCTGCTGATGGCCGCAACCGCCCCCCTGCCCCGGATGGGCGGCCTCGACTGGGCGCGCCAGCGCGTCATTCTGGCCACGGTGCATCGCCGCGAGAACTGGGGTGAACGCCTCCTCTCGATCGGCCGGGGCTTCCTGGAGCTGCTCGAGCGCCATCCCGACACGGCCCTGCTGCTGCCCCTCCATCGCAACCCCACCGTGCGGGAGCCCCTGCAGGAGCTGCTGGGGTCCCACCCCCGCGCCGTCCTGACCGAGCCGCTGGACTACGACCAGCTGGTGGGAGCCATCCGCGGCTGCACCCTGCTGCTCACCGATTCCGGCGGCCTCCAGGAGGAGGCCCCGGCCCTGGGCAAGCCCGTGCTGGTGCTGCGCCGCACCACCGAACGGCCGGAGGCCGTGTCGGCGGGCACTGCCCGGTTGATCGGCACCGACAGCGCGGCGATCGTGCGGGAAGCCAGTCTGCTGCTTGACGATGCCGCTGCCTACGCGGCCATGGCCCAGGCCCGCAATCCCTTCGGTGATGGCCAGGCCAGCGGTCGCATTCTGGCGGCCAGCCGGGAGTTCCTCGCCGAACGCGCGGCGGAGGTGGCGAAGGAGGCGGCGAAGGAGCCGGACGTCTGAGGCCGGTTCACTCCTGCCGGCGGCGGGCCCAGGGCGGAAGGTCGATGAACACCCGGGTGCCCTCCTCAAGGCCCTCGAGGATCTGGGTGTCGCGGCCGCTGCTGGAGCCCAGCGTCACCGGCTGGAAGCTGGGCTGGTTGTCCTTGCCCACGAGCAGCACACCGGGACGGCCCTGCTCCGTCACCACTGCCACGGTGGGCACCAGGGTCTGGGTGGCCAGACGACCGGTCTGGAAGTCGATGTCGGCGGTCATGCCGATGCGCAGGACGCTGTTGGGATCGTTCAGCGTCAGCTTCACCTCGAAGGAGGTCACGTTGTTGGTCTTGACCGCCCGCGGGGCAATCTGCCGCACCGTGGCGGCGAAGCGGCGGTCCGGGAAGGCATCCACCCTGACGCTGGCGGGCTGGCCGTTGCTGATGCGGGCGATGTCGCTCTCGGGGACGTTCGCCACCACCTCCAGCCCCTGGGAAAGCTCCACCACCGAGGAACTGGAGGCCCCCGCATTGGCGGAGGCGGAGGTGGTGGGAGTCACGAAGGCGCCGGGATCGGCAAAGCGCTGGGTGATCACCCCATCAAAGGGGGCGCGGATGGTGAGTTCCTCGCGTTCCACGTTGCGCTGGCCGACCCGCTTGCGGGCTGCCTCCAGGAATGACTGGGCCGTGAGGAAGCTGGTGCGGAAGGAGACGATGTCGTCCTGGCTGATGGCGCCCTGCTCGAAGAGCTTGCGGCGACGCTCGTAATCGGAGCGGGCCCGGACGTATTCGGCCTCGGCCTGGCGCACCTGGGCCTCAAGCTCCAGTTCCCGCTGGAGCAGATCGCCGTCGTCCATGCGGGCGATCGCCTGGCCGCGGCGCACCCGGTCGCCCTCGTCGACCTGGAGCGACTCCAGCACACCGCTTCGCTTCGGACTGACGTTGACGCTGCGGGCCGCCTCCAGCTCACCACTGGCCGTCACCACCCCCGGCAGGGTGCCCCGCTGGGCCAGCACCGTGAACGTGTCCAGATTCTTCGCTTTGCCGGCGCTGCGCTGCCGCTGCCAGAGCAGCGCCCCACCGGCCGCCACCACCAGGGCCAGGGCCCCGGCCAGCAGGCGGATGCGGCGGCCGGACGGTGGACGCGGCGGACGCGGAGCGGACGGACGCGCGTCTCCCACCAGTGGGGTCACCGGTTCCGACGGGGTCCGGGATGGAAGGTCGAGCATGCGGGAGGCCATGGCCCTGCCCTCGGATCTCGCTCCAGTCTTCCTGGTTGCGGGAGGAAACGTGGCCGCCGGAAGGGCCCCAGGGCCCCCCGACTAGATTCCGGACCATGCTCAAAGCCGGAATCGTGGGTCTGCCCAACGTGGGCAAGTCGACCCTGTTCAACGCCCTGGTGGCCAACGCCCAGGCCCAGGCAGCCAATTTCCCCTTCTGCACGATCGAGCCGAATGTGGGCGTCGTGGCGGTGCCCGACCCGCGCCTGAAGATGCTCTCGGATGTGTCCAGCTCCCGCGAGATCATCCCCACCCGGGTGGAGTTCGTCGACATCGCCGGCCTGGTGAAGGGGGCCAGCCAGGGGGAGGGCCTGGGCAACAAGTTCCTCGCCACCATCCGCGAGGTGGACGCGATCGTGCACGTGGTGCGCTGCTTCGAAGACGACGACGTGATCCACGTGTCCGGGGAGGTGGATCCGGTGCGGGACGCCGAGGTGATCAACCTGGAGCTGGGCCTGGCGGATCTGGGCCAGATCGAGAAGCGCCGCGAGCGGTTGAAGAAGCAGGCGCGCACCAGCAAGGAGGCCCAGGCCGAGGATGCCGCCCTGGCCCGGATCCAGGCGGAACTCGAGCAGGGGGGGGCCGCCCGCAACGTGGCCCTGGGGGAGGAGGAGGCGCCCATGCTGAAGCCCCTGGGGCTGCTCTCCGCCAAGCCGATCATCTACGCCACCAACGTCTCGGAAGACGACCTGGCCGGCGGCAATGCCCTCAGCCGGGCCGTGGAGGAGCTGGCGCGCCGGGAAGGCGCCGGTGCGGTGCGCATCTCGGCCCAGGTGGAGGCGGAACTGATCGAGCTGGGCGAGGCCGAACGGGCCGATTACCTGGAGGGCCTGGGGGTGAGCGAAGGGGGGCTGCGCAGCCTGATCCGCGCCACCTACCGCCTGCTGGGCCTGCGCACCTACTTCACCACTGGTGAGAAGGAGACCCGCGCCTGGACGATCACCGCCGGCATGACCGCCCCCCAGGCCGCCGGGGTGATCCACACCGATTTCGAGCGGGGCTTCATCCGCGCCCAGACGGTGGGCTGCAGCCAGCTGCTGGAGGCGGGCTCCCTGGCGGAGGCCCGGAATCGGGGCTGGCTGCGCAGCGAGGGCAAGGAGTACGTGGTGGAGGAAGGCGACGTGATGGAGTTCCTCTTTAACGTCTAAGGAGTTGTCGGTTTCAGGGGCTGCCGGGCATCGGCGAGAATCGAAGTCGATGCGGAGCCCTGCCATGTGCCTATCCCAGGAGCCCTCCCCGACCCGGCCCGGCTTGGGGACCGCCGCCGGCGGGGCCGATCCCGCCCCCACGGCGGACCACCCGCACAACTTTGATCTGCAGAAGGACCTGCACCAGAAGATCCGCAACGACCCCGACTACGACGACTGGGAGTACGGCACCGAGCCCCTCCCCCACGAATCGGAGGCCTGGATCGCGGAGCGCTCGCCGGCGGACCCGCTCAACTGAGGCGGATGGTGCGGGGATGGGGGTGAAAGCGGGCGATCTGGGCCACCAGCAGGAGCCCCAGCAGGCACAGACCCCCCATCAACAGCCAGAGGCCCGCCCCATGGCCCTGGCTGTCGAGCATCCAGCCGCCCAGCAGCGGCGCCACCAGGGCACTGATCGCGAAGCACTGGGAGAAGAGCGCCATCGCCAGTCCCTGATGGGCGGGGGGCGTGACCTCGATCACCGCCTCGCTGGCGGTGGGCAGGAAGGCCGCCGCCGCCGCCGCCAGGGGAAGCTGGGCCAGCAGCAACAGGCCCAGACTGTGCCAGCCCAGGCTGGAGAGGGCCAGCAGCAGGGTGCCGGCGGAGAACCCCACCAGGCTCCAGCCCAGACCCACGGCCACCGGTCGCGTCGCCAGGGCGCGACCGAGCGGCCACTGGACCAGCACCAGCAGGGTCAGCTGCAGTCCCAGCAGCAGGGCCCCCAGACTGCCGGGCAGCGGCTCCCGCGCCAGCCCGCCCCGCACCAGATCCAGCGGCAGGGCGCTCTGAAGCAGCGCCACCATGCCGGTGGCGAGCAGCGTGACGGCCAGCAGGGGCAGCAGCGGTCGCACCCAGAGCCACCAGGACAGCCGCCGTTCGGCCGCCAGGGGGGAGGCAGCACAGGGGAGGGCACGGCGCTGCAGCAGGGCGATTACGCCCAGCACGGCGGCCATGTCCACCAGGTAGATGCCCCGCAGCCGGCCCCAGCCGGCCAGCGCCGCCCCCAGCAGCACTCCGAAGGCGATTCCGCAGGCATCGGCGGTGCGAACCAGGGCGTAGCCCCGGCTGGAGCGGATGGGGGGAGAGCTCAGCGGCACCGCCAGTTCGATCGCGGGCCAGTAGATGCCCATCGCCAGGCCGAGCAGGATCTGCCCCAGCAGAAAGGCGGCGAAGGACTGGGCGCTCAACAGCCGGGCGTCCGCCAGCAGGGACAGCAGGGCGGCCAGCAGCACCGGCCGGCCGGTGGCCAGGCCCCGATCCAGCCAGCAGCCGCACAGCAGCCTCCCCACGGTGCCGGCCAGGGCGGCACCCGCCAGACCCTGGCCCACCAGCAGGGCGGAGAACTGGGCCTGGTGGAACACCACCGGAGTGAGATACAGCACGCCTCCGCCTCCGATGCTCCCCACCAGACGGATCAGGGACAGATGCCGAAGCGGCACGGGAAACTGGGCCCACCAGCTCTGGCCCGTTGCTCCCGCGTGAGGCTGTGACAAACCGATCGCCCTGGCTGTGGATTCTGCTCACCAGTCTGCTGCTGGGGGGGAGCCGGGCCCGGGCGTCGGAGCAGCTGGAGGTGCGGCTCGATGGCCTCTCGATTCCCCTCGAGCTGCGTCAGCTGGAGGCCTGGAGCCGCAATCCGGCCGGGAGCCGCACCGAGCTGGCGATCTGGCTCGAACTCCTCGACGAAGCCAGCCGCAGGGACCTCAGAGCCCTGCTGAGAACCCCCCTGCTGCCGGATCGGGACCTGGCGCTGCAACTGCTGCAGAGCTGGGCCGGGCGGCAGGTGCTGGAGGAGGTGGGCGAAGTGCTCGGCACGAACGGGAGCGGCAGTGGTCTGCTGCTGCTCTCCACCCTGCGGGAGCTGCTGCAGGGGGAAGAACCCTTCAGCGTGCTGGATCTGCTGCTGGCGGTGCCCGCCCCGCGCCTCACCCTCGATCTGGACGCGCTGACCCAGCTGGCCGGACGCTGGCGGCAACAACTGGAGGATCAGGCGTTCGCCCTGCGCCGGTTGCGCTCGCTGGGCCTTCCCGGCCAGGCGGGCGCCGGGATCGGCCGCTCCCTCGCCGCCCTAGCCCCGCCACCCCATCCCCGACCGCTGCGGCTGACGGTCGCCCACCGGGACGAGCCCCTGGACCTGCAGCTCTGGCCGGGGGACAATCCGCGCCAGCGCTCCTGGGTGCTGCTGATGCCCGGCCTGGGCGGCAGCGGGGCCCAGCTCGCCTGGCTGGCCCGCGGGCTAGCGGAGCGGGGTTGGTCGGTGCTGGTGGTCGAGCATCCCGACAGCGACGAGGCGGCGGTGCGGCAGCTGCTCGACGGGCGGCGCGCCCCCCCGGGGGCCGAGACCCTGCCCGGACGGCTGGCCGATGTGGAGGCGGTGCTCCGCGCCGAGCGGAGCGGGGCACTGCCGCCCCTGGGCGAATCGGTCGTGCTGATGGGCCATTCGCTGGGCGGCCTCTCGGCCCTGCTGGCCAGCGGACTGCGGCCCTCGCCAGGACTGGAGCAGCGCTGTGATCGGGCCCTCGACGGCATCCCCCTGACCAACCTCTCCCGCCTGCTGCAGTGCCAGCTCACGGAAGTGCCCCTGCAGGCGCCTTCCGCTTCCGATCCCGTCGGGCGGCTGCAGGCGGTGGTGAGCCTCAACGGGTTCGGAAGCCTGCTCTGGCCCTCCGGCGCCCTGGAGCACCTGCCGGCGCCGATGCTGCTGGTGGGCGGCAGCCTGGACCTGGTCACGCCACCGGTGAGCGAGCAGCTGGGACTCTTCCTGCAGCACCGGGATCCCCGCAGCCGCCTGGTGGTGGTGGACGGGGGGAGTCACTTCTCGGCGGTGCGGATGGTGGGGCCCCAGACGCCCTTGCTGCAGCTGGGCGATGGGCTGGTGGGGGTGGAGCCCCTGAAGGTACAGGAGCTCCTGCTGGATCTGATCGGCGCCTTCCTGTTCGGCCTCGAGACCGACGGCAGGCTGCCGGCCCAGCATCGGCTGCGCCAGGGCGTGATGGCCTATGTGCTGGACCGGCCCAGCGCCCTGCGCTGGAGCCGCGAGCTGCGGCACTGAGGGGGGGACCCGGCCGCCGGCTCAGAACCGGATGCGGGGATCCAGCAGGGCCACCAGCACGTCCACCGTGACACTCACGAGCACCACCAGGGCCGCCACCACCACCACGATCCCCTGCACCAGGGGATAATCCCGCTGGCCGATGGCCTCCTGCAGCCGGAAGGCGATGCCGGGCCAGGAATAGGTGACCTCGATCAGCAGGGCCCCGCCGATCAGGGAGGCCACCGTGATGCCCGTGATCGTCAGCACCGGCAGCAGGGCATTGGGCAGGGCGTGGCGGAGCACCACCCGAGTCTCGCTGAGGCCACGGCTGCGGGCGGCCTCCACGTAATCGGAGCGCAGCACCCGGCGAAGGTTGAGCCGCAGCGCGTTGGCGAAGATGCCGCTCAGCAGCAGGCCAAGGGTGGAGGCGGGCAGCACCAGATGGCGCAGGCTGCCGGAAAGCTGCTGCAGGCTGCCGGCCCGCAGGCTGTCGAGCAGGTAGAAGCCGCTGCCGCTGGGAGGCATCAGGGTGGCCGGGAAGCGCCCCCCCACCGGAAACCAGCCGAGCCAGACGGCGAACACCAGCTGCACCACCATCGCCGCCCAGAAGGGCGGCAGGGCATAGGTGCCGATGCCATAGAGACGGCCGGCCAGGTCGAGCCGGCCCTCCGGGCGGGCAATGCCGCTGAACCCCACCGCCAGACCCAGCACGGCCGCCAGCAGCAGGGCGCAGAGGCCCAGCTCCAGGCTGGCTGGGAGACTCTGGCCGATCACCTGGGAGACCGGTGTCTCGTTTGTGAGGGAGGCCCCCAGATCACCCCGCAGCAGCCCCGTGAGGAAATGGGCGTACTGGTGCAGCAGGGGCTGGTCGAGGCCGAGCTGGACCCGCAGCGCCTGCCGGGCAGCCTCCGGGGCACGGGTGCCCAGCAGGGCATCGATCGGATCCCCGGGGGCGAGCCGCAGCAGCAGGAACACCAGGGTGGCGATCAGCCACAGCATCAGGGGCGCCAGCAGCACTCGGCTGGCCAGATAGCGAAGCAGCTGCCGGCGCCGGCTCATGGGGCGGTCGCGGGGGAGACCTGGCGCAGACGGCTGAGCACCAGGCGCCCCGAACCATCAAAGCTCGGCGTGACCAGCCCGGGGCGGGCCCAGGCCCGCGGTGCCACCAGCCAGACGGGGATGTAGGGGGCGGCGGCGGCCGTTTCCCGCTGGATGCTCCGCAGCAGGGCCTCCCGCTCCGCACCCTCAAGGCTCTCCGTGCGGCGGAGCTGGTCGCTCAGGCCGGGACGGGTCCAGAAACTGCCGCTGGCGGCACTGGCACCCTCCAGGCAGCGGTTGCCCTCCCCCTTGTCGCAGCCGAGCAGGGGAATCAGGTAGTTGTCGGCGTCGGGGAAGTCGCCCATCCACTCCAGCAGGATCGAGGCGAACGCCCCCTCGCCGAGCTGACGGTAGGCCGTGGTGGACTCCATGCCGCTCACCTCCAGGGTGATGCAGTCACCCAGGTCACGCTGCAGTTGCTCCTGCCAGACCAGGGCGAAGAGCTTGTCGGCAGGGATGTTGGAGCGGAACGTGAACGGCAGGCTGAGGCGGCGGCCCGAGCAGTAGCCCGCCTGGGAAAACAGCCGGCGGGCCCGGGCCGGGTCGTAGCGGGGCCACGCCTCGGGATCGGAGCCCGGCAGGCCGGGAGGCACCAGGTCCCGCAGGGGCGGGCGCAGGCCATGGGTGACGCGCAGGCTGATCAGCTCGCGATCGAGACTGTGGGCAATGGCCTGCCGCACCAGCGGATCTTCGAGCGGAGGCTGGTCGGAGAGCAGGGTCAGGTAGCCGATCTCCAGGGCCGGCCCCACCCCCTCCCGCAGCTCTCCGGCGGCGGCGGCGCGATGCAGGGAGTTCTGCTGGTCCCCTTCCAGGCTGGTGGAGAGCAGCACGTCCACCTCGCCGCTACGCAGGGCGCCGTAGAGGGCGGTGGAGTTGCTCAGATTGACCAGATCGAGGCCACCGTTCTCCGGCGGTGGCCCCCAGTACCCGGCGAAGGGCTCGAGCCGCTGCTGCTGATCGGTGAAGAAGGTGAGCCGGTAGGGGCCGGTGCCCACGAAGCGGTCGTTGAGGAAGCTGCCGGCATGGGCGCGGTACGCGGTGGGCGAGAGGGGCGTCAGGTTGGTGGCGCTGAGCAGCTGGGGCAGGGCCGTGAACGGGCGTCGCAGCGTCAGTTCCAGCTCGTGGCTACCGCTGGCCCGTACCGCGGCGATCCGGTCCCCCAGCAGGTAGCTGAGCTTGCCGATCCTGAGGAACCGCTCCAGGGTGAACACCATGGCGGCGGCGTCGAACGGGGTGCCGTCGTGGAAGCGCACGCCCTGGCGCAGCGGCACCCAGGCCGTGAGCCGATCGGGACTGAGGCGAGGCGGACCACTGGCCAGGCGGGGTTCCAGCCGCCCGCTGCGATCGATCGTGTAGAGCGGATCTCCGAGGGCGCTGATCAGCTGCATGGCGCCGAAGCTGAAGCTGGCCGCCGGATCGACCGAATCGATGCGGGTGCGGCTGGCCACCACAAGGCGGCCGTCGGGGCGGGCGGGCTGACAGCCGAGCAGCGTGCTCAGCAGGGCACCGAGCAGGGAGAGGATCAGCAGCCGGTTCAGAACGGGCAAGGCAGGCGGGACAGGACCCGGGGCTCAGTGGCGCCCATTCAAGACCGGGCCTGCCGGGCCTGGACACGGCCGGGGTGGAGGAGCCGTACCTGCCCCAGGGACACCTCGAACACCGGCGAACCCTGACGGGCGAGGGGCCAGCGGCGCACCCAGCAGCGATCACGGGCACCATCCACGCCGATCACCTGATAGAGCCGCTCATCGGAGCCGACTCGGTCCTGGGCATGGCTGCCGGCCACGGAGTTGAGCTGGACACACTCTCCCTGGGCCGGGAGTGAAGCCCCGCCGGCAGGACCTGGAACGGCGCATTGAGGGGGGTGGAACGTCATCCGGGCGCGGGGGATCGGGGCGGGACGGGACGCAGACGGAACGGTCGCTGGAGATGCCCCAAGGGTTCCGTGGCCGGGGCCCGCCGGGCGTTCGCCGTGGACCAGGTCAGGACCGGGTCAGGGGATGCCCATCGGGGCCATGGGTCTCGAATTGTGTTCATCCTGCACCATCCGGGACCCCGGCCGGCCCTGGGGCCCTGCCGGTCAGGACCGCTCAGAGCGTCCGCAGGCAGGCGGCCACACTCCGGACGTCCGGCAGGGTTTCGATCGCGCTGAGGGCGGCGCGGAAACGGGCTTCGGTCACCTCATGGGTGATCACCACGATCTCGGCGCATCCTCCGCTGGCTTCCAGCTGCACGATCGACTGGATCGAGACCTCTTCGGCGCCGAAGCAGCTGCCGATCCGCCCGATCACTCCGGCCTGATCCCCGGTCCGGAAGCGGACGTAGTTGCGGTGGCGGGTGAGGGCGGGGTCCACCAGCCGGCAGCGCCGCCAGCGGCTGGCGGCGAGCAGCGGGTCCAATCCGGCGCCGGGCTCCACCACCTGACGGATGCCGGCGATGTTGAGGATGTCGGCCACCACGGCGGACGCGGTGGGACCGGCCCCGGCGCCCGGGCCATAGAACATCACCCGTCCCACCGGATCCCCTTCGACCAGGATCGCGTTATTGACCCCATGCACCCCCGCTAGGGGATGGTCACGGGGCACCAGGGTGGGATGGACCCGCACATCGAGTTGCTCGGTGCCGTCGGGGTCCGATCCCAGCCGCTGCGCCACCGCCAGCAGCTTGAGGCCATAGCCGAGCCTGGCGGCGTAGTCCACGTCGAGGGCATCCAGAGCGCTGATGCCCTCGGTGGGAATCGCCTCCCGTTCCACGGCGCCGCCATAGGCGAGGCCGGCAAGGATGGCGATCTTGTCGGCGGCGTCCCCCCCCTCCACATCGGCGGCCGGATCGGCTTCGGCGTAACCCAGGCGCTGGGCGTCGGCCAGCACATCGCCGTAGGCCGCGCCCTCATCGGCCATGCGGCTGAGGATGTAGTTGGTGGTGCCGTTGATGATCCCGCTCACCCGTTCGATGCGATTGCCGCCCAGCGATTGCTTCAGGGGTTCGATGATCGGGATTCCGCCTCCCACCGCCGCTTCGATCAGCACATAGACGCCTCGGGCGGCGGCGGCGGCGGTGATCTCCTCTCCGTGGCGGGCGATCACCGCCTTGTTGGCGGTGACCACTGATTTACCGGCGGCGATCGCAGACAGGATCAGGGTTCGGGCCGGCTCAAGGCCGCCGATCACCTCCACGACGATCTCGACGCCCGGATCCTGAATCACCTGCTCCGGGTCGGTGGTGAGCAGCTCCGGCTGGATCGTCACCGGGCGCGGACGCTGGAGATCCCGCACCGCCACCCGTCTCAGACGCAGGTCCGCCACCAGCGGATGGCGCCCGTCGGGGCTGGTGAGGATGGCCGCCACTCCGGCTCCCACCGTCCCCAGCCCGAGCAAACCGATGCCGATGGTCATGCCGGGGGCGCCACGAAACCACTGATCCTAGAAATCACCCCTCCCCCGGGCCCAGGGCTCTGGCCTGGGACTGCATCATCCGCAGAATGTTGAGGAATCCGTTCGCCCGGGAGGGGGTGAGGCTGGCCTGCAGACCCGTCTCGGCCAGGAAGGCGGGATCGAGGGCGGCGGCCTGGGTGGGGGTGAGGCCCTCGAGACCGGCGATCAGCAGGGCCAGCAGACCCTTGGTGATCTGGGCGTCGGAATCTCCCTGCCAGTGGAGCCGGCCGTCCACCAGCTGCCCCACGACGTACACCTGGGAGACGCACCCCCTGACCTTGAAGGGCTCCTGACGGAACTCATCGGGGAGGGGCTCAAGCTTGCGGGCCAGCCAGAGGACGTACTCGTAGCGGCGCTTCGGGTCGGAGGTGCTCCGCAGGCGCTCCACCATCCCGTCGAGAACTTCACTGCCGGTGCTCATGGGCCTGGCTGGAACTCGCAGCTGCCAGTGTGGCGCTCGCCCGGCCGGGGCCGTGGGCCCGGGGTGGCCGCGGGCGCCCCCCCGGCGGGTTCAGGGGCGGCGACCCCGGCGATGGCCCAGTGGGCCCAGAGTCCCGAGGCCGGCCACCACACCGATGAGGCTGCCGAGCCCGCCGATCACCAGGGCACCCAGCAGCAGGGGGGAGGACCAGGCGGACGCCAGGGCGGTGGCCAGCACCGGGGGCTGGCCCGCCGGGCCGGACTGGCTCACCTGATCGAGGAGCGGCTGACCCTGCTGGATCGGCACCTCGAGGAAGTCACGGTGGCCCGGACCGGCGTCCACCTGGAGTTCCCAGCTGCCGTCGGCACCCTGGGGCAGCTGGAAGCCCAGCCGACCGCTGGCATCCATCCGGCCCACCTCCACCGCCTCGCCGCCACCGGGGGGCAGCAGCCGGACCACGGCACCGTCGACGGGTTCACCGTTGGAGAAGTGACTCTCAAGCACCAGGCTCTCCCGCAGCGATTCCAGCCGCATCAGGCTGGACTCGATCGCATGGGCCTCGGCCGGGGCGGGAGCGAGGGTCGCCACAGCACCGAGGCTGCCCAGCAGGGCCAGGGCAAGCCGGGTGTGGCGCCTGGGGCGGTGGATCGTGAGGGGCCTGGGGGGCATGGGAACCTCAAGCGGGGATCGGTTCCTCGGGTCTGCGGAACCGGCGGCACCGAGGATAGGCGTCCTTCAGGAGGCCGACCAGCGGCTGCCCGCCGCCTGGGCCCGGCCGGCCTGCACCATCCGCACCATCGAGCTCACCATCATCGAGAGGGCTTCGCTGGGTTGTTCCCGCTGGCGGAGTTCGGCGGCCATGACCCGCTCGGGGAGGGTGCCACCGCCGAGGGGAGCCCCGCTGGCCCGGGTGGCGGGAGAGGGGCGGGAGCCGGTGGAGCGCTCCGCCTGCCGCCGCCGCCGATCGGTGGAAAGTGGAGACTGATCCGGGGAAAGATCCACGTCGGCTGGGATTCGCACCGGGCGATCCTGGCAAATGGATGGCGGAACCGCCCTCAGCGGGGCTCCACCTCAACAGGTTGCAACCATTCCAGCCCCCGCTCGGTCAACCAGCCATCAAAGGGAATGTCCCAGGGATCGGCGGGCAGCCGTTCCACCGCGCAGCGGGCCGGGGCCACGATCAGGGCCGGCACCGATCGCCAGGCGGGGTCTCCACGCAGCCGGTCGAACCAGCCGCCACCGGAGCCCAGCCGGATGCCCCAGCGGTCGAACGCCAGCGCCGGCACCAGGAGGAGGCCGAGGTCGGCGGGATCCAGACCCGCCATCCCCCCCCGGGCCGCCGCCGGGGCCGGAACGCCACAGGCATCGGGGACCAGGGGCTGGCCGGGGCGCCAGCTCTCGTAGCCGAGCCGGCGGGCGGCCCCCTCTCCCCGGATCGCCGGCAGGGCCAGCCGGTCGGCCAGTCGCTCCCCGAGATCACGCAGGTCGGGCTCCCCCGCCAACGGCCAGTAGAGCCCCAGCCGGCGGCCAGGCAGCGGCTCCAGCAGCGGGGGCACCAGCTCCAGGGCCCGCCGGAGCAGCAACGCCCGCCCGGCGGCCGGCTGCTCCCGGCGGCGGCGGCGGCCGATCTCGCGCCAGCGCGGCTTGGTGCCGCCGGAGGAGGCGCCCTCCATCAGCGCTGGAACCAGCCGGTGAGCGCCACCGCCAGGGCGTCGGCGGCATCGTCGGGGCGGGGGGGACGGTCCAGATCGAGCTCCCGCATCACGGCATCGAGCACCGCATCCTTGTCGGCATGGCCCGAACCGGTGAGGGCGAGCTTGACCTGCATGGGTTTCACCTCCACCACCGGCACCCGCAGCCGGGCCAGGGTCATCATCACCACCCCACGGGCCTGCACCACCGCGATCGTGGTGCTGGAGCGGTAGAAGAAGAACTGCTCCACCGAGGCCAGCTGGGGCCGCCAGTGGCGGACCAGCTGGCGCAGATCACGGCCGATCTCCACCAGCCGCAGGCCTTCGGGGGTGCAGGGATCGGTGCGGATCATGCCGCAGTCGAGCAGGCGCTGGGGCGGTCCGGTGTCGATCACGCCGTAGCCGACGCGGGCCAGGCCGGGATCGATGCCGAGGACCCGCAAGCCGGCTAGCCCGCCAGGGCCAGCTGGAAGGCCCCCCGGTCGACCTCACCACGCTCGAACACCCGGCAGAACACCCGGATGACCCGATCCCCGGAATCGATCTGCTCGAGGGGGTCCTTGCGCAGCCGGTGGCGCAGGCAGCAGGCCACCACCCGGGCCACATCGTCGTCGTCGACCTCGGTACGCCCCTCGAAGGCCGCCAGGGCCCGCGCCGCCCGGTTGGTCACGATGTCGCCGCGCAGGCCATCGACATCGAGCTCACCGCAGACCGAGGAGATCCGCAGACGCAGTTCGTTGTCGATCGTCACGGCGGCGAGGCGGTGCTGGGCCTCCACCACCCGGGCCTGCAGACTGTCTTGGCTGGCTTGATGCTGCTGGCCGAAGCCATCGGGATCGGCATCGAAGCCAGTGCGCTGGTCCACCACCTGAACCCGCAGCTCCGGATCCCGCACGGTGCGCACCTCCACGCTCATGCCGAAGCGATCCAGCAGTTGGGGCCGGAGCTCGCCCTCCTCGGGATTGCCCGATCCGATCAGCACGAAGCGGGCCGGATGGCGCACCGAAACCCCCTCCCGCTCCACCGTGTTCCAGCCCGAGGCGGCCGAATCCAGCAGCACGTCGACCAGGTGATCATCGAGCAGGTTCACCTCATCGACATAGAGCAGACCGCGGTTGGCCTTGGCCAGCAACCCCGGCTCAAAGGCCCGCACGCCCTCGCTGAGGGCCTTTTCGATGTCGATGGTGCCGCACAGGCGGTCTTCGGTGGCCCCCAGGGGGAGATCCACCATCGGCACCTGCCGCGGCTCCACCGGCAGGACCTCGCCGGCCTCGGCCCGCTGGCGCACCTCCAGGCTCTGGAGATCGGGATCGGTGGGGGAACTGTTGTAGGGGTCAGCTGCCACCACATCGATCTCCGGCAGGAGATCGGCCAGGGCGCGGATCGCAGTGGACTTGCCGGTGCCCCGATCGCCCATGATCATCACCCCGCCGATGCGGGGATCGATCACATTCAGCAGCAGGGCCAGCTTCATCTCCTCCTGCCCGACGATGGCCGTGAAGGGGAACGCCCTGCGCTTGCGGATCTGACTCACGGACGGGGGGCCGGCACAGATCCGGATTGTTTCACAGCTGCCGGTGGCGCCGGCCGGGCGTCCCTGGAGGTCCCGGCGGGGGCAGGCAACAGGCTGAGCACCTGGGGCGGGGTGGCATCGGCCGGATAGATCAGCCGCACCCGCACCTGGCGACGCTGCCCCGGCTCCAGGGTGATGCGGCCCAGGGCAGGACCCTGCTGGCCCTGGCGCTGCACCAGATGGAACCAGCGGCGACCGGCGGGGCGGCCCCCCTCCCCATCGAGCCCGCTCACCTCCACGGTGCCGCGGAACATGACCGAGCGGGGCGGCTCCGCATTGAACTGCAGGCCGCCGAGGGGGCGATCGGTCTTGCGCGGAGACTCCAGGGCCAGCTCGAGGGCCACTGGAGCGGTGGTGTCGTTGACCAGCGGCAGCACCAGGTCGTACTCCACCCCGTAGTTGCCGTGGGCGGCCCAGGCGGTTCCCGGATAGAAGGCCTTCAGCTCCGCCGTCTGCACCTGGGCGGAGCCCAGGCTGCCGCGCTCGAGGGAGGCGATCGGCCAGGACACGGGCGCCCGGCTCACCGACAGCACCGGAGCGCCGGGATCGGTGAGGGTGGCGCGCCAGCGGCGCCCCTCCTGCACCCCACTCACCCGTGAATAGATGATGCCGCCCGTGCTGCCCCGGGGCGTGGGGGTGTGTTCCTTGGAGCTGAGGCCACCCCGCAGCAGCTCGAGCCAGACCCCGGCCTCGGGCGGCCGTTCCCCGCCGAAGGCCGCCAGGGTGGCCAGTTGCACCGGCCCGTCACTCTCGAGCCGCAGCTGCAGGTTGCGGCCATTCAGGAGGGGATCGAGTCCCTTCACCGGGATCGGCAGAACCAGCAGAGTGGAGAGCTGGCCGGGCGGAAGCTCCCAGTCGGTCGGGATGCCGCTGCCGCGCAGGTTCTGGAGCAGCTCGGCGGCCACGCGGCTGCCCGGACCGGCGAAGGCGGTGGTGCCGTCGTGGGGCAGCAGGGGGGGGAGCGGCAGGAAGGGTGCCGAGGGCTGGGAGGGATCGGTGGCCTGGGAGAGGGCCGTGGAGCCGGCCAGCACCCGCAGCCGGACCGGCTTGTCCCCCCGGGGGGCGGCCACCACCCCAAGCCACAGCACCGAATCGATCGTTTCGGGCCGGCCGGCGTAGACGTGGTGGCTGAACAGGTCGAAGCGTCCCTGCAGCGGCACGTCGAGATGGGCCGACGGCACACCCAGGGGTTGCCCCCCTGGGCTGGAGCGGCCATCGAAGGTGGAGAGAAGGATGCCCGGGGTGGTGATCAGCTCCGGGTTGTTGTCGTTCACCATCAGCACCCGGTCGAGGGCACCGGGAAGGGGGAGCACCTGCTGGGGGCGCAGCAGCACGGCCGGGGCCGGAGTCTGGGCCCGGGATGGGGCCGACAGCAGGGCCGGACATCCGGCCGCCGTGAGGGCCAGGGCGGCGGCCAGTAGCGGATGCGTCATCAGCGGGGGGTCGGCGGAGTACTGCTGCGCCCCACCAGGGTTTCACTGACGGCGGCGGCCATCGATCGGATCAGATCGGTGGAACGGGGATCGTTGAACGGTCCCTTGACCATGAACGCTGCCACAGCCCGCTGGCCGTTGGGCAGTTCAATCAGACCGGCGTCGGCATAGGCGATGCCGATGTCGCCCGTCTTGTTCAGCACCGTCAGGCCCCTGGCCATCAGTTCGGGGTCGGGGTTGCTCGACTCCTGGCCCAGGCCCTTGAGCAGCCCGGCCGGCAGCAGGGTGTTGGTGCGGGACGTGCCCATGATCGTGCGGAAATGATCACGGGCCCGGGGGCTGAGCTTCTCGCCGATCTCCACCAAGGCGATGGAGCGGGCCAGATCACGGGGACTGGTGGTATTGGTGCCCTCCAGATCCGGTAACCAGTTGTTCACCACCGTGCTGGGCAGGCCCATGGCCTGGAAGTGGGCATTGGTGCCCGCCTTGCCGCCCAGCCGCTGGATCAGCAGATTGGTGGCGCTGTTGTCACTCACCCGGATCATCTCGGTGGCCGCCTCATAGAACGGAAACCGGGTTCCGATCGGCCGGCTGGCCATCCAGCCGGCCCCCCCGCCCACCAGCTCCTTGGTGAGCGGCAGGGGTTCGTTCCAGCGGAACTTACCGGCATCGAGGTCGTCGAGGGCGGCCAGCAGGATCGGGGTCTTGATCGAACTGGCCGCCGGCAGCGGCTTGTCGGCGTTGAACTGGGCAAAGCGGCCGTCGTCGAGGACCAGCAGAAAGCCCCCCACCTGGAGATCTTTCTGGGCGGCGGCCAGGGCGGCCCAGCGCTTGCTGAGCTCAGGCAGCTCCCGCCGCGATTCGAACCGTCCCAGGTCCAGGGTTGTTCTGGGGGCGGACGCCGGGGCCGAGGCGTCCTCCGGCTTCGCGGCCTCGATCGCTCCGATGGCCATCCGCGGAGCCAGCTGCTTCAGCACCGTGCCGGTCAGCACCCCCAGCCCGAGGCCCAGCACGAGCAGGCGCAGGATCAGCAGGATGGGCTGAAACCAGCCGGTGGCACCGGCACGGGGAGGGCGACCCGAAGGCACGGCGGGGCGGGGCGGCACAGGGATGGAGCGACCTTAGGGGGTTCCGCGGAGGCTGGCCCAGCGCAGCTGGCGGACCATGCCCCGCAGCAGGGCCAGCTCGCCATCGCCGATCTGGGCCCGCTGCAGCAGGCCCCGCAGCTTGGCCATGCGGGCATGGGCGGTATGGGGCAGCAGAAAACCCACCGCCAGCAGCAGATCCTCGGCGTCAGCCAGGGTGTCCTCCAGGGCCGCGCGGCCCACCGGTTCAGGCCATCCGGAGGAACCGGCGGCGACGGGCACCGAGGGCGGGCCGGCGGCGCAGCGGCGCCATTCATGCAGGGCCACCGCCACCGCATGGGACAGGTTGAGGGAGGGATAGCCGTCGTCGGTGTCGATTCGCAGGATGCGGCCGGCCTGGCGCAGTTCGTCGTTGCTCAGTCCCCGGTCCTCACGGCCGAACACCAGCGCGGCAGGTCCCCCCCCCGGCGGTGCGTCCCGCAGCCAGCCCAGGGCCTGCTCGGGACCGTCCACCGGCAACGGCTCGGCCTCCCTGCGGCCGCTGGTGGCCACCACCCGGCGGCAGTCCGCGATCGCCGCGGCCAGATCCGGGAAGATCCCGGCGCGCTCGAGCAGCGGCCCGGCATGAACCGCCATGCGGCGGGCCTCCCCGTCGCCCGGATCACATCGGGGCTGCACCAGCCGCAGCTCGGCCAGGCCGAAATTGGCACAAAGCCTGGCGACGCTGCCCAGATTGAGGGGGCCGGCCGGCTCCACCAGCACCAGCACCAGAGCGGTGCCGGTCCCGGTGCCCTGGTCGGGTCTCCTCCCGGCGCTCACGCCAGGCCGTGCAGATGGGCGAGCAGGTCGGCCATGGCGCTGGGTTCGGGCTGGAAGCGAGGCATGGGGGGGGTGCGGCCGCTCACCACCTGGCGGATCAGCTGGCGGTCATTGCGGCGCTGGCTCACCCCGATCAGGCTGGGACCCACCAGACCCTGGGCGGCGATGCCATGGCAGCCGGCGCAGTTGATGCGGAACAGGCGGGCTCCGTTCTCGGGGGAACCGACCAGTTCGAGGGTGCGTCGGGTGTAGGGATCGCTGCGGGCTGCCGGCAGCACGAACAGCAGCAGGAGGATGCAGGCGCTGGCTCCGAGCACCACGAGAGCCGGGATGAGCTTCTGGCGCGACGGGGGGAAGGCGACCCCCCCACCTGGGACGGCCTGGGGGTCGGCCTGGGAGTTGGCCTGCAGGACGGAGGAGGGCTCGCCGGTCACGGAACGTTCAGGAGTCCCCCCAGCCTGCCTTGGCCATGGAACAATTGCGTGAAGCGTGCCCCAAGCCCTTTCCCCGAATGATCGAACCCCTGCTCTGCGGCATCGTGCTCGGACTCGTTCCCATCACCATCGTCGGCCTGTTCGTGGCGGCCTGGAACCAGTACCGCCGGGGCAGCGCCCTGGGGGGCTGAGTCTCACCGGCGCAGCAGCACCAGCCCGGAGCCGCCGTAGCGACGCCGGTCCTCCTCATGCCAGTCCGCCGGCAGCTCGGGCCAGGCCCCACTGGAGCATTCCCAGATCAGCCGCCCGCCCGGAGCCAGCCATTGACCCGCCGCCAGCGCCGTGGTGATCGGGGCGTGCAGACCGGAGGTATAGGGCGGATCCAGGTAGATCAGATCAAACGGGCCGGCTGCGGATCGGGCCAGCCAGGTGGGCAGGTCGGCACTCACCACCTCCGCTGTGGTCGGGTGGTTCAGGCCCTGACGCACGGCCTCCAGATTCGCCCGGGCCGTCGCCGCCATGCGCCGATCCCGGTCCACCGCCAGCACGGCGGCGGCCCCCCGCTGCAGGGCCTCACAACCCATCACGCCGCTGCCACAGCAGAGATCCAGCCAGCGGGCCCCGGCCACATCGTCCGCCAGCAGATTCATCACCGCCAGCCGCACCCGCGCCGTGGTGGGCCGGGCCGTCTGGCCCGGCGGGCTGCGCAGCTTGCGCCCGCCGCTGAGTCGCAGGCTCACGCGGTCTGCCCGGCCACCCAGTCGAGCCAGCGGCCCAGCATCCGCTGGCCCTGGGGGCCGGATTTCTCGGGGTGGAACTGGCAGGCGGCGATCGGGCCCTGCCAGACCGCCGCCGTCACCGCCGTGTCCCCGAAGGCGACCCGGGCCGTGCAGCAGGACGGATCGCTCGGATCGGCGGCATAGGAATGCACGAAGTAGACCCAGGCGGCCCGATGGCCCTCCGGCAGCAGGGGGCTGGCGGTGGCGGCCTGCAGCGGTGCCCAGCCCATGTGGGGAATCGGGTGGCCGGGGGTGCGCGGCAGGGCACGCACCGTGCCGGCGAGCAGGCCCAGGCCCGGCGCCCCCCCTTCCTCGCTGGCTTCGAAGAGCAGCTGCAGGCCCAGGCAGATGCCGAGCAGGGGCCGCTGCCGCTCGCTCCAGCTCCGCAGCGGGTCGGCCAGACCGGAGCGCTCCAGCCGCTCCATGGCGGGATCAAAGGCCCCGACCCCCGGCAGGATGAGGGCGTGGCACGACTCCATCGCCGCCGGCTCGGCCACCGGCACCAGCTCGGCCCCGAGCCGCTCAATGGCCCGGGCCACGGAGTGGAGGTTGCCCATCCCGTAATCGATCAGACCGATTCGACTCACGACGCCGCCAGGGGGAGGGACGTGTCGGGGCAGCTGCGCTGCTCCGGATGCTCCAGATCGGGGCCGCGCGGCAGATCCAGGCCGTTGAGGTGATCGATCAGTTCATAGAGCCGGCCGACCCGGCGCTGATCGAAATCGAACTGCAGGGAGGGACGCGGACGGTCATGGTCGTCGCAGCTCTCACCGGTGTCGAACCGACCGCTCGAGAGCAGATCATCGAAACGAGCCTGGATCTCGCTGAGTTCGGCCTCACCGAGGGGAGCGTGCAGCAGCAGCGACAACCCTCCCTCCCGCTGCTGGCTGGTGTGGAACACCCGGTAGAAGCGGCGGATCACGGCCATGGCCCCCGCCGCGGTGCGGGCCTCGCGCAGCAGCTGGCCATCCTCGGGGGCGATCAGACCCTGCCCCGCCAGCCCCACCAGCAGGTCCCGCCGCCAGGATTCCCAGAATTCGTCGCCTGAGGGAGCCAGCAGAACCACCGGGATCGGCGGCGTGCGGCCCGTCTGGATGAGGGTGAGCGCTTCGAACAACTCATCGAGGGTTCCGAATCCTCCCGGCAACACCACCAGCGCATCGCTCTCCCGCAGGAAGAACAGTTTGCGGGTGAAGAAATAGCGAAAATGAATGAGCCGATCGTCCGTGGCTGTGACGAACGGATTGGGATGCTGCTCGTAGGGCAGTTGAACGTTGAGGCCGAAGCTGCGCTCGGGACCGGCCCCCCGATTGGCGGCCTCCATCACACCGGCACCGGCGCCGGTGAGCACGTCGAAACCGGCGGTCGTGGCCTCCCTGGCCAGCTCCTGGGCCAGCTGACAGGCCGGACTGCTGGCGTCGCTGCGGGCCGAGCCGAACACGGTGACCTTGCGGGTGAAGCGATGGGAGTGGAAGGCGCCCAGGGCGTCCTCCAGATCCAGCAGGGTGCCGCAGATCAGCCGCCAGTCGTCCGTGTCATGGGTGATCCGGCTGAGATCCAGCACCGCCGCCAGGGAACGCTCAATGAGCAGGCGATGGGGGTGAACAGCCAGAAGTTCCGCCAGGTGATCCAGCGGGCCCCCGGTTGACGGGGGCGTAGCGGCAGGGGCAGCGGGGGTGCTCAGAGGTATTTGGAGATCGTTCCAGCCAGGGTGGTCTTGGGAACCGCACCCACGACCGTGTCGACCTTCTGGCCGCCCTTGAAGATCATCAGGGTGGGAATGCTGCGAATGCCGTACTGGCTGGCGACGTTGGGGTTCTCGTCAGTGTTGAGCTTGTAGACCTTGAGCTTTCCTTCAAACTCCTTGGCGATCTCATCGACGATGGGGGCGACCATGCGGCAGGGACCGCACCAGGGAGCCCAGAAATCCACCAGCACGGGCACATCACTCTTGAGCACATCCTGCTCGAAGGAAGCGTCGGTGACGGCGGTGGCGCTGGACATCCGAGGGAGGGAGAAGGTCTGCGGAATCTAGCAACGGGTGCCGAGCCCCCCCAGGGCCGTCGGCCGCGAACGTAGGAAGACAAAATGCCCGGACGCGCCGGGCGGGATGGTGTGAGGAGTGTGCGAGCCGGAGCCCCCACAACCTGAGGTTAGCTCCCGTCTCGCCCGGCCTGGGCCAGTCTCAGGGTTGGATCAACCTCCCGGGGATTCTCCTATTTCCCCATGCCCAGCTGCTGGGCCTTCTGATACACCTTTCCTTCCGTGAGCAGGGAAGGGGCCACCACCACCTCCACCCGCTGCATCTCCCGCAGGCTGCGGGCCCCGAGGGTGCCCATCGATGTGCGCAGCGCCCCGAGCAGGTTCTGGGTGCCGTCATCCAGGCCGGCCGGGCCCCGCAGGATGGTCTCCAGGCTGCCGGTGGTGCCCACCTGGATGCGGGTGCCCCGCGGCAGCACCGGGCTGGGGGTGGCCATCCCCCAGTGGAAGCCCCGCCCGGGGGCCTCGGCCGCCCGGGCGATCGGGGAGCCAATCATCACGGCATCGGCCCCGCAGGCGATGCACTTGCAGATATCCCCTCCCGTCACGATGCCGCCGTCGGCGACCACCGGCACGCGGATCCCGCTCTCCCGTTCGTGCTCATCGCGGGCGGCGGCGCAGTCGGCCACCGCGGTGGCCTGGGGAATCCCGACGCCGAGCACCCCCCGGGAGGTGCAGGCGGCCCCGGGACCGATGCCCACCATGACCGCCGCCGCTCCGGCCCGCATCAGCTCAAGGGCCACCTCGTAGGTGACGCAGTTGCCGATCACCACCGGGATACCCAGATCACGGCAGAGGGCGGTCAGATCGAGGCTCTCCCGCCCCGCCGGACCGATGTGTTCGGTCGAGACCACCGTGGCCTGCACGAAGAAGAGGTCGGCGCCCGCTTCCACCACGGCCCGGCCGAACCGGATGGCCGCCGCCGGCGTGGCGCTGACCGCCGCAATACCGCCCTGGGCACGGATCTCGCCGATCCGGCGCCGGATCAGGTCCTCACGCACCGGCTGGCGATACAGCTCCTGCATCAGGGGCACGAAGGCCTCCTTACCCACCGATGTGATCCGGTCGAGCGTCGGGTTGGGATCGTCGTAGCGGCACTGCACACCCTCCAGATTCAGCACCCCGAGGGCACCCAGGCGCGAGAGCTCCACCGCCATGCGCACATCCACCACCCCATCCATGGCGCTGGCGATGATCGGGATCTCCCGTTCGATGCCGCCCAGGGTCCAGCGGCTGTCGGTCACCTCGGGATCGACGGTGCGCCCGCCGGGAACCAGGGCGATCTCGTCAATTCCGTAGGCGCGGCGAACGGTTCTGGATCGACCTAACTGAATGAGCACCGCTGGAGGAGGTCAAGTCGGGCCAAGCTATCAACCGGTCCGGGCCAGGCCCCGGCGCCCCGATCGGGGTCCGGGGGCCGCCACCGGGGGCTTCAGCCGTTGCCGCGGAAGGACTGCCAGCGGCTCCTGAGCGAGGCGACCAGCTCCCGGCGATCGCTGCTGCGCACCAGTCGGGTGAGGGAGAAGCGGGCCAGCCAGATCACCCCGGCGAGTTCCAGGAGCCCCGACACCAGCGGCAGGCTGTCAATGGCCCCCAGCAGGGCGGTGTAGATCCGCAGCACCACCAGCACAGCGAGCAGCAGGCCGAGCAACTGCAGGGGGCTGCGGTAGCGGGCGACCTGCTCCTGAAGCCGGCCGTCGGCCAGCCAGTCGCGGATTCGGGCGACGAGCAGCTCCCACTCGCCCCCCTCCCCGGGAGGCGCCTCGCTGGGGGGCACGATCAGGCTGTCCGCGATGGCGGGATCGGGCGCAGGCTCGGCCAGGGCGGGCACCGGCGCAGGGGATGGCGGCGCAGGGGCGACCTCGGGAGTGGTCTGCGCCTGGGCAGGGGCCGGGGCCGGGACCTCGGCCGGGGCCGCCGGAGCGGGGGGCTCGGCAAGCGGCTCGGCCGGAACCGCGCTCACGGGGGTGTCGGCCGGCGCGCCGGAGAACGGCTCCGGAGGGGTGGACCCGCTGGGTTCGGCTCCTTCGGGCACGGCGGAGGACTCAACCATCGGGGGCCCCAAAGCACCGGGGGAGTGTAAGGCGCTTCCCAGAATCCTGAGCCGGGTCCTCCAGCGCGGAGGACGGACCGGAGGGATCGGCCCCGGAGCGCACAGCGCCCGTCGGCGGGCCACCTCCAGCTCCTCAACCGTCGAGGGGGATCAGCCCCTGGCGTGGACTCAGGGGCTGGAGGGACAGGCGCAACGGGAAGCGGCCGCTGCGCAGCCGATCGACCAGCTCCGCGCCGATCTCGGCGGCCAGGCGCGGGCTGTGGGCGGGAGCGCTGGGCAGCCGCCGCCCATCCACCCGGATCTCACCGGCGAGCAGATGGCTGTAAGGCACGTACCCGAAGCTGGGCCGGATCCGGCGCGGGATGGAGAAATCCAGCACCGGCGCCTCCAGTTCCGCATCGGTGATCGCCGCCTGGCGGGCCACCCGGAGGTCGAGGAGGGGCACCGGCGCGGCGATCGCCACCAGCAGCGCGCTGCCGTGCCCCTCGAAGAAGCAGGGGCGGATCCAGTCGGGCCGCAGCTCGACCAGATCGACACTGACCGCCGCCACCGCCCCCGGCCCCCGGGCATGGCCACTGGGAAGCCGGCGGGTGCCGGGCTGGTGGCCGCTGCCGGCTCCCACCACCCAGCCGGTGGCTCCGGCCACCAGCACCGGGGATCCCGGCCCGAGCTGGGAAAGACCCGGCATCGTCAGGCCGATGCCCCGGCAGCCGCCGGCGCTGTAGAGAGCGCTGGCGCAGGGACCCAGCAGCGGGCCATAGGGGCTGTGGACCACCCCCTCGGCGCTGCTGACCGCCACCACACCGTTCTCGCTGATCGCCCGATGCAGGTGGAGACGGGCCACTCCGATCCGCTCCAGGCTGAGGCGGGTCTGCCATTCACGCCGCGGATGCAGGGCCGTGCCCTCCCCGGTGGCGGACAGGTCCAGCTCCCGGCCGGCTAGCAGCGCGGCGAGCACCTGGGCGCCCCCCTGGCGGGGAGGATCCCCAAGTCCCCCGCCGATGGGCAGGGTGAGGCCTCCGCTGCCACTGCACCCGAGGCCGGCCACCCCATCAAGACGCGCCTCCCGCAGGCGGATCGGCGGATCGGTGGGACCCAGCCCGAGCTGGAGGGTGGCCTGGTCGGTGAACTCGGCACTGGCGGCCACCACCACATCGGTGCCGGCATAGGCCTCCTCCAGGCCCCCGGCCCGCACCCGGGCGCGGAACTCCTCTCCACTGCACACCCGCAGATCGCCGGCACGCTGGCGCCGCTGGAGTTCCTCCTCGCTGCGGGGGACCTGGGTCATCGGGATGGGTCGGGGAAGCGAACGGACACCAAGCGGGAGGCCCAGGGCCAGGCCAGACCTTGGCTGGATTAACGTGACCTTCGGCGGTGTGGTGCGAGATGGCGGATCCAACGGGTCCCGGCGAATCGGACGGACGGATCATCCAGACCGACCTGCGCAATGAGATGTCGCGCTCCTATCTGGAGTATGCGATGAGCGTGATCGTGGGTCGGGCCCTGCCCGACGCCCGCGATGGCCTCAAACCGGTGCATCGCCGCATCCTCTACGCGATGTACGAGCTGGGCCTCACCAGCGACCGGCCGTATCGGAAATGCGCCCGGGTGGTGGGCGAGGTGCTCGGCAAGTACCACCCCCACGGCGACACGGCCGTCTACGACGCCCTGGTGCGGATGGCCCAGGACTTCTCGATGCGGATGCCGTTGATCGACGGTCACGGCAACTTCGGCTCGGTGGACAACGATCCTCCGGCGGCGATGCGCTACACCGAATCCCGGCTGCAGGCCCTCACCACCGACAGCCTGCTCGAAGACATCGAAGCCGAAACCGTCGATTACATCGACAACTTCGATGGCTCCCAGCAGGAACCCACCGTGATGCCGGCGCGGGTGCCCCATCTGCTGCTGAACGGCTCCTCGGGCATCGCCGTGGGGATGGCCACCAACATCCCGCCCCACAACCTCACCGAACTGATCGACGGGCTGCTGGCGTTGATCGCCGAACCCGAGATCGACGACCGGGCCCTGATGGCGATCATCCCCGGGCCCGATTTCCCCACCGGTGGACAGATCCTGGGCCGCCGCGGCATCCGCGAGACCTACACCACGGGACGTGGATCGGTCACGATGCGGGGCGTCGCTGCCATCGAAACCCTCGAAGTACCGGGCCGCCCTGACCGCGACGCGGTGATCATCACCGAATTGCCGTATCAGACCAACAAGGCATCGCTGATCGAGCGGATCGCCGAGATGGTGAACGACAAAAAGCTTGACGGCATCTCCGACATCCGTGACGAGAGCGACCGCGATGGCATGCGGATCGTGATCGAGCTGCGGCGGGACGCCTACCCCCAGGTGGTGCTCAACAACCTGTTCAAGCTCACCCCCCTGCAGAGCAACTTCAGCGCCCACATGCTGGCGCTGGTCAACAGCGAACCGGTGTTGCTCACCCTGCGGCGGATGCTGCAGGTGTTCCTGGAATTCCGCATTGAGACGATCGAGCGGCGCACCCGTTATCTGCTGCGCAAGGCGGAGGAACGCGACCACATCCTGCTGGGTCTGCTGCGGGCTCTCGACCAGCTCGACCCCATCATCGCCCTGATCCGCGCCGCCGCCGACACCGCCAGCGCGCGCCAGCAACTGCAGGACGACCATGGACTGAGCGAGATCCAGGCCGACGCGATCCTGCAGATGCAGCTGCGGCGCCTGACGGCCCTCGAAGCCGACAAGATCCGGCTGGAGCACGAGGATCTGGTCACTAAGATTGCAGATTACAAAGACATCCTGGGGCGGCGAGAGCGGGTGCTCGGCCTGATCGAGGCGGAGCTTCACAAACTTCGTGAGCGCTACATCTCGCCGCGCCGCACCGAGATTCTCGATCTCGAAGGCGGCCTCGAAGACATCGATCTGATCGCCAACGAGCGCTCGGTGGTTCTGCTCACCGCCAACGGGTATCTCAAACGGATGCCGGTCAGCGAGTTCGAGGCCACCAGCCGCGGCACCCGCGGCAAGGCCGGCACCCGCAGCCAGGGGGAAGAGGCGGTGCGGCTGTTCATCAGCTGCAACGACCACGACACCCTGCTGCTGTTCAGCGACCGGGGGGTCGTCTATGCGGTGCCGGCCTACCGGGTGCCGGTGGGCAGCCGGGCGGCGAAGGGCACTCCGGTGGTGCAACTCCTGCCGATTCCGCGCGAGGAACAGATCACCTCCCTGCTGGCGGTGACCGCCTTCGACGACGACATTCAGCTGCTGATGCTCACCAGCGGGGGCTACATCAAGCGCACCCGGCTCTCGGCCTTCGCCAACATCCGCTCCAACGGGCTGATCGCCATCGGCCTGGAGGAGGGCGATGCCCTGCGCTGGGTCCGCCTGGCCCTGCCCGGCGACAGCGTGCTGATCGGCTCGCTCAAGGGCATGACGATCCACTTCCGCCTCACCGACGAGGAGCTGCGCCCCCTCGGCCGCAGCGCCCGTGGCGTGCGGTCCATGGCCCTGCGCGCCGGTGACGAGCTGGTCAGCATGGATGTCCTCCCCGCCGAATTGGCCGACCAGATCGCCAACAGCGCCGACGAGGGCGACGGGGAGTCCGCCGATACCAGCGTGGCCAGTCCGGGGCCCTGGGTGCTGGTGGCCGCCGCCAGCGGCCTGGGCAAACGGGTGCCGGTGAATCAGTTCCGGTTGCAGCGGCGGGCGGGCCTCGGCCTGCGGGCGATCCGCTTCCGCCGTGACGGGGACGTGCTCGTGGGCCTGACGGTGATGGGCAGCGGCGAGGAGCTGCTGCTGGTGAGCGAGCGCGGGGTGATCGTGCGGATGGAGGCCGACGCGATTCCGCAGCAATCCCGGGCGGCCACCGGAGTGCGCCTGCAGCGTCTCGACAGCGGCGACCGCCTCTCCGAGGTGGTCCTGGTGCCACCGGCGGCGGCGGAAGACGACCTGGAGCCCGAGGGACCCGGCAACCCCGACGAGGTGGTCTCCCAGCCCGCCCCATGACGGCGGACGTTCTGGTGGTCGGCGCGGGTCCGGCGGCCCTGGCCATCGCCGGCGAGCTCTGCGAGCGCGGCCTGAACGTTCACGGGCTGGCGGCGGCGGACCCGTCGACCCCCTGGCCGAACACCTACGGCATCTGGGGCACGGAACTGGATCGCCAGGGCCTCTCCCACCTGCTGGAGCACCGCTGGTCCGACTGCGTCGGCTACTTCGGCTCCGAACCGCTTCGCCTCGGCTACGACTACGGGCTGCTCGACAAGACCCGGCTGCAGGCCCACTGGCTGGAGCGCTGTGAACGGGGCGCCATGGTCTGGCACCGGGGCCTGGCCGGCGCCATCGAACACACGCCGGACCGCTCCCAGGTGACCAGCGGCAGCGGGGAGCAGCTCGCGGCCCGGCTGGTGATCGACGCCAGCGGCCACCAGCCCGTCTTCGTGACGCGGCCCGACCAGGGCCCCATCGCCGGCCAGGCGGCCTACGGGATCGTGGGCACCTTCTCGGCGCCACCGGTGGAGGCGGGC
Organism: Cryptocyanus atlanticus LEGE 06306; assembly: GCF_056633155.1. Lineage (NCBI taxonomy): Bacteria > Bacillati > Cyanobacteriota > Cyanophyceae > Synechococcales > Prochlorococcaceae > Cryptocyanus > Cryptocyanus atlanticus. Next base: position 368,405 of record NZ_JBSJOZ010000001.1, read on the forward strand.
CAGTTCGTTCTGATGGATTACCGCAGCGACCACCTCACCGAGGAGGAGCACGGCCAGCCGCCCACCTTCCTGTACGCGATGGATCTGGGCGGAGGCCTGTTTTTCGTGGAGGAGACCTCCCTGGCGCTGGCCCCTCCGCTGCCGTATGAGCAGCTGCGGCAACGGCTGCTCCGCCGCCTCCAGCGGAGGGGCGTGGCGGTGCGGGACATCCTGCATGAGGAGCACTGCCTCTTCCCGATGAACCTCCCCCTGCCCGACCGGCGACAACGGGTGATCGGCTTCGGCGGGGCCGCCAGCATGGTCCATCCGGCTTCGGGCTATCTGGTGGGATCCCTGCTGCGGCGAGGCCCACGGCTGGCCGAGGCGATCGCCCGGGGCCTCTCTGTCCCGGGCCGGAGCGTCGAGCAGGCCAGCCGGGAGGCCTGGGATGCCCTCTGGCCGGCCGATCTGGTCCGCAAGCACGCGATCTACCGCTTCGGACTGGAGAAGCTGATGCGGTTTTCCGAGCAGGAACTGTGCCTGTTCTTCGACACCTTCTTCCACCTCCCTCCGGCCCTCTGGTATGGGTTCCTGGCCAACACGCTCAGCCTCAGCGAGCTGATCGGCGCCATGCTGCGGTTGTTCGCCCAGGCACCCAGGGACGTGCGGCTGGGCCTGGTGCAACTGCGGGGCCGTGAGCCCCAGCTCCTCTGGCGCGCTCTGGCGGGCTGAGCCTGGAGCGTCAGCGAAACACCAGCACCGGCACCGGGGCGTGGGTCAGCACCCGCTGGGTCTGGCTGCCGAGCAGCAGACCGCTGAGACCCCGACGGCCATGGGAGGCCATGAAGACAAGATCGCAGCCGTGGCGTTCCGCCGCGCCGAGGATGGCCCGGTAGGGGAGATCGTCGATCACCCCGTCGTGGTCGGCGGGAACCCCGGCACTGTCGGCCACCGCCTGGGCCTCGCCCAGGATCTGCTCCGCATTCTCGGCGGCCACCGCCGTGAGCTGCTGCAGCGTGCCGCCGTCGAGCAGCTCGCCGGAGCCCACCATCGAGACCGGCAGGGTGGCACGGGCATGCAGAAAGGTGATGCGGGCCCCCATCTCCTTGGCGAAGGCCACGGCGCCGTGAACAGCCTTCACCGACACTTCGGAGCCGTCGGTGGGAACCAGCAGATGGGAATACATGGCCTTGATCCCGAAGCCAGGGGCCCAGCTCCTTCAGCGTAGCGGCGGGGTCCTCGTGGCCCAGTCGGCGGCATTGAGCCGGGGGAACAGACTGTCCTCCCGCTCGAGGGCCTCGAGCCAGGCCGCCGGAGGCGGCGCACCGCTGTCGATCAGATGGAGCAGACGCCAGAAGCGCCCGAGATGGCGATGGATGCGTTCGCGGGCCAGTTCGGTGGTGGTGCCGGCCCGCAGGATGAAGCTCCAGTCAGAACTCTGGGCCAGCAGCAACTCCCGGCCCGCCTGGGTGAGCAGGCGCCGCTGCAGGAGGCTGGCCACCCCGGCATTGACATGCCGCACCATCGCCTCGGAGGCCCGCTGCCATTCGGGCACCACCCAGGCGTTGGTCTCGTTGAGCCAGTAGTGGTGGTAACCCCCCTGGCCCCAGCTGGAGGGGGAGGGATGGCAGACCTGCAGGGCCGGGCCGTCGGCCAGGGCGGAGCGGAGGCTGGAGAAGGCCAACCCGGCCTCCGGAGCGCGGCGAAACAACTCGGCCAGGAAGCGGGGGCCTTCGTACCACCAGTGGCCGAACAGTTCGGCGTCGAAGGGGGCCACCAGAAACGGCGGTCGCTCCATCGCCGCCCCCAGGTCGGCGAGCTCGGCGAGCCGGCCCGCCAGATAAGCCACCGCATGTTCCCCCGCCCGCTGGGCGGCCCGGGCTGGGTCGTAGGGCTGCTTGGCCTCGAGGGGACAGTCGGCGCCGCTGACCCGGTGCAGCTTGAGGCCCAGGGGCCGGGCGGTGGGGATGCCGGCACCGTGGAGCTCCTCCTCCGGCAGATCCCATCCCAGATCCCGGTGGAACTCCCGGTAGGCTCCGTCACCGGGGTAGCCCTCGGCGGCTGACCAGACGGGCAGGGTGGCGGCGCCATCCCTGGCGAAGAAGGCCACGCCCGCTGGAGAACAGATCGGGGCGTAGACCCCGTAGCGCGGCCGCGGCCGGGCGTGGAGCAGCCCATGGGCATCAAGCACGGCGTATCGCAGGCCGCACTGCGCCAGCGGCTGGTCGAGGCCTTCGAAGTAGGCGCACTCGGGCAACCAGATGCCCAGCGGCCGCTCCCCCAGCAGGCGCTCGTGCTCCCGCACAGCGGTGATCAGCTGGGCCCGCACCGCCTCGGGGCTGGGGCGGAGCAGGGGGAGATACCCGTGGGTGGCCGCGCAGGTGAGCAGGTCGAGAACGCCAGCCTCCCGCAGCCGCCGGAAGCGGGCCAGCGGCGCCGGCCCGCCTGCCAGCCAGGCGGCACGGGTGCGCTCGAGCACTTCCCGCTGGGAGCGGGCCGCCTCCAGCAGCTCGGGGGGGGCCTGCTGGAGCAGCCGGATGCGCTGCTCCAGCCAGGTGGGGAACCGATCGACCAGCGGCCCGTCACTGAGCAGGCTCAGCAGGGTGGGGGACAGGCCGAGGCTGAGACGGGGGGTCTGCCGGGAATCCGCCGCGCTGGCCTCCAGGACATCCAGTAGCGGCAGGTAGCACTCCAGCAGGGCCTGGAAGAACCAGTCCTCCTCAAGGGAGCCCGGCTGACTGCAGCGGACGTAGGGGAGATGGGCGTGGAAGACCAGGGCCAGGGTGCCGGCGGCCATCGACGTCCCTTCAGTGGGGGAACTGTACGAGTGGTGCGGCGCAACACTTGCGGGGATCGCTGCATAGGCTGCCTGGAGAGGACGAAGGAGAAAGACGTTGCAGCGTGCCTTGATCGTCGATGGCCACGGCATGTTCTATGCCCAGCAGAAACTCGGCTGGTTCTTCGATCCACGCCGGTTGATCGAGCTCGCCGGCGACGACACCGGCGTGGAGCTGGGCAGCGCCTTCTGGTACACGGGTTTGAAGGATGCCGCCGACCAGAGGCCCTTCCGCGATGCCCTCACCAGCTTGGGCTTCACGGTCCGCACCAAGCCCCTGCGGGAGTTCGGCTCCGATCCCGACCAGCGTCAGTTCGCCCGGGCCAACCTGGATGTGGAGATCTGTCTCGATCTGATGCTGGTGGCGGGACGCACCGATGAGGTCTGGCTCCTGAGCGGCAGCCGCGATCTGGAACGCCCGGTGGAGGTGCTGCGGGCGCGGGGTGTTCGGATCACCCTGCTCAACTGCGAGGGCATGGTCCCCCGGGAGCTGCGCAACGCGGTGGATCGCTTCATCGATCTCGCCACCCTGCGCGACCGGCTGGAGAAGGGGGAGGCGCTGCAGACGCCGGTGTTCCAGCGAAGTGCGGAGCCGGGCGGCCGCGGCGAATCCAGCCGAGCGGAACCGGTGCGCCACGAACTGATCCGGCGGTCGCTGCAGCGACCGGATGGCCCGCCCCGGGAAGTGGTGATCGCCCCCTCCACCTAAGATCGGACTAACTCATAGTCGTTTCGTCTTACTCCGGTCATGGCCAAGGAACTCGGCCGCGTTCTGATCTTCGACACCACCCTGAGGGATGGGGAACAGTCGCCCGGTGCCAGCCTGAACCTGGAGGAGAAGCTGGCGATCGCCCACCAGCTGGCCCGCCTGCGCGTCGACATCATCGAGGCCGGCTTCCCCTTCGCCAGCCCCGGTGACTTCAACGCCGTGCAGCGCATCGCCGCTGCTGTCGGCACCCCCGACGGTCCGGTGATCTGCGGCCTGGCCCGGGCCGCCCGCGGGGACATCAAGGCCTGCGCCGAAGCCGTGGCCCCCGCGGCCCGCCAGCGCATCCACACCTTCATCGCCACCAGCGACATCCATCTCGAACACAAGCTCCGCAAGAGCCGCTCCGAGGTGCTCGCGATCGCCGAGGAGATGGTGGCCTACGCCCGCTCCCTCGTCGACGACGTGGAGTTCTCCTGTGAAGACGCCGGCCGCTCCGATCCCGCCTACCTCCACGCGGTGATCGAAGCCGCCATCCGCGCCGGCGCCACCACCGTGAACATCCCCGACACGGTTGGATACACCACCCCGGCCGAGTTCGGTGCCCTGATCGCCGGCATCCACCGCGAGGTGCCCAACATCGATCAGGCGGTGATCTCGGTGCATGGGCACAACGACCTGGGTCTGGCGGTGGCCAATTTTCTGGAGGCGGTGAAGAACGGCGCCCGCCAGCTGGAGTGCACGATCAATGGCATCGGCGAGCGGGCCGGCAATGCCGCCCTCGAAGAACTGGTGATGGCCCTGCACGTGCGCCGCAGCTACTTCAATCCCTTCCTCGGCCGCCCCGCCGCCGCCGGCGAGCCCCTCACGGGCGTGCGCACCGAGGAGATCGCCAAGACCTCGCGGCTGGTCTCGAACCTCACCGGCATGGTGGTGCAGCCCAACAAGGCGATCGTGGGAGCCAACGCCTTCGCCCACGAATCGGGCATCCACCAGGACGGCGTGCTCAAGAACCGCCTCACCTACGAGATCGTGGACGCCCGCACGATCGGCCTGGCCGACAATCGCCTCTCCCTGGGCAAGCTGAGCGGCCGCAGCGCCTTCCGGGCCCGGCTGGAGGAGCTGGGTTACACCCTCGAGCGCGACGACCTCGATGAGGCCTTTGCCCGCTTCAAGGAACTGGCCGATCGCAAACGTGAGATCACCGACCGGGATCTGGAGGCGATCGTCAGCGAACAGGCCCAGCAGATTGAAGCCCGTTACAGCCTCAAGCTGGTGCAGGTGAGCACGGGCACGAACCTGCAGCCCACCGCCACCGTCACCCTGGTGACCGCCGACGGGGCCGAACTCACCGAGGCGGCGATCGGCACCGGCCCGGTGGATGCGGTCTGCCAGGCGCTCAATTCCCTGGCGCGGGTGCCCAACGAGCTGGTGGAGTTCAGCGTCAAATCGGTGACCGAAGGCATCGATGCGATGGGCGAGGTCACGATCCGTCTGCGCCACCTGGGGGTGCTCTACTCCGGCCACGCCGCCGACACCGACATCGTGGTGGCGGCGGCCCAGGCTTTCGTCAACGCCCTCAACCGCCTCGTGCAGGGGACGGAGCGCCCACCCCTCCATCCCCAGATGGCCCCGCTGCCGGTGGCGGAGCTGCCCCGCCTGTGAGGAGCGAACGGCCGCTGTGGGCCAGCGTCCTGCAGCTGGCCGTCCTGCTGCTGCTGGCCCTGCTGCTGCTGGTGCCCCTGCTCTGGCTGGTGAGCACCTCCCTGAAGGGTCCAGCCGAGGACATCTTCTCCAGCCCACCCGCCCTGCTTCCCGCCGCCCCCAGCCTGGAGGCCTACAGCCGCCTGTTCGCCGACCATCCCCTCGCCCTGTATCTGGTCAACAGCACGGTGGTGAGCCTGGTGGCGGTGCTGGGGAATCTGCTGTTCTGTTCCCTCGCCGCCTACCCCCTGGCCCGCATGCGCTTCGCCGGCCGGGGGCTGGTGCTGGCCCTGGTGGTGGCCACCATCCTGATTCCCTTCCAGGTGGTGATGATCCCGCTCTACCTGCTGATGGTGCAGCTGGGCCTGCGCAACACGCTCTGGGCCCTGATCCTGCCCCAGGCGGCCACCGCCTTCGGCATCTTCCTGCTGCGGCAGAGCTTCCTGGGGGTGCCGGTGGAACTGGAGGAGGCAGCCCGCATCGATGGCTGCACGCCGCTGGGGGAGTGGTGGAACGTGATGCTGCCCGCTGCCCGGGCGGATCTGATCACCCTGGCGATGTTCGTGTTCATCGGCACCTGGAGCGATTTCCTCTGGCCCCTGATCATTTTGGATGATCCCGATCTCTACACCCTGCCGCTCGGACTGCAACAGCTGGCCAGCAGCTTCTCGCTGGACTGGCGCCTGGTGGCGGCCGGCTCGGTGGTCTCGATCCTGCCGGTGCTGGCGCTGTTCATCGTGCTGCAGCGCTTCATCCTTCCCAGCGCCAGCGGCGACGCCGTGAAGGGCTAGGGGGCGGGGCCTGGGCCGGAGGGGCATGTCGATCTGTGCGGATCACCCCGGCCGGCTGAAGCACACCGGAGCCGGTCGGTAGCGTCGCCCTGCGAAGTCGGATGCGGAACACTCGCCTGATGGAGACCGGCCTGGTTCTGCAGAACCTGCTCTCGCCGCCGGTGCTGTTCTTCGCCCTGGGCGTGGTGGCGGTGCTGGTGGCATCCGATCTGGAGATCCCGGCTCCGCTGCCGAAACTCTTCTCCCTCTACCTGCTGCTGGCGATCGGCTTCAAGGGGGGCGTCGAGCTGCTCCACAGCGGCCTGGGCCCCCAGGTGCTGAGCACGATCGCCGCGGCGATGCTGATGTCGGCACTGGTGCCGCTCTACAGCTACGCCGTGCTGAGGCGGCGGCTCGACCCCTTCAATGCCGCCGCGATCGCGGCCACCTACGGCTCGATCAGCGCCGTCACCTTCATCACGGCGGAAACCTTTCTCGGCCTTTCCGACACCCCCCATGACGGGTTCATGGTGGCAGCCCTGGCCCTGATGGAATCGCCGGCGATCATCATCGGTCTGCTGCTGGTCCAGCTGCTCGGCGGCCGGAAGCCGGCCCAGCCGAGCGACGGCCAGGGCCTGCGCTGGGGCGCACTGCTGCGGGAGGCCTGTCTGAACGGGTCCGTGCTGCTGCTGATCGGCAGCCTGGTGATCGGGGCGCTGGTGGCGGCCTTCAGCCCGTCGGGGCTGGAGAAGATGGAGCCCTTCACCGGTCAGCTCTTCTACGGCACCCTCAGCTTCTTCCTGCTGGACATGGGCATCGTGGCGGCCCAGCGGCTGGGCGACCTCCGGCAGGCGGGGGCCTTCCTGATCGGATTCGCGCTGCTGATGCCCCTGTTCAATGCCCTGGTGGGGCTGGGGGTCTCATGGCTGCTGGGCCTGCCCCGGGGAGATGCCCTGCTGTTCATGGTGCTCAGCGCCAGCGCCTCCTACATCGCGGTGCCGGCGGCGATGCGGATGACCGTGCCCCAGGCCAACCCCAGCCTCTACATCTCCACCGCCCTGGGGGTCACCTTCCCGTTCAACATCGTGGTGGGCATTCCCCTCTACATGGCGATCGTGGATCGGGTCATCCCCGCCCGCTGAGAGCCGAACCCACCATGCGACGCCTCGATCTGATCTGCAGCGAACGGGAACTGGAACGGGCGGTGCGGCTGATCGATGCCGCCGGAGCCCCGGGGTACTCGGTGATGCGCCATGTGACGGGCCGCGGCCCCCATGGAGCGGTCTCCGAATCGATGGAGTTCAGCGGCTTCGGCGCCAACGCCCACGTGATCGTGTTCTGCGAGGAGGAGGTGCTCGAGCGGCTCCGGGACGCGCTCCGGCCGATCCTGGAGTACTACGGCGGGGTGGGCTTCGTCTCCACCGCCGAGCCGTTCTGAGCGCCAGCCCCTTTCCCCCGCATGGCCACCGATCCAGCCCTCGCCGCCTTCGGCTCCAGCTTCACGGCGATCACCCTGGCGGAGCTGGGCGACAAGACATTCTTCGTGGCCCTGCTGCTGGCCGCCCGCCACCGTGGCCGCTGGGTGTTCCTGGGAGCGTTCCTCGCCCTGGCGGCCGTGACGCTGATCTCGCTGGGGGTGGGCTACGGCCTGCGCACCCTGCTGCCCGCCGCGGTGGTGCCATGGCTGGCGGCGGCCCTGTTCGGCGGTTTCGGCCTCAAGCTGCTGGTCGATGCCCAGACCATGGGCGGCGAAGCGGCGGAGCAGGAGGCCCAGGAAGCCGAGGATCTGGTCAACGCGGCGGAGGGGGACCAGACGATCCGCGGCGGCGGGGCGGTGGTCCGGGAGGCCTTCCTGCTGGTCTTCCTGGCCGAGCTGGGGGACCGCACCCAGTTCGCCACCGTGGTTCTGGCCACGGCGCCGGCCTTCACCTTTTCGGGTCTGCTCGCCGGCACCCTCGCCGGCCACGCCCTGGTGACGGGCCTGGCCGTGGGGGCCGGCAAGTGGATCGGCCAGCGAATCTCCGAACGCCTGCTCTACCGCCTCAGCGGGGGCCTGTTCCTGGTCTTCGCCGCCGTCGCCCTGCGGGAGGCCCTGCTCTGAGTGCCCCACCTGCGTGGGGCATCAGCCGCCAGCCGGGCCGTAGTGAGAGCAGCGGTCGCAGGGCCCCTCGGGGAGCACCGCGCAGCGGAGCAGGGGGGTGCGGGCGTTGAAGCGGCAGCTGGGATCCCCGATCACCCAGCGGCCGTTCCACCAGCGGGCATCCGCGGGACGGTACTGGGGCTTGACCTGCAGTGCCACCGCAGCGAGTTCATAGCGCCCGTTGCGCAGCTGATACCGATGGTGACGCTGCAGCACCAGGAAGCTGCGCTCCCCATGGAGCAGCCAGCGGCCCGGCTGGGGCACGGATCCCAGATCGGGAAGATCGAGGTGATCCAGCAGCCGGTCGCTGCCCGCCTGACGCAGTTCGACGCGGAGGGGGGGCTGGGGGAGCGGATTCAGGGGGTCACCTCATGGGTCTCGGGAACCAGGCGACGGGAGAATCCCCAGAGGAAGAGAGTCCCCACCAGCAGCAGCAACGTCCACTCGGGCGGCACGAGCTGGGGAAGACCCAGCCGCAGCAGCAGGCGCAGCCCCACCAGACCCACGGCCAGGTAGCCGGCCCGCTCCAGATTCGGATAGATGGCCAGCCAGCGGATGAACAGTTCTGCGGTGAGCCGCAGGGCGATGACACCGATCACCCCGCCGGTCATCACCAGCCAGAGGCGATCGCTGACCGCCACCGCCGCGGCGACGCTGTCGAGGGAGAAGGCGAGATCGGTGAGCGCCAGCGTGGCCACCACCCGTCCCAGACCGGAGGAGGGCGGCAGGCCGTGGGCCTGGCCGTCCTCACTGGCCAGCGGCGGGGAAGGCCCCCCCGGGACCGCCTCCCGCTCCACCTCCGCCTCGAGGGTCGCCGGAGCTGGGCTGCCTGCGGCGGCGGCGGCGGGTCGCCACAGATTGGTGCCGCTCAGCCAGAGCAGATACGCGGCGGCGGCCAGCTGGAGCGGCCAGAGATTCAGCACCCAGCGGGCCAGCAGGATCAGCCCGAGCCGGAACAGCAGGGCCAGCAGCAGGCCCAGGTTGAGGGCCTGCCGCTGCCGGAGCGGATCCTGCAGCCGCCGGGAGATGGCGGCCAGGGCAATGGCGTTGTCGGCGGAGAGCACCGCCTCCAGGGCGACCAGCAGGGGCAACAGGAGCAGAAGCTCCCCCCACTGGTCCGCGCTCTCCAGCAGAGGTGTGAGGGAGGAGATCGACTCCGCTTCCATGGATGTGCGGCGGGCGCGTCTCTGGGCCACTCTAGAAACTCCCTGGTCCGCCCTTCGCCCATGCAGCTCCAGGCCCGACTGGTGCATGCCGACGCCGGAGCGCGGGTGGTGGAGGTGAGCGCCTGGCGGGAGGGCATCTGCCTGGGCCAGTCCCTGGGGGAGGCGGCCACGGCCGAGGCCGCCGAGGACCGCGCCGTCGCCCGGCTGCGGCAGCGGCTCGGCGGTGGGGCGGGCCCGGCACCGGACCCTGGAGCCCGCGAGGGCCCGGCGGCGGGATCAGGGGCCGCCAGCCCCCGCCGGCTGGAGAGGACGGCGACCCCAGCGCCGGCGGCCGTTGCGGCCGCCGCTGAGCCGGCCGCGGCCGGGAGCACGCCGCCACCGCCCCCCCCGGAGCCGACCGACGCCCCCGCCGACCCCGAGGACTGGAGCGAGGAGCTGGCCGAGCTGGATCTGGAACTGGCGCGTCTGGGCTGGGCCCGGGAGCAGGAGGCCCTCTATCTGGGGCGGGTTTTCGGCCACCCGAGCCGCAGCCGGCTGATCCGCTATGCCGACCTGATCGCCTACCGGAGTGTCCTCAGGAGCCTGGCCGCCGGCGCCGATCCGGCCACGGCTCCGGCGCCCCTGCGCCGGGCCGATCTGCTGGAGGCGAGCGACCGGCTGCTGGCCCAGCTGGGCTGGGGTGCCGCCGAGGGCCGCGCCGTCCTGCAGCGGCAGTTCGGCCGCAGCAGCCGCCAGCTGCTGGGGGACGAGGAACTGGCGCGCTTCAACGGCCTGCTGGGCGACGCCCTGGGGCGGGGCGGCGATCCGTCGGCGCAGCCTGGGCTGGCCGCCGGCGCCCCCTGAGACCCCTCAGCGGGGGGAGTGGCACTCCGAGAGCAGCAGCCCCGGACCCAGCTGGAGGTTGGTCTGATTGGCATAAGCCTCGCGCTCCAGGCGCAGTTCGAGGGCACCGGCACGGGCATAGACGGGATCCTCCAGATAGCGCTGCCCGGCCGAATTCAGCACGGTGGAGAGCCCGAGGGGCCGGGGCCGCGCCACCAGCCCACCCGTCCGGCAGCTCTGGGCCACATGGATCGTCTCGTGGTTGAGCACCCGGGCGAACTCCAGAGACCCCTTCTCCACCACCGCCTCGCCCATGCGGATCGTGCGCGCGCCGGGATCCCACTCCCCGGCAGCCCCCCGCTTGCGCGGTGGTCCGATCACCACCTGAACCCCCACCCGCTGCAGCCCGTCCACGAGCGTGGCGATGGCCCGACGCTCCTCGGCATGGGTCGGCGGCTCGCGCATCAGCTGCCGGATCTGGTCGAGGCTGAGCAGCGGTTCGTCGAGGCGACGCCGGTAGAGATACCGGGTGGATCCATCCGGCTGCCGCTCGGCCCGGGGGATCCAGCTGCGATCAGCCTCCTCCAGCCGGGCGAACAGCTCGGGCAGACCCGCTGGCGTCAGCACCTGCTCCCCCCGCTGCGGTGGGGCGGGCCGCTGCGACAACAGTGCCTCCCGCAGCGGTTCGGGCAGCACCTGCAGGGCCGCGAGCGTGTCGGGATCGCGGGGGAAGGGGCGGAGCAGGGCCAGGGAGGCCACACCGAGGCCGGCGGCGCCCAGCAGACCCGCCAGGGCGCAGATGAGAAGCCGTCCAGGCGCTGCGACCGGAGGCCTTGGCACCGGCAATGGGGCGATGGGGTCAGGCAGTATCGCGCCGCAGGCGACGGCCGGTTGCGAAGATCGGCATTCGTCCGTGCCGCCCCGTCCGATGCCCCTCACCGCCCTGGTGCGCCAGCTGGAGCAGGTGCCCCTCACCGGTGAGGTGCTGGAGCGCAGCCGCCGGCCGCAGCGGCTGCGGCTGAGTGGCGCCGGCCGGGCGGCACGGGCCCTGATCGCCAGCGCCCTGGCCCGGCTGGCCGGGGGACCGCTGCTGGTGGTGGTGCCGACCCTGGAGGAGGCGGGCCGCTGGAGCGCCCTGCTCGACCTGATGGGCTGGCCCAGCGCCGCCCTCTACCCCACCAGCGAGGGCTCCCCCTACGAACCCTTCGATCCCACGAGCGAGATCACCTGGGGACAGCTTCAGGTGCTCAGCGAGCTGGTGGAGGGGGGCCAGTGGCGCGGAGCGATCGTGGCCACCGAGCGGGCCCTGCAGCCCCACCTGCCCCCGCCGGCCGCCCTGACCGCCCAGTGCCTCAGCCTGCGCAAGGGCGACACGGTGGACCTCGAGGCCTTGGCCGAGCGGCTGAGCCGGCTCGGCTACGAGCGGGTGCCCACGATCGAGCAGGAGGGCAGCTGGAGCCGCCGCGGCGACATCGTCGATCTGTTCCCGGTCAGCGCCGAGCTGCCGGTGCGGCTGGAGTTCTTCGGTGACAGCCTCGAGAAACTGCGGGAGTTCGATCCCGCCAGCCAGCGCTCCCTCGATCCGATCGAGGCGGTGCGGCTCACCCCCACCGGCTACGGCCCGCTGGTGGCCGACGCCCTGCGGGAAAGGATGCCCGACGGCCTCGACGACCTGCTGAGCCCCGAGGCGCTCGAGCAGCTGCTGGAGGGCGGCACTCCCGAGGGGATGCGACGGTTGATGGGGCTGGCCTGGTCCCAGCCCGCCTCCCTGCTCGAGTACCTGCCCGCCGCCACCCTGATCGCCGTGGACGAGCGACGCCAGTGCCTGGCCCACGGCCAGCAGTGGTTCGACCATGCCGCCGATCACCTCGCAGAGATGACAACGGAGCAGACGGGGGAGCTGCCGGCCCGCCTGCACCGCTCCCCGGCCACGGCCCTGGAGGCGGTGGAGGCCTTCGCCGGTTTTGACCTCGCCGAACTGCACGAGAGCGACGCCCACCCCAACAGCTTCGATCTGGCCGGACGGTCGGTGCCGGCCCATCCCAACCAGTTCGGTCGCCTGGCCGCCGTGGTGAAGGGCTGCCAGCAGGACCGCTCCAGGGTCTGGCTGTTGTCAGCCCAGCCCAGCCGCACCGTGGCCCTGCTGGAGGAGCACGACTGCATCTGCCGCTTCGTGCCCAACCCCCAGGATTTTCCCGCGATCGAGCGGCTAATCGCCCAGAACACGCCCGTGGCGCTCAAGCTCAAGGGCACCGCTGAGCTGGAGGGTCTGCAGTTGCCGGCCTGGAAGCTGGTGCTGCTCACCGACCGGGAGGTGTTCGGGCAGAGCAGCCTGGCGGCCTCGGGCTTCATACGGCGGCGGCGCAAGGCGGCCAGCCGCACGGTGGATCCGAACAAGATGCGGCCGGGCGACTTCGTGGTGCATCGCAACCACGGCATCGGCCGCTTCCTGGGGCTGGAGAAGCTGGCGATCAGCGGCGAGTCCCGCGATTACCTGGCCGTGCAGTACGCCGACGGTCTGCTGCGGGTGGCCGCCGATCAACTGGGCAGCCTGGGCCGGTTCCGGGCCAGCACCGACACCCCGCCGGAACTCAACCGCATGGGCGGGGTGGCCTGGAGCCGGGCCAAGGAGAGGGCCCGCAAGGCCGTGCGCAAGGTGGCGCTGGATCTGGTCAAGCTCTACGCCGAGCGCCACCAGGCCCCGGGCTTCGCCTTCCCGGCCGATAGTCCCTGGCAGCCGGAGCTGGAGGACTCCTTCCCCTACGAGCCGACCCCGGATCAGCTGCGGGCGATCGCCGAGGTGAAGCGGGACATGGAGAAGCCCCGGCCGATGGACCGGCTGGTCTGCGGTGACGTGGGCTTCGGCAAGACCGAGGTGGCGATCCGGGCCATCTTCAAGGCCATCACCGCCGGCCGGCAGTGCGCCCTGCTGGCCCCCACCACCGTGCTGGCCCAGCAACACTGGCGCACCCTCAGCGACCGCTTCGCCCCCTACCCGCTCAAGGTGGCCCTGCTCAACCGGTTTCGCACCGCCGCCGAGCGCCGGACCATCCTCGACGGCCTCCGGGGCGGCACCGTGGACGTGGTGGTGGGGACCCACCAACTGCTGGGCAAGGGCACCAGCTTCGACAAACTCGGGCTGCTGGTGGTGGACGAGGAGCAGCGCTTCGGGGTGAGCCAGAAGGAGAAGATCAAGGCGCTGCGCAAGGACGTGGACGTGCTGACCCTCTCGGCCACTCCCATCCCCCGCACGCTGTACATGAGCCTTTCCGGGGTGCGGGAGATGAGCCTGATCACCACTCCGCCACCCCTGCGCCGGCCGATCAAGACCCATCTGGCCGCCCGCGACGAGGAGGCGGTGCGCAGCGCCATCCGCCAGGAGCTCGACCGCGGCGGCCAGGTGTTCTACGTGGTGCCGCGGGTGGAGGGCATCGAGGAGGTGGCCGGCACGCTCCGGGAGATGCTGCCGGGCCTGAAGCTGCAGGTGGCCCACGGCCAGATGCCGGAGGGGGAGTTGGAAAGCGCCATGGTGGCCTTCAACGCCGGTGAGGCCGACGTGATGCTCTGCACCACGATCATCGAGAGCGGCCTCGACATCCCGCGGGTGAACACGATCCTGGTGGAGGATGCCCACAAGTTCGGCCTCGCCCAGCTCTACCAGCTGCGCGGTCGGGTGGGCCGCAGTGGCGTGCAGGCCCATGCCTGGCTGTTCTATCCGGGGGATGCGTCGCTGAGCGAAGCGGCGCGGCAGCGGCTGCGGGCGATCCAGGAGTTCGCCCAGCTCGGCAGTGGCTACCAGCTAGCCATGCGCGACATGGAGATCCGCGGCGTCGGCAATCTGCTGGGGGTGGAGCAGAGCGGCCAGATGGAGGTGATCGGCTTCGACCTCTACATGGAGATGCTGCAGGAATCGCTGGCGGAGATCCAGGGCCAGGACATCCCCACGGTGGACGAGGCCCAGATCGATCTGCCGATCACCGCCTTCATTCCGGCCGACTGGATCACCGAGAGCGACGAGAAGATGGCCGCCTACCGGGCGGCCGCCGACTGCCACACCCGCGCCGAACTGCTCCAGCTCGCCGCCGACTGGATCGACCGCTACGGCGCCCTGCCGGCCCCGGTGAACAGCCTGCTGCAGCTCATGGAGCTCAAACTGCTGGCCCGACGCTGCGGCTTCTCCCGCATCCGCCCGGAGAAGCCCAACATCGCGCTGGACACGCCGATGGAGGAACCGGCCTTCCGCCTGCTGCGCCAGGGTCTGCCGCCCCATCTGCACGGCCGGCTCGTGTACCAGGGCGGTAGCGGGAGCATCGCCCGGGTGCTGGTGCGGGGGCTGGGGGGGCTGCCGATCGAGAAGCAGCTGGAACAGCTGATGGCCTGGCTGAGCGCCATGGCCGGCCAGATTCCCGCTGGGGATGGGATCACCGCGGAGCAGCGGCAAACCGAGCAGCGGCAGGCGGACGCAGCAGTGCTGGTGGTCTGAAGCCGCGCCGCGGCCTGGGGGCGGGGATCTGCACGTGCACGTCCTCGATCCGGTTGTCTCCGTTCCGCAAAAGTTCGTTACACTTCCCGAAACGGCGGAACACCATGGGCGAACTGGTCGGTGCAGGGGCGACGGGATGGGAAGCAGGTCTTCCCGGCGGTTTCGGGGTGGTCTCGGCCCTGATCAGCATGGTGGCTCTCGGTCTGTTCGCCCTCTTCCAGGAGGACCAGGAAAACGACGATGACGACTCCAACCCCGGTGGCGGTCTGATGCAGCCGGTGGCCTGAGCGCCGGGCAACCGGCGTCACCCGGATCCAGACTCGGCCGGCGGGTCCCCGGTTTCCGGGGCTCGGCCACCTGAGGGCATTTGACCATGGCGCGGCCAGATCACCCACGGCCCCGACGCACCCACCACCGGCCGTCAACGGTGGTCCGGTGGTGGGTCAGGACCCTGGTGCCCCTGGCCCTGCTGCTGCTCCTGCTCGGGATATTTGGACTGGGGCCGACCCTCCCCCTGGGCGCCGCCCCGGAGCCCCCCAGCCCCTCCGCCGAGGTGGAACTCGACGGCCGTCCACTCTTCCGGGTACGCGCCTCCAACGACTACAGCGCCGACCAGCGGGTCGATGGGGTCAACCAAGCCCTCCAGCGGCTGGCCGATGCCGGTGGGCTGGCGCCGGTCACGGTGGAGGAGCGCAACAACCTGCCGGTGCTCCACCTCAGCGGCAAACCCCTGCTCACGGTGACCCGCCGGGACACCCCGGAAGGCCTGAGCCCGGACCAGCAGGCCGAGAACTGGCGCCGCACCCTCAGCGCTGCCCTGGAGAACGCCCGCCGGGAGCGACAGCCCCAGGAGGTCCGTCGCCGGCTGGGGCTGGCCCTGGCCTGGATGCTGCTCGCCGCGGTACTCCAGCGGGCCCTGGCCCTGGTCTGGCGGCGGCTGTTCCGGCGCCTGCTGGCCGAGCGATCCGGCGATCCGGAGGCCACGTACCGGACCCAGGGTCTGCGCTTTCTGCTGCGGGCGGCCCTGCGGGCCCTGCAGGGCGCCGTCTGGCTGACGGCCCTGGGGATCATCGCCGGACTGTTTCCCCTCACCCGCATCTGGACCAGCCGGGTGATCGATGCCCTCTGGGACGGCCTCTCCTCGCCGTTCCTGCGGCTGGGGGAGCGCAACTATTCGATCATCGACGCCTTCATCCTGCTGGCGCTGTTCATCGCCCTCACCCGCCTGGTGGGCCTGCTGCAGCGGCTGCTGCGCAGCCGGGTGCTGGGTTACACGGGGATCGGAGTGGCGGGCCAGGAGACGATCGCCTTCCTGGTCCAGTACGGACTGCTGTTCATCGGCAGCCTGGTGCTGCTGCAGCTCTGGGGGCTGAACCTGAGTTCCCTCACCCTGTTCGCCGGCGTCCTCGGCGTGGGGGTGGGTCTCGGCCTGCAGGGCATCGCCAAGAACTTCGTCAGCGGGCTGGTGATCATCTTCGAGCGGCCGGTTCAGGTGGGCGACTTCGTGGAGATCGGCGATCTGCAGGGAACGGTGCGGCGCATCAATCTGCGCAGCACGGAGGTGGTCACTCTCGATCGGATTTCGATCATCGTTCCCAATTCCGAGTTCCTCGAATCCCGGGTGGTGAACTGGAGCCACGGCAGCCCGGTCTCGAGGCTGGTGGTGCCGGTGGGCGTGGCCTATGGCTCCGATCCCCTGGCCGTGAAAGCGGCGCTGCTGCAGACCTGCCTCAACGATCCGGCCATCCTGGCGGCCCCCGCCCCCAGCGTGCTCTTCAAGGGATTCGCCGACAGCGCCCTAGAGTTCCAGCTGCTGGTCTGGATCGGCCAGCCCACCCACCAGTACCAGATCATCAGCGATCTCAATGTCCGCATCGAAGCGGTGCTGCGGCAGGAGGGAATCACGATTCCGTTCCCCCAGCGGGATCTGCACCTGAGCAACGACGGGCTGCGGCTCAGCCTCCCCGAGGAGCTGACGACCCTGCTGCGGGAGCTGGCCCAGCCGAAGGACCAGGGGGACGTGGACCGCTGATCCCGTCGTGGCCGGATCAGGGCGTGGCCAGAGCCGCCGGCAGATTGGCGGTGCCGGGCCGGTAGGTGGTGCCGGCCGCACCCACCTGGCGGAGCCGCTGGATCAGGGTGGATTCGGCCACCCGGTACTGGGGATCCTTGCTGGTGCCGATGTCCTCAAGGCGCAGCTTGAGGGCGTCCTGCTCGCTCAGCTTGACGGGCACATCGGGATCGATGCCGTGCTTGTGGATGTCGCGGCCACTGGGGGTGAGGTACTTGGCGATGGTCACGGTCATGCCGGAGCCATCCGAGAGCCCCCGCACCGACTGGACCAGCCCCTTGCCGAAGGTCTTCTGGCCCACCAGGGTGGCGCGTTTGTTGTCCTGCAGGGCGCCGGAGAGGATCTCACTGGCACTGGCGGAGCCTTCGTTGACCAGCACCACCACCGGGGCCTTGGTGAGGGCGCGGCCGTTGGCGCGGCGCACGTCCTGAATGCCGTCACGGGTCCGGGTGGAGACGATGATGCCCTCGTCGAGCCATTGGCGGGCGATCTCCACACTCGCCATCAGCAGGCCACCCGGGTTGCTGCGCAGATCGAGCACATAGCCGTCGACCTGCTGGCCCTCCAGGTCGCGCAGGGCGGCCCGCATGTCCTTGGCGGCGTTGGCGTTGAACTGCTTCAGCCGGATGTAGCCGATCTTGAGCCCATCGGGGCCGGTGTTGATCTGGTGCTCCACCGCATGGAGCTCGATGCGGGCGCGGGTGAGCGGCACGGTGACCAGCTGACCCTTGCGGCGCAGCTGCAGGGTGACCTCGGAGCCGGCCTGCCCGCGGATCAGCTTGACGGCGTCCTCGGTGGTCATCCCCTTGGTGCTCTTGCCGTCGATCGCGACGATCACGTCCTTCGGCTGGACCCCGGCCCTGGAGGCCGGCGATCCGTCGATGGGGGAGACCACCATCAGTTCCTTGGTGTCCTTGTCAAGGCTGAGCTGGATTCCCACCCCGGAGAGTTCTCCGGAAGTGTCGATCTGCATCTCCTTGAACTCCCGCGGATCCATGAAGCGGGTGTAGGGATCATCGAGGGTGCCGAGCATGCCCCGGATCGCCTCATAACTTTCCTTGGTGCTGCCATAACTCCTGGCCAGCAGGTCACGGCGGAGCTTGCGCCACTGCTCCGGTGTGTAGGTGCCGGTGGTGTCGAGATAGTCGCGGAAGACGATCTGCCAGGCCTGATCCATCACCTCCTTGGGGCTGTCGCTGATCAGGGAGGCGGCGCTGGGCGCCATCAGCCATTCCCCCCCCGTGACCACCGCCGTGGCACAGGCGCCGAGACCAGCCAGAAGAAGGATGCCGGTGCGACCCCTGGCCATTGGCTGTGTCCCCATGGAGCTGGATTGTTGTTTCAAGCTAGCCCGCATCCGGGGGGGAGGCGAGGCGGGGAAACCGGTTCGAGGCGCGTCCGGATGGGGCCATCCGGGGTGGCGGACCTGCCGGGACGAGCGGGCGGGCGATCAGGGATCCACCCAGCGGCCGTCCTCCTTGATCAGGGCGATCAGGGCCTCCACCCCCTCGGCCTCCGGCACCCGGCGGATCTCGTCGCGGCCGCGGTAGAGGGAGATGGTGCCCGGCGTCTTGCCCACGTAGCCGTAGTCGGCGTCGGCCATCTCGCCGGGGCCGTTGACGATGCAGCCCATCACGGCGATGTCGAGGCCGGTGAGGTGGGCGGTGGCGTTGCGCACCACGTGCAGCACCTCCTCCAGGTTGAACAGGGTGCGGCCGCAGCTGGGGCAGGCCACGTACTCCACCATCGTTTTCCTCAGGCCCAGGGCCTGCAGGATCGAATAGCAGACAGGAATCTCCTTCTCCGGTGCCTCGGTGAGCGACACCCGGATCGTGTCGCCCAGGCCCTCGGCCAGCAAGGTGGCGATGCCGGCGGTGCTCTTGATGCGGCCGTAGTCGCCATCACCGGCCTCGGTGACGCCCAGGTGCAGGGGGTAGTGGAAGCCCTCGGCGTCCATGCGGTCAGCCATCATCCGATAGGCGGCCAGCATCACCGGCGCCCGCGACGCCTTCATCGACACCACGATGTTGTGGAAGTCGAGGCGGTCGCAGATGTGGATGAACTCCATGGCGCTCTCCACCATGCCCAGGGGCGTGTCGCCGTAGGTGAACAGCATCCGCTCGGCCAGGGAGCCGTGATTCACGCCGATGCGCAGGCCCTTGTCCTGCTCCTTGAGCAGGCTCACCAGCGGCTCGAGCGTGGCCTGGATGCGCTGGCCGATCGCCGCCACCTCCTCAGGGGTGAATTCGGTGCGGTGGGGATCGGGCTTGTCGAACACATACAGCCCCGGGTTGATGCGCACCTTGTCAACGTGCTGGGCCACCTCCAGGGCGATCTTCATGCCGTTGTGGTGCACATCCGCCACCAGTGGCACCGGCTGATAAGTGTCTTCCAGGCGCTGGCGGATCTCCTTCACCGCCTTGGCATGGGCCAGGGAGGGCACCGTGAGCCGCACGATCTCGCAGCCCGCCTCGTGCAGGCGGCGGATGCCGGCCGTGGCGCCCTCAATGTCGAGGGTGTCCTCGTTGATCATCGACTGCACCACCACCGGGTGCTCGCTGCCCACCCACACGTCGCCCACCCGCACACTGCGGGTCTTGCGGCGCCGGATCAGGGTGTCGTAGCGGGGGTTGCTGGCCCAGTCGGCGGGGAGGCCCGCCGACTGGGCGGCGGCGTCGGGGCGAGCCAGAGTACCGGTCATGGCGGAGGGCCGGAGGGTGGCCAAAGCCTGTCACAGGAGAGGCCTCAACCGGCGGGTCAGCGCGCCAGCTGGTCGAGGCGGCGGCGCACGTCCTGGAGGTCCTGCCAGGTGAGCCACTTGGGGCTGCCCTGCTGCCGGGAGGGATTGCGCAGCAGATAGGAGGGGTGAAAGATCGGCATCAGCCAGCGCCCCTGCAGCACCCCATCGCGGCCCTGGCGCCACTGGCCGCGCAGCCGCGTGATGCCTCCCTTCACCCCCAGCACCCCCTCCATGGCCGTGGCGCCGGCCAGCAGGATCACGCCGGGATCCACCAGGGCGATCTGGCGCTCCAGCCACGGCAGACAGGCGGCCATCTCCGCCCCGCTCGGTTTGCGGTTCTCGGGAGGGCGGCACTTCACCACATTGCCGATGTAGGCATCACGGTTGGAATCGATGCCCACGCTGGCGAGCATCTGATCGAGCAACTGGCCGGCCCGGCCCACGAAGGGCTGGCCGCTGGCGTCTTCCTGGGCGCCGGGGCCCTCGCCGATCACCATCAGGCGGGCGGCGGGGTTGCCGCGGCTCACCACCACCTGCTGGCGGCCCGCCGCCAGGCCGCAGCGGCGGCAGGCGCCGCAGGCGGCCGCCAGCTCATCCAGCCCCAGCGGGCCGGCTTCGCCTGCGGTGGGTGCGCTCCAGCTGAAGAGATCCGGCTGCTGGGCCTCTCCGGTCATGGGCGGCAAGGCAGGGAACGGGCGTGGCCATCCTGTGACAGAGCTGGACAAAACAGGGGGTTTCGTGCCAGCTCGAACCTCTCGGCAGGGGAAGGGTGTTGCAGGATGGCCTCTTGATGTAGCCGAGCTCACCAAATGCCGGCCCAACGCCGATGCCGAACCCTGGGATGTTGGCCGCTGTGGCCCCGACGACGGCCCTGACGATGGCCGCTCCGCTCCACCCCTCCCTCGATTCCACGGCGCCGCCGCTTCAGCCCCGGACGGAAGCCCTCCAGCTCTCCCAGCGGGCCCGGGCTCTGCAGCCCTCCCTCACCCTCGCCATCGCCGCCAAGGCGCGGCAGTTGAAGGCCGACGGCCAGGACATCTGCAGCCTCAGTGCCGGCGAACCGGACTTCGACACCCCCGCCTTCATCCGCCAGGCGGCGGCCCAGGCCCTCGAAGCGGGCCACACCCGTTACGGCCCCGCCGCCGGGGAGCCCGCCCTGCGGCAGGCCATCGCCAGCAAGCTCAGCCAGGAGAACGGGGTGCCCACCGGCAGTGGCCAGGTGCTGGTCACCAACGGCGGCAAGCAGGCCCTGTTCAACCTGTTCCAGGTGCTGCTCGACCCCGGCGATGAGGTGCTGCTGCCGGCCCCCTACTGGCTGAGCTACCCCGAGATGGCCCGCCTGGCCGGAGCCAGCGTCACCCTGCTGCCCTGTGAGGCCGCCGCTGGTTTCCGGCTCGACCCCCAGCAGCTGGAGCAGGCGATCAGCCCAGCCACCAGGCTGCTGGTGCTGAACAGCCCCGGCAATCCCACCGGCATCGTGATCAGCCGCGGCGAACTGGAGCAGCTGGCCGCGGTGCTGCGGCGCCATCCCCGGGTGGCCGTGGTGTGCGATGAGATCTACGAATCCCTGCTCGCTCCCGGCCTGGTCCACCACAGCCTGGCCGCCGTGGCCCCCGACCTGGCCGATCGGATCTTCATCGTCAACGGCTTTGCCAAGGGCTGGGCCATGACCGGCTGGCGGGTCGGCTGGCTGGCCGGCGCCGAACCGGTGATCAAAGCCGCCTCGGCCCTGCAGAGCCAGTCCACCAGCAACGTCTGCAGCTTCGCCCAGTTCGGCGCCCTGGCCGCCCTGCAAGGCCCGCGCGACTGTGTGCAGGCCATGGCGGCTGAGTTCAACCGCCGGCGCAGCCTGCTCAGCGAGGGCCTGCGCCGCCTCCCCGGAGTCACCCTGCCCGAGCCCCAGGGCGCCTTCTACGCCTTCCCGGATGTGAGCGCCTGCGGGCTCGACTCCATGACCCTCTGCGACCGCCTGCTCGACAGGGTGGGGCTGGCGGTGGTGCCCGGCGTGGCCTTCGGCGACGATCGCTGCATCCGCCTCTCCTGCGCCGCCTCCCCGGCGGCGATCGAGGATGGCCTGCAGCGCCTGGAGCGCTTCTTCGCGGCGCTCTGACGAGGGGCCTGAGGACGGGAGGGCAGGATCATCGGGTCGTTGCCTCTCCTGGACCCTTGACCACCCGAGAACGCTGGGCCGTTGCGCTTGCCGGCCTCCTCCTGATCGGCCTGCTGCCAACGGCCTGCACCCCCCGCCCCGAAGGCGCCACAGCCCCGAACGGCAGCAACAGTGAGGCCGCCCGGCCCAACGAGAAACGGGTGCTGCGCATGGGCGCCATCCCCGATCAGAACCCCGAGAAACTCAACCGCCTCTACAGCCTGGTGGCCGAAGAGCTCAGCGAGCAGCTCAAGGTGCCCGTGCAGTTCGTGCCCGTCACCGACTACACCGCAGCCGTGAGTGCCTTCCGCACCGGCGACCTGGATCTGGTGTGGTTCGGCGGCCTCACCGGCGTGCAGGCCTGGCTGCAGAAGCCCGGCGCCCGCGCCTTGGCCCAGCGCGACATCGACCGCTCCTTCCACAGCGTGTTCATCGCCAACCCGAACAGCGGCCTCAAGCCCTTCAGCGCCCAGAGCGACCTGCAGCAACTCAAGGGCAAGCGCTTCACCTTCGGCTCGGAGAGTTCCACCTCCGGCCGGCTGATGCCCCAGTACTTCCTCAACCAGGCGGGGGTGCAGCTGGGCGACTTCGCCGGCGGCAACCCGGGCTTCAGCGGCAGCCACGACGCCCTGATCGCCCTGGTGCAGAGCGGCACCTACGACGCCGGCGTGGTGAACGAGCAGGTGTGGCGCAGCCGGATCGAGGAGGGCAAGGTGGACACCACGAAGGTGGTGGAGCTCTGGCGCACCCCGGGCTACGCCAACTACACCTGGGTGGTGCAGCCCGGCCTCGACAAGGACTACGGCGAGGGCTTCACCCAACGGCTGGAGCAGGCCTTCACCGGCCTCAACCCCAAGGATCCCCGCCAGGCCCAGATCCTGGAGCTGTTTGGTGCCAAAACGTTCGTACCCGCCACCAACGCGCAGTACGAGGCCATCGAGGCCGTGGGACGCCAGGTGGGCAAGATCCGCTGAGCGGGACCACCGGCGGCCCCTACCCTGGCAGTTCGTGCCGGCAGCGCCATGGAGTTCAAGGGCAGCCTGGAGGAGCTCCAGGCCCTCGTCGCGGGTCTCGGCCAGCGGGGCCACTGGGTGCACGAGGGCAGCTTCGAGATGTTCGTGGTCGACGACGCGGAGACCAACCTTCGGCTGAACTGGTGGCCCGGCAGCGGCCAGTTGCAGCTGGTGGGGGATCCGGCCCAGCGGCTCACTCTGCTGAAGCAGCTGGAGCAACGGCTGGCCGAGGGGCGATCCAGCTGATCCAACCGGCCGGAGCCCCGTGCTGAGCGCCCGGGACGATCGGGCCGTTCTGACCCTGGAGGGCATTACCGTGCCCGGTCGCAGCGCGCCCCGGCTGGAGGGGGTGTCCCTGCGGCTACAGCCGGGCGAACGGGTGGCCCTGGTGGGTCCGAGCGGAGCGGGGAAGAGCACCCTGCTGGCGGTGGCCAACGGCCTGCTGGCCCCCGCCGTGGGGACGGTGCTCTGGCACGGACAGCCGCCGGCGCGCAACCGGCGGCGCCGGCGCCGCCAGCAGGCCCGCATCGGCACCCTCTGGCAGGACCTGCGCCTGATCGAGGAACTCACCGTGCAACAGAACCTCAATGCCGCCCGTCTGGCGAGCTGGGGCTGGCCGAAGGCGGTGCTCAACCTGCTGCTGCCGCTCGAGACTGCGGCCAACGCCGCCGCCCTGGCCGCGGTGGATCTTGAGGCCGGCCTGCTGGCGCAGCCGGTCACGGCCCTCTCGGGCGGCCAGCGGCAACGGCTGGCCCTGGCGCGGCTGCTGCGGCAGGAGAGCGACCTGCTGCTGGCCGATGAACCCCTGGCCCACCTGGATCCCCGCCTGGCCCTGGAGCTACTGGCGCTGCTGCTGGCCCAGGCCGGGCCGGGCCGGGCCCTGCTGCTCAGCCTGCACCGCCCCGATCTGCTCGATGGTTTCGACCGGGTGGTGGCACTGCGTCAGGGCCGGCTGGTGCTGGACGCCCCCCCAGCGGCCCTTGAAGCCGGCTGGCTCGAGGCCCTCTACCGGTCGGGTCCATGAGCCTGGCCCTGGGCCACCGGCGGGCCTGGCTGCGGCCCGCCGCACCGTTGCTGGTGCTCCTGCCCGCCCTGGTCTGGCTGCCGCTGCTGGCTGTCCTGCCCGGACTCGTGCACGGGGGTGGCTGGGCCCTGATCGGCCGGTTTGCCCTGGCGGCGCTGACGCCCTCCCTCGATCCGCTGGTGCTGGGATCGGCCCTGAACGGCCTGGGCGTCACAGTGGGCATCGCCCTCCTGAGCTGGACGCTGAGCCTGGCGCTGGGGGTGCTGGGGGGCCTGCTGAGCTCCCGGACCGTCTGGAGCATCGGCATCGGCAGCGCCTGGCCTGCGGAGGGGATCCGCCGGCTGCTGGCGGTGCCCCGGTCGATCCACGAGCTGCTCTGGGGGCTGCTGCTGCTCCAGCTGGTGGGGCTGCAGCCGGCGGTGGCGGTGGTGGCGATCGCCATCCCCTACGCCGCCCTGGTGGCGCGGGTGGTGGCCGACCTGCTCGACGCCCTGCCCACCAAGGGACTGGTGGGGTTGCGGCTCGCCGGCGCCCCGGCCCCCGCCGCCCTGCTCACCGCCCTCGGGCCCGCCCTGCAGCCCGGGGTGATCAGCTACGGCGGCTACCGGCTGGAGTGCGCCCTGCGCAGCGCCACCCTGCTGGGTGTGTTCGGACTGGGGGGTCTGGGCACCGATCTGAGGCTGACGCTGCAGTCGCTGCAGTTTCATGAACTCTGGACGGGGTTGTGGCTGCTGCTGCTGGTGATGCTCGCCCTGGAGGGGGGGCTGCGGAGCCTGAGGCGGCGCTGGGGCATGCCCGCCCGTTTCGGGCTGGGGGCCGCTGGAGTCGGGCGGGGCGGACGGGAGGTGCTGCTGGCCCTGCTGGCCCTGCTGCCGCTGCTGGCGGGGGTGGCGGTGGCCCTGGGGGTGCATCCTGGCCAGCTGCTGGACCTGCAGGCGCCGCCTCCCCTGGTGGCCGACTGGCCGGCGGTGCTGGCCCTGCCCTGGTTCCGACTGGTGGCGACCACCGTGGGGCTCACACTGCTGGCGGCCGCCCTGGCGGTCGGCACCGCACCCCTGCTGCTCCTGCTGGTGGCCCCCTGGCCCCTGGGGCGGCTCCTGCTGCAGGGGATCTGGGCCCTGGGCCGGCTCTGGCCGCCACCGCTCACCGCCCTGCTGCTGCTGTTCGTGCTGCAACCGGGGGTGGTGACCGCCGCCCTGGCGCTGGCCTTCCACAACCTCGGTGTGCTGGGCCGTCTGCTGCTGGAGGCGGGGGAATCGGCCGACACCGGCGCGGAGCGGGCCCTGGCCCAGGCCGGCAGCGGGGCGCGGCTGGCCCTGCTGTATGGCCGCTACAGCGCCCTGGCCCGCTCCTACCTGGCCTATGGCGCCTACAGGGCCGACGTGATCCTGCGCGAAACCGTGGTGGTGGGGCTGGTGGGGGCGGCAGGACTGGGCAGTCTGCTGATGGAAGCCCTCAGCTCCTTCGCCCTTGATGAGCTGATCGCCCTGGTGGCGGTCTATGGGTTTCTCACACTGGTGGGAGAAGATCTCAGCGACCGTCTGCGCCGGCGCCTGCTGGCGGCCTGAACCGTCCAGCCCATGCCCCCCTTCTCCCCTGAGCGGCCCGCCGAGCCGGACTCCCGGATCCGAGCCGCGGCGGCGCCCCGCAAGCTGATCGTGCTGGGGGACAGTGGGGTCTACGGCTGGGGGGATCCGGACGGGGGAGGCTGGTGCGAGCGGCTGCGCCGCCAGTGGATGGCCCAGCCCCAGGGACCGGTGCTCTACAACCTGGGGGTGCGCGGGGACGGGCTGGAGCGGCTGGCGGCGCGCCTGCCGGCCGAAGTGGGCTGCCGGGGCGAACTGCGGCGGCAGCGACCCCAGGGGATCCTGATCGGGGTGGGTCTGAATGACACGGCCCGGGTGGGACGGCCGGACGGCCGCCATCAGCTGGATCCGGACGCGTTCCTGTTCGGCCTCGAGCAGTTGCTCCAGCAGGCGAGGGCGATCGCTCCGGTGCTGGTCCTGGGTCTGACCCCCGTGGACGAGGCGCTGATGCCCTGGGCGGAGTGCCTCTGGTATGACCTGGCCACGGCCCGGCGCTACGAGGGCCTGCTGGAGGAGGCCTGCCTGGAGGCCGACGTGCCCTTCCTGCCCCTGCTCGACGGCCTGCTGGCCGACCCCCGCTGGCTGCGACTGCTGGGCGGCGACGGGCTGCACCTCAACGCCGACGGGCATCAGGTTCTCTATGAGCGGGTGCGGCAGTGGCCCGCCCTGCTCCGCTGGGCGGGCCTGGAGCACCAGGGGGCCGTGACGCCGGCGCTGTAGCACCTCCCCCTGGCGGGACGGGCGCCGTCACCCGGATGGGGGACCCGGACTTCACCCCGGCGGGGGACCCGGTTTCACCGGCCCGGGGGAAGCGCCGAAGCGGCCTTGCGGACGACCGTGAAAGGACGGACCTCGCGGCTTCCCCATGCCCCGCTCCACCAGCCCCCGGCGCCCCGCCAGCACCCCCGAACCCAGCCCGACCAGCGGTTCCGGCGCCTCCGCCCCCCGAAGCACCGGCCACCGGGACAACACCCACCTGCTGCGCCGCTACCGCGGCAGCGGTGACCTCCAGCAGCGCAACCACCTGGTGGAGCTCAATCTCCCCCTGGTGCGTCGGGTGGCGGCGCGCCAGAGCCAGCGGACCAGCCTTCCCTACGAGGACCTGGTCCAGCTGGGATGCCTCGGGCTGATCCGGGCGATCGAGGCCTTCGATCCCAGTCGCCACACCGCCCTGAGCAGCTATGCCGTGCCCTTCATCCAGGGGGCGATGCTGCACCACCTGCGCGATCAGCATCCACCCCTGCGCTGCTCGCGCCAGCTGCGGGATCTGCACGCCCGGGGCCAGCGGCTCCAGCAGCAGCGACAACACCAGCGGCTGGCGCCCCTGACGGAGGCCGCCCTGGCCGAGGCCCTGGGCTGCCGGCCGGAACGCTGGCGCGAAGCCTGCGACCTCCACACGGCCCTGCAGCTGCGCAGCCTCGACACCCCCTGTCAGGACGGGGAAGAGGGCGGCTTCAGCCTGCTGGATCTGCTGCCGGCCAGCGAGCCGCCGCACCCCTGCCGGCCCGACCACCACGACGACTCCCCCTGCCGCGAGCCCGCCACCCAACGGCGGCTGCGCCACCGGCTGGAGCGGCTCGATCCGATCCTGCGCCAGCTGCTGGAGCGGCGGGTGCTGGCGGGCAGGTCCTGGCGGCAGCTGGCGCAGGGCCTGGACCTGCCCTCCCGGGCCTGCCGCCAGCGCTTCGAGGAGCTGCTGATTCAGCTGCGGGCTGACCTCCGCCAGGACCAACCCGGCTGAATGGCCCCGGATCAGGCTCCCGCTGGCGGCACCAGCCCCAGGGCCACGGCGAGTCCCATGGCCAGCGCCGCCGCGATCAGGGTCTGCAGGGCGTTCACCAGCTCATTGCTGAGCCAGATCAGGCGGCGCTGCAGGGTCGCGCCGATCACGCTCTCGATCAGGGTGGCCGCCAGCCCCACCGCCGTGACCAGAAGCCAGCCGGCGGGGCCGGAGAGCAACCCCAACGCCAGCAGCAGCAGGGCCATCCCGGCGCTGCCGGCCAGGCTGGCCAGGGAGCCCTCCAGGCTGATCGCCCCCTCGGTGCCGGGGGGCACCGGGCGCAGGCTGGTGATCAGCACCGTGGTGCGCCCCCAGCGCTTGCCGATCTCGCTGCCGCAGGTGTCGGCCAGCTTGGCGGCGAAGCTGGCCGAAAACCCGATCAGCAGCAACGGCACCGGCGCGGCCGGTGCGGTGGTCAGCAGGGCCAGGGCGGCCCCGGTGGCGGCCGATCCCCAGACGTTCTCCGGGCCGCGGCGCCCGCCCCTGGCTTCGGCCAGACCCTCGTCGCGCTTGCGGCGGTAGCCCAGCCGGGTCACCAGGGAGCCGAGGGCGAGATACAGCACCACCGCCAGCCAGCCGCGCCAGCCCAGGGTGCCCCAGAGCAGGGTGCCGAGGATTCCGGCGTGCAGCCAGCCGGCGGGGGTGAGCAACGGCAGCCGCTGGGCGAAGGCGATCAGCACCGCGTTCAGGGCCAGGGCCACCCACCAGCCCGCAGCCCCGCCGGGGCCGGGGGCGGGCGGGGGCAGAACGGCGAACCAGACCAGGGGCACGGCAGGTCGGAGGGCAGGGGACCTCCAGTCTTCCCACCCGCCCCTCTGTTGCACTCCCCTAAGGGGCCGCGGGGCCGGGACCGACGCAACGGATAATCAGCCCACTCGCCCTGCACAGCCGGCGTCATGATCTTCAAACGCAAGGGGTTCTTTCTCAACTTCGACAAGGACTCGGCCGCCCAGGACCCCAAGCCCGTGACCGTGGCGCCGCTGGAGCCGGCGTCCCCGGAACCGGCGTCCGTCGAGGCCGATCCGGCGGCGGACCCGGCCGTTTCGGCCGCCCCCCCCCTCGCCACGGAGGGCACGACCCTCACCACCGCCGAAGCGATCGCCCTGGAGCTGCGGCGTGAGCAGGAGAGCCGCCCCGCCCCCACCAGCATCACCTTCGCCCCCGAGCGCCTCGTTCCTGGCGGCGCCCTGCCCCGGCGGCGGCGCCGGGCCGGCGCCGACATCGGCCCCTTCCGCGCCATTGCCGCGAGCCTGATCAAGAGTTGAGGACGGTGCGGCGCACGGATCAGCCCGCTGCGCCTCCGTCACGCCAGGTGGCCAACAGGGCCAGGGCCGCCACCGCGGCGGTGGACGTGCGCAGGATACGGGGCCCGAGGCTGACGGCCCGCCAGCCTGCGGTAATCGCCCCCTCCTCCTCCGCCGGGCTCCAGCCCCCCTCCGGGCCGATCGCCACCTGCAGGTGGGGCGGGGAGCCTTCGGGCGCGGGCGCTGCAGCCAGCGGTGGCAGCGCTCCGGTCAGCGGGACCAGCCCCGCCCGGCGGGGGGTGGCCAGCAGGGCCACTCCGGCGGGGGGGGTGGCCAGCCAGGCGCCGGCGGGGACGGGATCACCGAGCCAGGGCAGCCAGAGCCGCTCGCACTGCTCGGCGGCCTCCCGCAGGATCGCCTGCCGGCGGTCGACCTTCCCCTCCCCCCGCAGGACCCCGCGCTCGGCGGTCAGGGGCTGGAGCCGGTCCACCCCCAGTTCGCAGGCCATGCGGATCAGGGTGTCGGCATCCCGGCGGGGTAGGGCCACGGCCAGTTCGAGGGCCGGAACGGGGGGGGGCTGGCGCTCCAGCGGTGCCTCCAGCGGCTGCTCCAGCCTGGCCCGGCCCCCGTCGAGCAGGGCGGCACTCCAGAGCCGGCCCGCCCCATCGAGGACGGCGAAGCGATCACCGCAGCCAAGGCGCAGCACCCGGCCCAGATAGCGCCGCTCCTCGCTCTGCAGGGTCAGCAGCGGCGGGTCCCCGGGCGCCGCGGCGGCCAGGCGGGCGGGATCGATCAGCAGGCGGCGCAGTTCGCGGCTCACGGCCGGCCTCAGGGGCCGCCGGAGGGGAAGGCGGCGTCGGGATTCTCCTCCACCGGCCAGTCGTCGTTGACGCCGCCGACCAGCACCGCCTCGATCTCGACCACGTCGTTGTCGAGCTGGCGCAGGACGTTGAGGAGCACATCCAGGGCCACCCCGTCGCTGGTGCCCAGGTCGACCCAGCAGCGCCCCCACTCCTGGCGGTACTCCGGCTGGCCCATGTTGTGCATGAGCGCGGGCAGGGCCCGCTCGGCCGCCTCCAGGTCGTAGGTCATGCCGCTCAGGTCAATCCCCTCCTCGTGCACCTGAAGGTTCTCAGCATTGAAGCCGCCGAGCTTGCCGAGCACGAACCAGCTGTCGAAGACGGTGTCGACATAGCCGCGCTCTCCCGGACCGGGTGGCGCGGCGAAGCGCAGCCAGATCCAGCAATTGAACGGGTCCATCTCACGAAAGCGAATCTCCATCCGTCCGGCTGCCACGGTGATCGGCCCTGGAGCCTGCCACTCCATCAAACACGCCTGCGGCAAGCTGGGTCGAGTCCAGCCGCCCCATGCTCGAGCTCCGCTCCGTCCGCTACCACCCGGCCACCAGCGCCGCGGCGGTGCTGGACGACGTGAACCTGCGTCTGGCCGTGGGCAGGCCGGCTTTGGTGGCGGGCCGCAGCGGCTGTGGCAAGACCACCCTGCTGGAGGTGATCTGCGGCCTGGCCGACCCGAGCGGCGGCACGATCCTCTGGGACGGCGAGCCGGTGCGGTCCCGCCAGCGGCGCTGGCTCTGCGGTCTGGTCTTCCAGTTCCCCGAGCGCCATTTCCTCGGACTGAGCGTGGGGGAGGAGCTGAAGCTCGGCCAGCGGCGCCTGCCGACGGAGCGGGCCGAGGCGGTGCTGCGCCAGGTGGGACTGGCGGATGTGTCGGCCCAGCAGGCCCCGGAGCGGCTCAGCGGCGGGCAGCAGCGGCGGCTGGCCCTGGCGGTGCAGCTGCTGCGGGATCCGCGGGTGCTGCTGCTGGATGAGCCCACCGCCGGCCTCGACTGGTCGGTGCGGCAGGAGGTGCTGGAGCTGATCGGCCAGCTCAGCCGCGACCGGGCCCTGCTGGTGGTGACCCACGAACCGGAGCTGTTCCGCGGCGTGATCGATGGCGGCTGGCGCCTGAGCGCTGGGGGTCTGACGCCCTGGCCGGAGCTCCGGCCGGAACTCCGGCCCACGCTCCCTACGATGCCCTGAGTCGGCGGGGAAGCGATGCCCGATCAGTTGCTGCGGGCCACCGCGGCCCAGGGGGGAATTCGCCTGGTGGCGGCGCTCACCACCGTCACCACCCGCTACGCCCGGCGGCGCCACCAGCTCTCGTACCTCAGCACCGCCCTGCTGGGCCGGGCGATGACGGCCGGCCTGCTGCTGGCCAGTTCGATGAAGGTGGCCCATGGCCGCGTCAACCTGCGCATCCAGTCGGACGGGCCCCTGCGGGGCCTGATGGTGGATGCGGGGCGGGACGGCAGTGTGCGGGGCTACGTGGGCCATCCCGGACTGGAGCTCGACCTGGTGGCGGACTCCGACGGCACACCCCACTTCGATTTCCGCACCGCCACCGGCACCGGCTATCTGCACGTCGTGCGCGACAAGGGCTCCGGTGAGCCGTACAGCAGCACCGTCGAACTGGTGAGCGGTGGCATCGGCGAGGACGTGGCCTCCTACCTGCTCCACTCCGAGCAGACCCCTTCGGCGGTGTTCGTGGGGGAGCGGATCGACAGCACCGGTGTCCGCTGCGCGGGCGGGGTGCTGGTGCAGGTGCTGCCCAAGGCGGCCCAGGAGCCCGCCCTGGTGGCCCTGCTGGAGGAGCGTTGCCGGGAGATCAGCGGCTTCAGCAGCCGGCTGGCGGCCTGTCAGGACAATCTCAAGCTGCTGCTCGAGGACATCTTCCCCGACCTCGATCCCCAGCCCCTGGAGGACGCCGAGGCCCGCCAGGAGGTGACCTTCCACTGCCCCTGCACCCGGCGCCGCAGCGTCAACGCCCTGCGCCTGCTGGGCCGGGACGAACTGAATGCGATCCTGAACGAGGACGGGCGCGCCGAGCTGACCTGCCACTTCTGCAACGAGGTGTACAGCGTGGAGGCGGCGGAGCTCAGCGAGCTGATCGCCGAGCTGGCGGTGGCTTGAGCAGCGGGCCGGAGCGGGCACAGGCGATCTCCGGGCGGCGGTTCGCCGGGCTCAGACGATCAGCAGGGCTCCCAACAGCAGCAGCAGCAGGGCGGGCAGGCTCTGGAGCTGCGGCGGGGCCAAGGGCAGCCCCAGGGGTAGGGACGGATCCAGCAGACCCACCAGCAGGCCGCCGATCAGCAGGCCGACGCTGAGCAGGGCGAAGCTCCAGCCGATGGCGGCCAGGAACCGGCCGCGGCGCCGCTGCAGGTTGATCACCGTGACCCCGGTGGCCACCGCCAGCAGCAGCTCAGCGGAGGCGGTGGGTGCCACCAGCAGGAGGAGCAGCAGCAGGCCGTCGGCCACCAGGGGGAACCAGCGCTCCCGGCCATCGGCCAGCTCGAGGGCCGGCATGGACAGGCTGGGGGCCTGGAGCTTGCCGCCCGGCAGCTGGGGCAACGACGGCAGGGCCGGCAGGGCCGGCCGCGCCGGGGGGCGGGCCGCCGCCGCCGGCTTGGCTTCCTCCCGCTTGGAGGCACTCACGGCGGCGCTGCTGACGCGGCCCTGCTGGCGCTCCTTCAGACGCTCCATCAGGACGGCGTCATAGGCGGCCTCGATCCGGGAGCGGGCCTGGGGATCATCGCCAACGGCCTCCAGCCGCTCGTTGCGGGCCGCCTGAACCTCATCGAAGCTGGCATCGGGGGTGATGCCGAGCCGGTCGTAGGGGCCGGACGGGCCGGCACTGGGCGATGGGTCGGGTCGTTCGGTCATGGCCTCCGGAACCAGGGGGCATCCTGGAGCGAGCGTATCGAGGCGCGGACCGAGCGGAGGTTCGAGGCGGGAGATTCGAGAAACGGATCAGAACAGCGGTTCGCTGTGGCGATAGCCAGCCTCCTGCTGGAGCTGCCGGCGGCGGGCCTCGGCCTCCTCGGCCGCCAGCCAGTGACGGCTCTTCAGCAGGGGCATCTGGGGGGGCAGGTGACTGCCTTCCCGCACCTCGACGGTCTCCTGACTGGGGAGAAAGCGGACGTAGTCGGATCCACCGTCATGACGAGGACGTACCAGCCAGAAGGGTTCAGGCATGGCTTGTGACCTTTCGTTGCAATCCAGTCTGGCGGCGGCGGCGGCGGGACGCGAGGGGGGGATCCGCCCGCCCCGCCGGGCTCAGAGGGCGATCGGCTCCACCCCGCTCACCACCGGTGCCACGGCGCTCAGCTCCAGCTCGGGATGGTCCTCGCCCAGCTGACGCAGGTTCCACGCGTTGCGGAACAGCAACACCGGTCGGTCCCAGGCATCGCGCACGGTGCGGCAGTTGAAGATCCGCCCCACCCTCTCGAGGGCCGGCCAGCCGCCCCCCACCCAGCGGGCCATGCTGAACTCCAGCGGCTCCAGCCGGGTCTGCACCCCGTACTCGTGCTCCAGGCGGTACTGCACCACCTCCAGCTGCAGCTGACCCACCGCCGCCAGGATCGGATCCCGCTTGCTGGCATCGGTGTCGTAGAGGACCTGCACCGCCCCCTCCTCGCGCAGCTCGTTGACCCCCTTGCGAAAGCTCTTGAACGCGGAGGGATTGGGATTGCGCAGCCAGGCGAAGATCTCCGGGCTGAAGCAGGGAATGCCCTCGTATTCCACCTTCGGACCCACGTAGAGGGTGTCGCCGATGGCGAACATGCCCGGGTTGTTGAGGCCGATCACGTCGCCGGGGTAGGCGTCGTCGACCACCTCCCGGTCCTGGCCGAACAGCTTCTGGGGCCTCGAGAGCCGGATAGTGCGGCCGGTGCGCGCGTGGCGCACGGTCATGTCCTTCTCGAAGTGGCCGGAGCAGACCCGCACGAAGGCGATCCGGTCGCGGTGGCGGGGATCCATGTTGGCCTGGAGCTTGAACACGAAACCGCTGAACTCGGGCCGCAGCGGATCGACCGGTCCGTCCTGGCCGCTGCGGGCCACCGGCCGCTGGGCCAGCTCCAGGAAGGCGTCGAGGAAGGGCCGCACCCCGAAATTGGTCATGGCGGACCCGAAGAACACCGGGCTCAGGTCCCCGGCATGGACCCGCTCGAGATCCAGCTCCGCCCCGGCCCCATCGAGCAGCTCCAGTTCCTCGAGGGCCTGAGCCAGGAGCTCGGGCTCCACCAGGTCGGCCAGGTCGAGGCTGCCGGCGGCCAGACGCTGCTCGGTGGCCTGGCGGCCCCGTTCGGCCCGCGTGAACAGGATCACATCGCGGCTGCGGCGGTCGATCACCCCCCGAAAACGGTCGCCGCTGCCGATCGGCCAGTTCACCGGCCAGCAGGTGAGGCCCAGCTCGCTCTCGATCTCATCGATCAGCTCCAGGGGGTCGCGACCCGGCCGGTCCATCTTGTTGATGAAGGTGAAGATCGGAATCCGCCGCAGCCGGCAGACCTCGAACAGCTTGCGGGTCTGGGGCTCGAGGCCCTTGGCGGCATCCTCGAGCATCACCGCGTTGTCGGCGGCGGCGAGGGTGCGGTAGGTGTCCTCCGAGAAGTCCTGGTGGCCGGGGGTGTCCAGGAGGTTGACCGTGCTGCCGGCGTAGTCGAACTGGAGCACGGTGGAGGTGATCGAGATGCCGCGCTGCTTCTCCAGCTCCATCCAGTCGGAGGTGACCTTGCGCTGCTCCCCCTTGGCCTTCACCGCCCCGGCCTGCTGGATCGCCCCGCCGTAGAGCAGCAGTTTCTCGGTGAGGGTGGTCTTGCCCGCGTCGGGGTGGGAAATGATCGCGAAATTGCGGCGCCGGGCCACGGCCTCGGCCAGGGAGGTCAGGCCGAAGGCCGCTCCGCTGCCCTGGGAGGTGCCGCTGCCGGCGTCGGGCTCGGTGCTGCTGCTGGTCATGGGGCCAGCCTGCCAGCCGGCTCAGCCGGGCTCGAGGTCCCCGTCCGCCCCACCGCTGTCGCTGGTGCCAAGGCCACCTTGCCGCCACCACTGGTGGCGTTAACCTGCTTGCACCAGTCCAGCCGCGCCGCCGTGACCCTCACTCCCATCCGCGTCGATCTGGCGGACCCCACCCGGCGCGGCACCAGCGAGCGGCCCGATTTCCCGGCCACCGCCCCGGCGGCGAACCCCGTCTTCTACCGCACCTACTCCCGCCGCACCGCGGACGGCCGCGAGAGCTGGCACCAGGTGTCGGAGCGCAACCTCGAGGGTCTGCGCCAGCTCGGAGGGCTCAGCGGCGAGGAAGTGGCCCTGATCCGCCGCCTGCAGACCCACCAGCAGGCGCTCCCCTCGGGGCGGTGGCTCTGGATCGGCGGCACCCCCTGGATCGAGCAGCGCCACAACTTCTCCGGGGCCTACAACTGCACCTCCACCAACCTGGTCGACTGGGACGCCTTCGCCCTGATGATGGACCTGGCGATGATGGGCTGCGGCACCGGCGCCATCATCGAACCGCGCCTGATCGAGCGGCTGCCGGTGGTGCGCAACCAGCTGGTGGTGGAGCGGGTCAGCCCGATCGGGCTGACCCCCGCCGGGGCGCGCCAGGAGGCCACCACCCACACCATCGAGGGCAACCGGGTCGCCATCAAGGTGGGCGACACCCGCCGCGGCTGGGTTGATAGCTACCAGCTACTGCTGGAGCTCAGCAGCGATGAGCGCTTCGACGCCCAGCGCCCGATCACGGTCACGGTGGACCTCTCCGATGTGCGGCCGGTGGGGGAAACGCTCAAGGGCTTCGGCGGCATGGCCAATCCGGTGAAGCTCGGGGATCTCTACGGCCGGGTCGCCCAGATCCTCAACAAGG
Source organism: Cryptocyanus atlanticus LEGE 06306 (assembly GCF_056633155.1). Lineage (NCBI taxonomy): Bacteria > Bacillati > Cyanobacteriota > Cyanophyceae > Synechococcales > Prochlorococcaceae > Cryptocyanus > Cryptocyanus atlanticus. The sequence continues at coordinate 403,314 of NZ_JBSJOZ010000001.1, forward strand.
CCAACGGCCGCCGGCTCACCTCGGTGGAGTGCTGCCTGCTGATCGATGAGGCGGCCGTCACGATCGTGGCCGGCAACATCCGGCGCAGCGCCGGCATGCGCCAGTTCGCCGCCGAGGATCTCTCGGCCGCCGGCGCCAAGGAGAACCTCTGGGAGCAGGACGCCGAGGGCAACTGGCGCATCGATCCCGAGCGCGACGCGCTGCGGATGGCCAACCACACGCGGGTGTTCCACCACCGCCCCTCGAGGGAGGTGGTGCTGGAGGCCGTCACCAAGCAGTTCCAGAGCGGCGAAGGCGCGATCCAGTTCGCCCCCGAGGCGATCGCCCGCTCCAACGCCGACCTGCTGCCCACCCCCGAGCTGCGCCGCGAGTTCATCGAGATCTACGTGGACCAGGGCCGCGAGGAAGCCGGCCGCTGGCTGACGCTGCACCACCCGGAGATCGGAGCCGCCGAGCTGGAGCACCGGCTGGGGCGCTATGGACTCAATCCCTGCGGCGAAATCCTCGGCGCCGATTTCCACTGCAACCTGGCCGAGATCCATCTCAACCGCATCGATCCTTCCGACCACCAGGCCCAGGCCGATGCCTTCCGGGCCGGTGGCCTGGCGGTGGCCTGCCTGCTCAACCACGACTTCGAAGTGGAACGCTACCGGCAGAGCCGCGCCTGGGATCCGATCGTGGGGGTGAGCTTCACCGGCCTGTTCGACTTCTTCGTGCATGCCTTCGGCACCCCCTGGCTGCGGTGGTGGGAGCAGGGCCGCCCCGAAACCGAGGAGGGGCTGGCCTTCAAGGCCCGGGAAGCGGAGTATCTGGGCCGCTGGAAGCAGGGGGTGAACGAGGCGGTGTGGGACTACTGCGACCGCCATCGCCTGCGCCGCCCCAACCGCTGCACCACGGTGCAGCCGGCCGGCACCAAGAGCCTGCTCACCGGTGCCAGCCCGGGCTGGCATCCACCCAAGGCCCAGCGTTTCATCCGCCGGATCACCTTCCGCAAGAACGATCCGGTGGCCCTGGCCTGCATGGACTACGGCTACACGATCGTGCCGAGCCAATCCGACAAGGACGAGAACGGCCGCCTGCTGGATGATCCCTTCGATCCACGCTGCACCGAATGGCTGGTGGAGATCCCCACCGAAGTGAGCTGGGCCAACATCCCCGGCGCCGATCTGGTGGAGATCAACAACTTCTCCGCCCTGGCCCAGTTCGACTTCTACATGCAGGTGCAGTCGCACTACACGGCCCACAACACCTCCGCCACGGTGGAGTTTCGCGAGCACGAGATCGAGCCCCTGGCCGCCGCGATCCATCGGGCGATCGATCGCGGCGAGGGTTACATCTCGGCGGCCCTGCTGGCCCGCTTCGATGCCAACGCCACCTTCCCCCGGCTGCCGTTCGAGCCGATCGATCAGGCCACTTACACCCGCCTGAGCGCGGAAGTGATCGCCCGCCGCCGCACCGACGACTTCTTCGAAGCCCTGCAGCGCTATGACCGTGGCGAACTGGTGGAGGCGGGGCCGGCCGGCTGCGATTCCGACAAGTGTCTGCTGCCCCTGGCGAAGCCGGCCCCATGAGGAGTCCAACCCTGGCGCTGGTGATCAGCGCCTTGATGCCCCTGGCCCTGCAGGCCGGGTCCGTCAGGGCCGGCAATGCACTCAATCCCGAGATCGAGCAGATGTGCCAGGGGCTGGCCGTGATCAACACGGAGATCGGCGCCACCGCCGCCCCCGGCACGCCGATGGGTGCCCGGATGCAGACGGAGCTGTCGCTGTCACCCGCCCAGTACGGCGCGCTCTGGTCGTTGATGAAGCTCACGCCCACCCCCACCTGCACCACCTTGTTCTGAGGGCGCGCACCGCCAGGGCGACCCGTGGGCGGATGCGAGGCCACCCCTTTCGCCTTGCAGCCTGACCTGCGAGCCCGAGAAGGATCACCGCTGGCCTGCCCTGGCCCTGCGGTTGCCGCCCCAACGGTTCAGGTCCCCGGTCCGGAGGAGTCGTTGAGCCGGCCGGCGGCCAGGGCTACGGATCCGGCCAAGACCGTGTTGGCGCCCCTGCTGTCGTTGGGCTGGAGCGTCCAACGTACCCAGGCTCTCCCCAGAGATCTGCTCACCATGATCGCCACGCCTGCGTCTTGGCGGTCCAGGCCATCGAGCCGATCGGAGCGCGCAGGGGCGAGATCGGCCAACCCTGCCCTTCACCAGAGCTGCTTCCCGGCGATGGGGTACGACGGCGGCACGGCCCCGCTTCCACCAGGTCGGCGCCATCGCCCTCGCTGGTTCGTTGAGCGACGAACACAGACAGGCTCTTCGTTGGACATGGACAGGCGCTTCGTTCCGCTGGCTCGACGACAGCCGTGTGGACCGGCTTGGTTCTCTCTGCGACGGGTCGCCCGACCTGAGCTCACCCTGGCCTTCCCGGACCCGGGCGACCCGTCCTCCTGGGATCACTCCATGGGGATGCGCCGGATGGGCTGGTTCATGCCAGGCTGCGCAGGGCTCCACGCCCTGGTCGCAACCCGCCTCCAGACTCGAGCCCGACATCCATCGTGATCTTCGACGGCAGCGAGGACCAGGCGAAACGGATCCTGGCCGCGATGGCCGAGGTGGCCCGAGCCGGTGGCCGCCCCCTCACCGCCATGGATCGAGGAGCCCTGACGTCGGCGGCCTTCCTGGTGTTCGGCATCAAGGAACCCCTCGAGGTCGACTCCCTCCCCGCCGTGTCACCGGTAGGTCTCGCCGATTCGCTGGGATCCAGGGGCTCCGAAGCGATCGTGCCGCTCGTGGTCATCGCCACCGTCGACGGCACGATCGCTCCCGCTGCGGCTGACCTGGTGGGGGAGTACGCCCGGGCCCTGGGAATTGACGAGCCCGCGGTGGGCGATCTGCACGAACTGGTCCGTGGGCAGCTCGCCGCAGCACGGGCCGACATGCTGCGCCGCAACCGGGCCAGCCTCACAGGCGACTGGGTCGAGGACGTCTCGACCTATGGCGCCTGGATCTTTCCCTACCGGGATTCGCCGGATCCGCAGCTGACGGCCCGGTATGCGGCATTGGGCGACAAGCCGGTGGGGTCGTTCGGGCGGGCCTTCCACGACTTCTACCGCGACAACGGCTTCGGCTTCGCCGGCCAGGAAGCCTCCGCGGCCGAGTCCTTCACCACCCCCCACGACTCCGCCCACATCCTCTCCGGATATGGCACCTCCGTGCAGGGGGAGCTGCTGGTGAGCACCTTCACCGCAGGCATGCACGTGGTCGAGGGACTCGCCGGGCACATCCTGCCGGTGATCGTGAGCTGGCACCTGGGCGTGCCGCTCGTGGAGCCGGCCGGCAGCGCCACGGGCGCGCTCGATGCCCGCAAGTTCTGGGTGGCCTGGACCCGGGGCGACGCCACCACGGGTGACACGTTTGACGCCGACTGGGACTTCTGGCAGCAGGTTGATGCGCCGCTGGATGACCTCCGGTCGGCGATGGGGGTGCCGACCCTGGATCCGGCGGACGCCGCGGACGGCCGATCTCCGGAGGGGTACGAACCGACCGCATGAACCCGGCCATTCAGCCCGGAGGCCCAGGCCCCGCCTCTGCACCAGCGGGGAGGCCCCTCAGTCCCCCGGTTGAAGCTCCCACCGCTTGCCCATAGCGTTGGGATCACATCCCGCATCTCCCCAGCCATGCCAACGGAGGCCCCGCCTGCCGCTGCCCCCGCGCCGGAGGAGATCAACGGTGTGCTGATGCAGGTCTTCCACTGGTATACCCCGGCCGATGCCGGGCACTGGCGGCGGCTGGCACAGCAGGCGGCCGCCCTCGCCCAGGCCGGTATCACGGCCCTGTGGCTCCCCCCGGCCGGCAAGGGCCTGGCCGGGGGCCAGGACGTGGGCTACGGCCTCTACGACCCCTACGACCTCGGCGAGTTTGACCAGAACGGCACGATTGCCACCAAGTACGGCACCCGGGCGGAGTATGCGGCGGCCGTGGCCGCCTGCCAGGCGGTGGGCCTCCAGGTGCTGGCCGATGCCGTGTTCAACCACCTGATGGGCGGCGACGCCGAGGAGGACGTGAACGCCACCCCGTTCGACCCCCAGAACCGGTTCCGGTCGATCGGGGCGGAGCGGCGGATCCGCGCCTGGACCCACTTCCACTATCCCGGGCGCGGCGGCACCCACTCCGCCATGGAGTGGCACTGGTGGCATTTCGATGCCGTGGATTTCAACAGCCTCGATCCCGGTACCCGGGCGGTGTGGCGCATCGAAGGCAAGGCCTTCGATGACAACGTGGATCTGGAGCGCGGCAACTACGACTACCTGATGGGCTGCGATCTTGACATCGACCACCCCGAGGTGCGCGACGCCCTCAAGCACTGGGGCACCTGGATGCTGGACACGGTGGGGGTGGATGGATTCCGCCTCGATGCCATCAAGCACATCAACGGCGGCTTCTTCCCGGACTGGATCGCACACCTGGAAGCCCATGCCGGCAAGGACATCTTCGTGGTGGGGGAGTACTGGACCAAGAGCCTCGCCACCCTCCGCTGGTACGCCTCCCACACGGAAGGCCGGATTCATCTGTTCGATGCCCCCCTGCACCACAACTTCCATCTGGCCAGCCGACTGGGCTCGGGATACGATCTGCGCCGCCTGCTGGACGGCACCCTGATGCGCCACCTGCCCCACCTGGCCGTGACGCTGGTGGAGAACCACGACACCCAGCCCCTGCAGGCGCTGGAATCGGTGGTGGAGCCGTGGTTCAAACCGCTGGCCTATGCCTTCATCCTGCTGCGCCGGGAGGGGTATCCCTGCCTGTTCCTGCCCGACTACGAAGGGGCCCACTATCGGGACCGCGGCCAGGATGGCCAGCACCACGACGTGTGGCTGCCAAGCCACCGCTGGATCCTCGATCGCCTGCTGGGGGCCCGCCGGGATCACGCCTACGGCGAGCAGCTCGACTACCTCGACCATCCCAACTGCATCGGCTGGACCCGGCTCGGCAGTGCCACCCACCCACGCGCCTTGGCCGTGCTGATGAGCAACGGCAGCGACGGCTGGAAGTGGATGGCCACCGGCCGCCCCCATGCCTCCTTCCTCGACGTCACCGACCACCGGCGCGAGCGGATCCGCACCAATGCGCACGGCTGGGCGGAGTTCCGCTGTCCGCCGGGGTCCCTGTCGGTGTGGGTGGAAACAATCTCCTGACCGGCGGCTGGCGGAGGAAACGCGGTGTCGCCGGGCCAGCCGGGTAAGCTCCGGCCCGGGCCAGCAGAAACGAGGGCAGGATTGATGATTCACCGGTCAGCGATGCGTCCCTGGTGGTCACTCCTGGGGACGGTCCCCCTGATCCTCGGTCTCGCTCCGTCCTGGGCGGCTCCATTCCCTCCGGGTGACTACGCCGTCACGCTGAGTCCCCAGGATCTTCCGGTCGCGTTGACCAATCGGACCGGCTCCCTGCGGGGGCTGTGGCTGATCAGCTTCAGCCCAGACGGACAGTTCACGGTGACCCGTAACGGAGCAGCCATGGTGGCAGGAGAGTATGCGGCTGAGGGTGACATCGTCAGGATCGGCGATGAAACGGGATTGGCGGCCTGCACGCCGCAAGGACATGGCGCTGGCGTCTACACCTGGTCCACGGATGGAGAGGGCCTGATCTTCACAGCCGTGGAGGATTCCTGCACGGGACGACGGGCCGTCCAGACGAGTCGCCCCTGGGAAGCGGTGAGCCCCTGAGGCCTGCACGGGACTAGGGTGCCGGGCGTGGGCACCCGGAAGACCACGGTTGCTCCCGGACACTGAACCCTGTTCCAGCATCAGAACGGGGCTGTTCAGGATCTGCCAAGCCTGCTTCATTGAGCGAACTGGAAACAGATCGAGAGCACTTGGATCCACGGAAATTGCATGCCGATGCGTCGACAAATCAATAGCTACTCGGTCATCGTCTTCGCGGGGGGACGCAGCGGTGAACCTATGCGGCCGTAAGAACAATCATCACCATGGAAGAATTACCCCAGATCGTTGATTCCATGGTGAAGGCTGATCCCGAATGCTTTTACTACTATCATGATATCGAAGAAATTTCCCGCCAGTACTACATCACCCCAATCGGCTAGATGAGCAGCAACACTCCGGGCACCCGTTGCGAGACCGGGTGGGTGGTGGCCCTCGTGCTGCTGCTGGCTGGATTCGCGGGCCGGGGCGCCTGGCGGGCCTATTCGTTCTGGAAGGACGAACTGTTCACTGCCACCGCCGTGGGGCAACCCTGGGGGGAGATGCTCTCCGGCTGGGTGCTGCCCGACACGGCCCCGCCCCTGTATCCCGTGCTCCTGAAGCTCTGGCGGCTGGGCAGCGGTGGCGGGGAGGTGGGCCTGCGCGCCTTCAGCCTGCTGCTGGCCCTGCTGACCCTGGGGGCGGCGGCGTGGTTCGTGGGCGGCGGCGGCCGGGCCCGCAGCCTGCTGGTGATCGGCTTCCTGGGCACCAGTCCGTTGCTGGTGGTCCACGCCCAGGAGGTGCGCAATTACGCCCTCACCCTGCTGCTGGCCACGCTGCTCACCGGGGCCAGCCTGCGGCTCCGGCAGGGGCTCGGGCCGGAGCCCGCCGGAGCCCCCGGCCGCGGCCCCGTCCGCCTGGAGGCGCTCTACGACGCCTCGGCCCTGCTGCTGTCCCTCAGCCACTATTTCGGGCTGCTGTTCGCCCTGACGCTCACGGTCCTCGATGCCACGGCCGGGCCCCGGCAGCTCCAGCGGCGACGCTCGATCACCCTGCTGGGGGTGATGCTGGTCTGGCCGGCGCTTCACTTTCTCCTGCTGGGCTCGGCCAGCGGCAGCCTCGAGAAGGTGAAGTGGATCCGGGTCGCTCCGGTGATCGGCACCCTGCAGGAGTTCCTGGCCGGGCTGTTCCCGGTTCTTGGGATCCAGGCGGCCCTGGCGGTGGGGGTGGTGGCAGGGGTGGCCGTGCTCCGGCGTCCGGGCGGAAGGGCCCGGCTGTGCACTCTCCTGCGGGAACCGGGGGCGGGGCCCGGGGAGGGGGCGGGCACGGATGGCCTGGCGGCGGAAAGCCGCGTGCTGATCCGGCTGCTGCTGGGCTTTGCGCTGGTGATGATCGCGATCGATCTGATCCGGCCGATCTCCACCGCGCGCAACTACATCGTGGCGTTGCCCGCTGCCGCCGTGCTGTTCGCGGATGTCGCCCTGCTGCTGCGGCGCCGCCTGGGCCAGCGGGGCTGGATCGCCACCGGGGCGGCGGTGCTGCTGCTGGCCCTGCTGCTGGCCAACGCCGAGCGGGCCCAGGCCCTGCGGCAGGCGCCGCTGATGAACTACAAGGCGATCGCCGCCTTCCTCTCCGATAGCTCCGCCTGCCGCCACGGCTGCCTGAGCACGAGCACCTCGGATCTGCTGCAGACCTACTTCGGCGGCCTCGACCTGCGGCCCTATCCGGACGAGGCGCCGGCCGCTTCCGGCGCAGCTTCCCGGCCGATCCTGGGGCTGGGGGAGAACCCCGAGAGCGCCGCCAAGCTGATGGCGGATCATCCCGAACGGAGCTGCTGGGAACCGCCCCAATCCAAGCCGTTGAGCACCCTGCTGCTGCTGGAAGCCGGTGCGGAGCCCAGTCCGACGCGCTGGGGATTCAGGCCCTGCGCCCCCTGATCCCCGGCCTGGGGACATGGGAAACTGAAGCCGCCGGGGCCCGGATCCGGGCCCGGCGATGCCCCTGGAGGGGTGGTCGAGTGGTTGATGGCTCCGGTCTTGAAAACCGGCGAGGCGAAAGCCTCCGCGGGTTCGAATCCCGCCCCCTCCGTTGTTCCACCGTGGTGCAGAGATCGAGCCCAGGATGGTGGCCCCAGACGGCACCTGATCCACTCCAGCCCCCCCGGCTCAGGATCCTGCCGTGGCCCCCAGGTTCTGATGGCTCCCATCACAGAAGGGCAGGGTGGCCGTGCCGCCGCAACGGCACAGGTGGATCGTCTTCGCCTCATTCAGGCTGAGGATCTCGGGTCTCGAAGCACTCCCCTGGTGGGAGCCATCACAGAAAGGGCCCGTCTGGCTCTGTCCGCAGGTGCAGAGGGCATGGGTTCCGGCTGCGCGGTCGATCGCCGTGGGGAAAGCGGATGTCATCAGAGGAAGCGGCGGGATGGGGCGCTCCCTGGGTGCTGGCCCAGGCACGCTGCAGGCGAGTTTGGGGGAGAATCACTTCTGGGCACAAGGACGCACCGAGAAGTAACCCGCTTTCCATCCCGTAACCATGGCGTCATCCCAGGATTTTCTGAACACGAATGACCATCACAACTGCCCCGCTGAACTGGCCCTGGACGTGATCCAGGGTCGCTGGAAAGTTCCGATCCTGCGTGTGTTGGCCGAAGGAGTTCGGCGGTTTTCCGAGCTAAGGAGAGCCCTTCAGGGCGTCAGCCCGAAGGTGCTGACCAGCAAACTCAGAGAGCTTGAGCGCGTCGGTGTGGTGACACGCACGATCTACAACGAGATCCCTCCGAAAGTGGAGTATCGTCTGTCTAGTCAGGGTCGATCACTGATTCCGATTCTGGAAGGAATACATGTCTGGGGCCAGTTCCAATCGGATGGAAGAGAGGGCCTTTTCCCACGCTCTGATTAATTTTGGTTCTGCGAACTTCTTCCCTCCTTCCGATCCACAGCTACAAGTCTGTATCTCCCCCCTGCTCGATCCCCACTCAAATTTCGGGACGCGTGCTCGCCATCGCTACCGTGAGCGGGTCGTCTTGTTTCCGAGGATTGCTGGTTGCCATGTCAACGTTTCGCATTCTGCTCATCTCCCTGTGGACCGTTCTGGCCGGTTACACAGTTCTGGTCCTCCGGGGCCATGGCCCGGGCCTGATTGGGGTCTTTCTGGGTGACATCCGTCAGATGGGTTGGGCTGGTCAGTTCGATGTGGACTTCGCGATCCTGCTGATACTCTCCGCCCTCTGGGTGGCCTGGCGGCATCACTACTCGGGGCTGGGTCTGGGCCTGGGGAGCGTTGCTCTGGTCGGTGGGAGCCTGTTTCTGATCCCCTACCTGGTCCTGATGATCTGGCGGTGCCAGGGGGACATGAAACAGCTGCTGCTGGGCCCAGCCCGCCTGACTCCCTGACCCCCCAGGTCATCCGCGGGACCTCAGCAGGAGGCGGCGGGCGATTCCGGGCTGGGGCCGGGACGAAGCTCGCCCCCCACCACGTGCCAGTCGTGCAGGTCCCACTCCACGCATCCCGAGAGGATCAGGGGATCGGCCTGCACGATCGCCTCGGCCTCGGCCCGATCACGGGCCTGGAACAGCAGCATCCCCCCGGCGCCGTTGCCGCTGCGGCCCTTGGCCTCGGCCCAGTAGCCGGTGCTGGCCCGGTGCCCCCGGGCCTGCAGGTCCCGCACCCAGTCGAGATGGGCGCGCAGGTGCCGATCGAAGACAGCCCGGTCGACCACTCCACGCTCGAGCTTGACGTACCAGCCCACGGGCGCGATTCGGTGAAGGCGGGAGCCACGCTAGGCGACCTCAGATCGGTTACATTTCTTAAGACGTTCCTCGGGGCGGGTCCCCCGGGTCCGCTCCTTTTTTTTGGGCGCCCTCCGCGGTGGTGGAGCCAGCCGCCCCCTACTCGCTCGCCTCAAACAACAGCAGGGTGCGGCCGGAGGCCTCCTGGAGCCGCAGGCGGCGTTGCTCGAGGCTCCAGCGGCGCACCTGCTCGAGGGCCTCGGTGTAGCGCTGCTCGAAGGCCATCGTCTCGGGGGCGCAGGCCATCCTAGTGCCGGCCAGCGGGCCGAAGCGCAGCCGCTCGCCCTCGAGTTCGAAGCCGCCGATCAGGCGATTGCAGCCGCCACGACCCGCCACCCGGTCCGCCTCCCGGTCGAACACCAGCTCGGGTGGCCCATCCGGTGGCTCACTCCCGTTCGTCGGGGCGGCATCCTCCAGCATGAGCAGGCGCCAGGTGGTGCCGCGCAGGGGGAGCGGGAGGCAGTCCTGGCCGGGCTGGAGGCTCAGGAACCGCTCCACCACCAGGGTGCTGCGCGGGGGCTGGCCCGGCTCGGCCGAGGGGCGGCTGGTGATGCGGCCATCCAGGCTGACCAGCAGCGGCAGCCCGGGCCGATCGGCCGGCAGTGCCTCGAGGTAGGCCCGCTCCAGCGCGAGGTAATCGCGTTCCATCGCCACCGGCAGGCTCTGACCGGTGGCACAGAGCCGCAGGAACGCCGCATCGGCCAGGTAGGTGACCATCCCCTGAAGCGGCAGGCGCGGGTCGATCGGGGCTGACCTGGGCAGACGCTGCAACCGGTCGTTGAGCTCCGAGTCGATCGGCTCGCCCTGGAGATCGAGCTTGCGCAGGCCCCCCCCCGTCGCGAGCGGCTGCAGCAGCACCGGCGCCTCCCGGCCACGCCGCAGCACCAGGCGGTTGGTGCCGGGCTCGAGCTGCCAGCGGCCGATGGCATCGAACCGGTTGGGGAGCGGCCGGTCCAGGTAGGTCTGACGCAGCTGGTAGCTGCCATCGGGGGCCAGGTCCAGGTGCCAGCGGCTGGTGCCTCCGGCATCGGGCAGCTCCCCCTGCCAGCTGGCGGGCAGGGGGCCCAGCCCCGGCCCGGTGCGGCTGCCGGAGCTGTCGCCCCCGGCGAGGGCCGGAGCGACCAGCATCACCAGGCCGCTGAAGACGGCGGCCAGGGCTGCAGGGGAGCGGGACGGTCCCGGCGGCCTGGGGAACAACGGCATGGGAGGTGGTGCGGATCGACTCCGGATTCAGCGGCCGGACTCAGGACGTCCCTTCGCAACCGCAGCCCGCATGACAGGGCACACCGCCGGGATGGCCCTGGGCACAGGCCTCGCAGCAGAACCGCTGATCGCCCAGGCGGTAGGGGGACTCCCCCGTCACGGTGCAGTGGCAGCTGGGGCAGGCGCACTCCAGGCTGACGGGCTTCTCGAGGGTGGTGGCGGGCATGACGCTGGGGCGAGCTGACGGAGCAGCACTCTGGCCCGTCGGGCCGGCAACGGGGGGAGACCTGCTGCAGATCGACCCGGAAACGGAGAGGGTGGGATTCGAACCCACGGAAGGTTGCCCTTCAAACGATTTCGAGTCGTTCGCTTTCGACCACTCAGCCACCTCTCCAGGACCCGGCGGGCCGAACCCGGCCGGGAGCCGGCGTCACTGTAGGGATCGTTCAGCCGGCGGGACCCTGGAGCGATCCACTCACCCCGCTGGTGGACCAGCCCGCCGGCGCCTGTGCCCAGGCCCCGCTGATCCAGACCCGGGCCGCCCCGGCCCCCTCCAGCAGCTGCCGCTCCCGCCGAGCGGGCCGGAAGCCGAGCCAGACGCCCCGGGGCGCCCCCGCCCCCGCCCAGTCCGCCTCCCGCCGCCAGGCCCAGAGCGCCTGGGGATCGGGCAGGAGCACCCAGGGGTGGCGGCCCACGGCCAACTCCAGGGCGCGGCTGTCACCACTGAGGGGACGCAGGGCCAGACCCGGACTCTCCAGCCGCTGACCTGGGCGCAGGACGTCGCCGCCCGTGTCGCCGGCCAGCAGCAGGGAGGTCTGGCGGCTCCAGCAGAGTGGATCGGCCGGCGCCACCGGATCGAGCAGGGTGATCCAGTCGTAGCGGGCGAGCCCCAGCCCGGCCGCCAGGCGGGCAGCGTTGGCGCAGCTCAGGCCATCGGCCCGGCTGCTGATCAGGGCGCCGCGGCCCCGGTGACGCGCCAGCAGCAGATCGCCGCCCCACTGGTGGATCAGCAGCAGCTGGTCGGCGCCCAGCAGGGCCAGGTGCACGGCCAGGGCCAGGGTGAGCCCGGCCGCGCCGAGCCGGCGGGGCGACAGCCAACCCAGCGGGCCGACCAGCCCCGCCGGCCAGCGCAGGGCGGCGAGGGTCTCGCGGGGCAGCAGCCAGGGCAGCAGCGCCAGGGCGAACAGCAGCACCAGCCCCGGCAGGGGGCGGCCCACCTGCCCCTGGGCCATCGGCAGGGCGGCAATGCCGCGGGTGATGGCCAGCAGCAGATCGGTGAGGGGCAGCAGGGGCCAGGCCAGCGGCGTGAGCAGGGGCGGCAGCAGCACCGCCGCCAGGGCCAGCGCCATCGCCCCGAGGGTGAGCGGCGTCAGCAGCGGCGCCACCACCAGATTGGCGGGCACGGCATAGAGCGGCACCACCCCGAAGTGGAGCAGCTGCAGGGGCAGGGTCCAGAGGGAGGCCGCCAGCGGCACCGCCAGGCCCGCCGCCACCCAGCCCGGGCAGCGCCGGGCCAGCGCCGCCTCCAGATCGCCGGCACTGAGGATCAGCCCTGCGGTGGCGGCCACTGAAAGCTGGAAGCCCACATCGAGCAACCAGACGGGGCGCACCAGCAGCATCACCAGCACACTGAGCAGCAGCACCCCGAGCGGCCGGCCGCGGCCTCCGCTCTCGAGCACGGCGAAGGCCAGCCCGCCCATCAGCACGGCCCGCACCACCGAGGGCTGGGGGCCGGCCAGCAGCAGGAACAGCAGCATCGCAGCGGCGGCCAGGGCGCAACGCGGCGGCCGCGGCAGACGGCGGCCCAGCGCCATCACGGCGCCCAGCAGCACGCTGAGGTGGAAGCCGGAGGCGGCCAGGGCATGGGAGAGGCCCGCCGCCCGAAACGTCTCGCGCACTTCCGCCGGCAACGGCACCACGGCACTGCCGAGCACGAGGGCGGCCAGCACCCCGCCCCGCTCGGGGCCGCCCCGCTCCAGCAGGGCGGCGGCCATGCGGCGGCGCAGGTCGGCCACCGGAGCCGGCGGCCGCTTCAGCACGCTGAGGGCTCCCTCCGGCGGGGGCGCCACCCTCAGCTGGCTCCAGATGCCCCGGCGAGCCAGACGCTCGGCCGCACCCCCCAGTAACGGGTGGGGACCCCCGAGCGGGCGCCGCAACTGGCCGCTGGCCTCCACCACCCAGCCCTGGCGCAACTCGGGGCAGGATTCGAGAATCAGCTCGCTGGTGCCGCCGGCCAGCACCAGGGGCACCACACAGGCACCGTCCGGGCCGCGGGGGCGGGGATCGGCGGCGAGGTGTCCGCGCAGCAGCACCGGCCGGCTCCCGTCACCGGAGAGCAGCCGCACCGGATCGGCGGGACCCGGCTGGGGCTGGCGCGCCAGGGCCCAGAGCAGCAGCAGGGGGGCGAGGGCGAGAACCGCCAACCGCCCCGCAGGTGGGGCCCCGAGCTGGACCGCCCGGCCGAGGCCGGCAGCGGCCACGGCCAGGAGGGCCGTCAGGCGCAGCGGCCAGGGCAGCGGCAGGACTCCGAGCCCGAGGCCCGCCAGGGCGATCGAGACCAGCAGGAACGGCATGGAGCGGTCGTCTCTGCCCCCAGGGTTCCCGCCGGCGACGATCTGGGAAGATCCCCTCCAACTTTTCCCCGAACGGCGGCCAGGCATGCCAAGGCTCTCCACCGGCTGGATCCCCCCCGGGGCTGGCATGGTCCTGGTGGCCCTGCCGCTGCTGCCGGCGGGGCTGCAGGCCGCGTCGGTGCCCCCGCCCCGCACGGCGGCGACCTGGATCGGCCAGGAGAGCTGGCTGGAGCGCGCGGCCGAGCCCGATCCCGACCCGGAGCGGGCCCCGGACCCCGGCGACCCCCCCCGGCCGAGAGCCCCTGGAGCGGCACGCTGGAGCTCTATGGCTTCGCGCCACTGCGGGCCACCGGCGCCACCACGATCCGGGGCAGGGTGGAATACGGGCGGGTGGGCCTGCAGGGCGACATCTGGTACACCGACCTGGCCAGCCTGAGCAGCCGCGCGGTGGGGGCCCGCCAGCGGTTGCGGGCCAGCGCCTGCGTGGGCCAGCAGCTGGGCATCGACGACCTGGCCCTGCGCTACCGCTTCGGCCCCCGGGAGGCGGCCCTCGGCACCCCGGGGTCGTTCACGGTGATCCCCTACGCCGGCGCCCGGCTGATCGAAGGCCAGCTGGATCTGGCCGCTTCGCTGGGTGGCCCGGACGGGCTTCGCTCGATCAATGCCGCGCGGAGTTTCGGACACACCTGGGTGCAGCCCCTGCTGGGCACCCAGGCCAGCCTGTTTCTCTCGCCGCGCCTGCGGGACTTCGTGCGCGGCGATGGGGGCGGCCTCGGTCTGAGCGGTCGGCAGGATCTCAGCGGCAACGCGCAGGTGGGTCTCGGCTACGCCATCGGCGACAACACCGACCTGAATCTCTCCTGGCGCTCTTTCACCCTGGAGTGGAACAACGGCGGCGACCCGGACAACGGCTTCACCACCTACCAGAACGGGATCGAACTGGGGGTGAAAGTGTTCTTCGGCGGCGCCCCCCGAGCCAGGTCCCTCCCCGACGGGACGCCCACCCAGGAGCCCTGAGCGGGCCTGGTCCGGCGCGACCGCTGTCAGAAGCTGGGCAGCTTCAGCATCAGCTCACAGAGTTCGGGGCTGGGCAGCTCCTGGCCCAGCAGAGGGGCCACCAGGGCGGCGACCGGCCGCAGGCGGCAGGGCCAGATCGCCCGCTCGGTGAGCCGGCCGGCCTGGAAGCTGCCGGCCAGCAGCACCACGACCAGCAGGGTGCGTCTCATCGGAGGGCGGGCATCGGCAGGGCCTCAGGCAAGGGCCGCCTCCGCCGGCAGGGCGAGGCGCTGGGCCTCGCCGAGCAGGGGGAAGCCGAGGGCACGCCGTTCCTGGAGCCAGGCCTCGGCCACCTGCCGGGCCAGGTGGCGGATGCGGGCGATCGTGGCGGTGCGCTCGGTGACCGAGATCACGCCGCGGGCCTCCAGCAGGTTGAAGGTGTGGCTGCACTTGAGCACGTAATCGAGGGCCGGGGCGGGCAGGTTCGCCGCCACCAGATCGGTGGCCTCCGCCTCATAGAGCGCGAACAGCTGCTGCAGGCGTTCAGGGTTGGAGACTTCGAAGTTGTAGGCGCACTGCCCCTTCTCGAAGGCGAGCCAGAGATCGCCGTAGCTGCGCTCCCCATTCCAGCTCAGCTCCCAGAGACTCTCCACGTCCTGCAGGTACATGGCCAGACGCTCGAGGCCGTAGGTGATCTCGATCGACACCGGCCGGCAGTCGAGCCCGCCGCACTGCTGGAAATAGGTGAACTGGGTCACCTCCATGCCATCGAGCCACACTTCCCAGCCCACCCCCCAGGCCCCGAGGGTGGGGGACTCCCAGTTGTCCTCCACGAAGCGGATGTCGTGGTCCCGCTGGCGGATGCCGAGGGCTTCGAGGGAGGCCAGGTAGGTCTCCTGGATGCCGTCGGGGGAGGGCTTGATCAGCACCTGGTACTGGAAGTAGTGCTGGGCCCGGTTGGGGTTGTCGCCGTAGCGGCCGTCGGTGGGGCGGCGGCAGGGCTCGGGGTAGGCCACGGCCCAGGGCTCGGGGCCAATCGCCCGCAGCACCGTGTGGGGGCTCATCGTGCCGGCCCCCTTCTCGGTGTCGTAGGGCTGCAGCAGCAGGCACCCCTGATCGGCCCAGAAGCGGTTCAGGCGGCCGATGATGTCCTGGAAATGCACGGAGAACGCTACGGAGAAGGCGACAGAAAACCCGGCGGAGGCCGGCGCGGCGGGAACTCGGACAGAAGACTGACGGTATGGTGCGGAGGCGGCGACGGCCGGTTCCCGGACGGATCATTCCACAGACCCGGGGAGCACCGGAGTGAGGCCGCCCCCCGGCGCTCCCCTGTCCACTCCCTCTTCCGTTCTGCGTCGTAACCGTCCATGGGCCAGCCCAGCCTGGATCTTGAGGTTCTGATCATCGGCTTCGGATTCAGTTCGGTGCCGCTGATCCGTGAGCTGGAGCGCACCGGAACCGACTTCCGGGTGATCTCCGCCGGGGAACAGAGCGTCTGGGATCGGCTGGAAGAACGGGACCGCCTGGATTTCGACCTGGTGTCGAGCTACCTGACCAGTTTCTATTCCTTCGATCTGGCCAGGGACTTCGAGACCGACTTCTACCCGACGGCGGGACAGTTCTTCGCCATGCACAAGCGCTGGCGCGAGCAGCACCGCCGACACCTGATCCAGGATGAGGTGCTCAGGATCGACAACTTCGCGACCCACAGCCTGGTGCACACCGCCTCGGGGCAGCGGCTGCGGGCCCGGAACGTGGTGGTGGCCACGGGCTATCAGCGCAAGGTGCTCTCCCACCTGCTCGACACCGACTACAGCGTGACCGGCCAGACGATCCTGTTCGACATGATCGGGGATTCCGTAAACCTGATGATCTCGAAGCTGATCGCGGGCGGCAACCGGATCATCATCCGCTGCGGCGGCTTCAACCCCAGGGACAAGGTGGTGCCGATCGGCGACAAGACCTTCACCCTCGACCAGCTCGAATATCACAACCTCCGGTATGTGTCCCACGAGCTCTACTCGAGCATCTACGAGGCCTCCTTCGCCCCCGACAATCCCGCCCTGCTGGGCAGCCAGTTTCCGGCCATCGTGCGCGACAACCGCAAGGCCGGTGCGGCCGCCAGCCCCCACAGCGGTTCGGTGGCGATCAAGTACTGGCCGGTGGACGCCTACTGCGCCAGCTTCGGCCACCGGCTCGAGGAGGCGATCGCCCAGGGCTACCTGCTCAACGACATTGCCCTGTGGATCCACACCGGCCGGGTGGTGGTGGTGCCCCGCGAGACACCGGTGGACCTGGAGGCGCGGGTGCTGCACCACGACGGCCTGGAGATTCCCTTCGATCAGCGCTTCAGCGGGGATGCGGAGCAGCCGAGGCTGCCGCCCATCCGGATCGACGGCACCACTCCCTACACCTACCGCTACCGCCACAACTTCCTGGGGGTGCTGCCGAAGGATCTCCACCGCATCCATTTCCTCGGGCTCACCCGGCCCTACACCGGCGGCCTGGCCAACATCGCCGAGATGCAGAGCCTGCTGGTGCACAAACTGATCGTCAACGAGACCTTCCGCGAGCGCATCGCCGGCAACCTGGAGGAGCGGATCTCCGCCTACAACCGCCACTATTTCGGCGATGCCCCGCCCTCCGGCCACGATCACCTCGTGTACTACGGCTTCTACACCGACGATGTGGCCCGGCTGGTGGGAATCGATCACCGGCCGGGCGACTGCCGTACCCTGGCGGACCTGCTCTTCTATTACGCCTTCCCCAACAACGCCCTCAAGTACCGGCTGAAGGGGGAGTACGCCGTGGAGGGGGTGGCGGGGCTGATCGAGCGGATCAATGCCAACTTCGACCACTTCGTGCTCGCCTACGCCTTCGTGATCCGCGCCGGTCTGCGGGAGCCCGAGCCGCGCACGGCCTGGATCAATTCCCCCTGGCGGGTGTTCTTCAACGACATGCGCCACAAGAGCCGGCACCTGCCCTTCCTCGACAGCTACCTGGCCGCCTACCGGCGGGTGCACGGCATCGACCCGGAGGCGCCGGTAGGCGGGGACCCGAAGGCCCTGGCCTGGCAGGCCCTGGTGGAGAGCACGGCCCGGGTGCGGGACACGGTGGCGGCCCGGATCGAGACGCCGGAGGTCTTCACCTACGGGGAGGAACTGAACCGGGAGATCGGCGATCTGCTCGAGCGAATGCGGCGTGAGGCTGCGGGAGAGGCCGACCCCCTGGACGGACTCGATCCGGCCCGCCGGGAGCTGCTCGAAGCCATGTTCGCCGCGCCCGAGCACGCCCTGGCCTTCCTGGACCCCTGAGCGCCGGCCCGGCCCCCGGATCGCTCAGGCCACCAGTTGCAGCAGGCCCATCTGGCCAGCGGCCAGGGTGCGGTGGCGGGCCAGGTGGAAGCCGGCGGCGCGGGCGAGCTCCTCCTGGGCGGAGCCGCCGGGAAAGCGCTGCAGGCTGGCCTCCAGGTAGGCGTACTGGTCGGGGAGATCGAACAGGCGGGCGGTGGGCACCACCAGCCGGCGCAGATAGAGCCGCTGAAAGCCTGCGGCCAGCGCCCCGGCGGGGGTGGAGGGATCGGGGCGGTTGAAATCGAGCACGGCGGCGCGCCCCCCCGGCCGCAGCAGGCGGCGGAGTTCCTGGAGACCGGCGGCGGGATCGGCCAGGTTGCGCAGTCCGTAGGCCATCACCGCCCCGTCGGCGGACCGGTCCGGCAGGCCGGTGGCGAGGGCATCGCCCTGGCACCAGCGCAGGGGCAGCCAGCTACGGCGGGCGGCGCGGCGGCGGGCCAGTTCCAGCGGAGCGGCGGCGGCATCCAGGCCGGTCACCCGGCCGCCTGGACGCACCCGGGCGGCCAGCAGCAGGGCCAGATCGCCGGTGCCGCAGCACAGATCAAGCAGCCGCTGGCCGGGGCGGGGACGCAGCCAGAGCACGGCCTGGCGTTTCCAGAGGCGATGCAGACCGAGGCTGAGCAGGTCGTTGAGCTGGTCGTAGCGGGGCGCGATCGCCTCGAACAACGCCTGGACCGCCCTGGGATCAGCGGGGTTCACGGGCCGGGCGGGCGACGGGGATCGATCAGAACGATCGCAGGTCGAGGCAGCGGCCCGGATCCACCAGGCAATCCAGGGACCGGTCGCTGGGAAGCCGGATCGCGTCGAGGGTGATGCCCGAATCGGGCAGGGGGCCCGACAGCGGGATCGTGCTGGCCGCCAGCCGGGTGGGACCGGTGAGGGTGAGCACCATCACGGTGGCCAGGCCCACCGCCGCCGAGCAGACCATGCAGCCGGCCAGCATCAGCGAGAACTCACGGCGGTCGTTGGCGGCCTGCATGAGCTGGAGGGCCCAGGCCACCAAGGCAATCACCAGCCCCACCATCAGGAGGCCGAGCGGACGGGCGATGGAGGGCGGAAGGGCCTGCACGGGGGGTGACCTGGGGGGCTGGGAACGGGGTCGGTGAACGGGTCGCGCTGGGGGGCCGCGCCGAGGCCTGGAAATCCTCTCGGATCCGTGGATTGACCTGGTGGTCGCCACACCCTGTTGTCAACTGTAACGAGCGGGCGGCTCCAGCGGGCGCAGCTCCAGGCCCCGGGCCAGCAGATCGCCCTTGATCTCCTCCACGGTCAGCACCCCGTCGTGGAGCAGGGAGGCGAGCAGGGCAGCGGCGGCACGGCCCTCCCCCAGGGCGGCGGCGATGTGATCGATGCAGCCGGCACCGCCGGAGGCGATCACGGGCACCTCCACGGCGTCGGCCACGGCGCGGGTGAGGGCCAGGTCATAGCCGGCATGGGTGCCGTCGCCATCCATGGAGGTGAGCAGGATCTCGCCGGCGCCCAGCGCCACCACCCGCCGGGCCCAGGCCACGGCATCAAGGCCGGTGGCCTGGCGGCCGCCCTGCACAAACACCTCCCAGCCCTCCTCCCCCTGGCGGCGGCGGGCGTCGATCGCCACGACGATGCACTGGCAGCCGAACTGGCGGGCTCCCTCGGCGACCAGTTCGGGACGGCGCACGGCCGAGGAGTTGAGACTCACCTTGTCGGCACCGGCGCGCAGCAGGGCGGTGATGGCCTCCACGCTGGCGATGCCGCCGCCGACGGTGAAGGGAATCGTGACCGCCTCGCTGGTATGGCGCACCAGCTCGATCAGGGTGCCGCGGCCCTCGTGGCTGGCGGCGATGTCGAGGAAGACCAGCTCGTCGGCACCGGCGGCGTCGTAGCGGCAGGCGAGCTCCACCGGGTCGCCGGCGTCGCGCAGGCCGACGAAATTGACCCCCTTCACCACCCGGCCGTCGGCCACGTCGAGACAGGGAATGATGCGCCGGGCAACCATGGGCTCGCTGTTAAGGTTGCGCCACTCGATCCAGTCGCGCCGGTCATGTCCCAGGCTGCCACCTCCGGCTCCTCGAACGGAGTGCGCATCGGTTCCCAGGTGCGGATCACCCGGGTGCGGGACCGGATCCCCGCCGATCTGGTGGAGGTGCTGCAGAGCAATGCCACCGGCACGGTGCGGGATTTCAAGATGACCGACGGCAGCGGCATCGGTGTGGTGGTGGAGCTGAGCAACGGCAGCAGCGGCTGGTTCTTCGACGACGAGATCGCTCCCGCCTGACGTGAGCGACGCACCCGATCCCACACCCTCCGAGCAGCCCGGGGGAAGCAGAGGTGCCGCCCGCCAGCTGCTCGGCATGAAGGGGGCGAGCGGCACCGCCAGCGTCTGGAAGCTGCGGCTGCAGCTGATGAAGCCGGTCACCTGGATACCCCTGATCTGGGGGGTGATCTGCGGCGCGGCGGCCTCGGGCCGTTTCGGCTGGACCCTGCCGGAGGTGGGCGCCTCCTTCGCCTGCATGCTGATGAGTGGTCCGCTGCTGGCCGGCTACACCCAGACCCTCAACGACTTCTACGACCGCGAGATCGACGCGATCAACGAGCCCTACCGCCCCATCCCCTCCGGCGCCATCGGGCTGGGGGCGGTGAAGGCGCAGATCTGGGTGCTGCTGCTGGCCGGTCTGGCGGTGGCCTGGGGGCTCGACCTCTGGGCCGGCCACCGCACCCCGGTGCTGCTGCTGCTGGCCCTGGGGGGCTCCTTCGTGAGCTTCATCTATTCGGCCCCACCGTTGAAGCTCAAGCAGAACGGCTGGCTGGGCAACTACGCCCTTGGCGCCAGCTACATCGCCCTGCCCTGGTGGGCGGGCCAGGCCCTGTTCGGCCATCTCACCTGGACCACCGCCGCCCTCACCCTGGCCTACAGCCTGGCCGGGCTCGGCATCGCGGTGGTGAACGACTTCAAGAGCGTGGAGGGTGACCGGGCCCTGGGGCTGCAGAGCCTGCCGGTGGTGTTCGGCATCGGCCGGGCCAGCTGGATCAGTGCGGCGATGATCGATGGCTTCCAGCTGGCGATGGTGGTCGTGCTGATCGCGATCGGGCAGAACTTCGCGGCGGTGCTGCTGGTGCTGCTGATCGTGCCTCAGATCACCTTCCAGGACATCTGGCTGCTGCGGGACCCGGTGGCCTTCGATGTGAAGTACCAGGCCAGTGCCCAGCCGTTTCTGGTGCTGGGCATGCTGGTGACGGCCCTGGCGATCGGCCACAGCAGCCTGATGGTGGGCCTATGAGCGGCCGCCGCCGCCAGCTGGTGGTGGTCGGCGCCCTGGCCCTGATGGCCGGAGGAGGGGCAGCGTTCGGCGTCAACGCCCTGGTGGAGGGGCTCGACCGGCTGCTGCCCGATGCCAGCCGGATCAGCACGTTCAACCGGCCCGGCACCGTCACCATCCTCTCGGCCGATGGCGAGGTGCTGCAGAAGCTGGGGCCGGCCACGCGGGACAAGGTGGCCAGCGGCACGATGCCGAAGCTGGTGCAGGAGGCCTTCATCGCCGCCGAGGACCGGCGCTTCTTCCAGCACGGCGGCGTCGATCCGATGGGCATCGCCCGGGCGCTGGTGCGCAACGTGCGCCGCGGCGCCGTGGAGGAGGGGGCGAGCACGATCACCCAGCAGCTGGCCCGCACGGTGTTCCTCAGCCAGGACCGCACCCTGATCCGCAAGCTCAAGGAGGCGGCCCTGGCCAGCAAGCTCGAGCGCCAGCTCACCAAGCAGCAGATCCTCGAGCAGTACCTCAATTTCGTTTATCTGGGCTCCAGCGCCTACGGGGTGGCGGATGCCGCCTGGATCTACTTCTCCAAAACCCCGGACCAGCTCACCCTGCCGGAGGCGGCCCTGATCGCCGGGCTGCCGCCGGCGCCATCGGTGTACTCACCGCTGGTGAACGAGGACCTGGCCCTGCAGAGGCGCTCCCTGGTGCTGCAGCGCATGCGCCAGGAGGGCTACATCGACGACACCGAGCTGGCGGAGGCCCAGGCGGCCCCGCTCGATCTCCAGCCGGCGCTGCCGAAGTACTGGAACAGCCGGGCGCCCTACTTCACCGGCTGGGTGGCCCAGGAACTGCCCCGGGTGCTCACCCCCGAGCAGCTGGAGGTGGGCGGGCTGACGATCCGCAGCAGCCTCAACCTGGCCTGGCAGGAGGAAGGCCAGCGGGTGATCAATGCCAGCGCTCCGGGCAGCCTGGAAGGGGCGCTGGTCACGATGGAGCCCGGCACCGGCCTGGTGCGGGCACTGGTGGGGGGCACGAACTTCGAGCAGAGCCAGTTCAACCGCGCCACCCAGGCGCTGCGCTCCCCCGGCTCCACCTTCAAGCTGTTCGTCTATCTGGCCGCCCTGAAGGCGGGGATGAAACCGGAAACCACGATTCTCGACAAGGCCCGCTGTTTCGCGGGCTACTGCCCGAAGAACTTCGGCAACCGCTACCTGGGCCAGGTATCCCTGGCCACGGCGCTGCAGAACTCCCTGAATGTGGTGGCCGTGTCCCTGCTGCAGCAGGTGGGCTTCGACAAGGTGATCGCCACCGCCCAGAGCCTGGGCATCACCCGGGAGCTGGGCCGCTTCTACCCGATGGCGCTGGGGGCCTACGAGCAGACGGTGCTCGACATGACCGCCGCCTACGCCGGGGTGGTGAACCGGGGCATCTACGTGCCGCCCACGCCGTTCGAGGAGATCACCGGTCCGAACGGCGAATTGCTCTGGAGCCGCCGCGTGGACGGCGAACGCGGCCGCCGGGCCGTGGACAGCGACATCGCCGACGCCATGGTGTGGATGCTGCAGCGGGTGGTGAGCGGCGGCACCGGTGGGGCGGCGGCGCTGCCGGGCCGGCCGGTGGCGGGCAAGACGGGCACCTCGGAAGGGGCGCGCGACCTCTGGTTCATCGGCTCGATCCCCCAGCTCACCACCGGCATCTGGCTGGGCTACGACAACAACCGCAAGACCGGCAGCGACAGCGGTGCGGCGGCGGCGGCCTGGGGCCGCTACATGCGGGTGGTGGTGAAGGATCTTCCCGTGCGGCCGTTCCCACCCAAGCCAGCCCTCACCGGCAGTTTCAAGCCGAACCGGCCGGCGGCCCCCGAGGCGCCCCGCAACGCCCCGAGCCGCCCCGACGACGCGCCCAGGCCCTGGGAGCGGCCCGAGGAGGAGGCCCCGCCGGCCCCGGCCGGCGAATGGAGCCCCGGCGACGTGCCGCCCCCCAGCCGTCCGCCGGAACCCGGCCCCGGCCGCCCGCCGCGCGAGCAGCCCCCCGCACCCGCACCGGCTCCCGCCCCCGCTCCCGCCCCTGCCCCAGGGCCGGTGAATCCCTCCTTCCCGGTGACGCCCCCGCCGCCGGTCGCCCCGCCACCGCCGCCACCGCTCTGAGCAGCGCCACTCGGAGGCCGGCTCAGCCGGGGGTCTGCAGCACCGCCGCGTAGAAGCCGTCCCCGCCGCCATCCGCGCCGGCGGCTTCCCCCGGCCAGTGCTGCTGCTGGGAGAGCAGGGTCCAGCCGGGGTGGTCGGCCAGGAAGGCGGCGATCAGCCCAGTGTTCTCGCGGGGATGCAGGGTGCAGGTGGCATAGACCAGCCGGCCGCCGGGCACCAGCAGGGCCTCCATCGCCTCGAGCAGCTCCCGCTGCAGCGCCACCAGGCCGTCGATGGCGGCGGGCGTGATGCGCCAGCGGGCATCGGGATGGCGGGCCAGGGTGCCGAGGCCGGAGCAGGGGGCATCGAGCAGCACCCGATCGAACCGGGGCTGCTCGCCGAGCCGGCCGGCCAGGGCGGCGGCATCGGCCTCAAGCGGTTCGATGGCGCTGAGCCCGAGCCGCTCGGCATTGGCCACGACGCGCCGCAGCCGCCCCCCGGAGCGATCCACCGCCAGGATGCGGCCCCGGTCGTCGATCAGTTCGGCCAGGTGGGTGCTCTTGCCGCCGGGGGCGGCGCAGGCATCGAGCAGCCATTCGCCGGGGAGGGCCTCGAGCAGGGGGGCGATCCGCTGGGCCGTGCGGTCCTGCACGCTCCAGTGGCCTTCGGCATAGCCGGGCAGGGCACGAAGATCGCCGCTGCGGCCGCCGAGGCAGAGCCCATCGGGCAGGCCGGCCAGGGGCGTGGCCCCGAGGCCCGCCGCCGTGAAGGCGGCCAGCAGGGGGTCGCGGCTGCAGCGAAGGCGGTTGACGCGCAGATCGAGGGGGGGCGGCTGGTTGGCGGCCACCGCCACGGCCTCGGCCCGATCGGGCGGCAGCCACTCCAGCAGGGCGGCCGCCAGCCAGGGGGGCAGGGAGCGGCGCACAGCCAGGGATGCGGCGGGATCGGCGGGCAGCGGCAGGGACTCCCAGGGGGGGGCGCCGGGGGGGGCGCCGGCCCGGCGCCGCAGGCAGGCCCGCAGCAGGCCGTTCACCACCGGCGCCAGGCGGGCCAGGCCCCCACGCTTGGCCAGCTCGACGCTGGTGCTCACCGCCGCCGAGGCCGGCACACGATCGCTGAACAGCAGCTGGTAGAGGCCGAGGTGCAGCAGCCAGCGCAACGGTGGTGGCTGGCGCTGGGCACTCACCTTGCCGAGGGCATCGATCCAGGCATCGAGCAGGCCCCGCTGGCGGATGGCGCCGCAGGCCAGTTCGGTGGCCAGGCCCCGATCGGCCGGCGCCAGGGGCGTGCGGCGCAGCTCCCGATCCAGGGCCAGATCGGTGTAGGCGCCGGCCGCCACCGCCTGCAGCACTCGCCAGGCCAGGCGGCGGGGCTCCAGGCCGATCGCCACCGGCTCGGCATCGGGCCCCGGGGGGCGGCGGGCGGGTGTGGCGCTCAAACGGCGGGGGGCGGCGGGCTCCAGAGATAGCGCCGCAGCGGCAGGCGGCCCCGCTCGTCCACGGGAATGCCCTCGGCCAGCAGCAGCTCCCGCTGGATCCAGTCGCTGCCTTCCCGGGCCGGGCTCAGGCTGATGCAACCGCGGGCGTTCACCACCCGGTGCCAGGGCACGGCGGAGGGCAGGGGCAGCCGGCGCAGGGCCCAGCCCACCTGGCGGGCGCAGCCATAGGCGCCGATCCATTCGGCGATCTGGCCGTAGGTGACCAGCCGGCCGGCGGGCACCCGCGCCACGGCGGCCCAGACCCGCTGATCGAAGCCGGCGCCGGCAGCAGCCATGACCAGATCCAACCGCGGACTCGGGCGGGAAGATCCTGTCATCAGCGGCGCCGCAGGCGGTCTCCGCCGGAGGCCGGAGTCCGCGTAGACCGATGGTCAGAACTCTGTCATTCCCTGTCGATGGCCCCCCTGTCCTCCGATGATCGGCCCCGCCGCCCTGGGAAGGGCCGGGTGCCCTGGACGGCCCTCGGGGCCACCGGCCTGGCCCTGGCGCTCTCCAGCTGCGCGATGGTGCGCAGCACCGGAACGGCGCGAACCCCCCAGCTGGCGGCGGCCACGGCCCCACCGGCGGCGAAGGCCGCGGCGGCGGGCCCGGAGCGCAGCTGCAGCGCCCGGGACCAGAGCGCCGAGCAGGTGTTCGCCGCCGCCAAGGAGGGGGTGGCGGTGGTGTCGAGCGGCACCAGCGTGGGCAGTGCCTTCGTGGTGGCCCATGAGGAGGGGCAGACCTTTCTGGTGACCAACGCCCATGTGGTGCGGGGCCGGGAAACGGTGCGGCTGAAGTGGGTGGATGGCCGCACCGATGCCGCCCAGGTGGTGGCCCGGGGCCGCGGCGACACCCCCACCACCGACCTGGCCCTGCTGGCGGTGCGGGGCACCCGGGGGGTCCCCCTGGCGATGAGCGACCAGCCCTCGGCGGTGGGGCAGGAGGTGTTCGTGATCGGCGCCCCGAAGGGGCTGGAATTCAGCCTGAGCCGCGGTGTGGTGAGCAGCCTCCGGGACCAGGACGACATCCTGCAGATCGACGCGGCCGTGAACCCGGGCAACTCGGGCGGACCGGTGCTGGATGCGGGCAACTGCGTGGCGGGGGTGGCCACCTTCAAGTTCCGGGACAGCGAAGGGCTGAACTTCGCGATCTCCGCCTCGGTGGTGCGTGACTTCCTGGCCAATCTCCCGGCGGCCTCCTCCTCCGCTGATCAGGCCGGCGGGGCGCCACCGCCCGAGCGCACCGCCGGCGGAAGCGGCGGCACCACGCTCTGCCTGTTCAAACCGGCCCAGAGCGCGGGGGCCGAGCGGATCCCCTGTCGGATCAGCCGCGCCGAAACCCCCGCCGGCCAGACGATCTACCAGCTCGCCTGGGCCGACGGCTCCCGCAACGCCTATGCCTTCCTCGGCAACGGCCGGGTGGCCATCCAGGCGGAGAGCGGCAGGGGCCACCGGGTGGCCGACCAGGGCACCTTCCGCCGCGCCGGCGACGGGGTGGCGGTGCGCAGCAGCAGCGACGCGATCGCCGTGATCCCCGGCCTCGATCCGGTGCTGAACTGAGGCCCGCCGGGCGGCCTACGGTCGCCCCTGCCGCCCCCCGCCCATGCCCCTGCTGCCCCGCCGCTTCGAGCGGATCCGCACCGTGCTCGACCGCCGCATGGCGGACCTGACGGTGCTGCTCGAGGCGGTGGACAAACCCCACAACCTCTCGGCGATCCTGCGCAGCTGCGACGCGGTGGGGGTGCTCGAGGCCCATGTGGTGAGCCTGAGGGGCCGGCCGCGCACGTTCAACAGCACGGCCCAGGGCAGCCAGAAATGGGTGCCCCTGCGCCCCCACGACCAGGTGGAGGAGGCGCTCGCCGGCCTGAAGCAGCGGGGCTTCCGGCTCTACGGCACCCACCTGGGCGGAAACGCGGTGGACTACCGCCAGTGTGATTTCACCGGCCCCACGGCCTTCGTGCTGGGGGCGGAGAAGTGGGGGCTGAGCCCGGCGGCGGCAGCCACGGTGGACCAGGCCCTGTTCATCCCGATGGGCGGGATGGTGCAGTCGCTGAACGTGTCGGTGGCGGGGGCGGTGCTGCTGTTCGAAGCCCTGCGGCAGCGCCAGACGGCCGGGCTTGTGCCCCAGGCGGGGGAGGGCCTGCCGCCGGGATGCCGCGACCAGCTGCTGTTCGAGTGGGCCTACCCCCAGGTGGCCGACTGGTGCCGGCGCCAGGGCCGGCCCTATCCGGCGCTCAACGCCGACGGGGAGATCGAGGAGGACCTGCCCCGAACGCTGCGGATCCGTTGCTGAAGCCGGGGGGCCGGCGCTCGGCCGCCTGCTGCGTTCAGACGAAGGGGATCAGCACGTCGTCGCGGTGGGGCGGCGGCGGCAGGTCGGATCGGCCCCGGGCCCGGGGCAGCCAGAGGGCGAGGCCCACGCCGGCCAATTCCAGCGGCAGCGGCCGGGCGCCCAGCACCACCACCATCAGGCACCCCACGGCGATCATGTGCTCCAGCAGACCGATCACGTCATCACGGTTGGAGGTGCCCAGGCACCAGAGCACCGCGGAGAGCGGCAGCAGGATCAGGGTGAGCCAGGGGGGCATGGGCGCCGGGAAGCGAGGCCTGAAGGGGCAAGGGATGTCAGCCTAGGGAGAGCGCAGCCGCCGGTGCAACCACAGCAGGCCCTCCCCACGCGGGACGGCGGCGATCCTGGAATCTCCGATTGGACACCAAATCAGACAGGCCAGCGGAGGGATTGTGACGGAAGCCTTGATTAACATTTGGTGAGAGTTTAACAAGTATCGCCTTCACTTGGGGGGAAAGAATATTCAATAGTGCCACCGATTTCGACTATAGCGACAAACCTCGACTCCGAAGATGTCTTGTGCTGCAGTGGGTCTCAGATTTCTCGCCTTCCTGGGCGGCCCGATCAGACCTGAACCCTACGCCAATTAGAAGCCTGAACCACGGTCATACTGCTTGGTTGAGAACATCCTTTGATTCGGCCATGCGTACAACGATCCAACTGGAGCTGCTCCGCAAGCTCCGGGAGAGGAAGGGAATGTCCAGGGGCTTCACTCTGGTCGAGCTGATGATCGTCGTGGCGATTGTTGGCCTCCTCTCCGCCGTCGCTCTGCCCCTGTATCTACAAGCACGCAACGCTGCTGGCGCTGGGGCCCGTGTGGGTGAGGCCGTAGGACTGGCCAAGGAATGCGCCACGTTTGTGGCCTCCGGCGGGATCGGTGTGGCACCCACCACGGCCGGCAACTCCATAATCACCTGTGGAGTGGGAGGAGGTACCGTGACAGCCACCTTCACCGCTGGGGCCGGGGGTATCCGTTGCCTCACTGACACCACCACAACTTCGAGCTCCACGGTCACGGTGACCATTGCCTCAACCGGTGCTCTGAGCTGTGCCTTCACCTGATCAACGGACGATGGCTTGATTGCGGACAGACCCAATCCGGTTGTTTTCAGGCCAGCTCCAACGAAGGAGTTGGCCTGTTTTTTGTTGTGGGAACATCCAGCATCCGTCGGAAAGCATTCTCCAAGTGACTGGTCAAGTCGCCTGCGTCGAAGAGTGGGCCACTCAGCACTTGGCTCTGAAAGCTTGCTTTGTTTTCACGATGCCGGAGATAGTCGGAACCGAGTTCAAAGACAATCTCAGCAAAGGCTTGGGGGGTATCAGCAATCCAGTCTGAATGCCCCACGGCCTTCACCAGAGAAGAACTCATGCGAGCTGAGGTTTTCTCACCGCGAATTGCTACCAACGGAACCCCCATTCCAAGGGTATCAATGCCCGTTGTCGCACTACTCCAAGGCGTAGCATCAAGAGCAATGTCAATTAAATTATAACAGTCCATATGCTCTTGCCAGGAAGCCGTTAGCGGCAGATAAAGCAGACGATTTGGATCCACACCATACCCGGCAAGAGTGGTCTCAATGCGGTCTCGAACCAGTGCGGAGGCCGTGAGCCGATCCTTAAGTATCAGAAGGCTCTCCGGCAACTTCATCAGAGCTGCTCCCCAGTAGGCCAACGTCTCCTCCCTCACCTTGGTGAGTTGGTTGAAGGATCCCAGCAAAGGTCCAGGGCGAGTTGCATGCGACTCAGCCTTGGGCAGAGGCATGAACGGTGTGCAGGCCAACCACGGGCGAGCCAAGGGCCACAGCGTTTCGTTGAATTGCCAGGCGAACTCGGCAGGAATGGTTTCCTGATCTCCGATGAAATAGTCGATCGTGTCTAGCCCTGTGCTGGCGTGATAACCGATGTAGTGGCACTGGACGGGAGCGCAGCGCTCAGCCAGTAGATCGATGGCTGTATTAACAGTGAATCCAGACGTTTCCAACAGAATGTCGTAGTCACGGTCACGCAGTCGATTGCGAGCAACGGATGGATGAAGGCCCTGCAGCGAAACAATCGAATCGGCCAGCTGAGCCAACTCTTCTGAGCGTTGCTGATAGCGGATTGATGGAGAGATCAGCTCGACCCAAAACGCGGTCCGGTCATAATGCTTCAAGAACGACTCGATAAATTGACTGACGCAATGCACACCGATCTCAGCGCACAGGATTCCGACGCGAATCCGGCCAGGGGTCCGATTGTTTTCCGGAGTGCATAAGGAGCTTTGGCTGGACCAGGTCTTTTCCCGCAACACAGACCAGTATTTTTTAGCTGCGATGGCAGCTTCAGAGACAGAATCAACATCTGCAACCGAGTAGCAAAACTGTAGGGATTGATGGGTGCAAAGGTTCTGAGGATGAAGATGAAGAACCTCCTTCAAACCATCAACTGCACGCCGAAGGTCTCCCTGCTTGAAGTAGGCCATGGCCAGATTTGCAGCAGGTTCTGCGATCGCAGGAGCCAGATCAACGGCCAACCTGTAACTCTGAATAGCAAGGTCGAGATCGCCTTTCGAAACCAGAGAGTTGCCAAGGTGATAATGGATTTCAGCATCATCATGCTCAAGCTCAATCGCTTGCCGGTAGAGGTCAATGGCTTGATCAGTCTCCCCAATCTCATCCAGAGCACGGCCGATCAGGAAGATCAGCCTGGCATTGTTTGGATAGAGAGCAATCGCCTGCAGGTAATGAAGAATCGCTTCGTCCGCCCTTCCGAACAGCTGCATGGCAAGGCCATAGTTCATGAGCATGAGTTCATGGTCTGGCTGAAGGGCTAGGCCCTTTTCAAGAATGACGATCGCCTCTTCATAGGCTCCTTTACTGAACTTGAGGCGTGAAAGGTTCGAATAGCCTGAAACAAGGTATTCATTGAGTTCAATAGCCTTCTGATAGCATCTTTCAGCCTCGTCCAGCCTCCCGTCTTCTTGGTAAGCAACGCCAAGATTCAGCCATGCCTCTGGATGACCTTCGTCAAGCGCAACAGCATGCTCTAGCAGCTTCAGCCGTTCACTCACCCGACCGTCCAGGCCACAGATCAAGGCGAGGTTGGAGAAAACTTTTGATTGTTGAACTCCCTTCTCGATCAACAATCGATAAATTTTCTCTGCTTCAGAAAAATCCTCCTTATCAATACAGGATTTTGCCAAGACAATCAGACTGGATTCTTCTTCAGGACTGGCAGGTTGACCTTGCATGGAATGGCCGGAACAACGTTTCGTCAAGCAACATGGAATTGCTGACGCAGCTTACGTGCTAACGAAGCCGATGTCCATAACTTCTTGTGCGCCTCTTCAAAACGACCACACTACAACACCGATTGCATACATGAGAAGCCTGGACGGGCTATGCTAACGGCTGAATAAAGGATGTGAGAATGGGAAGAAAGCTGCACATCGGCGGCAAGTCCGCCTCTCCGGGCTGGGAAGTTCTAAACGCGAATCCTGCCGACTACGTCGATCACCTTGGAAATGCCAACGATCTATCACGCTTCGAAGACAATACTTTTAGCAAGATCTATGCATCCCATGTAGTTGAACATCTGGATTACTCAGCCGAATTGATTCTTACTTTGGTCGAGTGGAGCAGGGTGCTCGAGCCTGGCGGATCCATCCACTTGAGCGTTCCGGATCTAGATATCTTAGCCAGGCTGATTCTCCAGAAGGAGAATCAGACGCTGGAGGAGCGTTTCATGGTCATGCGCATGATCTTCGGAGGGCATACTGATCCATATGACTATCATTTGTCTGGTCTCAATGCAGAGTTTCTCACTGAATTTCTCACCAATGCCGGCTTCATTGATATCGAAAGAGTGGATAGCCTTGGCTTCTTTTCGGACACCAGCGAGATGGAGTTCAAGGGCGTCCGAATCAGCCTCAACATGAGAGCCAGAAAACCGACTGCCGATCCCTTGGAATCCTGAGCCAACATTCGATCGCTGCTCACCCAACCCTCCCCTCCCCTCCGCTCACCCAGGCCTCCAGCCCCTCGCCCAGGAACGACAGCCCCAGCACCAGCACGAACATCGCCAGCCCCGGATAGAGGGCTGTCCACCAGATGCCGGTGGGCACCGCCGTGAGGGCCTGCTGCAGGTCGCTGCCCCACTCCGGGATGGATTCCGGCAGCCCCAGCCCCAGGAAGCCCAGGCCCCCCAGCACCAGCACCGCATCGGCGGCGTTGAGGGTGAGCAGCACCGGCACCGACACGATCACGTTGCGGAACAGGTAGCGCCGGATGATCCACAACGGCCCCGCCCCCAGCGACTGGGCCGCCTCCACGTAGAGCTCCGCCTTCACCTGGGCGGCCTGGTTGCGCACCACCCGGAAGTACTGCGGCACGTACACCACGCACAGCGCAGCGGCGGCGTTGGGCAGGCCCCGCCCCAACAGGAAGGCCAGCACCACCGAGAGCAGCAGCACCGGCAGCGTGTAGAGCGTGTCCATCAGCAGCACCAGGATCCGGTCGAGCCAGCCGCCCAGGTAGCCGCTGAGCATGCCCAGCGGCACGCCGATCAGCAGGGCCGTCACCAGGGCCAGCAGCACCACCTGCAGGGCCACGCCGCTGCCGGCCAGGGTGCGCACGCACACGTCGCGGCCGAGGCGGTCGGTGCCACACCAGTGCAGCAGCGACGGGGTGGCGTAGATGTCGTTGGCGAGGCCGGCATTGGGATCGGCCAGCACGCCGAGCTGGATCAGCAGCGGGGTGGCCAGGGCCACCAGCCCGTAGAGCAGCACGATCGCCAGGCCCCAGCGGGCCATGCGGCCCGAGAGGTCGGTGGGACGCCACCTTCTCAGCAGGCTGGTCATGGGCGCAGGGCCTTCCGTGGCGTGCTGCGGCAGTTTGACGCCGCCGGGGGGCGCTGGACGGGTGCCACCGGGCGGCCGGCCCGGAGCTAGGTTGAGAATGATCAAGATTCCCAATGGCGCCCCCCCACGTTCTGATCGTCGATGACGACCCCGAGCTGCGCCGTTTCCTCGCCGGTGAACTCACCGTGGAGGGCTATGCCGTGGAATCGGTGGGCTCGGGTCAGGATGCCCTCTGCAGCCTGCGGGAAACCAGCTGGGATCTGGTGTTGCTGGATTGGACCCTGCCCGATTTCAGCGGGGTGGAGGTCTGCCGCCGGCTGCGCGGCAGCGGCATCACCATCCCCGTGCTGATGCTCACCGCCCGCGACGCGGTATCCGAGCGGGTGAGTGCCCTCGATGCCGGCGCCGACGACTACCTCACCAAACCCTTCTCAATCGAGGAGCTGCTGGCGCGCATCCGCGCCCGGCTGCGGCGGGACAACGGCACCAGCCTGGTCGGCGCGGAGGTGCTGGCCCTGGAGAGCCTGGAGGTGAACATCGCCAGCCGGGAGGTGACCCGAAGGGGGGAGCCCATTCACCTCACCGTGCGCGAGTACGACCTGCTGCTGGCCCTGCTGCGGGAACCCAACCGGGTGCACGAACGTCAGGACCTCCTCAACACCGTGTGGGGGGAGCACTTCGTGGGCGACGCCAACCTGCTCGACGTCTACATCCGCTATCTGCGCAAGAAGATCGAGCGGCCGGGCCAGCCCACCCTGATTCAGACCGTGCGGGGCGTGGGCTTCATGCTCAAGGAAGGTCCTCCGGCCCCCTGAGGGGGCATCCCTACGGCCTCGTTGACCAACCGCGGCAGCAGCAGCTGGAAATCGGCACCACCGCCCGGAGCATCCCGCACCCGGGCCTCTCCGCCCATGCGCCGCATCAGCAGCTGCACCACCGACAGGCCGATGCCGCTGCCGCTGGCCTCGGTGGAGGCCCGCTCGAAGCGCTCGAAGATCCGCTGCCTTGCCGGGCCGGGCACCCCCCGGCCCTGATCACGCACATGGGCCACCACCCACGGGCCGCTGGACGAGCTGCACAGCTCGATCCGGCTGCCGGCAGGGGTGTACTTCAAGGCGTTCTCCACCAGGTTGGTGAGGCACTGCTGCAGGCGCTCAGCATCGCCGCAGGCCAGGGGCAAGGGACCCTCCTCCCCCGGGGCGGCGAGCACGAGGCGGCCGGGGGCCAGCGGATCCAGCCGTTCGAAGGCCTCCAGCAGACACTCCTCGAGGTCGAGGCTGGAGGAGGTGAGCTCCAGCCGTCCGGCGTCGTCGCGGGCGATCATCAGCAGATCGCCCACCAGGCGGCCCATCCGGCCGGCCTCCTCCACGATCCGCCCCACCATCCTCTGCCGGGTCGCCGGATCCTCGGGCTGAGCCCAGCTGGTGGCGGAGCCCCGGCGCAACAGGCCCTGGGCATAGCCGCTGATCAGCGTCAGCGGCGTGCGCAGTTCATGGGCCACCCCGTCGACGAAGGCCTGCTGGCGGTTCCGCTCCACCGCCAGCCGCTGCAGCAGGTCGTTGAAGGCCCGCACGATCGGCAGCAGTTCCTCGGGCTGATCCAGGGCCGACAGCCGCCCCTCCGTCAGCCGCTCCCCATCGATCGCCGCCAGCTGGTCGTCGAGCCGGTCGAGGGGCTGGAGCCCCTCGCGCAGCACCAGCCGCAGCAGCAGGGCCGTGACCAGACAGGCCAGGCCCGCCATCACCAGCAGCAGCAGCTGGGTGGTGCGGCGGATGGCCATGTCGTCGGTCACGTCCTCCAGCACCCGCAGGTGCAGGCTGCGGCTCCCCAGCTCCAGGGGCTGGCTGCTGGAGAGATAGGAGCGGCCGCCCAGCGAGAAGTAGCGCAGCTGGTCCCCGTCGGAATGGTTCATCAGGGCGCTCTGCATCAGCTGGCCGAACGGCACCGGGAGGGGCGGCAGGGATGCGGCGGCCTTCGGCAGGCGATAGGGACGGCCCGGCTGCAGCTCCAGCCAGATCAGCTTGCCGGGAACGAGGGTCGTCTCGAGTGTGGCCTGGAAGCTGGCCGGGCTGGTCGCGTTCAGCGACCGGCTCTGCAACTCATCGCGCAGGAACTCCGTCGCCGCCAGATGGCGCAGCAGGCGGGCCCGGTGGGAGAGATCCTGCTGGGCGAAGATCAGCACCCCATAGCCCGCCAGCACCGCCAGCAACCCGCCCGCCTGCAGGCGGCGGCGCAGCGAAGGATGGGAGCGGCTCCCCCCCCGTGACAGCCGCAGCCATGGAAAGGCCAGCCGGGCCGACACGCCGGGGGCGGGTGGGGTGGCCGTGCTCGTCGGCTGCCCTTCGCTCACAAGGGCATCCGTCGGACCCATGGGGTCGGTGACCGTTGAGAATCGCGGTCAGAGTAGGTCGATTCGGCGGCGGCGCCACTCAGCCCGCCCCCGCCACCGCCTCGCTGCTCAGCCGCTGGGGGCGCTCCCCCGCGCTCTCGAAGCGCTGCTCCAGCCGCAGGGCCACCAGCTGGCCGCCTGGATCGAGGCAGGCCGTGAACGGCAGCGCCGCTGACCCGTTCAGCACGGCGGCGCCCGGCAGGTCGCCGCAGGCGCTCCAGGCCGGCGGATCGGACGCCAGCCGATCCAGCACCACCCGGCTCTGGAAGCTGGCGTCGGGGTTGACGCCACCATCAAGGCCGTAGGCGGGTCCGCAGCGCACCAGCACCTGCCCCTGCCAGATCCCGCTGGGTGGCGCCCCCACCGCGTAGGTGACCGCGGCCTCTCGCCGGCCGGCGCCCTGGCCCGTGACCGTGCGCAGCTGCAGCACCGCCCGTCTCCCCGCCAGGCCGCAGACCACCGCCTGGGGGCCCTCCTCCGGGCGCACCACCGCCACGGCGCGCTCCAGATCCGAGCGGATCAGCGCCAGGGCCCGCCGCTGGTGCTCCCGCTCCCGCACTGCCCGGCTGAAGCGCTGGGCGGAGCGGCCCTCCCCCAGCAGCGCCTGGATCACCACCCCGCAGAACGCCAGCCCCAGGCCCATCGCCAGCAGCAGCTCCACCAGCGAGAACCCGCCATCGCGGCGGCTGCCGCCGCGCCGTGCCGTCCCCGATCCCATGCTCACAGCTCCGGATCCGGCTGGCAGGCGGCGCTCTCGGGTGGGCCGTCCGCCGCTCCGGCGTAGCGGCCCAGCCGCACCACCCCCAGGGGCAGGGCCATCACCAGGCAGCGCCCCAGCGCCGTGCCCGCGCTGGTCAGCACCACGGTGCCGCCATCGAGCACCAGGCCGTTGCTGCTGAAGCGCAGCACCGGCGGCAGGGTGTGGCGCAGAGCCACCACCCCCGGCTCCACCCCCTCATCGAGGCTCCGCACGCCGGAGCTGCAGGGCTCCAGCTCCCCCCCGGCAGGCTCCTCCCAGCCGCCGGCCCCCAGGCTCAGGCCGCAGGGCCGGCCGCGCTCCTCCGCCTCGGCCCGACCCCGCTCGAGGCCCTGGGCCAGCCGCCGCGTGGCGGCCTCCAGCCGCTGCTGCGCCAGCGTTTCGCTCCCCGCCAGCAGCGCCAGAGAGGCCAGCACTCCCAGCACCGACACCCCCACCATCAGCTCGATCAGGGAGAACCCGGCGGCGCTGGCCGGGTGGCGCCGGGGACGGGTCCGCCTCATGCCCCCACCTCCGCGTCGGTGGCGGCGGGCCGGCAGAGGCCGTGGGCCGCCGCCAGAAACAACCGGCGCCGCTCGATGGCCTGCTCCTCGGCGCGCAGCACCAGCCAGAGGCCGCCGCCGCCCTCGGCCGCCGCCGGCTCCAGGACCTCGCTCACCCCCTCCGGCAACGGCAGCGGCGCCGCCAGCTGGTGCCCCATCCATTCGGCCGCCCCGGCACAGTCGGCCGGGGGTGGCGCCTCGGCTGGCTGCGCCGCCCGCTGCTCGGCGGCGCTCCGGCGCAGCCGGTGCTCCTGGCGCAGCAGCACGCCATCGATCCGCCGCATCGTCTCCTGCCGCAGCTGGGCCCGCTGGCTCCAGCTGGCGCTGCTGCTCCAGAGCTGCAGCGAGGCGTTCGACGCCAGGGCGAACACCAGCGCGGCCACCATCACCTCGACCAGGTTCATCGCCCCATCCCCCGCACCGACAGGACATGGAGTGACGCGGGCTCAGGCGCCTCCAGGGCGTCGTCCGGGGGGGCATCGGGCAGCAGCGAGGCCACCGCCACCGCGTAGAGGCGCTCCCCGCCCGCCCCCTCGAGCTCCAGGCGCAGCTCAGCCGGGCGGCCCTCGCCCGCCTCGCCGCCCGCCTCGGCCGGCCGCCACGACACCAGCCGGTAGGTCTCCTCGCCCACGCGGCCCCGCTGCAGCAGGGCCGGATCCAGACCGGCGGGACAACCCGGCACCGGCCTCCGCCACTGCGAGGACGCCAGGGGCAGCAGGCAGGCGTGGGGGCCGCTGAGCCGCGCCGCCACCTGCTGGGCCGCCGAATCCAGGGCGTCCTCGTGCTGGCGCTGGAGCAGCTCCGCCGCCGCCAGGGCGCTGCCCTGCAGGGCCCCCGTCTGCACCGACAGGCTGCTCAGCAGCAGCACCAGGGCGGTGCCGAACGAGAGCGGCAGCAGAAAACCCGCCTCCTCCCGGCCCCGCCTCCCCATCCCCACCCCAACCGATCGACGCGCCATCGGCGCCCTCCTGAGTCAGCACCCCTTGAGCGTTCCCCGCAGCGGACGGTCCTGACCAGGGGAGAGACCCCCGGGCCGGCGTCAGGAACTCTCCATCGGCTTCTCACACGCTTCTCAGCGCCTCCTCGTCCATCGGGGTGAGCTGGTAACTCAGGATTCTCAGTTGTTTGGCATCGGTCACTACACCACTGCCGTGATCCAGCCCATGCCCTCCCCCACCCCCTCCTCGGGCGTCCGGCGCACAGGGTGCGGGAGGAGGCTGCGCCCATCCCTGCTGCTGGCCCTCCTGGCCGATCGCACCGCCGGCCGGAGGGCCCGCCACAGCCAGGCGGGCTTTTCGCTGGCGGTGGCGTTCCTGGTGATCCTCACCGTGATCCTGGGCTCGGTGGCCCTGGCCAGCCGCACCACCCTGGGCAACCTCAGCGCCGCTGATACGGGCGACAGTCTTGAAGCCCGCCAGGCGGCAGAAGCGGGCCTGGCCCTGGTCATCAGCGAACTCAACCGCGAGCGCAACCGGAAGCTGCTCGTCACCGACGTGCCGATGAACAGCTGGAGCAGCGGCAACACGGCCCTGCAGAACCCCTGCCTGGTGGCGGCCGGCACCTCACCCACCAACCAGGCGATCAATCTCGCCAACAACACCGTTCAGAACGTCACCCCCGGGGACACCAGCCGCCAGTTCGTTCTCAACAGCCTTGAAGTGAAGAACGTGAACCGTGCCCGGCGGTTCCGCAGCACCAGCAGCGGCGCCGGCAGCGGCGGCACCTTCACCCCCAATGCTCCGGCCACCGACCGCTACAACACCAGCCTCATCAATCTCGGTGCAGCTCCACCCATTCCTCCGAGCACCGCAGCCACTCCCAACATCGGCTTCCTGGAGGTGAGCGTGGAGGGACGCTTCCGCGGCGCCCGAGCCACCCTCACCCGGGAATATCAACTGGTGCCCAAGTGCTGCCAGCTCTCCTTCGGCAGCGGCCAGCCGCTCCACGGCGCCGACACCCGCAGCTGTGACCCAAGCTTTCCCAGGGTGCTCGTGGGCATCAGCGGCGGCGGGCTCACCGCCACGCCCGGCTCCCAGATCGGCGTGCAGAACTCGGCAACGGGGGCCCAGCCCGATGAGATTCTCTGCGTCACAAACCTGGCCCTCTGCCCGGGGGCCGGGGGCAGCGGAACCACCGCCAGCGTGGACGGGGTGCCGGTCACCCCGATCAACATCGATCTTCCCGAGGTTCCCAACTATCTCCAGCAGATCGGCGGCATCTGCCCAACCGGACAGGACTGCACCATAGGCGCGGTGATCCGCTCCGATTCCACCGCCTCGAAAGACTATCTGCGCGTGAACGCCGCCGGTAACGGGGTGGAGCTCTGCAACGCCAACAACGTCAACACCCTGGCTACCACCAACGACGACGACGCCGGCAATCTCGCCCTCTCAACCACGGTGGCCGATTGCACCTCTGCCGGAATCAACGAATTCTGCGCCAAGTCCACCAATGGAATCGATGATGGCTTCCATTGCAGAATTTCAAGGCTGACCGTGTGTGATGACACATCGCCAGCGCAGGCCGGCAACACCAATTGCGGTGCTGACAGCCCTTTGCCAGGAACCAGCGAAGCCAACCGAATCAACAACAACAGCTTCATCATTGACACCTCCGGCGCACCGATCTACCTCTATTTCAATGAGGCTTGGAACGCCACCGGCGTTGATCTGATCGGCGGATTTGACGACGGTCAGATCGTGCATGTCTCCTGTGACACGGTGCCCGGTCCCAGTCAGGCCTGTTCCCAGTCGGCCCCACCGGACGATTCCAGCAAGGCCGTCTTCTACAGCGACAAAGACATCGAAATCCGCGTCGGCGATGACGGGTTCATCCGTGACCTGTTCATGTATCTTCCCGAAGGCAAACTCTTTCTTCGCTCCGACAATAACAACGAAGACGAAACGTTCACCCCCAACTACACCGGTTCATTGTGGGTGAACGACCTCGAAATGGGATTATCCAATCGGCCCAATTATCTGACTCAGCTGTTCGTCCCCCCGAATTCCAATTCCTTCTTCCTTCCGCCCGGCTTCCCGCTCCCCCTGTTCGACTGGGTCGCTCGCAGCACCACCTCCACCTCGCTGTTCTGAGTGCCTTGAAGGTCACCCGCCTCCATCGCTTCCGCCCGGTCCCTGCTCCGGATGGCTTCTCGATCGTGGAAATCCTGATCGGCACGGTGTTGCTCGCGATTACTCTGTCGATGGCCGCCACGCTCAGCATGGTCTCCACCGGGGCCATGCGCAGCAGCGAAGCGCGCAGCCGCGGTCAGGCCCAGATCGACAGTGATGTCGCCGCCATCCGGGATCTGGCCGAAACCTATACCTGGTGCACCGGCAGTGGTGGGTTCAGCTGCGGGAGCATCCCGGCCCGCACCGAGACCTACTACTTCCCCACCAACGCCGCGGCGATCGTCAGCTTCGAAACCGCCTGCTCCAATCCGGTCACGGGCGACCTGAACGGGGCCCTGGTGGCCGCGATCAACGGCCGAGCCCAGCCCCAGGGCATCACCCGCACCGTGGTGAACGACACCACCTCAACGGCCCATCGCCTGCGCATCACCTATGCAGGCCCGGAGGCGAACCGGGTGGTGGTGGTGGTTCCCACGGTGGCCGCCTGGTGCCCGTGACCAGAACCCTCCCCTCACGCCTGGCCGCAGGAGGCTTCACCCTGATCGAACTGATGGTCACGGTGGCCGTGCTCGGCATCCTCTCCGCGGCGGTGATCAACGCCACCGGCGCGGAATGGCGGCGGGAGCGGGTCAACAGCGCGGCGATCGAACTGGCCGGCTGGCTGGAATCCATCCGTGGCGCCTCCCAGCGTCTCGGCTCCAACTCCCCCACCGGCTGCACGGTCACCTTCAGCCCCAACCCCAGCCCCAAGGCGGCTGGCGCTGAGCTGGCCAGGGTCACCCCAGCCGCCTGCGCCGCCACATCGCCGGTGTCGGCCGCCGACCCCAGCGCCAGGGCATTTCTGCTGCCGGGCCTCGCCGCCAGCCCCGATCGCTATGACGTGGCCCTGGTTCCTGCCGCCCCCCTCACCGTCAGCTTCACCCCCCGGGGCTCCATCTCGGCGGTGGTGGACACCGACGTCAAAGTGCTGCTCGCCGGCAGCACCCTGCTGCGCTGTGTGCGCCTCACTGCCACCGTGGGGCTGATCCGCATCGGCGGCAACAGCAACGCGGCCAGCGTTGGGGCCGCCTGCGATTCCTTCACCGTCTATTGAACTCCTGCCCTTGCCCCGTCGCGTGCCCACCACCACCCCGCCCCACTTCCGCATCCGCCCCCGGAGACGAGCCGCCTCGGCCGGTTTCACCCTGGTGGAACTGCTGGTCGCCGCCGCGATCGGGTCGCTGCTGCTGGCCGCCTCCGCCAGCACCGTGGTCTCCCAGATCAGGAGCGGCCGCACGATGGAAACCGCCCAGGCCCTCCGAAACGACATGGGCCGACTCGGCTTCTTTCTGCTCGCCGAGATCAGCGAAGGTGCCTCCATCTCCTACGGCCAGCCCGTCAGCGGCTGCGCCGGCGTCACCGGCAACGCGCTGTTCACCATCAACGTGCCCAACCTCGGCAGCAATGTGGCCGTCCTGCCCACCACTCCGATCGATTACTACGTCACCGGTACGGGTGCCACCGCCAGCCTGAATCGCTGCGGCCCTCCGGTTCAGGCCAACGGCAGCCTTGATTTCTCCGGAGGCCGCCAGGCCTCCACGGTGAGCCTCAACACCACTTTGACGCTCACCAACACCACCGATCCCAAGTCCCTCCATTACGACCTCACGGTGAGGGATCCCGACGGAGCCAACCCGATGATCCGCACCGGCAACCAGGCCACCACCCGGGTCACTCTGATCAACTGAGTCCCAGCCGGCTCACTGGTTCAGCTTCAGCACCGCCATGAAGGCCTCCTGGGGCACATCCACCTTGCCCATCGCCTTCATGCGCTTCTTGCCCTTGGCCTGCTTCTTGAGCAGTTTCTTCTTGCGGGAGATGTCGCCCCCGTAGCATTTGGCCAGCACATCCTTGCGGATCGCGCTGATGCTTTCGCTGGCGATGATGCGGCTGCCGATCGAGGCCTGGATCGGAATCTTGAACTGCTGCCTGGGAATCAGCTCCTTCAGCTTCTCCACCAGGCTCTTGCCCACGTTATAGGCCTTGTCACGGTGCACGATCGTGGTGAGCGGATCGGCCTTCTCGGCATTGATCAGCACATCGAGGCGCACCAGCTCGTTTTTGCGATAGCCGATCAGACTGTATTCCATCGAGGCGTAGCCCTTGGTGCGGCTCTTCATCTGATCGAAGAAATCAGTGACCACCTCGGCCAGCGGCATTTCGTAGTGCAGGGTCACCCGATCGGTGGTGATGTATTTCATGTCGATGAACTCCCCTCGCCGCTCCTGGCACAGCTCCATCAGGGTGCCGTTGTAACTGTTTGGGGTGTAGATCTCCAGCTTCACGTAGGGCTCTTCGATCGATTCCCGCTTCTGGGGATCGGGCAGGGTGGCGGGATTATCCACCATGAGCACGCTGCCATCGATCATGTTCACCTGATAGATCACCGAGGGTGCGGTGACGATCAGATCCAGGTTGTACTCCCGCTCCAGCCGCTCCTGCACGATCTCCATGTGCAACAGCCCCAGGAAGCCACAGCGGAAGCCGAAGCCCATGGCGCTGCTGGTTTCCGGCTCGTACTTGAGGGCCGCATCGGAGAGCCTGAGCTTGTCGAGGGCCTCGCGCAGATCGGGATACTGATCCGCGTCGGTGGGGAACAGGCCGCAGAACACCATCGGCTTGGCTTCGGTGTAGCCCGGCAGGGGCTCGGCCACCGGATCGGCCAGCAGGGTGATCGTGTCGCCGACGCGGGCATCGGCCACCGCCTTGATCGAGGCGCTCAGGTAGCCCACCTCGCCGGCATGGAGGCTCTCCACCTGGCGCTGGTCGGGCGCCATCACGCCCACCTCATCGAGCTCGTAGCTGGTCTTGCTGGCCATCAGCAGCACCTTGTCCTTCCTGGCGACCCGTCCGCTGATCACCCGGAAATACACGATCACGCCCCGGTAGGGGTCGTAATAGGAGTCAAAGATCAGGGCCCGCAGCGGCTCGGCCACCCGATCCGGCGGCGGTGGCACCCGCTCCACGATCGCCTCGAGGATCTCCGGGATGCCCAGCCCCGTCTTGGCGGAGCAGTCGATCGCCCTGGAGGTGTCGAGCCCGATGATCGATTCGATCTCCTGTTTGATCCGCTCCGGATCGGCGCCGGGCAGATCGATCTTGTTGAGCACCGGGATGATCTCCAGATCATTCTCCAGCGCCAGATACACGTTCGCCAGCGTCTGCGCCTCCACCCCCTGGCTGGCATCCACCACCAGCAGCGCCCCCTCACAGGCCTGCAGGCTGCGGCTCACCTCATAGGAAAAGTCCACATGGCCAGGGGTGTCGATCAGGTTGAGGATGTAGGTGTGGCCATCGGCGCCGCTGTACTCCATCCGGGCGGCCTGGAGCTTGATCGTGATGCCCCGCTCCCGCTCCAGCTCCATGTTGTCGAGAAACTGCTCCTGCATGTCCCGCACCGCCACGGTTCCCGTGTCCTGCAGCAGTCGATCGGCCAGGGTCGATTTGCCGTGGTCGATGTGGGCGATGATGCAGAAATTACGGATCCGCTGAACGGGAACATCGGTCATGCGGTGGTTGATTCCCGGCTCGGGCGCGGTGAACTCTGGCCTGTGATCCTAGGGAGCCGCCCTCGGGTGCCTTCCCCCCCGGGCCTCCCCCCCGGAGCTCGCCGCCGCCCGCCCCGGGCACGGCCGCCGGGTTCGTCAGCCCCCAGGTCCACTCCCTACGCTGGATGCACCGCCACCCTTCCCCAGCCATGACCACCGAAACCGCCCCGATCTCCGATCCCCGCGCCCTCACGATCGAGAACGTGGAGCGGGTGCTCGATGAGCTGCGGCCCTATCTGATGGCGGACGGCGGCAATGTGGAGATCGTCGAGATCGATGGTCCCACCGTCAAGGTGCGGCTGCAGGGCGCCTGCGGCAGCTGCCCCAGCAGCACCATGACCCTGAAGATGGGCATTGAGCGCAAGCTGCGCGAGTCCATCCCCGAGGTGAGCGAAGTGGTTCAGGTGCTCTGAGGAGCGGCCCATCACCGGCCCGTAGGCTTCTCGCGCCCCCGCCACCGGAGCCGTGCTCGACCAGCGCCTGCTGCGCGACAACCCCGAGCTGATCGTCCAGCAGCTCGGGCGCCGCGGCATCGCCCTCGATCTCACGGCCCTCCAGCTGATCGCCCGCCAGGAGCGCGACCTGGAGCAGCAGCGCAGTGACCTCCAGGCGGAGGGCAACCGGATCGGTCGCCAGGTGGGTGAGCGCATCCGCGCCGGGGAAGCCCCCCACAGCCCGGAGGTGCAGGCCCTGCGCGATCGGGGCAACACGATCAAGCAACAGGTGGCGGTGTTCGAGGAGGAGGAGAAATCCCTCGAAGCCCGCCTGCGCGAGCAGTTGCTCACCTTCCCCAATCTGCCCTCCCCCCTCTGCCCCGAAGGCCGCTCCGAGGCCGAGAACGTGGAGCGGCGGCGCTGGGGCACCCCCCGCGATTCCAAGGGGCTCCTGGAGCACTGGCAGATTGCCGAGCGGCTCGGCCTGCTCGACAGCGAGCGCTCGGTGCGGATCGCCCAGAGCCGCTTCGTCACCCTGATCGGCCAGGGCGCCCGGCTGGAGCGGGCCCTGATCAGCTTCATGCTCGATCTGCACGCCAGCCGGGGCTACCGCGAGCTGCTGCCGCCGATCCTGGTCAACAGCGCCAGCCTCACCGGCTCCGGCCAGCTGCCCAAGTTCGCCGAGGAAAGTTTCCGCTGCGCCGACGACGACCTCTGGCTCACGCCCACCGCCGAGGTGCCGATCACCTCGTTCCACCGCGATGAGCTGATCCCGGCCGAGGCGCTGCCCCTGCGCTACGCCGCCTACACCCCCTGTTTCCGCCGCGAGGCCGGCTCCTACGGCCGCGACACCCGCGGCCTGATCCGCCTCCACCAGTTCAACAAGGTGGAGCTCTACTGGTTCTGCCACCCCGACGCCTCCGAGGCCGCCCACCAGCAGCTCACCGCCGACGCGGAGGCGGTGCTGCAGGCCCTCGATCTGCCCTACCGGGTGATCGAACTCTGCTGCGGCGATCTGGGCTTCTCCGCCGAGCGCACCTTCGACCTGGAGGTGTGGCTACCGGGCGCCGGCGCCTACCGGGAGATCTCCAGCTGCAGCAGCTGCGGCGAGTTCCAGGCGCAGCGCTCCTCCATCCGCCTGAAGGAGGGGAAGAAAACCCGCCTGCTCCACACCCTCAACGGCAGCGGCCTGGCCGTGGGCCGCACCATGGCGGCCCTGCTCGAAAACGGCCAGCAGAGCGACGGCAGCGTGCGGCTTCCCGCCCCCCTGGCCCCCTACCTCGGCACCGACGTGCTCCGGGCCGACGCCTGAACGCTCCACAATGGAGCCTTCTGGGCAGGGCATTGCATGGGCGTTCTGGCGGCACTGGCGATCCTGGCGGGGTTGATCGTGGTGCACGAGGCCGGCCACTTCTTCGCCGCCACCTGGCAGGGCATCCGCGTCAGTGGCTTCTCGATCGGTTTCGGGCCGGTGCTGCTGGAACGCCAGCGACGCGGCGTCCAGTTCGCCCTGCGGGCGATCCCCCTGGGCGGCTATGTCGCCTTCCCCGACGACGACGAGGACAGCCCCATCCCCGCCGACGACCCCGACCTGCTGCGCAACCGCCCCCTGCCCCAGCGGGCCCTGGTGATCGCCGCCGGTGTGCTGGCCAACCTGCTGCTGGCCTGGGCCGTGCTGCTGGGCCAGGGGCTGGTGGTGGGGGTGCCGGCCGGCTTCAGCGCCAGTCCGGGGGTGGTGGTGGCCGCCGTCCAGCCGGGCCAGGCGGCCGCCGCCTCCGGCCTGCAGGCGGGCGATCGCATCCTCAGTCTTGGCGGTGTGCCGATCAGCGGCCACCAGGGCGCCGTGGCCGACCTGGTGGCCGACATCCAGGGCGCGCCCCAGCGCACCCTGGCCCTGGAGGCCGACCGCGGCGGCCAGCGGCTCAGCCTGCGCCTCACCCCCTCCGATCAGGGTGGCATCGGCCGCATCGGCGCCCAGCTCCAGCCCAACGGCAGCGAGGTGTTCCGCCCCGCCCGGGGGCCGCTGGAGCTGATCGGCCAGACCAACCGGATCTTCGTGCAGCTCACCCGCCGCACCGTGGAGGGCTTCACCGCCCTGGTCACCCGCTTCGGTGAAACGGCGCC
This sequence comes from Cryptocyanus atlanticus LEGE 06306, assembly GCF_056633155.1. NCBI lineage: Bacteria > Bacillati > Cyanobacteriota > Cyanophyceae > Synechococcales > Prochlorococcaceae > Cryptocyanus > Cryptocyanus atlanticus. The sequence continues at coordinate 447,901 of NZ_JBSJOZ010000001.1, forward strand.
CCAGGTGTCGGGTCCGGTGAAGATCGTCGAGATGGGGGCCAACCTGGCCCGCCAGGGCGGCGGCAGCCTGTTCGTGTTCGCGGCCCTGATCTCGATCAACCTGGCCGTGCTCAACGCCCTGCCGCTGCCCCTGCTCGACGGCGGCCAGTTCGCCCTGCTGCTGCTCGAGGGCGTGCGGGGCCGCCCCCTGCCCGAGCGCCTGCAACTCGCCTTCATGCAGTCGGGCTTCCTGCTGCTGGTGGGGCTGAGCGCGGTGCTGATCGTGCGCGACACCAGTCAGCTCTCGGTGGTGCAGCAGTTGCTCAGCCGCTGAGGTGGCGGTGACCGCCCGGCGCCCCCGCTTCCCCACCGCCCGCCAGCGGGCGCCCCTGATCCTGGAGCGGCTCGGCGCGCTCTACCCCGAAGCCACCTGCTCCCTGAACTGGCGCACCCCCTGGGAGCTGCTGGTGGCCACCATCCTCTCGGCCCAGTGCACCGACGAGCGGGTCAACCGGGTCACCCCAGCCCTGTTCGAGCGCTTCCCCGACGCGGCGGCGGCCGCGGCCGTTGCCCCCGCCGACCTCGAGCCCTACGTGGCCTCCACCGGCTTCTTCCGCAACAAGGCGAAGCACATCGTGGCCGCCTCGCGGCTGCTGCTCGAGCGCCATGGCGGCGCGGTGCCCCGCAGCATGGAGGAGCTGCTGGAGCTGCCGGGGGTGGCCCGCAAGACCGCCAACGTGGTGCTGGCCCACGCCTACGGCATCAATGCCGGCGTCACGGTGGACACCCACGTGCGGCGGCTCAGCAACCGCCTCGGCCTCACGCGCCAGAGCGATCCCCGCCGGATCGAACCGGATCTAATGCGGCTGCTGCCCCGGCCCCAGTGGGAAACCTTCTCAATCCGGCTGATCTTCCACGGCCGGGCGATCTGCAACGCCCGCAAGCCGCTCTGCGCCGGCTGCGCCCTGGCCGACCTCTGCCCCAGCCACCTGGAGCACGACCCGTCGGGACGGCGCCGGGCGGGACCGGCCACACGGTAGGTTGGGTCACCCCCAGATTGAGTCACAGCGGCCGCATGGCGAAGAAGTCGATGATTGCGCGGGATGTGAAGCGCAAGAAAATGGTGGAGCGCTTCGCCGCCAGGCGCGCCGCCCTCAAGGCCTCCTTCGAGGCCGCCGCTGACCCGATGCAGCGCCTGGAGATCCATCGCCAGATCCAGGCCCTGCCGCGCAACAGCGCCCCCAGCCGTGTGCGCAACCGCTGCTGGGCCACCGGCAAGCCCCGCGGCTTCTACCGGGATTTCGGGCTCTGCCGCAACCAGCTGCGGGAGCGCGCCCACAAGGGACTGCTGCCCGGCGTGGTCAAATCGAGCTGGTAGGCGGCGCCCCGGAGCCCGCCGCGACCCGCAACAGGCCGGATGCGAGAATGGTGGGTGATAACAAAACGGACATAAAACGACGTGCCAGGACAGATTCAGACGGTCTCCTTCGATGGTCGGGAGATCCGGCTGACCACAGGATTGTTCGCCCCCCAGGCCGGGGGCTCCGTGTTGGTCGAATGTGGTGACACCGCCGTGCTGGTCACGGCCACCCGCTCCAAGGGCCGCGAAGGGATCGATTTCCTCCCCCTCACCTGCGATTACGAAGAGCGCCTCTACGCCGCCGGCCGCATCCCCGGCAGCTTCTTCCGCCGGGAGGCCCGTCCCCCCGAGCGGGCCATCCTCACGACCCGCCTGATCGATCGGCCCCTGCGGCCCCTGTTCCCCTCCTGGCTGCGGGACGATCTCCAGGTGGTGGCCACCACGCTCTCGCTCGATGAGCGGGTCCCGCCCGATGTGCTGGCGGTCACCGGCGCTTCGATCGCCACCCTGCTGGCGAAGATCCCCTTCCACGGCCCGATGGCGGCCGTGCGCGTCGGCCTGCTGGGCGATGATTTCGTGCTCAACCCCAGCTACCGGGAGATCGAGCGCAGCGAGCTCGACCTGGTGGTGGCCGGCACCCCCTCCGGTGTGGTGATGGTGGAGGCGGGCGCCAACCAGCTCCCCGAGCAGGATGTGATCGAAGCGATCGACTTCGGCTACGAAGCCGTGGGCGAGCTGATCAAGGCCCAGCAGAAGCTCCTGGCCGATCTGGGCCTCGAGCAGGTGCTCCCCGAGCCCCAGGTTCAGGACCCGGCCCTTCCCGCCTTCCTGGAACAGGAATGCGGCAGCGGCATCGGGGAGGTGCTCAAGCAGTTCGGCCTCAGCAAGGCCGAGCGCGATGCCCAGCTCGATGCGATCAAGGCGGAGGTGGCCGGCAAGATCGCCGCCCTCAACGAGGACGACCCGATCCGCACCGCCGCCGCCGGCAAGGCCCTGGGCAACACCTACAAAGGCATCACCAAGAAGCTGATGCGCGCCCAGATCCTCAGCGAGGGCAGGCGGGTCGACGGTCGCGCCCTCGACGAGGTGCGGCCGATCACGGCGGCCGTGAGCGTGCTGCCCAAACGGGTGCATGGTTCGGGGCTGTTCCAGCGCGGGCTCACCCAGGTGCTCTCCACCGCCACCCTGGGCACCCCCAGCGATGCCCAGGAGCTCGACGATCTCAATCCGTCCAGCGAAAAAACCTACCTGCACCACTACAACTTCCCCCCGTACTCCGTCGGTGAAACCCGGCCGATGCGGTCCCCCGGCCGCCGGGAGATCGGCCACGGCGCCCTGGCCGAACGGGCCCTGGTGCCCGTGCTGCCGCCGAAGGAATCCTTCCCCTACGTGCTGCGGGTGGTGTCGGAGTGCCTCAGCTCCAACGGCTCCACCTCGATGGGCTCGGTCTGCGGCAGCACCCTGGCGCTGATGGATGCCGGCGTCCCCCTGAAGGCCCCGGTCAGCGGCGCCGCCATGGGTCTGATCAAGGAGGGCGACGAGGTGCGCATCCTCACCGACATCCAGGGCATCGAGGATTTCCTCGGTGACATGGACTTCAAGGTGGCCGGCACCGAGAAGGGCATCACCGCCCTGCAGATGGACATGAAGATCAGCGGTCTGGCGGTGGCCACCATCGCCGACGCCGTGAACCAGGCCCGGCCGGCCCGGCTGCACATCCTCGAGAAGATGCTGGAGGCGATCGGCAAGCCCCGCGACGTACTCTCCCCCCACGCCCCGCGCCTGCTCAGCTTCCGCATCGACCCGGAACTGATCGGCACCGTGATCGGCCCCGGCGGCCGCACGATCAAGGGCATCACCGAACGCACCAACACCAAAATCGACATCGAGGACGGCGGCATCGTCACGATCGCCAGCCACGACGGCGCCGCCGCCGAAGCGGCCCAGCGGATCGTGGAGGGTCTCACCCGCCGCGTCAGCGAAGGGGAGCAGTTCAGCGGATCGGTCACCCGTATCATCCCGATCGGCGCCTTCGTGGAGATCCTTCCCGGCAAGGAGGGGATGATCCACATCTCCCAGCTCTCCGAAGCCCGGGTCGAGAAGGTGGAAGATGTGGTGAAGGTGGGTGATCAGGTCACCGTGCGGGTGCGGGAGATCGACAACCGCGGTCGCATCAATCTGACCCTGCGCGGGGTGGTCCAGGAACCAGCGCCGGTCTCCATCACCGTCTGATCCTTCCCGCCGAGGGAGGATCCGATCAGACCACGAAGCCCGGATCGATCGTGGCCATCGCCGCGCTCGCCCGGGCACAGAGCAGCGCATGGGCCGGTCCGTGGCTGGCGATCAGACAGCCGGCCTGGCGCACGTCGCCGGTGTTGTAGGTGAGGGGACGGCCATCAGCATGGCTGAAGGCCCCTCCCGCCGCCCGCAGCACCGCCTCCGGAGCCGCCATGTCCCAGTCCTTCGGGGCGCTGCGGCCCGAGAGGGAGATGTAGAGATCGGTGTCCCCCCGCAGGATCGTGGCCACCTTGCAGCCCACACTGCCCACCGCCAGGGAAGAGCCCAGCTCCAGGGCCCCCACCAGTTGCTCCAGCCGCTGATCGCGGTGGTTGCGGCTGGCCACCAGCACCAGCTCGGGGGGATCCTGCCGGTCACTCAGCTGGGGCGCAAAGCGCTCGCCGGCGCGGTTCTCCCGCCAGGCACCCCCGATCAAGGCCTCCGAGACGGCCCCCACCAGGCCGAACCAGAGTTCTTCGCGTTCCGGCAGCAGCACCACCCCCAGCACCGGCTCGCGCCCCCGCACCAGGGCTAGATGCACGGCGTACTCGCCGGTGCCCTGGAGAAAATCCTTGGTGCCATCGAGCGGATCGAGGATCCAGAGCCATTCCGCCGCCAGCGGCTCCCCCTCCCGCAGCTGCCCCTTGGCGGTTTCCTCGCTCAGCAGGGTCCAGGGGGCGCTGAGGAAGGCATCCGCCAGGCCCTCCAGCAGGTGGCGGTTCACCGCCAGATCAGCCGCGGTGACCGGTCCCTCGCCACCGTCATCCACGCTCAGGGCGGGCTCGAAGCCGAAGGGCGGCTGCTCGGCGCGGGCGTAGGCCCGCAGAATGTCGGCCGAATCCCAGCTGAGGCGCCGCAGCACGTCCAGCAGCTCCTCCACCTCGATGCCGGCGGGAAGGATGGGGGAAGCCATCATGGAACGGGTCCCAGGGAATTCTGAGCAGCATTGTGGAGCAAGGCAGCGAACCGGCCCCGGGCGTGCTCTATCTGGTGGGAACGCCGATCGGCAACCGGGCCGATCTCTCCCCCCGCGCCCAGCGCGTGCTGGCCGGTGTCGACCGGATCGCCTGCGAGGACACGCGCCACAGCGGCAGCCTGCTGGCCGGCCTCGGCCCCCCCGGCCGGCTGCTCAGTTTCCATCAGCACAACCAGAGCGCCCGGCTGCCGGAGCTGCTGGCGGCGCTGGAGGCCGGCGAGAGCCTGGCGGTGATCAGCGACGCCGGCCTGCCGGGCATCTCCGATCCGGGCGAGCTGCTGGTGGCGGCCGCCCGCGCCGCCGGCCGGCCGGTGATCTGCGTGCCGGGGCCCTGCGCCGTCACCACCGCCCTGGTGAGCAGCGGCCTGCCCAGCGGCCGTTTCTGCTTCGAGGGGTTCCTGCCCCCCCGTCCGGGCCCCAGGCGCCGCCGGCTGCGGGAACTGGCCGGCGAGTCCCGCACCGTGGTGCTGTTCGAGGCGCCGCACCGGCTGCTCGCCCTGCTGGAGGATCTGCTGGCCGAGCTGGGGGATCGTCCGCTGCAGGTGGCCCGGGAGCTCACCAAGCGGCACGAGGAGCAGATCGGACCCAGCGTGGGCGCGGCCCTGGAGCACTTCCGCCGGGTGGCCCCCCGGGGGGAATGCACGCTGGTGCTGGGCGGCGCGCCCGGGGCGGCGGCGCCCGCCTGGGAGGAGGAGGCCTTGCGCGATGAGCTGGAGCGGCGGGTGGCGGGCGGCCTCAGCAACGGCGACGCCGCCCGCCAACTGGCTGAGGAAACGGGCCTGTCCCGCCGCAACCTCTACGGTCTGCTGCATCGAAGCGATCCGGCCTGATGCTGCTGCGCCTGCGCCTGCTGCTCACCAGCCTCGGCGGCGGCCTGCTGCTGCTGCTGATCCTCTGCCTGGGGGCCCAGAACCTCTCCGAGCGCCCCAGCCTGCGGCTCGGGGTCGGCCGCAGCGCACCCCTGCCCAGCGGCGTGCTGGTGGGGATCGCCCTGGCCCTGGGGGTGATCAGCGGCGGCAGTGCCGCCGCCCTGCTCCTGCCCCGGCGGGATCCGGGGCCCTAGACGGGCGGGCCGCCTGGACTCCGCTCAGGAGCCGGGCAGCGCGTAGACGGCCCCTTCCATCACCAGCCGGGTGATCCCCTGGGTGAGCAGATAGGGGGCGGTGCGGCCGATCACGCGGCTGTCGGGCAGCTTGATCACCCGCTGGGTGCGGCCGCAGTGACGTTTGGCCTGGCGGGGGTTAGCGAACACCACAAGGGCCTGGCGGGCCTGCTCGTCGTCGCTGAGGCGACCCAGCTCGGGGAAATCGCTGAGCGGGCGGGCCTGGAGTTCCACCAGCTTGTCGACCAGCATGTAGAGGCTTTCGGGCAGCGCCGCCTGCTCGAGGGGCTGGCAGGCGGCGGGCGGGCGGTCGTCCAGGGCTAGGGACACCGCCACGGTGGTGAACACATTGCCTTCGTCATCACCCTCGAAGGAGGCCTCATCGGCATCGCCGTCCTCCTCGGCGTCGCTGTCCTCCTCGGAGGCGTCACCGAAATCATCGGCGTCATCGATGGCGAGCACCCCGGCTCCGCCATCGTCGGCATCCTCCGGGTCCAGGGGGTCGTCGTCCCCGTCGTCCAGGGCCAGCGGGATGGGGGCCATGGGCACGGCCACCGGCGCGGCCGAGGGGGCGGCGGTGACGGAAACCGTGCCCGCCCCCCTGGCCGCCCTGGCGGGCTCCGGCTGGCCCCGCTGGAGCTTGAGCTGGTTGTAGAGCTCCGCCCCAAGCGCCGTCTTCACCACCCGGGTGACGGTGTTCGGGCTGCAGCCGTAGGTCTGGGCGAGGGCGGAGCTGGACTCGCCCGCTCGCCAGCGCGCCACCAGCTCCTGTTTCTGGGGATCGCTGAGCCGGGAGGCCGCCATGGAGCAAGGGTTCGCAGCGCGCCACTCTAAGGTGCGACGATGGGCCGTTAGCTCAGCCGGATAGAGCATGCGACTTCTAATCGCACGGTCGCTGGTTCGAATCCAGCACGGCCCGTTCAGCGCGCCACACCAGCCCCGGTTCATCGGCTCCGGCGAGGGTGGTGGGGCTGGAGACACCGCGGCCCAGGGATCAGCCGCTCCAGGGCTCGGCCAGCGTCAATCGCCTGGAAGGCCGCGGCTGTCGGACGCCCCCATTGTGGAGCCTCCGCAGCGCCACACCAGCCCGATGGCGGCGGACTGAGGGAGGACTTGCACCCGGACGCGTCGGCCTCCGAACGACGGAGGGCTGGCGACGGGGCGGTCCGGATTCATGAGAATGGACAGGGAATCGCCCGGACTGGAGCCTTCCATCCCCAGCTGTTCTGGGCCCTGGCGAACTCAGAAACAGCTGATAACATCTGCCGAATCGACATCTCATCGTTCAGTCACATCGCCTGGCGATCCTGATGGGGTTCCAGCACATGTCTCCTCCAAAAACCATGATCAAATCGAACACTCCAACCATGATCGGCCGCGTGGCCCTGATCGGTTCAGCCACCCTGCTGGGAACTGTCATCGGTTGGTCCGGCCAGGGCCTGGCCCAGCAACAGCCCCGGATGCAGGCCGCCCTCGAGAGCCTGCGCCAGGCCAGGATCCAACTGCTCAATGCAACCGCCGACAAGGGCGGCTATCGCAAACAGGCGTTGATCGATGTGGAGAACGCCATCATGAACGTGGAAAAAGGAATGCGCTTCGATACGCGCAACCCCTCCCGCAACGATCCCTATCTCTGGCGGAATCGCTGATTCCTGCTGCTGCCGGCAAGCCGATGGGGGGGGCGAGGGCTGGAGGATTGGCTGCAGCACACCAATCTTGTCGATTGATCACGCCATCGAAAGGGCACGATCCCAGCCTTCAGACTTGGACGAAGCGCTTCGGCTCCATTAGTTCAACTTGAACCATTTCCGACGCCATGACGGGTTTCGCAATTCCCGATGACCCTGCTTCCCGGCCTGAGATTCTCAGCAGGCTGGACCAGGCCGACACAGGGCTCCTGCGGCACTACCGGGAGCGGCTGCGCGCCCTCGCCGACCGCACCGCCTCCACCGAGCGCCTGGCGGCCGAAACCCTGCAGCGGATCCAGCTGGACAACCGCGCCATTCTCACCGAACTGGCCCGGCTCGAAGCCGACAACCGCTCCCTGCTCTCCTGAACACGGACCGGGTGGCCCCACGGCGGCACCGAAGCTCCAGCCAGTAGCTCACTTGGTAGCGATTCAGCCATTTCTTCGATCAATCTGTCACCAATGTTGATGAATTGATCGAGACCGCCATGCCCCTCTCCAGACAGCACACCAGACGGGTGGAGGTGATCCAGCTGGAGCGCTCCACCACCGGACGCACCCGGTTCTGCCCGGCCCAGCCCAGCGACGAGACCCTGACCGCCGAGGTCGCCCCCGAACAGCCCTGCGAGCTCTTCTGCCACCGCCACCAGACCGATCAGCTGATCGTGCTGCGCGGATCCCTTGATCTGGTGGTGCTCCAGGCGGGACGACTGGTCGGAATCACCCTGCGGGAGGACGAGCCCGTGCTGGTGCGCATCCCCCCCGGTGTTCCCCACGGCGCCATCAACAACGGCCGCCACTCCGCCTCCCTGGTGAACGCCGTGCTGCGCCACGGTCCGGCCGATCCGCGGGACTTTCAGCCTCGCCCGGTGCCGCCGGCCCTGCGCCGCCAGTGGGAGGCCCTCACGGGCGCGCCTGCCTGAGCAGCACCTCCGGAGCGGGAAGGCGCAGCCGCCCGGCCCAGCCCCAGCGCTCCAGCAGGCGGATGAAGCCGTAGGTGGGATCGGCCAGGTGCCGCAGCTGCCCATCCCGCACCGTGAAGCCCTGCCGCACCGACGCCGGAAAGGCGTGATGCAGGTTGTGCCAGCCTTCGCCGAGGGTCAGCAGGGCGACCCAGCGGTTGTTGCGGCTCTGGTCGTCGGTGCGGAACGGTTGATCCCCCACCAGATGGGAGACAGAGTTCACGCTGGCCACGGCATGGAACAGCACAGTGGTGCTCAGGCAGTAGGCCGCCAGCCAGGTCCAGCCCCCCAGGGCATAGGACAGCACCGCCAGGACCAGGGGCGGTACCACCTGCAGCCGGTCGATCAGCCGCAGCACCGGGTCCGCCTCCACATCGGCCGGCAGCCGCTCCGGGAAGAAGGAGGCATGGAGCAACCAGCCCGCCTGGGAGTGCCAGAACCCCAGCAGGCCCCCCACCGGCAGCAGGGGCGTGTGGGGATCGAGGCCGGTGTCCACGTGGCGGTGGTGCTCCAGATGGTGCGCCTTCCACCAGCTCGGCCCCATCTGTCCGGCCGAGGTGGCCACCAGGGCGCCCACCCAGACCACCGGTCGCGGCGCCTGGTAGCTGGCATGGGTGATCAGCCGATGGAAGATCGCTGTGGTGGCCAGCATCCGCACCAGATAGAGCCCGATCGCCCAGGCGATCGAGCCCAGGGTGAAGCCGGTGACCAGCAGCAGCAGGCAGCCCAGGTGGACGGAAAGGATGAAGACCGGTCCCAGCACGTAGAGGAAACGGGTCAGACCGGTGATCAGGGGAAACCTTCTGCGTTCTCCCCCAGGTTAGGGAGCCAGGCCCCACCCACCGTGACGACGGGCAACCCCGATGGACCACGGCCGCCGTCCGTTCCTACGTTGAGAGCCAGGGAGGGTCATCGCCATGGCCGAGGCCGGCCTCGACACCATCACCCCCGGGGGGGCCTTCGCGGCCCTGGAACCGTGTCTGCACCGGCGGGGCCACCGGCCTGACGCCCTGATCGAGGTGCTGCACCGGGCCCAGGAGCTCTACGGCCATCTGGAGGAGCCCCTGCTGCGCCATGTGGCCGACCGCCTGGAGCTGCCGCTCAGCCGGGTGCTGGGCACGGCCAGCTTCTACCACCTGTTCCGCTTCCAGCCCCAGGCCCGTCACGGCTGCATCGTCTGCACCGGCACCGCCTGCGCGGTGAACGGAGCCCCGGCCCTCATCCGGGCCCTGGAGGCGGCCCTGGGGATCCAGCTCGGCGAGGTCCGCTCCGATGGCGCGATCAGCCTGGGGTCGGTGCGCTGCATCGGCACCTGCAGCGGCGCGCCGGTGGTGCTCATCGACGGAGCCGTGGCCCGGCCCCCGAACACGGCGGCCCTGCTGGAGCGGCTGCGGGAGCTGGCGGGGGAGGAACCGGAGCGGGAGCCGTTGCCATGACCAGCCCCCTGCGGCTGCGCTGCTGCAACTCCGCCGGTTGCCTGGCCTGTGGCGGCGGCGCCCTCCACCAGGCCCTCGACACCGCCCTCAGCCGAGCGGAGCTGGGGGATCGGATCGCTCTGCGGGGGGTGGGCTGCCTGGGGCCCTGCAGCCAGGGTCCGCTGCTCGCCCTCGATCCGGATGGAGCCCTGTTCGGCGGCGTCACCCCGGAGGATGCGGCGCCGCTGATCGCGGCCCTGGCCCACCGGCTGCACCAGGAGCGGCCGGGCGAACCGCCGCCCCCCCTGGCCTGGAGTCCCGCCGCGGGGGAGCGGATCGACCAGGACCACCCCTTCTTCCGCCGCCAGCGGCGGATCGTGCTCGAGCGCTGCGGCCGGATCGACCCGAACCGGATCGAGGAGGCGATCGCCGCCGGGGCCTACGACCAGCTGGGGCGGGTGCTGCGGGAGCTCTCCCCGCCGGAGGTGGTCTCGGAGATCCGCCGCAGCGGCCTGCGCGGCCGCGGCGGCGCCGGCTACCCCACCGGCCTCAAGTGGGCCACCGTCGCCCGGATGCCCGGTGACGGCAAGGTGGTGGTCTGCAATGCCGATGAGGGCGACCCCGGCGCCTTCATGGACCGCAGCGTGCTGGAGGGGGATCCCCACCGGGTGCTGGAGGGGATGGCGATCGCCGCCTATGCGGTCGGGGCCGACCGGGGGGTGATCTACATCCGGGCCGAGTACGGCCTGGCGATCGACACCCTGCGCCGCGCCATTGACGACGCCCAGCGGCACCGGCGGCTCGGGGACGGGCTGCTCGGCACGGCGTTCCGCTTCGCGCTGGAGGTGCGGGTGGGGGCCGGCGCCTATGTCTGCGGGGAGGAAACGGCCCTGATCGCCTCGATTGAGGGCCGGCGGGGCACGCCGAGGCCCCGGCCGCCCTACCCGGCCGAGCGGGGGGTGGGCGGCGCGCCGACGCTGATCAACAACGTGGAGACCTTCGCCAATGTGGCGCCGATCCTGCGGGAGGGCGCCGACTGGTTCGCCGCCATCGGCACCGCCGGCAGCGCGGGCACCAAGGTGTTCAGCCTCACCGGCCATGTGCGCCGAGGCGGTCTGGTGGAGGTGCCGATGGGCACCAGCCTGGCCACGATCGTGCTGGAGATGGGGGAGGGCACCCCCGATGGTTCCGCCGTCAAGGCGGTCCAGACCGGCGGTCCCTCCGGGGGCTGCGTGCCCGCCGATCGGCTCGACACCCCAGTGGATTACGAAAGCCTCCAGGACCTGGGCACGATCATGGGCTCCGGCGGCATGGTGGTGCTGGACCGGAACACCGACATGGTGGCCCTGGCGGCCTTCTTCATGGCCTTCTGCCGCGAGGAATCCTGTGGCAAGTGCGTGCCCTGCCGCGCCGGCACCGTGCAGCTCCACGCCCTGCTCCAGAGGCTGCTGGACCGCCAGGCCGGCCCCGACGATCTGCAGCGCCTGGAGGCGCTCTGCGCGATGGTGAGCGAGACCAGCCTCTGCGGGCTGGGGCAGAGCGCCCCCAGGCCGGTCCTGAGCACCCTGCGGCACTTCCGCCCGGACTACCTCGCCCTGCTGGGCCCGGCGGGATCCGGCGCGGAGGGACCACCATGAACGTGTGCACGCTCACGGTCGATGGCCGCAGTGTGGCGGTCGCCGAAGGCGCCAGCCTGCTGGAGGCCGCCCGCGACGCCGGCGTGGTGATCCCCACCCTCTGCCACCTGGAGGGGCTCTCTCCCGTGGCCGCCTGCCGCCTCTGCCTGGTGGAACTCGACGGGACCCCCCGGCTGCAGCCCGCCTGCATGACGGCGGCGGCGGAGGGACTGGTGGTGCGCACGGCCACGCCGCGCCTGCTGGAGCACCGCCGCACGGTGATCGAGCTGCTGTTCACCGAGGGCAACCACGTCTGCGCCATCTGTGTGGCCAACGGCCACTGCGAGCTGCAGGACAGGGCGGTGGAGGTGGGCATGGACCACGCCCGGCTTCCCTACCGCCATCCGCGGCGCTCGGTGGATCTCTCCCACCACCGCTTCGGGCTCGACCACAGCCGCTGCATCCTCTGCACCCGCTGCGTGCGGGTCTGCGACGAGGTGGAGGGGGCCCATGTCTGGGACGTGGGCTGGCGGGGGGAGCACTGCCGGATCATCGCCGGACTCGATCAGCCCTGGGGGGCGGTGGACGCCTGCACCGACTGCGGCAAGTGCGTGATGGTCTGCCCCACCGGCGCCCTGTTCCACCAGGGGGACACCGCCGGGGAGAACCATGAGGATCCCGGCCGCCTGGCGGCCCTGCTGCGGGCCCGCCGCGCCCGGCGGGAGGCGCCATGAGCCAGCCCACGAAGCTGCGCCTGGCCACCGTCTGGCTGACCGGCTGCTCCGGCTGCCACATGTCGTTCCTCGACCTCGACGAGTGGCTGATCGAGCTGGCCCCGCAGATCGAGATGGTCTTCTCGCCGATCGCCTCCGACACCAAGGCCTACCCCGACCAGGTGGATGTGGCCCTGGTGGAGGGGGGGGTGGGCAACCGCGACAACCTGGCCCTGATCCGCCAGGTGCGACGGCGCACGCGCCTGCTGGTGTCCTTCGGCGACTGCGCCATCACCGCCAACGTGCCCGGCCTGCGCAACGCCTTCGCGGATCCCGCCGCGGTGCTGGAGCGGGCCTACGGGGAGCTGGCCGATGGCTCGGCCCAGCGGCCCCAGGCCCCCGGTTTGGTGCCGGAGTTGCTGGAGCGGGTGCTGCCGGTGCATGCGCTGGTGCCGGTGGATCTGTTCCTGCCGGGGTGCCCCCCAGCGGCCGCGCGGATCCGCACGGTGCTGGAGGCCCTGCTGCGGAACGAGCGGCCCGTGATGGAGGGGCCGGAGATGATCCGTTTCGGCTGAGCCATGACCCGCACGATCCTGATCGATCCGGTCACCCGCATCGAGGGCCACGCCAAGATCTCCATCCAGCTCGACGCCTGCGGCCGGGTGAGCGGCGCCCACTTCCACGTGGGGGAATTCCGCGGCTTCGAGGCCTTCTGCGTCGGGCGGCCGTTCCCCGAGATGGCGGCGATCACGGCGCGGATCTGCGGCATCTGTCCGGTGAGCCATCTGCTGGCCGCCGCCAAGACCGGCGACCAGCTCCTGGGGGTCACGAGCCCACCGGCGGCGGAGCGGCTGAGGCGACTGATGAACCTGGCCCAGATCATCCAGTCGCACGCCCTGTCCTTCTTTCATCTGAGCAGCCCCGATTTCCTGCTCGGCTGGGACAGCGACCCGGCCCGGCGCAACATCTTCGGACTGATCGCCGCCGATCCCGGGCTCGCCCGCGGCGGCATCCGCCTGCGCCAGTTCGGCCAGTCGGTGATCGAGCGGCTGGGGGGACGGAAGATCCATGCCGCCTGGGCCGTGCCCGGCGGCGTGCGCACGCCGCTGGCGCCCAGCGAACGGGACGCGATCCGGGCCGCCCTCCCGGAGGCCCTCGCCACCACCCGCCACGCCCTGGAGCTGTTCAAGGGCCTGCTGGATGGCCCGCTGGCCGCCGAGGCCGGCCTGTTCGGCACCTTCCCTTCGCTGTTCCTGGCCCTGGTGGGACGGGACGGCAGCTGGGAGCACTACGGCGGCCAGCTGCGCCTGATCGACAGCACCGGCGCGCCATTGACCGGCGACCTGCCCGCCGATGGGCTCGCGGCCGAGCAACTCGACAGCCTGCTGGCCGAGGCGGTGGAGCCCACCACCTACCTGAAATTCCCCTACTACAAGCCCCTGGGAGCGGAGGCGGGCAGCTACCGGGTGGGTCCCCTGGCCCGCCTGAACGTGTGCGAGCGGATCGGCACGGCCGCGGCCGATCGGGAACTGCTGGAGCTGCGGCAGCGCGGCGGCCGGGTGGTGACGAGCTCCTTCCTCTATCACCTGGCCCGGCTGATCGAGATCCTCGCCGCGCTGGAGGCGATCGAGGCACTGCTCGACGACCCCGCCCTTTGCGACCCCCACGTGCGCGCCCATGCCGCAGTGAACGCCTTCGAGGCGGTGGGGGTGAGCGAAGCGCCCCGGGGCACCCTGTTTCACCACTACCGCATCGACGCCGATGGGCTGATCACGGCGGTGAACCTGATCATCGCCACCGGCCAGAACAACCGGGCCATGAACCGCACGATCACCCAGATCGCCCGCCACTACATCCAGGCGGGCCCCGCCGGAGGCAGCGGCGCCCGACCGGAGGTGCCGGAGATCGCCGAGGGGCTGCTCAACCGAGTGGAGGCGGGCATCCGCTGCTTCGATCCCTGCCTCTCCTGCTCCACCCACGCCGCTGGCCAGATGCCGCTGCACGTGCAGCTGATCGGGCCCAGCGGTGAGCTGCTGCGCGAGCGGTGGCGCCAGTGAGCCCCGCTGGGCGGCAGCGCCGTCCCGATCTGCTGATCGGCTGGGGCAACCGGCTGCGGCAGGACGACGGCGTGGGGCCGGCCATCGCGGAACGGGTGGAGTCCTGGCAGCTGCCGGGGCTTGATGTGCTGGCCCCGACCCAGCTCACCCCCGAGCTGGCCCCCCGGCTGGCGGCGGCGAAGAGGGTGCTGTTCGTGGATGCCTCCCGGACCCCGGCCGGTCCGCCCCCCGGCTGGCGGCTGGAGCGGCTGGAGACTCCGGCGGATGGGGACCCGGCGGCGGCGACGGGGCAACCCTTCAGCCACTGGGCCAGCCCCGGCGCCCTCCTCCAGCTGGCCGCCTCCCTGTACGGCCGGCGCCCCCCGGCCTGGCAGCTGCTGGTGCCCGCCCGCCGCTGCGGCTGCGGCACCGGGCTCACGCCGGCCCTGGAGGCCCAGCTGCCCGAGCTGCTCGCAGCCGTGCGGCGCTGGTGCGGTGGGGGCGGCGATGCATGAGCTGGCGCTGATGGAGGAGGTGCGCCGCCTTGCCCTGGAGGCAGCGGCGGCCGAGGGGGCCCGGCACATCCACTGCCTGCGCCTGCGGGTGGGGCGCCTCTCGGGAGTGGATCCCGACGCCCTCCGCTTTGCCTTCGAGGTGGTGATGGCGGATGCGGTGGCCGCCGGGGCCCGGCTGGAGCTGGAGCTGGTGCCCACCCGGTGCCGCTGCGAACCCTGCGGGGCGCCGTTCGAGCCACCCGACGTGATCCTGATGTGCCCCCGCTGCGGCGCCCCGGCAACAGCGGTGCTGGCGGGGCGGGAGCTGGAGCTGGGCGGGCTGGAGGTGTCGTGATGCCCCCAACCCCGATCCAGCCCGCCCAGCCCCGGCCCCCGGACCGACCGGCCCGGGCATGGGAGGTCAGGATCTCAGCCAGGTCCAGGCTTCACTCTCCGCATCAGCATCAAAGAAACGAATCGCGATGGGCAAGATCGAACCGACCATGCCGATCACCTGTTTCATCCAGGCGGGTGCGCCGACAACGGCGTAGCGGCGCACCCGCGTGATGGCGGAGAGTTTCGCCGAAAGCAGCGCCGAGTCCGTCAGGAGCACCGGATCAAAACCTGCGAAATTCTTCAGTCTTGCGAACAAGTCGATCGTGTCATTCGTCTCGAATGCCAGTTGAAGCTGCGGAATCACCGCGGCCCCATCTCGCTCCATGAGAAGTCCATCGATCTCGTACCCGATGATGGTGGAACTGCCCGTTTCAACAAGCCGCAAGGCAGGCTTCGGTGGGGGCTCGAGTGCGGGCATCACGGATGCGAAGGCGAGCGCCTGGTCATAGTTCTTGGCGGCGAATACGTTGATCTCAATCATGGGCAAAGCCGCGCCCGCAACCTTGGCCAGTGCTCGGATGAACTGCTTATCCGACACAAACGCCATACGGGGAACCTGGCTCATCTTTCCGAGTTGAGCCATCTCAAACTTGAAATCCTCGATCATCGCATCGCCGGTTATATCCGACCACTGGCTCATGTCCACGACAAGATTGACACGGTCGTGATCCAGGAACTTCTGCTCAAAAGCCCTGGCCAGCGCCTGAATTTCAGCCTGCTCAACCGTTCCGGCCAGGCGCATCGCCAGAACGGGCCCGGGGGCGTTTTCCAGGGTGATCATCGTCGGCGCTCCATGGAGTCGGATGGCAACGGGGGGCGGCGGGGAACCCATCGATGGATGGGCACTTCGGCGGCGGCGCCTCCGATGCCGTCATCTCCACCCCGACGCCACTCCAAGTCCCCGTCAACCCCGGCGGTCTCAGGCAGGACGGGCCCGCTGCTGGGAACTGGCCGAAGCCCCAGACCCGCTGGCTGGGCGGGCGGGGAAGCCTGGCGACATCCGAGGGAGGATCACGCCATCAGAGCGCCCTCAACCAGGAGTGTGGCCCCGGCGGGCCCACTCCCCCAGCGCCGGGTCAAGAATCGACAAGTCAACCCGCCTTGCCCGCCACGGCAACGGCTCCTTCGGGGATCCGGTCACGGGCGTTCCCCGTCTCCAGACTGGATGGGAAGCCCCCCGGCCGCGCCATGTGCTCCCACTGCTCCTGCGCCCAGCCCACCCCCGCCAGCGTGGAACCCCTTCCCGCCCGGCGCAGCCTTGAGCTGCACCGGAGCCTCCTCCGCCGCAACGACACCATCGCCGCCCACAACCGCCATCGGTTCGCCGCCGCCGGCCTGCTGGCGGTGAACGTGCTCTCCGCTCCCGGCGCCGGTAAAACCGCCCTGCTGGAGCGCCTCGCCCGCCAGTGGCCCCATGGCCCGGTGGGGGTGATCGTGGGGGATCTGGCCACCGACAACGACGCCCGCCGCCTGCGCGCCGCCGGCGCCCGCGCCATTCAGATCCAGACCGGCGACCTCTGCCACCTGGACGCCTCGCTGGTGGAGCGGGCCTTCGCCCAGCTCGACAGCGCCGGCCTGGAGCTGCTGCTGATCGAGAACGTGGGCAACCTGGTCTGCCCCACTGCCTTCGATCTGGGCGAGCGGCGGCGACTGGTCCTGCTCTCGGTCACCGAAGGGGAGGACAAGCCTCTCAAGTACCCGGCCCTGTTCCAGTCGGCCGATGGGGTGGTGCTCAACAAGGTGGACCTGGCCGCTGCCGTGGGCTTCGATCGCCCCCAGGCGCTGGCGAACCTGGCCGGGGTGGCCCCCCAGGCGCGGATCTTCGAGCTCTCGGCCCGCACCGGCGCCGGCATGGAGCCCCTGCTGCACTGGCTGAACCACCAGCGCCGGGGGGCGCCGGTGTGATCCGCCGCCTGCGGCTCGAGATCGAAGGGCTGGTGCAGGGGGTGGGCTTCCGGCCGCTGGTGGGGCGGCTGGCCCGCGAGCTGGCCCTCTCGGGCAGGATCCGCAACACCGCCACCGGCGTTCGGCTCGACCTGCAGGGGGACCTCGCCGGGCTCGAGACCCTCCTGGAGCGGCTGCAGCGGCAGCTCCCGCCCCGGGGCCGCATCGATCGGATCGCGCGGGAGTGGCTCAAGAGCGATCCCTCGCTCACGGGCTTCACGATCCTCAGCGGGGAGTCCGAGGACACCGGAACGGGCCTGGCTGGCCCGGGGGCAGCCACGGCCCTGATCCAGCCGGACCTGGCCCCCTGCCGGGCCTGCCGGGCCGAACTCCTGGACCCGGCCGGGCGCCGCGGCGGATATGCCTTCACCAGTTGTGTCGACTGCGGCCCCCGCTACAGCGTGCTGCGGGCCCTGCCCTTCGAGCGGCATCACACCAGCCTGGCCCCCTTCCCCCTCTGCCCGCAGTGCCAGGCCGAGTACGACGATCCCGACGATCGCCGCTGCCACGCCCAGACGGTCGCCTGCCCGCTCTGCGGTCCGCAGCTGAGCTGGTGGGGCGCCGCGGAGGAGCGGCTCACCGACCCCCGCCGGCCCGGCCATGGCCAGCCCAGCCCCTGCCTGCGGGCGGCCGCGGCCTGCCTGCGGGCGGACCGGATCGTGGCGCTCAAGGGTCTTGGCGGCTTTCAGTTGCTGGTGCGGGCCCGCTCCCAGAACGCGGTGGCCGCCCTGCGCCGGCGCAAGGGGCGGCCCGACAAACCCCTGGCGGTGATGGCCCCCGACCTGCCCTGGGTGCGGCGCCACTGCCGGCTCAACGACCAGGAGGCGGCACTGCTCGAGTCGGTGGCGGCACCGATCGTGCTGCTGCGCCGCCGATCCGGCCCGCCAGGGCCCGACGCGGTCTGTGGGGCGGTCGCCCCCGACAACCCCTGGCTGGGGGTGATGCTGCCCTCCACCCCCCTGCATCTGCTCCTGCTGCAGATCCTGGCCGAACCGCTGGTGGCCACCAGCGGCAACCGCTCGGGTGAACCGCTCTGCCACGACGAACGGGAGGCACTCGAGCGGCTGGGCGGCCTCGCCGACGGCTTCCTCGTCCACGACCGGGCCATCGTCAACCCGGTGGACGACGCCATCGCCCAGGTGGTGGCGGGCGAACCGATGCTGCTGCGCCACGCCCGCGGCTACGTGCCCACCGCCGTGCCGATCGGGGCCAGCGTCGATGGCCTGGTGGCCCTGGGGGGGCAGCGCAAGAGCGCCTTCGCCGTCGGCAGCGGCGGGCAGGCGCTGCTGGGGCCGCACCTGGGCGATCTCGACAGCCTCGCCGGCGAGGAGCATCTGCGCCGCAGCCTCGCCCGCTGGCAGGAGCGGCTGCGCTGCCGGCCCAGCGGCATCGCCGTCGATCGGCACCCCGCCTACTGCTCCCACCGGATCGGCCTGGAGCTGGCGGCCGCCAGTGGCGCCGGGGCGGTGGGGGTGCAGCACCACCACGCCCACCTGCTCGCCTGCCTGGCCGAGCACGGGCTGGCCACGCCCCAGGTGGGGGTGGCCTGGGACGGCGCCGGCCAGGGGGAGGACGGCACGCTCTGGGGCGGGGAGTGTCTGCGGCTCGACGGGGCCGGCTTCCGGCGCCTCGCCCGGCTGCGCCCCTTCCCGCTGCCGGGAGGGGAGAGGGCTCTGCGGGAACCGCGGCGGGCCGCCCTCGGGCTGTTGTTCGCCGCCGGCGGCCCGACCGGGCTGATCCCGGCGGATCCCGCCACGCCGCTGCCGCCGCTCGCCGCCTTCAGCCCCGAGGAGAGGGGGGTGCTCGGCCGGATGCTGGAGGGCGGCGTGCAGGCCCCGGTGTGCTCCAGCGTGGGCCGGCTGTTCGATGCGATGGCTTCCCTGCTCGGACTGGTGCAGCGCTGCAGCTTCGAAGGCCAGGCGGCCCTGCGGCTGGAGGCGGCCGCCTGGAGCGCCCTGGAGGCGGAGGAGCCGGAGGTGCCCCGGCCGGCGCACCTCCGGCTGGCCCTGCGGGGCGAGGGCCCGGATGCTCCGCTGCAGCTCGACTGGGGTCCCCTGCTGGAGGCGGTCCTCCAGGACCTGCACCGGGGGGAGGCGGCCGGCCCGATCGCCCTCGGCTTCCACCGGGCCCTGGCCGCGGGCCTGGTGGCGCTGGCCGGGCGCCTGGGGGTGGAGCGGCTGCTGCTGGGCGGGGGCTGCTTCCAGAACCGCCTGCTGCTCACCCTGGCGGTGGACGGGCTGCGGCGGGCCGGCATCGAGCCGCTCTGGCCCCGCCACATCCCCTGCAACGACGGCGGTCTGGCCCTCGGCCAGCTGGTGGCGGCCAGCCTCTGCCGCCCTGGCTAAAACTAAGGCAGGCGCCGGGCGTGGTCAGGGCGCCTGGCCTCAGACAGGAGAGCGTGCCATGTGTCTGGCCGTGCCGGGCGAACTGATCCGCATCGAGGACCGCCGTCCGGCGGACCTCGGCGGCCCCGACGACGCCAGCCTCTGGAGGATGGGGGTCGTGGAGTTTTCCGGCGTGCGGCGGGAGGTGAGCCTGGCCTGCGTGCCGGACGCCCGCATCGGGGATCGGCTGCTGGTCCACGTGGGGTTCGCCCTCACCATTCTCGAGGAGGAGCCATGAGCCACGCCCGCTTCGAGCCCAGCGCCGATCCGCTCCCGGGCCCGGGAGCGCCGCTGCCGTGAACGGAACGCACCACTTCCGGCAACCGGAGACCGTGCATCGGCTGGCGGCCGAGCTGGGCGCGGCGATGACGCGGCCCTGGACCCTGATGGAGGTCTGCGGCGGGCAGACCCACGCGATCCTGCGCCACGGTCTCGACCAGCTGCTCCCCCCCGGTCTCGAGCTGATCCACGGCCCGGGCTGCCCGGTCTGCGTCACCGCGAGCGAAACCATCGACCGGGCCCTGGAGCTGGCGGCCCGCCCCGGCCTGATCCTCTGCTCCTATGGGGACATGCTGCGGGTGCCGGGCTCCTCCCCCCACACCCTGCTGGAGGCCCGCGCCGCTGGAGCCGACGTGCGGGTGGTGACCGCCCCCACCGATGCCCTGGCGATCGCCCGGGCCGAACCGCGGCGGCCGGTGGTGTTCTTCGCCGTGGGCTTCGAGACCACGGCCCCGGCCACCGCCCTGCTGGCCCACCAGGCCTGGAGCCAGCGCTGCCGGAACCTGAGCCTGCTGGTGTCGCACGTGCGGGTGCCACCGGCCCTGGAGGCGATCCTGGCGGCGCCGCAGGGCCGGGTGCAGGCCTTCCTGGCCGCCGGCCACGTCTGCGCGGTGATGGGAGCGATGGAGTACGAACCGATCGCCGCCCGCCACGGCGTGCCGATCGTGATCACGGGATTCGAACCGGTGGATCTGCTCGACGGCCTGCTGCGCTCCGTCCGGCAGCTGGAGCGGGGCGAGGCCCGTGTCGAGGACGCCTACCCCCGGGCCGGGGCGGCGGGCGGCAACCCGGCGGCCCGGGCCCTGATCGAACGGGTGTTCCAGGTGGCGGATCAGCGCTGGCGCGGGCTGGGGGTGCTGCCCCGGAGCGGCCTGCAGCTGCGGCCCCCCTACGACGTCCTGGCGGCGGAGCGACGCCTGCCGCCCCTGGCCCAGGCAGACGGCGGAGCCTGCCCGGGCGGGGGGCACGCCCCTGGGCCCGGGCGGAGCGAACCCTGCCTCAGCGGCCAGGTTCTGCAGGGGCTTTGCAGCCCGGAGGACTGTCCCTCCTTCGGGGTGGCCTGCACCCCGGAGCGCCCGCTGGGAGCGCCGATGGTGTCGGCGGAGGGGGCCTGCGCGGCCTACTGGCGCTACCGCCGGCGCCCCAGGCCCGCCGGGGCCCGGCCCTGATGGAGCCGTTCGAGAGCGTTCCCTGCCCCCTGCCCCCCGGTGAGGGAGCCACCGTGCAGCTCGGCCACGGTGGCGGCGGCCTGCTCAGCCAGCGCCTGCTCGATCGGCTGCTGCTGCCGGCCTTCGGCCCGGCCGGCGGGGCGCCGCTCGATGCCGCCGTTCTGGCGGAGCCGGCGGCGGAGGCACCTGGAAAGGAGGAAACCGGGCAGGAGGGAACCGGGCGGAACGGCGCGGCGCGGCTGGCCTTCACCACGGACGGCTATGTGGTGCGGCCCCTGATCTTCCCCGGGGGGGACATCGGCCGGCTGGCGGTGTTCGGCACCGTCAACGATCTGGCCATGGTGGGGGCGGTGCCCTTCGCCCTCAGCCTCGGCCTGATCATGGAGGAAGGGCTGGCGATGGGCACCCTGGAGCGGGTGGTGGCCTCGATCCGCCAGGCCGCCTCCCTCTGCGGAGTGCCCGTGGTGACGGGGGACACCAAAGTGGTGGAGCGGGGGAAGGGGGACGGGATCTACATCACCACCAGCGGGGTCGGGCGGATCGGCCCGGGGCCGGCGATCGGCCCGGCGGCGATCCGGGAGGGGGACGCGATCCTGGTGAGCGGAGATCTGGGCCGGCACGGGGTGGCGATCCTGGCGGCGCGGCAGGAGCTGGGCTTCAGCACGGCGCTGGAGAGCGATCTGGCCCCGCTGCAGGCGCCGGTGCAGGCGCTGCTCGCCGCGGGTCTGCGGCCCCACGCCCTGCGGGATCTCACCCGGGGCGGCCTGGCCAGCGCCCTGCACGAACTCAGCCGGGGCGCCGGGCTGGGGATGCGCGTGCGGGAGGCGGCGGTGCCGATCGCCGCGGCGGTGCAGAGCGCCTGCGACCTGCTCGGGCTCGACCCCCTGGCCATGGCCAACGAGGGGCGTTTCGTGCTGATCCTGCCGGAGGCCCAGGCCGCCGACGCCCTGGATCTGCTGCGGAGCTTCCAGCCCAGCGCGGCGATCATCGGGCAGGTGGGGGGCCGTGAGCCGGAACTGGAGAGCGCCTTCGGGGGGCTCCGACCCCTGGAACTCGGGCGCGGTGATCAGCTCCCCCGCATCTGCTAGCCCGGAGCGGACCCGGCCTCAGCCGTCGCCAAAGAAGGGTTCGTCCTCGGCGTAGGGATCGAATTCCTCCCAGCCGGGGCTGGCGGCATCGAACAGGCCGAACCGGGCGGCCTGGTCCTGCAGCAGGGTGTTGCCTTCGGGCTCGGTGTCGCAGGTGACGCCCCCACCGGCGGCGGGCTCGCAATCCTGGAAGCGCACCTGGGCCCGGCCGGCGAGCGGAAGCAGCGGAACCGCCAGCAGCAGCACCGCCACCAGGCCAAATCCGCAGACCGGTGCCGACCTGGGGCGCCGGCTGAGAGGATGGGACGGGTTCTTCCGAGCAGCCATGTACACCGACTGGGGCGCCGTCATCCTGCTGCTGCTCACCGCCATCCCGCTAGGTGTGGTGGTGGCCACGGCCGCGTTCTTCATCTGGCGGCAGAAGAAAGTCATGAGGCGGTGAAGCCCGCCGACAGCCGATCCGGCAGTTCCCCCTGTCCGAGGCATTCCAGGCAGGTCCTGAACCGGTGGCCGCCCAGCCGCAGCACGCCGCTGCCGCCGCAGTGGAAGCAGGTGCGTGTGGCGGCCATCGAGGCCGGAGTGGGCTGAACGGGCGGCAGGGTGAGCACCAAGGGACCGTCGGGGTTCGCCCCTCCCAGGCTGGTGAGCGCCTGCCTGGGCACGGGGCTCCTCGACAGGGTCGGACCCTCCGGCACCGGAGCGGCCGCCGGGATGGGTGTGGATCGGGACATATGACGCTGACAAGTCCGGGCGTTCCATCAGTGTGGGTGGTTAAGGGCCCTTTGATCCCGAAAGCTTCCTTAAGACTGGGCCCGCAGGCACCGCTGCAGACCCTCCAGGCTCAGCTCCTGGGCGAGCTCCTCGGCACTCAGGCGGCTGCCGGCCGGCACCAGGTTCAGGCTGGCCGCCAGCCGACCGATCACCGCGGCGGCGTCGAGCCCCTGCTGCCGCAGCCCAGCCAGACCGGCGCTGCCCTCCCGCTTGGCCAGCCGTTCGCCTCCGGGCTGCCGCCAGAGCGGCACGTGCCAGCCGCGGGGCGGTGTGCCCCCCAGCAGCTGCATCACCGCCACCTGGGGCGCGGTGGAGCGCCACAGATCGGCCCCCCGCACCACCGTGCCGATGCCGAGGGTCAGGTCATCGATGGCGGTGGCCAGGTGATAGGCCAGCACCCCATCCGCCCGGCGCAGCACCACATCACCGACCTCGCTGGCCCCATCGAGGCAGCCGGGCGGTCCGATCTCCTCCTGCCAGCCCAACGGCCCCGGCGGCAGCCGCAGCCGCCAGCTGGGCAGGCGTCCCCGCTGGGGGCCCCACTGGGGCGGGCCCTCGCGGCAGGTGCCTGGATAGAGCGGCCAGCCCCCGTGCGGGGCCGAGACATCGGCCAGCAGGCGCCGGCTGCAGCGGCACGGGTAGAGCAGTCCGGCCCGGCGGAAGGCGGAGAGCACCGTGGCGTAGAGACCGGTGCGCTTGCTCTGGTACCAGACGGGGCCCTCCCAGCGGATGCCCAGCCAGATCAGATCGGCACGGATGGCTTCGAGCGCCCCCGGACGGTTGCGGGGCCTGTCGAGATCATCGATGCGAAGCAGGAGTTCCCCGTTGCTGAGCCGGGCCTGCAGCCAGGCCACCAGGGCGGTGCGCAGGTTGCCCAGGTGCAGAGGGCCGGTGGGGGAAGGGGCAAAACGGCCCCGGGGGCCGGCCGCCCGGATCCGCTCCCCCGCCTCGAGCAGGCGGTGGAGGTGCCGGGGCAGCGCGATCGGCGGAGCGTTCAGCCCTGGACCTGATCCTTGAACAGCTTGCCGGCGGTGAAGGCGGGCACGCGCTTGGCGGGGATGGCGATCTTCTCACCGGTCTTGGGATTGAGACCCTGACGGGCAGACCGCTCGCGGGCCTCGAAGGACCCGAAACCCAGGATCGAGACCTTCTTGCCTTCCACCACGGAGTCGACGATCGTCTGGATCGCGGCATCCACGACCTGGGAGACGTCGGTCTTGGTCAGCTCGGTGCGAGCCGCCACGAGATTGACGAGATCAGCTTTGTTCATCGGAGACGGGAACCTCTGGAAGTGCGGGAGTGTGGCGGAGCGGAGAGAACTCTCCCGCCGGGGCTGGGGCGTTGGAGAACACCCGCCGGACGAGCCGACCGGTGCCGAGCGCGCCAATCGTATGGGGGAAGGGCGACGCGGGCAACCGAAACTGCCCGCTCGGCAACGGTTTTGGCCCGATTCCCGCCATTTTCCCATCAAACCGCCCCGTCCGCCGCCCCCCCCGCCGCCCGTGACGCCCGCTCCAGCACCGACCGCCCCCCGGAGATCAGCGCCTCCCCGCGCAGGGCCCCCAGGGCGGCACCCGAGGCGATCCAGGCCGGGGAGCCTGCCGGCAACCAGCGGCATAACCGCTCCAGGCTGCGGCGCTGCCGCGGCCAGTGGAAGGTGCGGGGGGTGCGCAGCGCCCGCGCCTGGCCGGGAGCGGTGGGCACCAGCAGACGGCCGCAGAAAAGCAGATCGAGCGCCCCAGGGGCATGCACCACGCAGGAGCCGGGGCTGGGCCCCGGCGTCCAGAGCAGGCGCCGGCCGCCGGGAAGCTCCAGCTCCTCGGAGAAGGTGCACAGGGCCGCGACACCCGGCAGCAGATAGGCCTCCTGCTCCTGCAGCAGCACCGGCCAGCCCAGGGCCTCCTGCCAGCGGCGGCAGCGGCCGTGTCCCTCCCGACCGGTGAGGATCAGCAGCCCCTCAGGGCCTGCGGCGCCGGCCGTGGCCAGGAAGGCGCGGTTCGCGACGGTGTCGGCGGGAACGTCGATCAGCAGGGGCGGCCGGTCGGGGAGGGCCAGCAGCCAGGCGGTGCCCCCGGCGCTGTCGCGGCTGGGGGCGAAGGCCCAGAGACCGGGCAGCACCGGCCGCGGCGGCCGGCCCGGCTCAGCGGCCCCCGTTGTCGCGGCACTCCCCCTGTCGTCCTCCGGCATCTGACTGTCCCGTCTGGATTGGGCGCACCATGGCGCCAGTAGCTTGATGCGGCCGGTCAACCGAGCCCGTGTCGTCGATCCAGCTCGGACATCCCTGGCCCCTCGGGGCGGCACCCACCGCCCGGGGCGTCAACTTCTCCGTGGTGGCCCCCAATGCCACCCGGGTGGAGCTGCTGCTCTTCGCCCACGGGGCCGCGCCGGAGCCATTCCGGATCGTGGCCCTCGATCATCGCCACCGCTCCGGTGACCACTGGCATGTGGAACTGGAGGGGATCGGCATCGGCTGCTGTTACGGCTACCGGGTCTACGGCACCCTGCAGCCCGGCAGCCACGGCTTCAACCCCTCCAAGGTGCTGCTCGATCCCTGCGCCCGGGCGATCAGCGGCTGGCAGGTCTATCGCCGCCAGGACGCCGTCGGCGCCATCCCCAACACCGCCAGCTGCCTCAAGGGTGTGGTCACCGAGCGCGACCGCTTCGACTTCGCCGCCGCACCGCGCCCACGGCACAGCTGGGGGCGCACGGTGGTCTACGAGCTCCACCCGGGCGGCTTCAGCCGGGGGGAGGGCTCCCCGGTGGCCCCCGAGCGCCAGGGCAGCCTACTGGGGCTGATCGACACGATCCCCTATCTGCAGAGCCTCGGGGTCACCACCCTGGAACTGCTGCCGGTGATGGCCTTCGATCCCCAGGACGCGCCCCACGGCCGTCAGAATTACTGGGGCTATAGCCCGCTGAGCTGGATGGCGCCCCACCAGGGCTACCTGCTCGGGGACGATCCTCTCCTGGCCCGCGCCCAGGTGCGCCAGTTGGTGACGGCCTGCCACCAGGCGGGGCTGGAGGTGCTCCTCGACGTGGTGCTCAACCACACCAGCGAGGGCAACCAGGACGGCCCCACCCTCAGCTGGCGGGGTCTGGCCGATCGCCTCTACTACCACCAGACCCCCCGCGGCGACTACCTCGACGTGACCGGCTGCGGCAACACCGTGGCCGCCAACCGACCCCTGGTGCGGCGGCTGATGCTGGAGGCGCTGCGCTGCTGGGCCCTGGAGCTGGGGATCGATGGCTTCCGCTTCGATCTGGGCATCGCCCTCAGCCGCGGCGAGGATCTGGCTCCGCTGGACCACCCCCCCCTGTTCGAGGCGATCGAGGCCGATCCCGAACTCAGCGACCTGAAGCTGGTCAGCGAACCCTGGGACTGCGGCGGCCTCTACCGGCTCAGCGATTTCCCGGCCCGGCGGATGGGCACCTGGAACGGCCGCTTCCGGGATGATCTGCGCCGCTTCTGGAAAGGTGACGACAGCTGCAGCTGGGCGATCGCCCAGCGGCTGGCCGGCAGTCCCGATCTCTACGGCGGCCGCCCGCCGGCGGTGGGGCGCAGCATCACCTTCATCACCGCCCACGACGGCTTCACCCTCGCCGATCTGATCAGTTACAACGGCAAGCACAACCTGGCCAACGGCGAGGACAACCGCGACGGCGACAACCACAACAACAGCTGGAACCACGGCCTGGAGGGGCCCAGCACCGATCCGGCCGTCACGGCCCTGCGGGCCCGCCAGGCCCGCAACCTCATCACCACCCTTCTGCTGGCCCCCGGGGTGCCGATGCTGCTGATGGGCGATGAGGTGCGCCGCAGCCAGGGCGGCAACAACAACACCTGGTGCCAGGACAATCCGCTGGGGTGGATGCACTGGCGCCCGGACCGGGGCGACCGGGACCTGTGCCGGTTCGTGGAACGCCTGGTGCGGCTGCGGCGCCGCCTGCACAGTCTGCTCAACCCCGAGATCCCCCCCGCCGAGGCCGCCCCGGCCCGACCGGGCGAGCGGGTCCACCTCTGGCGCGAGTGGCATGGGCTGGAGCTCCGCCAACCCGATTGGAGCAGCTGGTCCCACACCCTGGCCTGGAGCCTGCACGACGCAACCCACGGGCCCCTGCTCTGGTGCGGCATGAACGCCTATTACCAACCGATGCGCTTCGAGCTGCCCGCCGCCCCCGCGGGCTGGGCCCGGGTGATCGACACCGCCCTCCCGCCCGGGGAGGACCTGGCCGAGCCCGCCGTCGGCTGGGAGGACCCCACGGCACCACTGGAGAGCCGCAGCCTGGTGCTGATGCTGGCTCCACAGCTGCTCCAGCGCGACGACGAGGGGGCCGTGCCACCCCCTCCCGTGTTCCGCTGATCCAGGCATAAATTCACCGGCGGATGGACCCGGTGATCGCGGCGGCGGATGCGCGGATCCCTCTGGCGGATCCGGGCAGGATCTCCGGGGAACGGGAAGCGGGCGGCGGGAATCGAACCCGCATCATCAGCTTGGAAGGCTGAGGTTTTACCACTAAACTACGCCCGCATCAGTACATCCATACCACCCTGGCGGCGGATGGGCGTGCTCCCCACGGATGGATTCCGGCCCGGGGCCGGCCCCCGTCCAGGGGTTCCAGCATTATGGCCTGCGTCCTCTCCTGGCCCGCGTGAGCGATCCGATCCAGCCTGCGCCAACCCGTGCCGCTGCCATGCCGGAGGCCCGTCCGGTCACCGATGCGAACGATCTGAGGGGCTGGCCGAGGCTGCGCCTGCTGCTGGGCTACGGGATCGGCGATGCCGGCACCGGCATGGGCGCCTCCCTGATCGGCTTCTACCTCTTCATCTTCTACACCTCCGCCGCCGGGCTGCCGCCCTGGATGGCCGGGCTGGTGCTGATGCTGGCGCGGCTCTGGGATGCCGTGAACGATCCGCTGGTGGGCTGGCTCAGCGACAAGTCCCGCACCAGCGCAGGCCCACGGCTCCCCTGGATCCGCTGGAGCGCCCTGCCGCTCGGACTCTCGATGGCACTGATGTGGTGGCTGCCACCGGGCGGTCCCTGGCACCGCTTCGCCGTCTTTCTGGCCATCTCCGTGGTGGCCAACACGCTCTACACCTGCGTCAATCTGCCCTACGCCTCCCTGGCGGCCGAGCTGACCGGCAACGTGGCCCTGCGCACCCGCCTCAACACGATGCGCTTCACCGGCTCGATCATCGCCACGCTGGTGGGTCTGGTGCTCGGGGGCCTGCTGCTCAGCGACACCTCCGATCCGGCCAGCTACCTGCGGGTGGGCTGGATCTCGGGAGCCCTGATCGCCCTGGCCACCCTGCTCTGCGCCTGGGGGATCAGCCCGGCGGCCCGGCACTGCCAGACACCGGGCACCCAGGCCGGCACCACGCGGCGGCTGCTGCGACGGGTCACCCGCAACGGCCGGTTCATGCGGGTGCTGGGGCTGTACCTGCTGCTCTGGTGCGCCCTGCAGCTGATGCAGACCGCCGCCCTGATCTACCTGCCGGTGGTGATGCGGCTGCCCCAGGGATGGAGCAACTGGATTCTGCTGCCCTTCATCGTGAGCACCCTGGTGGGGCTCTGGCTGTGGAACGACGTGGCCAACCGCTTCGGACGGCTGCGGGCCCTGCAGTGGGGTAGCGGCCTGTGGATCCTCGGCTGCCTGATGGCGATGCTGGTGCCAGCCCTCGAGGCCGGTGTGGCCCCCACCGGCTCCCAGACCAACCTGGTGCGGCTGATCCTGCTGCTCACCGCGATCGTCACGGCGGGCATCGGCGCCTCCACCGCCTACCTGATCCCCTGGGCGCTGCTGCCCGACGCGATCGATGCCGATCCCGAGAAACCGGCTGGTCAATACAGCGCCTGGATGGTGCTGGCGCAGAAGATCTGCATCAGCCTGGCCCTGTTCGTGTTCGGCAACCTGATGAGCCTCAGCGGCTACGTGGCGGCCCGCGGCATCGACCAGCCCGGCACGGCCCTGACGGCCATCCGGCTCTGCATGGGCATCATTCCCGCCGTGCTGATCGCCCTGGGGCTGATCGTGATGCGCCGCTGGCCCGACCGCCGGGCCCACTGCGTCCAGGCGACGGTGTCCTGATGGTGCTGAGCCGCTTCCACCTGCCCCGCTGGCTGACGCGGCTCGGCACCAGCGCCATGATCGGCGGCCAGTCGATCGCCGCCCTCGCCCGGGGCCGTCTCAACCTCAACGACCTGTTCGAGCAGATGCTGGAGGCCGGCCCCGGCAGCTTCCTGATCGTGCTCATCACCGCCCTGGCGGCGGGAACCGTGTTCAACATCCAGGTGGCGGCCGAGCTCACCCGCCAGGGGGCCGGGTTCTCCGTGGGCGGCATCCTGGCCCTGGGCCTGGCCCGGGAGATCGCCCCCCTGCTCACCGCCACCCTGTTGACGGGGAAGGTGGCCACGGCCTACGCCGCCCAGCTGGGCACCATGAAGGTGACCGAGCAGATCGACGCGATCACCATGCTGCGCACCGATCCGGTGCAGTATCTGGTGGTGCCCAGGGTGCTGGCGATGGTGGTGATGGCGCCGGTGCAGTGCCTGCTGTTCTTCGGCGTGGGGGTGTGGTCGGCCCAGGTGAGCAGCGCCTTGCTCTATTCGATCCCCCCGTCGGTGTTCTGGAATTCGGTGCGCACCTGGATGGAGCCCACCGACCTGCCCTCGATGCTGATCAAGGCGGTGGTGTTCGGGCTGCTGATCGCTGTGATCGGCTGCGGCTGGGGACTCACCACTGAGGGAGGGCCGAAGGAGGTCGGCACCAGCACCACCGGTGCGGTCGTGATGATCCTGCTCACGGTCAGCCTGATGGACGTGCTGCTGACCCAGCTGCTCTTCGGCGATTGACGCACCCGTTCGCTGGCCAAGCGGCCGCGGGGCGCAGCAGCATGGGACCCATGACGCCGTTGGAGCCCTCCATGTCCCCGTCCCCCGAGCCGCCGAACGGTGGCCCTGACCCGGCGGCCGGTCCGATCCTCGCCCCCCGGGCCTGGGTGCCGGTCGGGGTGGTGCTGCTGGCGGCGGCCCTGCTGCCCCTGCGCCCGCTCTGGAGCGGCATGCCGGTGGTGGCCGGGGTGGTGGCGCTCTTCGGTCTCTTCCTGCTGGTGCAGACCCTGCTGCTGCGGCTGCAGTTCAGCGGCGATGCGCTGCTGGTCTGGCGCCGCTCCTCCCTGCTGCGGCGCTTCCCCTACGAGGCGTGGCTCAGCTGGACCGTCTTCTGGCCACCCCTGCCGGTGCTGTTCTATTTCCGTGAACGGAGCAGCATCCACGTTCTGCCGGTGCTGTTTGATGCCACGGTTCTTCGCCAGCAGCTGGACCTCCGCCTGAGCGGCCTGCCATGACCGACGCCTCCCCCCAGCCCCCCCCCTCCGGCGATCCTGCCCCGGCCCCCCCGCCCCTGGTGGCGGCCCCGCCGTCGCCTCCGGAGGCCACCGCAGCCGACCTGCTGGCCCTGGCCCTGGTCGACCTGCGCCAGCGCCGGGAGGCGCTGCTCGGGGAGATCGGTGCCCTCGAGAAGCGTCGGGAGCAACTGGAGAGCGAGCTGACCGGCAGCGCCAGCGGACAGGCCGACACGATCGCCCGCCGGCTCAAAGGCTTCCAGGACTACCTGGTGGTGGCGCTGCAGGATCTGGCCAGCCAGGCCGACCAGCTGGATCTGGCGGTGCCCGCCCCGCGGCTGCAACCCTCCCCCCTCGACCCGGCACCTGAGGCCAGCCCCGTGCCCCCGCCTCCGCCAGCGGCGGCGGGCCTGTTCAGCCAGGACGAGGACCTGATCCGCGATCAGCTGCGGCGCTTCCAGGGCCAGCCCGATTTCTACGCCGACCCCTGGAAGCTGCGCCGCAGCCTGGAGGCCGGTGCCGCCGCCGTGCTGGAGGACTGGTTCCTCAACCAGGGGGGACGGGGCGCCCAGGCCAGCACCGGCAGCCGCAATCGCAACGCCCTGCTCACGGCGGGTGCGGTGGCGATCCTGGGCGAGCTCTACGGAGAGCGCTTCCAGACCCTGGTGCTGGCGGGTGAACCCGAGCGGCTGGGGGAATGGCGCCGGGGCCTGCAGGATTGCCTGGGGCTCTCCCGCGAAGACTTCGGCCCCAACAGCGGCATCGTGCTGTTCGAGCGGCCCGATGCCCTGATCGAGCGCGCCGACCGGCTTGAGGAGCGGGGTGAACTGCCCTTCATCGTGATCGACGCGGCGGAGCAGGTGGTGGACATTCCGGTGCTGCAGTTCCCGCTCTGGCTGGCCTTCGCCGCCACACCGGGCGAGCTGGCGGTGGAGGAGGAGCTGACGTGAGTGTCCCCCTGCTGCCTCTGGCCGTGCTGGCGGCGGGCTACCTGCTGGGGTCCATCCCCTGCGGCTGGCTGGCGGGCCGCTGGCTGGCGGGCATCGATCTGCGCGAGCTCGGCTCGGGCTCCACCGGCGCCACCAACGTGCTGCGCCAGCTCGGCAAGGGGCCGGCCCTGGTGGTGTTCCTCGCCGACGTGCTCAAGGGCAGCGCGGCCGTTCTGCTGGCCAAGGCCCTGCTCCAGGGCGACGGCATCAACGCCGGAACCGACGGGTGGGTGGTGGCGGCGGGCCTGGCCGCCCTGGCGGGCCACATCTGGCCGGTGTGGCTGGGCGGCCAGGGGGGCAAGGCGGTGGCCACAGGGCTCGGCATGCTGCTGGGCCTGGTGCCGGCGGTGGGGCTGGCCTGCTTCGGCCTCTTCCTGACCACCCTCAGCCTGAGCCGGATCGTGTCGCTCTCGAGCGTGGTGGCCGCCCTGAGCCTGCCGCTGCTGATGCTCGGCGCCTTCCGGGCGGAGGGGACCGGTCTGCGGCCGGCCTACCTCATCCTGGCCGTGCTCACCTGCGCCCTGGTGCTCTGGCGCCACCGCAGCAACATCGTCCGCCTGCTCGAGGGCAGCGAACCGCGCCTGGGTGGGGGGGCCTGAACGTCAGCCCAGCTCCCGGCTCCGCTCGGCGGCCGCCAGCACCGCTTCGATCAGGGCCGAGCGCACTCCGGCCCGCTCCAGCCGCCGCAATGCCGCCACCGTGGTCCCGGCCGGACTGGCCACCATGTCCTTGAGCTGGCCGGGGTGCAACCCCTCCTGGCGCAGCAAGGCGATCGTGCCGCTCAGCATGCCGGCGGCGAGGTCGGAGGAGAGCTGGCGCGGCAGGCCGGCGGCCACGCCCCCGTCGGCGAGGGCTTCGAGCAGCAGCGCCGCCACGGCCGGGCCCGAGGAGGCCAGGGCCAGGAACCCGTCCAACTGGCTCTCCGGCAGCTCCATCACCTGCCCCACCGCACTGAACAGCCCCTCCACCCACTCCCGCTGGGCGGCGCTCACCCCCTCTCCGAAGGCCAGGGCGGTGAGCCCGGCCCTGGCCAGGCAGGGGGTGTTGGGCACCGCCCGCACGCAGGACCAACCCGAGAACAGCCGCTGCAGGCGCTCAAGGCCCACCCCGGCGAGCACCGAGATCAGCAGGGGCCGCCCCAGCCCGCCGGCTCCGGCCCCGGGCTGAGCGGCGGGGAGCGGAGCGCCGGCGGCGATCCGCTCCAGCTGCTGCGGTTTGACCGCCAGCAGCACCACGGGCGCCTGCCAGGCGAGCTGGGCTTCGGTGCCCACCGCCAGGCCCAGGTCCTGGCGGAGGCGCTCGGCCGAGGCGGGGGAGCCCACCACCGCCTGGATCCGCTGGCGGGGAAGCCGGCCGTCCTCCAGCAGGGGCAGCAAGAGGGCCCGGGCCATGCGGCCCAGGCCGATGACCCCGAGCTGGGCCGGCGGCGGGGTCAACGGGGCCGGGGGGGAGGCGGAGCTCAGCCGCCGAACCCGCTGCCGCTCTCCTGGCGGCCCCAGGCCGGACTGGGGGCCGCTTCCGTATCGGCCTCGGGATCGCGGCTGGGAATGACCGTGGGGGAGGAGGCTTCCTCGTTGGTGGCGGTGGTCACCGTCACACAGCTGGGGGCGAAGAGAAAGATGCTCTCGCCGACCCGCTCCTGGTGTCCGTCGATGGCGAAGGTGCCGCCGGCCACGAAATCGACGGCGCGCTGGGCCTGATCCGGCTCCATCATCGTGAGATTGAGGATCACGGTCTTGCGGTCGCGCAGGGCCTGGATCGCCCGGGGCATCTCATCGAAACTGCGCGGTTCCATCAGGGTGACCTCGGCGGCCGCCGCGGTGAGCCCCGGCATGCCGATCACGTTGCTGGAGCTGCCGCTGGCGAAGGGATCTTCGCTCGAGAACCCGGAGGTGAGGGCCAGGGCACCGCCGCCGAGGCCCGAGGGGGCCGGCTCGTGGGACTCCGACTCTCCCGGGTCGTAATCGAGGTCGTCGTCGTAGTCACCGTCCAGATAGTCGTCCCCTGAGACGACGGCACGCAGGCGGGAAAACAGCGACACCGGGGAGTTCCTTGTTAGTCCCTCCATACTTAGCGTCCCAGGCCAGTAGTTGCAACTGATCACAACCTCCGCATTCCGTTTCGACACACCCGATCAGGGGCGCTCCCCGAACAGGGCGGAGCCGACCCGCACCCAGGTGCTGCCGGCGGCCACCGCCTCGCGCCAGTCGCCGCTCATCCCCATCGAGAGCTCGGCGAGCCCCAGCCGGGATGCCAGGGCGGCGCAGTCGGCGAACAGGGCGGAACGCCCGGCGGGGGGAAGGTCGAACGGCGCGATCGTCATCAGGCCCAGCGGGCGCAGGGGGTCCAGCCGCCGCAGCCGGGGCCAGAGCCGCTCCAGCTCCTCGGGCTCGAAGCCGGTCTTGGCGGGATCGGGGCGCAGTTTCACCTGCAGGAACACCCCCGGCCGCAACGACGCCTCGGCGGCGATCCGTGCCAGCCGTTCCGCCAGCGCCAGGCTGTCGACGGAGTGGATCGTGCCGAAGTGGCGGAGCACACCCCTGGCCTTGTTGGCCTGGATGCGGCCGATGAAGTGCCAGTCGAGCGGTTCGAGATCGGCCAGCTCCCGCTGCTTCGCCACCGCCTCCTGCAGGCGGCTCTCGCCGAAACTCCGCTGGCCCAGGGCCGCCGCCTGGCGGATCCGGCCGGCCGGCTGCCCCTTGCTCACCGCCAGCAGCCGGGTGGGGGGGGGCAGGGCCTGCCGCAGCTGCTCCAACCGGGCCGCCAGGCCGGCCTCGCCGGGGGGGGCGGCATCCATCGACGGCCTCAGATGAAGGTCTGATCGAACAGCTGGCGCCAGCGGGCCAGATGGACACTGCCGTCCCGCCGGGACCGGGCCAGGTTCTGCTCGGCCACGTGGCGGGCATCCATCAGCGGAATCACCTCGAAATGGGCACCACGCGGCTGCAGGGTCACCAGGAAGAACATCCGCTGGGCGTAGAGCGTGGCGAACAGATCACGGCCTTCGCCGGCGGGCGCCACCCGATAGAGCAACCCGAAGGTGGGATGGTTGAGATAACGCTCTGTGGTCGCGTCTGCGCTCACTGACTGCTGCAAGGGCTACCAATCACGACGCACCGTACTGCCAGCGCAGTCCGATCAGCACCAGAAGGCCGAGCGTGGCCATCAGATTGAGACCGCGAGCCAGCCGGGATGAGAGCCTCAGCTGAGCCGGTGGCCACCAGTGCCCCCCCCGGGCCATCAGCGCTTCGGCCCCCTGCTCCGAGCGCAGCAGCAGGTTGGCCAGCAGCCGTTCCGCCACCGCCAGGGCCAGCCCGAGGGCGCCCTTCCAGCCCAGTTGCCGGAAGGACACCGCCCGGGTCGCCACCGCCCGCACCAGGTTCTGGGCCTCCTCCTGCACCAGGGGGAGAAAGCGCAGGGCCAGCAGCAGGGTGAAGCCGAGGCGCTCCACCGGCAGACCCAGGGCACCCAGGGGCGTGATCGCCCAGCTCAGGGCCCAGACCAGCTCCTCGGGCGGGGTGCTGAGCAACAGCAGGTTGGCGCTGTGGAGCAGGGTGAACAGAAGGGTGG
Source organism: Cryptocyanus atlanticus LEGE 06306 (assembly GCF_056633155.1). Lineage (NCBI taxonomy): Bacteria > Bacillati > Cyanobacteriota > Cyanophyceae > Synechococcales > Prochlorococcaceae > Cryptocyanus > Cryptocyanus atlanticus. Next base: position 482,450 of record NZ_JBSJOZ010000001.1, read on the forward strand.
CGCTGTTGATGCCCAGTTCGGCCGATCGCTGGTTCACCACCAGCGGCCCGATCGGCAGGGGCCCGAGCTGGAGCGGACCCCAGCGGATCAGTTCCCAGGGCTCACCGCTGCGCTGGGGCGGGGGCTGGCCGGCGGGGGCCGGGGCCAGGGGCAGCTCGGCCGGGGAACGGGCCAGGCTGCGGGCGGGCACCGACCCGGCCGACACCAGGGTGGCGAGCAGACCCACCAGCAGGCTCAGGGCGATCAGCACCGGCAGGTTGCGGCGCCACAGCCGCCAGGGCAGACCGCAGAGCGCCGTGATCAGCAGCAGCAGCCCCACCAGCGCCAGCCTCCAGCCCACCCCCGCCAGCACGGGGGTGACGAGGAAGGCCAGGGTCCAGGCGAGCTTGAGGCGTGGATCGAGCCGCCGCAGCCAGCCCTCCTCCCCGTCGACGTACTGGCCGATTGGGAGCTGCCGAAGCCAGTCCATCAGTGGGAGGCGGCGCGGCTCTGCTGGCGGGAGAGGTCCTTCTCGGCATCACGCTGCTGCTTACCGCGCCAGAACAGCCGGATCGGCGAGCCATCGAAGCCGAGGCCCTCGCGGATCTGGCGTTCCACGTAGCGGCGGTAGGTCTCGCCGAACAGCTTCGGATCGTTCACGAACAGGGTGAAGCTGGGCGGCCGGGTGGCCACCTGGGTGCCGTAGTAGATGCGCCCCTGGCGGCCACCGCGGCTGGTGGGGGGCGAGCGCCAGCTCACCGCCTCCTGCAGCACCTCGTTCACCACCGAGGTGGTGACCCGGCGCCGGTGCTGCTCCACCGCCAGCAGCGCCAGGGCGAAGATACTCTCCACCCGCTGGCCGGTGAGGGCGGAGGTGAACAGCATCGGCGCCCAGTCGAGGAAGTAGAGCTTGGCGCGCAGCTCCTTCTCCATGGCGGCCATGGTGTGGCTGTCTTTCTCGATCGCGTCCCACTTGTTCACCACCAGCAGGCAGGCGCGGCCGTCCTCCTCGATGCGACCGGCCACACGCTGATCCTGTTCCGTGACACCATCGAGGGCATCGATCACCAGCACGCAGACATCACTGCGCTCCACCGCCTTGAAGCTGCGGTTGATGCCGAAGTATTCCGGGCCGTAGCTGACGCTGCGGCGGCGGCGGATCCCGGCGGTATCCAGCAGTTTCCAGGTCTTGCCCTCCCGCTCGATCGTGGTGTCGATCGTGTCGCGGGTGGTGCCGCGGATGGGGCTCACAATGGCCCGCGCCTCACCACAGATCGCGTTGAGCAGGCTGGATTTGCCCACGTTGGGGCGGCCGATGATCGCCAGCTGGATCGGCTCCTCCTGCTCGGTTTCCGGGGTGCTGGGCAGGTAGCCGATCACCTGGTCGAGCAGTTCGCCGGTGCCGGCCCCGTGAATTGCGGAGACCGCATAGGGCGCACCCAGGCCCAGCCGCCAGAAATCGGCCGCCATCGCCAGCCCCTGATCGGGCGATTCGCACTTGTTGACCGCCAGCAGAACGGGCACCGTCTGGCCCCGCAGCCACTCGGCGATCGACTGGTCGGCGGCGGTGAGACCCTCCTGACCATCGACGATCACCACCGCCACGGCGGCCTCGGCCAGGGCGAGGTTCGCCTGCTCGCGGATCTCGGGCAGGAATTCGCTGTCGTCGTCGAAGACGAGACCGCCGGTATCGACCACGCGGAAGCGCCGATCGGCCCAGAAGCCCTCCTGATAGGTGCGGTCCCGGGTCACGCCGGGCTGATCGTGCACGATCGCCTCACGGCTGCGGCAGAGCCGATTGACCAGGGTGGATTTGCCCACATTGGGCCGCCCGATGATGGCGACGACTGGAAGCGCCAAGACCTTTTATCTCAACCACGACGATTGCGTTGATCAACCCTACAGAGCGGCATCGGCGGCGGCCCGTGACGATCCCCGCCGCCGCTTCAGGTCACCGGTGGATCCCCCGGATGGCCGCGTGCCGGATCGGACGGGGGAGGAAGCGGCTCGGGCAGCGCCCCTGTCGCCTCCAGGGATTCGCCCCGGCTGGCCAGCTCGGCCAGCAGCCAGGACACCACCGTGGCGCGGCGGGTGCGCCGGGGGACCAGCTCACCGATCCGATAGCCACCGAAGCCCAGCTGCTGCTTGAGCAGCTGCTTGTGTTCCGGCGGGATCGAGCGGGTCAGACGCACGCTGGCGGGCCGCTCGGCGATCAGCTCGGGGGCCTGGGGGAAGGCCTCGGCCCAGGCCGGCGGCGTCTCCGGACCGGCCCGCCAGGGAGACCCCGGAGGGGCCTCGCCCGCGGCCGGCGGCCGGTAGCCCAGCCGCTCCCAGACGAACTCGCAGACACAACGGTCGCTGAGGCGGTCGTCGAGGATCAGCTGCAGCAGGGCACGGCTGAGGGGGTAGGAGGGTGAGCGCAACGATCCTCGGCCGACCGGGTCTCGATCCTGGCGCCTCCGCCGGCGGAGAGCCGATCCCGGCGGAGCCCTGCCGGCCGCCCCTGCTGCTGCCGGGGCGGGGCACCCCGCGACGGCTCGACTGCCGGGTACTCCAGTCGCCCCTGGCCGGGGTGAGCGACCGGATCTTCCGGAGCTTCGTGCGGCGCTGGGCCCCGGAGGCCCTGCTGTTCACCGAGATGGTGAACGCCACCAGCCTGGGGCTGGGTCACGGCACCGGCAAACTGGAGGGGCTGGAGGGCGAGGCGGGGCCGATCGGCGTGCAGCTGTTCGATCACCGGCCGGCGGCGATGGCAGAGGCAGCCCGACAGGCCGAGGCGGCCGGCGCCTTCCTGATCGACATCAACATGGGGTGCCCGGTGCGCAAGATCGCCCGGAAGGGCGGCGGCAGCGGACTGTTGCGCGAGCCCGACCTGGCCCGGCGCATCGTCGCGGCGGTGAGCGCGGCGGTGCGGATTCCGGTGACCGTGAAAACGCGGCTGGGCTGGGGCGGCGGCTCGGCCGATCCGGTGGCCTTCGCCCTGGCCCTGCAGCAGGCCGGTGCCCAGGCGCTCACCCTGCACGGGCGCACCCGCGAGCAGGGCTTCCGCGGCACCGCCGACTGGGCGGCCATCGCGGCGGTGAAGCGGGCCCTGGCCATTCCGGTGATCGCCAATGGCGACATCACCGGGCCCGAGGAGGCCCGCCGCTGTCTGGCGGTCACCGGCGCTGACGGGGTGATGGTGGGCCGGGGAAGCCTGGGTGCCCCCTGGCAGGTGGGTCGGATCGACGCCGCCCTGCGCGGGCGAGAGCCGGTGCCAGTGCCTTCACCCGGGGAGCGGATCGCCCTGGCCGGGGAGCACCTGGAGGCCCTGCTGGCCGCCCGGGGCGAGCCGGGTCTGCAGATCGCCCGCAAGCACCTGGGCTGGACCTGCCAGGGCTTCCCCGGCGCCGCCCAGCTGCGCCATCAGCTGATGCGGGCCCCCAGCGCGGACGCCGCCCGGTCGCTGCTGGCGGAGGCCATGGGCAGCGTCGAGGCCATCGGCACCGCCGGAGCCGGATCCGCCAGCGCCTGGGCCGGCGGCGGGCAGACCCGGTTCTCGAAGTCGCAGGCATAGATCGCCGGCTTCTGCCAGCTGAGCGGAATCTCGAGCAGGTCGCGGCTGCCGGTGATCGCCTGCACAGCCAGCAGCACCGACACCAGGATGTTGACGCTGATGTGCAGGCGCCGCATCCGCAGGGATCGGAAGATCTCCGCCTTGCCCGACATCGAGAACAGCATCAGGCCGGTGAGCAGCACCCCGCTCCAGTAGTGGGAGCTCCAGAAGGCGCCGGAGAACGGGTTGTCGCTCAGGCGCCAGATCTCCGGCTGGCTGCCGAGACCGAGCAGGCCAGCCCAGGTGAGGAGAGCGAACGTGGCCCGCAGCGAGGCCTTCTTCACCCGCCAGAGGGCCGCCAGACTGGCGAAGGTGCCGGCGCTCACCAGCAGCAGCAGGGCAAAGCGCTGGCCCCCGCCGGCGAAGGGCGGCTCGGGGACGATGAATTTGCTGGTGAACGAATAGATCAGGGCGATCAGCACCGCCACCACCATTCCGCCGGTGACCCAGCGGCCGTGGTCGGCATGCTCCACCCCCACGCTGGGGGGCTGGGGATGGATCTTCAGACGCCGCTCCCGCGCCAGGAATCCCAGCCGGATCGTGGCACCCACCACCGGATAAACGAACAGGATCACCAGCACCGGGTGCAGCAGCGCAAACCAGTCGATCGAAGTCATCAACGACGAAGCAGTGGCAACAGGGAAGCACTTCAGGCCGCCGGCGGCGGCTCGGCGCGACACATCAGGGACGTACCGATGGCCAACCGCAACGGATGAGCAGGAGGGTGAAGTAGGGGGAGGCGCCGGGCGGATCGGCCGGCACCTGGCTGGCCGGGGCCACCCACTGGTCGGGCCAGCCCACCTTCCGGGCGAACAGCGCCCCGTCCAGCAGCCCCTTCCGCTCCAGCAGCGGCCGCACCCAGCTCCAGCGCCAACCCAGCTTCAGCAGGACCAGGCAGGGCCGCCGACCCTCCGGCTCCGCCAGCAGGGCCGCCAGCAGCGCCTCCAGCTCGCCCGGATCGTCGGGGGTGGGGCGCACCAGCAGGGCCTGCTCCTGCAGGGCCAGGGGCCAGTCCCCGGCCGCCGCCGCCGCCGCCATCGCCGTGACGCCCGGGATCAGCCGCAGCGGGCAGTCGGGGTGGCGCTCCTGCAGGGCCAGGAGCACGTAGGAGGCGCTGGCGAACAGCGACACATCCCCCTCGCAGAGCAGCACCACCCGCCGGCCGGCCGCCACCTCCGCCGCCAGGGCAGCGGCGGCCACCCGCCAGGCCCGCCGGCGCGGCTCGGCCTCGGCCACCATCGGGAACCACAGCGGCAGCCGCCGCTGGTGCCGCCGCAGCCAGGGGGCGGCGATGGCGGCGGCCATGCCGGCGGCCGGGGGGGCCGCCACGGCGCCGGAGGCGACCTGCGCCACGGGGTAGGCCACCACATCGGCGGCGCGGATCGCCCGCACGGCACCCACCGTGCAGAGCTCCGGATCGCCGGGCCCCACCCCCACCAGGGTGAGAGCGGGGGCCGAAGGGACAGGCATCGGCGCGGGGCTTTCTAGGCTGGGCCATCCTCCTTCGCTGCCGCACCGCCTTGAGCCGCCTCCTGATCCATGCCGACCCCACGGGCAGCCTCCGGCTCGACAGCGAGGATGCGGCCGTGATCGCCGCCGAACTGGGCGCCCGCGGCCTCCGCTTCGAGCGATGGCCGGCCCGGATCGAGCTGGGACCTGCGCCGGGTTCGCCTCCGGGAGCCGCCACCGATCAGACGGCGATCCTCTCTGCCTACGCCGCCGAGGTGGCCAGGCTGCAGGGTGAGGGCACCTACCCCACGGTGGATGCCATCCGCCTCACGCCCGACCATCCCGACCGGGAGGCCCTGCGCCTGAAATTTCTCTCCGAGCACAGCCACAGCGAAGACGAAGTGCGCTTCTTCGTCGAGGGTCGCGGCCTGTTCTGCCTCCACGTCGGCGAGGAGGTGCTGCAGGTGCTGTGCGAACGCAACGACCTGATCAAGGTGCCCGCCGGCACCCTCCACTGGTTCGACATGGGCCCCGCGCCGCTGTTCACGGCGCTGCGCTTCTTCGACAACCCCGCGGGCTGGGTGGCGACCTTCAGCGGCGACCCCATCGCCGATCGCTACCCCCGCCTCGACACCCTGCCGCAGACCGTCCGGGTCTGAGCCGCCGCCGGGTGAGCCGGCCGCTCAGCTGTGCATGCGGGGCTCCCGGTGCAGGGAAGCCAGAAGCCGCGCCTCCGCCGCCGCCAGCTGCTCCAGCCGCTCGATCAGCGGGGGCCGCGGCCAGCGGCGCTCGCAGAGCACCCAGTAGAGGCCGAAATGGCGGGCTTCACTGGAGAGCAGATCGCCGTAGAGGGTGCGCAGCTCCGGATCGGGGCTGTGGGCCGCCAGCAGGGCCATCCGCTCATGGCTGCGGGCCTCGATCAGGCCCGCCACCAGGAGGCTGTCGAGCATCCGCTCCGGCTCCTGGCGCCGCACCCGTTGGGCCAGGCCGGCCCCGTAGGGGGGTGCCGCCAGGGGACGCAGGGCGATGCCGCGGCGACCCAGCAGGGCCAGCAGCCGCTCGAAATGCTCCAGCTCCTCCCGCACGAGCGGGCTGAGGGCCTCGGCCAGAGCGGTGTCGGAGGGATAGCGGAACATCAGCTGCAGGGCCACTCCGGCCGCCTTGCGCTCACAGTGGGCGTGATCGATCAGCAGCTCCACCGGATGGGCCAGGGCCTGCTCCAGCCAGGCGCCGGAGCTGGGCGCGGCCAGCCAGCGCACCCGGGCCACGGGGGCGGCCGACGGCAAGGGGGCCTGGGCCTGCTGGGGGGTCATGGACGGGGGCGGAGATGGTCCACCAGGCCCTCAAGGGCCAGCCGGTAGCTGGTGGCCCCGAAGCCGCAGATCACCCCCACGGCCCGATCAGCCAGAACGGAGTGGTGCCGGAACGGCTCGCGGGCCTGGGTGTTGCTCAGGTGCAGTTCCACGAAGGGCAGCTCCACCGCCAGCAGGGCGTCCCGCAGGGCGATGGAGGTGTGGGTGAAGGCGCCGGCATTGATCAGGATGCCGGCGCTGACGCCGCGGGCCGCCTGGATCCGGTCCACAAGCACCCCCTCGTGGTTGCTCTGGAAGGTGCTGAGCTCCACGCCCAGCTCCGCGGCCCGGTCCTGGAGATCGGCGTCGATGCGCTCCAGGGTGAGGGTGCCGTAGAGGCCGGGCTCGCGGCTGCCCAGCAGGTTGAGGTTGGGCCCGTGCAGGGCGAGCAGGTGCATGGAACGGGGGGTCCTGGCTGGTAGGTTGTCGAGGTGTGGTTCGGGTCGGTGCCCGAGTGGTTAATGGGGGCGGACTGTAAATCCGCTGGCTCTGCCTACGTTGGTTCAAATCCAACCCGGCCCACCTTCCACATGCCCTTGTAGCTCAGCGGTAGAGCACTCCCTTGGTAAGGGAGAGGTCACGAGTTCAAGTCTCGTCAAGGGCTTCCTCAAAGGCCCCTCTTTAACTAGCTTTTCCATCATCACCGGTGGGATCTCTGTGGTGCCCAATGGGTCTAGTAGGGGCTTGAACGGGAACCCAACGGGAACCAATCAGGAACCGCTGGGTCCCGATCTGGGTGGTTCCCGTTCCGCACGTCGATCCGGCGTCGCCGAAGACGCGATCGTGCAGAACCGCACGCTGGTAACAGGTCGGTGATGTTCCAGCTCCGGAGCTGAATTCGCCCCCCTGGGGAGGCCAGGGGGGCGACCGCGGCGGTGGGCCTGGCCATGGGCATTGGCATTGGCATGACGCACCCGGTAAAAGCCGCGCTCAGAGCCCTAGACGAAGTTTTTTCCAAAGGAGTTGTGGACACCCCGTTCCGCCAGAGCCGGCACGATCTGCCGGGGCGGCAGGGCCGCGAATTCGCTCGGGTTGCAGGTGAGCAGGATTCGCTGGAGTTCCTCGCCCGTGGGGCGGTGAGACACCAGGCGGTGGCCGCCTTTACGGCCATCTAGTCCATCCCGATTACCCGCAAACTGACGCCGCCAACGCTGGAAGGCAGTGAGCTCACGGGCCGGTGCCCCCGCTGCCGCCAGGGCCTTCAGCCCGGCCATCGTCAGCACCGGCTTGGCGTTGGCATCCTGGGCCGCCTGTCGCCATCGGCTCACCTGCTCAGGGAAGAGGCCCCGCTCCCGGCAGTAGGAACTCAACTCAGTGGCGCTCAACCCAGCCGTCTCCAGAACCACTGTGCACTTGTCGGCAGCATTCCCTGCAACCGCAGATTCGGGCCCATCGAGAAGGCATCGGCTACGAGGAGTTGGCTGGCCGCATTGAGCTGCTGCGCCCATGAACCCTGCCGCCATTGAGGTGGTCTGGCTTTTCTGCACATGGCCCATCGTTAACCTCTGAGGCGGGGCACCGCCCCTGACAGGGGCTCCCACCCATGAGCAAACGCCGCACCCACAGCCCCGAGTTCAAGGCCAGGGTCGCCATGGAGGCGATCAGTGGCCGCAAGACGATCCAGGAGATCGCCGCTGACCATGCCATTCACCCGATCCAGGTGAGCCAGTGGAAGAAGCAGATGCTGGATGGCGCCAGCGAGGTATTCACTCGCGGCAAGAAAAGCAAGGACAAGGAGGACGGACAGGCGAAGGAGGCTCAGCTTTTCCAGCAGATCGGCAGGCTGCAGATGGAGCTGGAGTGGCTCAAAAAAAAATCACAACGGCTCTGACGCCCGTGAACTGCGCAAGCTGGTCGATCCAGGCCACCCTCAGCTCAGCATCAGCCGCCAGTGTGCGCTGTTGGGCCTGGCTCGATCCACGCTCTACTACCGGGCCACTCCGGTGCGCGAATCGACGCTGCGGATCATGGCCAGGATCGATGCGCTCTACCTGGAGGATCCCTGCAGCGGCAGCCGCCGGATGGTGGACTCCCTGGCCAGAGAAGGGATCCCGATCAGCCCTGACCGTATGCGAAACCTCATGCGGCGCATGGGTTTACGGGCGATCTACCAGAAGCCTCGCACCACGGTGCCGGGAGAGCCAGCAACGCGTTTCCCCTGCCTGGTGGAACTCAATCAGGTCACGGCAGTCGATCAGGTCTGGGGGACGGACATCACCGACATCCCGCTGCAGAAAGGTTTTCTGTACCTGGTGGCGATCGTGGATCTCTACTCCAGGCATGTGCTCAGCTGGAAGCTCTCCAACAGCCTTGACACGGAATTCTGCCTGGATGCCCTGGAGATGGCTCTGGCTGATGGCCATAGGCCAGAGGTCTTCCATTCCGATCAGGGCAGCCAGCCCGGATTCAAGGGGATGACGCAACACCCCTTTTGTCTAGGGCTGACCAGCGATGACGAGCAAACACCAAAGACAGATGGAGCTGCGGGCTCAACGCGGCTTGATGCGTTCGCCGGGTAGGCCTCCCGTTGCGCAGCGTCAGCAACGCGTTCTGTTCTGGCTTGCCATCGCTGAAGGCTTGTCAAGCAGTGGTGCCGCAGATAGAGCCGGAGTACCACAACCCATCGGCACACGATGGTACCGAAACGCTGGCGGTATGCCACCACTCGATCTCGGTCAGCTATCGGGTCGCTTTTTGTCCTTGGAAGAGAGGGAGGAGATCGCCATTCTCCACGCTCAGAAACTGGGTGTACGGGCTATTGGCAGGGCACTGGGCCGAGCGCCATCCACAATCAGCAGAGAACTCCGCCGGAATGCCTCAACGCGGACAAGCGACCTGTCATATCGGGCCTCAACCGCTCAGTGGCACGCTGAGCGCCGTGCCACACGCCCAAAAAGCTCCAAATTGGCGAGCAATGATCGACTGAGGGACTATGTCCAGGAGCGTCTTGCTGGTCATATCGCCCACCCGAACGGCTCTGCCGTCGTAGGCCCACAAACCCGATGGATTGGTCGTCGCCATGGACGACGTCAGGACCGTCGCTGGGCGTCTGCCTGGAGTCCTGAACAGATCACCAATCGACGGAAGGTCGATTTTCCTCATGATGGGTTGATGCGGATCTCTCACGAGGCCATCTACCAAGCGCTGTACGTCCAGGGGCGCGGGGCACTCAAGCGTGAACTGGTGGCCTGCTTGCGAACAGGACGGGCGCTGAGGGTACCGCGAGCACGCCGGCAGGCGAATGGCAAGCACGTCTTGTCGGCTGAAGTCATGATCACAGCGCGCCCTGTGGAAGCCGCTGACAGGGCCATTCCTGGCCATTGGGAAGGAGACCTCATTCTGGGACTTGGCAGCTCTGCAATCGGAACACTGGTGGAGCGCTCGACGCGATACACGATGCTGCTGCATCTTCCTCGACTTCCTGGTCATGAGAAGGGGAGTCGAGCCAAGAATGGCCCTGCACTGACAGGCCATGGAGCAGAAGCTGTGAGGGATGCCATCACTGTCACCATTGCGACGCTTCCAGACTATCTACGTCGGTCACTCACCTGGGATCAGGGCTCGGAGATGTCTCAACATGCCCAGCTGAGCATTGACACTGGTCTACAAGTCTATTTCTGTGATCCTCAAAGCCCTTGGCAGCGAGGGACGAATGAGAACACGAATGGATTGCTCCGTCAGTACTTTCCCAAGGGCACTGACCTGTGCAGACACTCTAAAGAAGACCTTGAGGCCGTTGCTCTGGCACTCAACAGCCGTCCGCGAAAAACATTGGGCTGGAGATCGCCAGCAGAAGCTCTTGATGATCACCTACTCTCATCCATGGAACAGGTGTTGAATTGATCGGTTGAATCCGCCCAATTCACCTCCGCTGACTTCGTTTCCAGGCTGCAGGCTGAGGAGATCAGGATCAGCTGGTCCGGAAGGAAACGCTGCTACGACAACATCTTGGTGGAGAGGCTGTGGCACACCGTCAAGTACGAGGAAGTATACCTGCGTGCCTACAGCGATGGATGGGAGGCGGAGATCAGTCTTGCCCGTTTCCTGTGGAGGTATTGCCATGTAAGGCCGCACAGTGCACTGGGAGGCAGAACTCCCCATGAGGTCTACACTGAGACTGAACCCTGTTCCTCCCGCCCAGGGTTAACGATGACAGGGGCCAAAGCTGTCCAATAAAAGGCACCCACCTCAACCCCCCGTACTCTGGAGGTGAGCAGAAGCCCACCACCATTCCCTGTCACCACTCGCTGGTGACACCACTTGATTGGAAACCTCGCTCATCTCGAAGCCCGTGGGCTCCAAGTTGGCGAGGTCACCACTCGCTGGTGACACCACTTGATTGGAAACACGCCTAAACTGTCTGGCGGTGGGTTTTTTTCTCTCCCACGTCACCACTCGCTGGTGACACCACTTGATTGGAAACTCTCCTGAGAGAAAAGGCATAGGCGACGTTGAATCCGGTCACCACTCGCTGGTGACACCACTTGATTGGAAACTGGGGCATGGAGGTAGGCCCCCCGTTGGAGTGGGGGGCCAGGGTCACCACTCGCTGGTGACACCACTTGATTGGAAACGCGTTTCCTCATCCTATTGGATGAGCCAGAGCACTTGAGCTATCCAACACTCACTCAGAGCTGTAGCCCTTCAGCACTACATCCTGCTAAAGATATCCCCATGAGTCCCTCCCTTCAGTCCCAATTACTCCACCACCTCGAGCAGGTGGCCAAACCTCGGCACAGCCAATGGGATCCGCTCGGTTTGATGGCGGTGCGCAGCTACATCAACGAACAACTGGCCGACCTGGGCCCCGTTGAAGGGCACACCTTTCAGGACGGCATCCATACCGGCACCAACCTGATCCTCCGGTTGGACGGGCAGCGCAACGATCTGGCCCCCTTGATCGTCGGAGCCCACTACGACGGTCCGCTTCACTCGATCGGTGCCGACGACAACGCCAGCGGCATCGCCGCCCTGCTGGTGCTCGCCGGGCGCTGGGCCAGGACCCCGCCCAGGCGGCCTGTGTGGATCAACGCCTTTGATCAGGAGGAATGGGGGATGCTGGGCAGCAAGGCGCTGGCGCGCGATCTACGTGCGGCCGATCAGGCCATCCACCTGATGGTCAGCCTGGAGATGCTCGCCTACACCGCCACCGAGCAGGACTACCCCCATCCCGCCATGGGGGCCATCTATGGCAATCGCGGCGACTTCATCGCGGTGGTGGGCAACACGGGCTCCAGCCCGCTGTTGCCGGGCCTGGCCCGGGGAATGGGGGCCCATGTGCCCACCAAGGTGCTGCCGGTGCCCAATGCCGGTCACTCCTTCCCCGATGTACGCCTCAGTGATCACTGCCCCTTCTGGGATCAGGGCTACAACGCCGTGATGGTGACCGACACCTCCTTCATGCGGAACCCGAACTACCACCAGATGAGCGACACGATCGACAGCCTGGATCTGGATTTCTTCGCGGCCGTCACCGAGGCGTTGGACGCTGGGCTTCAGGCCCTGTGATCCACTCCTGAGTTCAGGAGATCCTGGCATCGGTGTGCATGGCCTCCACCTCAGAAACCCGGTGCTGTTGGCCCCCCTGAGGCACGGCTGGTGGATCCCATCTCCCTCAGGTGCTGCCTCAAGGCCCTGGCCTCGACACGCTCGGCTTCGGCGCCGGAGGCAGGGACAGGAGCGGCCTCCCGGTTTCAGCAATCCCCGGAGCTACAGTCCCCACCAGGGCGGCGACGGCGGGCACGCTCCACCGCAGGGGCCTGGGGGAATGGAGCAGCCGTCCGAGCGCAAGACCATGGTCCTCGCCTTCGGGCTCTGGTTGCTGGGCTGGATCGGGGTCTGCGGCCTCCACCGGCTCTATGTCGGCAAGACCGGCAGCGGCCTGCTCTATCTGTTCACCCTTGGCCTGTGCGGCTTCGGCCAGTTGATCGATCTGATCCTGATTCCGGATCAGATCAAGGCGGCCAATCGCCTGGCCATGGCCGCCGATCGAGCGGACTGGCGGGACCCCGCCGCGACCGCCGCGAACCCTGAGCGCGGCCTCGAGGACCTGCTGGACGAGGCCCGCCGCTCCGTGGAACGGACGCAACGGAACGACCGATGACGGCGGACGACAAGCTGATCGAATCCGTGAAGTTCCTGCTCAGGAGTGTAAAACAACTGAGTGATCGGTTCGTTGAGAACAGCGAAGCACTCAACCAGGCTCTGGACCGCCTTGAAAGCCAGCAGCAGCATCTCGACCAGCTGGAGCTCAAGGTCTACGACATCAACGACGCCCTGATCCTGCTCAACACCAAGCTCTCCGCCCAGCCCAGGCTTCCCGTCAGGGAGGGAACGGAGGAACGGATCATTCCGGGCCTGAATCTTTCCGTGGACGCCATCGTCGATGTCTACCGCAACACCCCGGCCCTGCTGGAGCCCTTCGCCAGGCCCTGCTCCCTGAGCAGCCGAACCCTGAGCGGCGAGATCGACGACGTGGAGCTGGAGCTGTTCGCCCAGGGCACCAGCTGGGCACTCGAGACCCTCGAGGGCCTCTGGCTGATCGTTCCCGTTCCCGGCAGCCTGCTGCGGCGCACCCAGATCACCACCCTGCAGCGCCTGTTCACGGTGGAGGGGATGATCCAGCTGCCCGCCACCCTGCACCTGCACGAGCCCGCCACCGCAATCGCCGTGGAGCATGACCGCCGCTGGCTGATCGCCGACAAAGGCCGGCTCAATGTGCGGCCTGATCCCCTGCGGCAGAGCCTGAGTGCCACCCTCACCGACCTGGAGGCGCGGCTGGAGCGGCTGGAGCAGGGGGAATCGGGGAAGTCCGCGGGGCAGGGCCGCTGATCCAGCCGATCACCGCAGGCTCAGCTGGGCACCGCCACACGACCGAACTCCACGACTTCCCAGAAGCCCCCCCCACCCAGATCCCGGACCCGGGCCGCCTGGATCAGCTCCACCGTGGCGGAGGCCTGGGATTCGAAGGCAAAGATTCCCTTGCTGGGCCGGTGATCCCGGTAACTCGCCAGGATCTGCACGGTGGGCAGTAGCCAGGCCTGATCCTCCTCCCGCACCAGGAGATAGCTGCCACCCCCCGTCACCGTGCGCAGGCGGGTGGGCTGCGATCCCTGCCCGCGGGAGAGGGCTTCCTCGCTCTCTTCGGTGATGTTCAACTCCGCCTCGGCCAGGTCACGAACCTTGATCCGGTCACCACGGTTCAGGGCCTTGATGCCGTCGTCTATCAGGCGAACCTTGGGTGGCAAGGCGGGGATGGCCAGCTCGTGGTGAGGACCGCCGAACGGAAAAGACAGGCCGGAAGCGGAAGACTCCGATGATCCCTCTTGTGGAAGCCAAGCGGGTGAAGGATCACCAATCCCGGGCGCTTCTCCGCTCTTGGCGGCGATCTCCTCCAGCGCTCCCAGGCGATCCTCCAGGGCGCTGACGCAGTCAGAAAGGCGCCGCATCTCCAATCTCAGACTTTCCGAAAACTTGGTTTGTGAGCCGATATAGGCATTCATCTCTTGCCGAAACGTGCCAAGGTTGCCATGGAGAATCTTCATGGCTTTCTTCTGCTTCGCGATCAGACCTCGACCCTTTAGAAAGTAGAGCAGGAGCAGCAGTCCGATGCTGATCAGAAGTCCAAGAACAATGATGACAATCCACAGCTTGCTGGGCACCGTGTGTCCACTCTGCCGCTGGTTCCTGTCAGAAGCCTCTCCAGGGTCTTCAGCCGGGATGGTCTTCGTTGGCTGGATTGAATCCCCAGAGTTCTCGCCCTGAGCCGTTCCCTTGGCCTCAGGAGCCGATTCGCCTGGGGCAGAGTCGGGGCTTGTCGTGCTCCCCTCATTCCGCTTCTGAACTGGAGCCTGCTGAGCCACGGCCCGAGCCACGGTGCTGTCCGCCACGCCGCTCATGGCTCCAAGGCCGGCGAACACGATGAGCGCGCCGATGGCAGACGCACCCTGCCGGCCCAGCCGAAATCTGAGTGGACGACGACCAACAACACGCTCTCTCATCGGCAACCCCTCAGAACCGCTCGGCCCACTGGCGACCCAGCGTCTGAATCAGCGCCTTCAGCCCCAGGATGAAGCCGGGTTCGGGCTCCAGTTCCGAGGCCTCCTTGCCGATCCGGCGCAGACACAGGGCCCTGGCCTGAGTTTCGACATCATCCCAGAGCGTCTCCAGATCCGTGAGGCGACGGATCGGCAGCAGGGAGCCGGCACTGATTCGGCAGGCGGTGATGCCGTCGTCGTACCTGGCTACGAACTGGCGGAGTTGATCGAGGCTGAGCAGGTCGTAGGTCTGGATCATCACGTCGTCGTCCTGCACCAGCACGCGATCCAGCGGCCCGAAGCAACATTCGTTGATGCGCAGATCCTCGCCGGACACCATCACGTCGTCGCGAGGATCGAAATCACCCGACAGATTCACCCCCTGGCTGATCAGGCCACAGGCCGTTTCATCCTTGTAGGCGTTCGAGAGGGTGGTGGCACCCGTCGCTCCCTCCAGAGCTGCGCTGCTCCGCTGGAGCCATCCCAGCAACTGATCGGCATCGCAGCCTCGCTGGAAGGCGCCGCTCTGATCCAGCCAGTCCAGGAAACGGGCGCCATTCCCCCCCAGATACACCGGCGTGGGAGTGAGGCGCCGGAGCTTGCCCTCCCGGGCCAGGGCCTTGAGCACCAGGCCCAGGTAGTGATACAGCCCACCGAAGCCCACGGCCATCAGGCTGATGAACTGATTGAGCTGGGGATGATTCTGGGAGCGAATGATCCTCAGGCGATCCGAGAGCGCATCGGATTCGAAGCGAAGGCAGTTATCCAGCCGGCTGTTGAAGTTCCTGTCCTGGCGGATGGCGGCATCGCTGTCGCCCAGCCCCTCCAGGCTGGTGGGGGGAAACAGAAACCGCAGGAACGAAGGCTTGAGCTGGAAGAGAGAGGTGCAGAGATCCCGGCCGGCGAACGGCACCGATACCTGATGCAGCAACACGTTCTCCTGCCAGATGCTGAAATCGGTGGTTCCGCCACCCACATCCAGGCAGGAGGTATGCACCAGGGGCCTGCTGAGATGGTTGCCGAAGTAGCTCGCGAAAGCCACGGCCTCCGTCTGCAGCCCGCCGCCGCCAACCCTGCCGGCCATCCCCTGCCTGAGGCCGGTCAGGCGGGAGAGATCCGCGCAGAGATCCACCCAGAGGCGCTCGTACTGCCGGGTTTCATTGGGTGAGAACGCACTGGGGTATGAGATTGACCAGGCCACCTCCGCCGCACCGGCGGCGGCGGCATTGGCACTGATCAACAGGGCCAGTTCCTCCAGGAACGGCTTCTGGTACTGAACGTGATCCCACTTGAAGGCGGTGCGGATGCCCGGGCCGTTGAAGGCATTCGGGCTCGGCCACTGCACCCTGGCCTCATGGAAAAGCTGCGGCACCTGGCCGATCTCCTCGGTCCATCCGTACAGATTGATCGCCGTGGAGGTGGGCGGATTGGCCTCCTTCGGGAGGAGCACTTCAGGGATGAAATATTGCGCCAGCATGTTCTGCTGGATCTCCTTCTGGGCCCGGGTCAGGGGGATCAGCCGGGTCTCCAGGGCCTTCTTCACGGGCCCGGCGCGCTCGTCCACGAAGAAGTTGGTGAAGGAGGTGCCGAAATCCAGGCCCACCGTCCAGTTGCCGGAGGGATTGGCGGTGGGTTTCGGGGTGTTGACGGGAATCAGGCCTCTGAACTGACCGCGCTCACTCAGTTTGATCAGATCAGGAAACCGCTCGGAGCGGAAATACTTGACGGCCTGCGCTCCCTCGCGGGCATTGTCCCGTTCGTAATCACCGAATCCGTCCACATTCAGCCCCGTCTCACTGTCCTGGCAGAACAGGAAGTAGTGCCTCCAGCGGGCATCCGGCACGTTCGGCCAGAGGGCCACCACGGGAAGATCATCGTCGATCAGGTTCCGCTCCAGGATCGGAAACGATCGGGACAGGGCATAGGGCTCCAGGCTGCCGGCCATGGGCAGCTGCAGGGTCACCTCGATCTCGCTGCCCCCACCACTCTCCACCAGCCGCAGGGTGGTGAAGCGCTCCAGTTCCTCGCTGCTGAACAGCTCCCGGATCCGGGGCTGCAACGGCAGCAATGGGGAGACGGGTTGTCCGTTGATGACCGGCAGTCCCTCCGTTCGTCGGCGGAGCCACGAGTTCACCAGGGCCTCCGCACCCGGCAGAAGATGCAGTTCGCCCAGGAAGAGATCATCCGGGGTGACCACCTCGATCTCGCCGCCGTACTGGCGCACCAGACGCTCCTTGTCGGTGCCGATGGCTTCGAGGGTGGCCGCCTTGTGGAGCGTGATCTCGCTGGCGGCGATCCCGAGCCGGTTCGCCATCTCCGGATCCAGCAGCACCACGGGCCGTGTCGGACTGGCGGGCAGCGGACGGCGCTTCCGCTCCCCCAGGGCGAGGGTGGCCTGGCTGCTGCCGCCGCTGCCCTGGGCGGGACGCGCGAGCAGGGAGATCGCGATGGGCCGGGTGGGAAGGTTCCCCACCCGGGTGGTGGAGATCATGCCGCTGCCAGCGCTGCGGCCGTTGCCGCCGGCGGCCAGGTCCGCCCGGAAACCGTCGAACACGGAGGCGAGCTGCCCGGCGGTGACCTGGGAGTTGAGATCCTCCGCCTGGAGCAGTCCCTGGCTCACATGGGCCAGCCAGTCCGCCAGGGCCAGGCGCTGGGGACGGCCGAGATAGGGGGTGGGCACGGTGAAGCGGCCGGCCGTCGTCCAGTTCATGCCCTCGATCGGAGCCGGCAGATGCACCGCGGGACAGAGGAGGGTGGAGGGCGAGGTGAAGCCCACCACCACCCGGTTCACCCGCAGGATGTGGACGACGTCCCAGGGATTGGCCCCATCGGCCAGCCTGTAGAGCGTGGCCCCATCCTCCGGAGCCGAACTCCGGAGGCTGCGGGCGAAGGGGCCGACGGCCTCATCCTGCCTGCCGCCGTGGTCGGCCAACGCCACCCGCTCGGCCTCGAGCTTGAGACCGAACATCTCCCACAGCCCTACCGCCGCCAGGCAACCGAACAGCTCCTCGAGCAGCACCCGGCGGGTGGGATAGCGCGTGTTGAGCACCGCCTGCTCGAACTGCAGGGCCCGGGACCAGGGGGAGGGCAGCGAATTGACCCGGGTGTCGGCCACCTCGTAGACGAGGCTGCGGGCAATCAGTCCCAGCGTCTGCTGATCCCGGGCCTGCCAGACGCCCGACTGGGAGCCCCCACTGAGCGGTGGATGGGTTTTCGGAAACCAGGGGAACTGGACGATGGACTCGGACGGGGACGGGGTGGGGAGGTCTTGGCTGGCCATGGGGGTGGGGGGGCTCAGAGGCTCAGGGTCCAGAGGGTGTCGGCCAGCCCCGCCACACCGGTGTGCGGGATGCTCTCCGAGGGCAGCGCATCCATGCGCAGCTTGATCGCTTCCACGGTGTCCGCGGCTTCCGGGCGATCGGGCCGGGCCTTGCCGCGCACGACCCGGGCCAGAGCGTTCTCGTAGGCCGGATTGCGGATCAGCCGATCGGGCCCGAACAGCTCCTGGCTGAAGGAGGTGCCGGTGTTGGTGCTGAGCTGCCGCAGCCACTGCAGCAGCGACTCGCAATAGCCATCGATCAGGCTCTTGCAGGAGAGTTCGTCGCTGGAGCGGATGCCCGGCCGTCCCGCCTGCCCGGCCACGGGCGCGGTGGAGGGGTCGAAGAACCTGGCGGCCCAGGGTGCGCCGCTCAGGAAGGTGGGCATCGGCACCGTCTGGGCCGCCTCGAGTTCGAGGCTGAAGTTGTTCAGCCAGGCCACGGCGAAACGGGCGCCGGTGGCCAGGGCCCGGCCGACGACGTCGTCATCGGGGATGTCGTTCCAGGTCACCTGGTTCTGGCCGCCGCGGCTGAGCACGTAGGCATAGCCGGGCTGAACGGCGTCGCCCAGGCCTCCGCGCAGGCCCAGGGCCGCCAGCAGTTCCACCAGATGGGCGGCATTGGCCTGGGAGGTGCCGCCGATGCTGAAGGCGTAGCGGGCCCGGATGTCGCTGCCCACCAGGAACACCTGGTCGAAGCAGGCCGTTCCCTTGCTGCTGAGGTACTGGAGGGCGGCATCGGTGTTGAGCTGGAAGCTGCGGGCCTCGGCGTGCACACCGGTGTCGGCCTCCCCCTGGCTTTCGAAATCGAAGTAGGGCAGCAGCAGCGAGGCGTTCACGCGCACCCGGCTGAACTGCTTGTCCTCCAGCCAGTTCTTGAGCAGCAGCCCGAGGGTGGGGACCCCGGAGGCGCCGGTTCCGCCGAAGACGCTGCCGAACAGGTGAATGACGGGAGCCTCGCTGTTCCCCGCCGCCACCTCGATGTCATCGAGCATCCGCTGCCACTGGCCCGTCTGGGCCTCCTCCTGCAGATTCACCCGGCTCATCACCGCCGAGCCGATCGGCGGACGGCCCCGGAAGCCCACTTCCAGTTCGGCGGATTGTTCGTCGGGAGGGAAGAGGCAATCGAACAGATCGGCCAGGCCGCTGGCCTGGGTGCGCAACACCGGCTTGGGGAAGATCTGATCGAGGCTGACCCCGCCGGAGGCGGCACCGAGCGGGCTCCAGGTGCCGTAATCCCGCAGCTCACCCCGGGCGAAGTGGTCGGTTCGGTTCGCCAGCGCCCGGTGCAGCTTGTCGTAGCGGCTGATGGCGGTCTGGGCGCGGCTGAGCAGGGCGCTCTGCTGGTCGGGTTCCACCAGGAAGGTGCCGAGGCGCAGCGGCTGCCCGTCGGCGCTGCGCAACAGGCCACAGGCGTGGAGATGGGTGAGGGCTTCGAGGCACTTGGCCCCGCTGCCGCCGACCCCGATGGCGAAGAGAGACATCTCAGCGACGGGCGAAGAGGGTGACGGCGCCGGGTACCACGAGCCGGTAGCTCCGGGGCGAGGCGAGAACAGTGGGCAGCCAGAACAGCAGGATCCCATCAAGCAGCACGAAACCCATCAGCAGAATCCAGCCGACGGGAGGGATCGGGTAAGCGGTGAGGCCGCTTCCCTCGATCGGGCTCTGGCCCCTCACCTGCCAGATGAACACGGTGAAGACGAGCAGGTAGAGCCAGCCCAGCAGCACCAGCAGGGATGCGGCCAGCCACCACTGGGGCCGCATCCGGCGAACGGCCGCCGAGTTGGCCGCCCGGCGCGAGGACGTTCGCCAGAACCAGATCAGCAGAGCCGTCAGGCAGCTGATCCAGAGCATGGTGAAGGAGGGACTGCTGCCGTTCTGCAGATAGTCCTGGAGATCAAGGCCCGGGCCCACCAGCAGCCCGGGAAAGAGATTGAGAAAGAGAAAATCCTGAACCACGAAGGTCCAGAACGCCCCTCCGATCACCGAGGCCAGCAGCAGGATCCATTGACGGGCATTCATCGGACGATCCTCAACGTTGGAAGGCGACGCAGAAGGCGACCGCGGGAGGTCCGTCTCCCGGGTGCACGAGCTGGTTGAGGCTGGTCATCAGCAACAGCAGGCCGTCAGTGCGATCCCGGGCGTCGTCCGCCCGGGGATCGGAGCGGTCCCAGTCCAGCCACCATTGGGCCGGCAGGCTGCCGCGCGGGATGGTGGCCCGCAGCAACCCGGAGGGGGTGGAGGGGGAGACACCAATCTCCGCCCGCAGATCGGTGCCCGCGATCGTGATCGAGCGGACCCGCACACCATTGAGGCCCGCCTCCTGGGACGGGGGGAGCGGGATGGCCTCCAGACGGAACACCCCCAGATCGGGGCGGGTGGTGCCTCCCGACCAGTCCGCCGTGGAGGACACGATGAACCCCACACTCTCGGGGCCCAGCTTGATGAAGCGATAGTCCCCGTTGGCGGTGGGGCCGTAGGTCCTGCCCCCCAGCCGCAGCGGAATGCCCGTCTGGGCCGAGAGCGGCGGGACCCCGACCAGCGCCCTGGCTTCGAGGGGGGCCTGAACGCCCCCGGGGCGGAACAGGGAGAGGTGCTGTTCGGCCGAAACCCCCTTGAGACCGAGATTCTGGCGGACTCCCTCCAGCAGCGCGCTCACCTGATCGGCCTGACCGGTGGCCAGAAGATAGATGGGGCGATCGGCCGGGCCGGTGTGAATCACCTGGCTCTCGCTGTTGAACACACGCCCCCGGAAGGGCAGGCGCAGAGCCAGAACACCCACGCTGGCACCTCGGGCCACATCGGCGCGGATGGCGCCCACCAGGTTGGCGATGTCCCCCTGGTTGACCTCCAGATCGCCCACCAGAAGGCGCAGGGGAATCTGCCCGGCCGGCGCCGGCAGCTGCCACAGGGACTGCATGCTCGAGGCCACCGGCGGGAAGCCCCCACAGCCCCCGAAGAAACAGGCCTCCCTGGCTGGGGACAGCGAGCCGGGGGTGCCGAAGGGCTGGGCCTTGCCACCGCCGACGCGGACCCCCCGGAGGCTCACATCGGCGCTGCCCGCCGCCAGGGTGATCGCCTGGAGCAACTGGGACCAGCCCGATGCTTGGGGCGCCTCCACATGGCCGAGCATGGAGCCGCTGCCGTCGATGCCCACCAGCAGCTGCCTGGCAGGACCGGCCGGGGAGGCCGGCGGTGCTGCCGGAGCGGCCTCCGGATCTGGAGAGGCCAGGGTCTGGGGCGCCTCGGGCACCGGCTCAGGGATGCAGGCCGGCAGTTGATTCTGGGCACATCCGGTGAGCACCAACAGCACCAGCGGAGCGAGAAACGACTGAAGGGCAGGAACCGAAGGCCGTTTAGCCATTCCAATCAGCCATACACCTTCGGTGACATCCGGTTGAACCGAAGGTGAGGATACCCTGAACCCCAGGCAATGGCTGGGTCCAGGCAGGGCTTCTGCCCTGCCTGGAGGGCACCGGGGGGCACCGATTCATGGCTCTTCCGCATACTTGAAAGCGAAGCCGCAGCCCGGGGCACACCATTGCGTTGCCCGGAGGCGCTTCGCCTCATTGAAGGCCCATCAATGGCATCTGGAGGCCTGAAATGATGCGAAGGACTGGACCGGCAGGCCGGATCGGGCCAGCGGATCCCCGAGGGGAGCGGGGCTTCTCCAACCGGACCGCCCAGATCATCCTGGCCCTGGGCCTGCCTGTCCTGCTGATCGCGGTCAGTCTGCTGGTGAGGGCGCTGGAGCGCACCTGGAGAGCGCCCTTCACCGGCTCCGCCCTCCCCCTGGCACGGCCCGAGCCCCCCGCACCCCCCCCTTTCAGCGGCCTCCGGGTGGAGGACGCCCAAAGCAGCGTGGAGCGCTGGCTGGCCGCCAAGCCCCGCCTCTTCGGACCGCCGTTCGATACGGCCGCGGCCAAGGCTCTGGTGGCGGACGGCCCCCTCTGGAATGACCTCACCAGAGTGGGCGGCTCGATCGACTGGCTGCGCAGCAACGCCAGCCACTACACCTATGACTCCATCGTCGTGAACGCGGTGACCGACTTCCGCGACGATCCCCTCCGCCCGCGGATCACCCTCTCGATCAGCGAGGCGCGGGTGCTGCACGGGCCGCGGGGCTCCACTCCCAGCCGCTCCACCGCGCTCTACCGCTACGTGCTGGCCCGCGAAGGCGGCCGCTGGAGAATCTGGGACTACCGAAAACTCTGATGCCCTCGTCCCCACGCCCCTGGCCGCTGGCCATCGCCCTGAGCGGCCTGGCCCTGGGCAGCTGTTCCTGGCTGCCCACGAGCAGGCCCCCCGTGGCCCGACCGCCCCGGGCCGAGACCCCCCAGCTCACCTGGGAGGTGGCCACCCTGGCGGAGTCCCCCCTGCCCCGGCAGAACTCCACGCTGCTGACGGCCTGCGCCACCGAACTGGGCCTGGCCGCGGAGATCCCCCGCCCCGCCGATCCCAGCAATTTCGGCGAACGCCGTCCCCAGGACACCTTCGGGCGGCCGGTGCCCGACCAGCCCCAGTTGATCGTGCTGCACGAAAGCGTGATTCCCGAGGAGGCCACGGTGCGGCTGTTCCAGACCCCCCACCCCAACGACGCCCACCAGGCCAGTTACCACATGCTGATCAACCGGGCCGGTCAGCGGCTCCGGCTGGTGCCCGATGCCAGCCGGGCCTATGGAGCAGGCGCGTCCGCCTTCGGCGATTTCACGGTGCGCCACAGGAGCCGGGAGTCGTTCTCAGTCAACAACGTGGCCCTGCATCTTGGCCTGGAGAGTCCGGAGGATGGCCGCGGCGACAGCGACGCCCACTCCGGCTACACGCCCCAGCAATACGAAGCCCTCGCCGCCCAGGTGCTGCTCTGGCAGGCGGAGCACGGCATTCCCCTCTCCCGCCTCACCACCCATGCGGCAGTGGATCGCAGCCGCAGCCGGTATGACCCGCGCAGCTTCCGCTGGGATCGCTTCGATCCGGCCTACCAGGCGGCGGCCCGGCGTTGCGGAATGGAGGCCTATGCGAGCCACGAGGACCCGGTGTGATCGCTGGACGGCCTGCTCGGCCAGCTCAGCCGCCATGCTGGAGGCCACCCCTCCTCACCCCACCGATGCTCGCCGCCAGCACCCCCCTGGCCCTCGATGCCCTGCGGGACCAGGTGGTCTCGGGGGAGACCCGGCCCATCGCCTGGCGGCGGGCCCAGCTCCAGCGCCTGGACACCCTGCTGGCGGACCAGGAGCCGGCCATCCTCGAGGCGCTCGACGCCGATCTCGGCAAGCCCCCCGTGGAGGCCTACTTCGAGGTGGTGGCGGTGCGGCAGGAGCTCCGGCTAGCCCAGAAGAACCTGAGGCGCTGGATGGCGCCTCGGCCCGTTCCGGTTCCCCTCTCCCAGCGCCCCGGCCGGGCCGAGCTGGTGGCCGAACCGCTCGGCTGCGTGCTGATCCTCGGCCCCTGGAACTATCCCTTCTCGCTCACGCTCCAGCCCCTGGTCAGTGCCCTGGCGGCGGGCAACACCGCCGTGCTCAAGCCCTCCGAGCAGGCGCCCCACACCTCCGCCCTGATCGCCAGGCTCGTGGCCGGCCATCTCGACCCCGGGGTGGTGAGGGTGGTGGAGGGCGGCGCCGATGTGGCCCGCGAGCTGCTGGAGCTGCGCTTCGATCACATCTTCTTCACCGGCGGGGGCCGCGTGGGGCGACTGGTGATGGCCGCCGCGGCCCGCCATCTCACCCCGGTCACCCTGGAACTGGGCGGCCGCAGCCCGGCGATCGTGCTGGCCGATGCCGACCTCGATGTGTCGGCCCGGCGGCTGGCCTGGGGCAAGGGCCTCAACGCCGGTCAGACCTGCATCGCCCCCGATCACCTGCTGGTGGAGGACACGGTGCGGCCGGAGCTGATCGAGCGGCTGCGGGGCGAATTCCAGCGGGCCTATGGGGATGATCCCCTCGCCTCCCCCGACCTGGCCCGCCTCGTCAACCAGGCCCAGTTCGATCGCTTGCTGGGTCTGCTGGAGGTCGCCCGGCGGGACGGGCGGGTGCTCAGCGGCGGCCAGGTGGATCCCCACACCCGGCGGATCGGGCCCACCCTGATCGCCTGCGACTCCGCCTCCGAACTCCTGGGCCGCCCCAGGGAGGACGATCCGCTGCTGGCCGGCGAGCTGTTCGGTCCCCTGCTGCCGGTGGTGGGCGTGACGGGGCTGTCCCAGGCCATCGACCTCATCCGCCGGGGGCCCAAGCCGCTGGCCCTCTACCTGTTCAGCCGCAGCCCGGCGGCCCAGGAGCGGGTGCTGGCCGGCACCAGTTCCGGCGGGGTCTGCCTCAACGACGTGGTGATGCAGGTGGGGGTGCCCCAGCTGCCCTTCGGCGGCGTCGGTGACAGCGGGATGGGGCGCTATCACGGCCAGGCGGGCTTTGACACCTTCTCCCACCTGCGCAGCGTGCTGCGCCGGCCCTTTCGCTTCGATCTGCCCTTCCGGTACCCCCCGTACCAGGGCCGCCTGGCCCTGGTGAAACGCCTGCTGGGCTGAGGGGGACTGGCGCGAGGGACAGTTCTCCTTATGGTTCGATCAGCCGTCCCCATGCCATGCGCCGTCAGCCCCACCAGCAGCCGGCCCGGGCCACCCGGGCCGGCACCGTCCGCCGATCGCTGGCGGCGGGATTCGTCCTGACCCTGGCGCTTCTGCTGCCCCTGCCCGGCCTGGCCGCCACGGAACATGTGGTCCGATCCGGCGAAACCCTCTCGGAGATCGCCGAGCGCTACAAGGTCTCCCTGCAGCGGCTGATGCAGCTCAACGGCCTCCAGGACGCCGACCTGGTGGAGACCGGCACGCGGCTCAAACTGCCCGGTGGTGCAGCCCCCTCCGGCGGCGGAACCGCCTCCGGCCGGGCCAGCTACATCGTCAAGCCGGGGGACACCCTCTCGGAGATCGCCGAACGCTCCGGCATCAGTGTCCAGCGGCTGATGCAGCTCAACGGCCTCCAGGACGCCGACCGGGTGGAAACCGGCCAGCGGCTCGTGGTGCCCGGCGGCCCGGCCGCCACGGCCGCGACGACCACGAGCGACAAGACCGCTCGCCAGCACCTGGTGAAACCCGGCGAGACCCTCTCCGGCATCGCCGACCGGTACGCGATCCCGATCAGCCGACTGATCAGCCTCAACCAGCTCAAGGAACCCGACAATCTCCAGGCCGGCACGCGCCTCACCCTGCGGGGCACCGCCCCGAAGCCGGCCGCGGCCTCCAAGCCTGCCCCAGCCAAACCCGCCGCCCAACCGGCGGCAGCCCGGCCCAGTCCGGCCCCGAATCCGCCGGTTCAGGCCGCCGCCCAGCCCGTCGCCCAGGCCCCGGCTGCGGCTGTGGCCAAACCGGTCGCCGCCACACCCGCCGCGCCCCAGCCGGCCGTCGCCGCGAAACCCACCGCGGCCCCAGCCGCCCCCGACTGGCGCAGCTACGGACCGCTGCAGGTGGATTTCTCCAACCTGCAGCCGATGGGGGGCAGCCAGGTGGCGGCGGCCCTCAACGGGAACGGTCAAGCGATCTTCGTGGCGGTGAACTGCGCCGCCACGAAGCTCAACACCACCGGTGAGGCGGGGGGCTGGAAGGCCTGGGAGGCCCCGAAGGCTGATTTCGAGGAGGCCCTCGTCAAGGACGTCTGCAAACAGGCGGGCACCTGAGGCGTCCGGGGCCCGCCGGAATCAGGCCGCCCAGCGCAAGGGCCAGGGCTGGCGGAGGTAATGGCGTCCCGTGGGCCGCAGCCACAGCCTCTGGCTGCCGTCATCGCTTTCGCTGATCAGCTCCTCCTGGACCAGGCGGCGGGCCAGCCACCCCCAGGCCTCCTCGTCCCTGGCATGGGCACTGGGGTGGACGCTGGCCAGGCCCTCGGCCAGACGCCGCAGATCCACCCCATCGCCCCCCTCGAGGGCCTCCAGCACCTGAGCCGCCCGATCCGACCAGTCGGTGACCTCCCGCTCGCCCAGGCAGTGATCACAACGGCCACAGGGCGGCACCAGTTCCCCCACCGCCAGCAGCAGCGCCTGCTCCCGGCAGCCACCCCCTTCCGCCACCGCCTCCATGCGCCGCAGCTGCTGCTGGGCCACGTCAAGCCGCGGCTGCTCCTGCTCCCGCACCTCGGCGCTGAGCTGTCGCACCGAGGCCCGCATCGCCCAGCCGAGGCTCAGCCGGTCGGCCGGATCGAACAGCACCAGGCAGCGGGCCGGCTCCCCGTCCCGGCCGGCCCGGCCCGACTCCTGCAGATACCCCTCCGGACTGGCCGGCAAGTCCAGATGCAGCACCAGTCCCACATCGCCCCGGTCCACCCCCATGCCGAAGGCCACGGTGGCCACCAGCACCGGCCGCTCGCCCCGCTGGAAATGGCCGAGCGCCAGCAGGCGGCTCTCCGGATCCATGCCGGCGTGATAAGCGATCGCCTCCAGCCCATGGGCCGTGAGCCGGGCCGCCCACTCCTCCACCGAACGGCGGGTGCGGGCGTAGATCAGCACGGCCCCCCGGGCCTGGCCTGCCGCCTGCAGCACCAGGGAGAGAGGGTCCGCCGGACGGCGACGCATCGTGTAGGTCAGATTGGCGCGGCGGGCCGAGCGCACCTGGACCAGGGGCCGGCGCAACTGCAGCAACCGGATGATGTCGGCCCGCACCCGCGGGGCCGCCGTGGCGCTCAGGGCCACCAGCGGCACGCCGGGGCAGAGGGCGCGCAACTCCCCGAGCCGCCGGTACTCGGGCCGGAAGTCATGGCCCCAGGCGCTGATGCAATGGGCCTCGTCCACCGCCAGGGCCACCAGGGATCCCTGCTCCAGCACCTCCTCCAGCAGCCGGCGGGTGGCCTCGGCCCGCAGCCGCTCCGGGGCCAGATACAGCAGCCGCAGGCCATTCGCCTCGATCTGACGGTGCAGCTGGCGCCGGGCGGCCGTGTCGAGGCCGCCATGCAGGCAGGCCGCCGGGATTCCGCGCCGCTGCAACTGGCTCACCTGGTCCTGCATCAGCGCCACCAGGGGCGAGATCACCAGCACCAGCCCCTGGCGCACCAGGGCCGGCAACTGGAAGCAGAGCGACTTGCCACCGCCGGTGGGAAGCACCGCCAGGCAGTCACGGCCGGCCAGCAGGGCTTCCACCACGGGCCGCTGACCCGGCCGGAAGGCGCTCCAGCCGAACTGGCGCTCAAGGATCGTGTCCAGGGTCGTCCCGAGCGGATCCGGCGCCAATCCCACCCCAGATCTGGTGCATCGCTACTGTAGCGACCCCAGATCTGGTCAGCCCGCCGCCCAGGCCAGCACCACGCCCCGCTGCGGCGGCAGCTGGGCGGGCCGTGCTCCGGCCTCCCACTCCGGCGGCCAGAGCACCGCTCCGGCCCCGGCCGGCGGCGCCAGAGGCAGGGCCTGGGGTCCCCGGTTGATCGCCACCCAGACCCGCTCCCGACCCTCACCCCGCGTCAGCAGCAGCAGGGCGTCGTGGCCGCTCTCGAGGAAGGCCAGCTCCGCCGAACGCAGGGCCGGCTGGCGACGGCGCAGGGCGCTCAGCCCCGCCAGCAGCGGCTGCAGCGGCGTCGCCGGGCCCTGCCAGGGCATCGCCTCCCGGCAGCCCGGCTCAGGGCCCCCATCGAGACCCCGCTCGGTGCCGTAGTAGAGGCAGGGCGCCCCCGGCAGCAGGAACAGAAGCAGCAGGGCCAGGGCCAGGGCGTCCCGATCGCCGCCGAGCACATGCAGGGCCCGGGGCGTGTCGTGGCTGTCGAGCAGGTTGAGCTGGCAGCGATTCACCGCCGGGCCGTACCAGCCGAGCACCTCCTCGACCCGGGCGCGGAAACCCGCCTGATCCAGGGGTTGATAGGGGGGGTCGGGCAGGGCCGGCAGCCGCAGGTCGGCCGGCACCCGATCGGCACCCACGAATCCGAGGATCGCCCAGGCGAGGGGATAGTTCATCGTGCCGTCGAACAACCCGCCCTCCAGCCAGGGACGGGCGTCGCGCCAGAGCTCCCCCACGATCCAGGCGTCGGGCCGCTCGGCGCGCACCACGGCCCGGAACTCCCGCCAGAAGGCGTCGGGCACCTCATCGGGCACATCCAGCCGCCAGCCGTCCACGCCGGCGGCGATCCAGTGCCGCGCCACCGCCAGCAGGTAGGCCCGCACCCCCGGGTTGGCGTGGTTGAAGCGGGGCAGGGCCGGATCGTTCCACCAGCAGTGGTAGCCGCAGGACCCGCCGGATCCCTCCCCAGCCGGCCCTCCCCCACCACGGGCGCCGTAGGCGTTCAGGGGCCAGTGCTCCACGTGGAACCAGTCCCGGTAGGGGGAGAGCGGCCCGTTCTCCAGCAGGTGATGGAAGGCCCAGAAGCCACGGCCGCAGTGGTTGAACACCCCATCGAGGATCAGCCGCATCCCGCGCCGGTGCAGCGCCTCCACCAGGTCGGCGAGGGCGCCGTTGCCCCCCAGCAGGGGGTCCACCTGGAAATAGTCGAAGGTGTGGTAGCGGTGATTGGCGGCCGAGGCGAAGACCGGATTCAGGTACAGGCAGGTGGCGCCCAGCCCCTGGAGGTGATCGAGCGCCTCGATCACGCCGGGCAGATCCCCCCCCTGAAACCCCTGGGCGGCCGGATCCTCCCCCCAGGGCTGCAGGGCCAGCCCCCGCTGGGCCGCCACCCGGCCACTGCGCCGGAAGCGGTCAGGGAACACCTGCACGATCACGGCATCGGCCACCCAGTCCGGCCGGCTGTCCAGGGCCATGCCGCCGCCGGCAGCCATGTCGTCGTTCGTGTCAACCCGCACCGGCCCGCCCTGAACTCCCGCCCGCCAGCGCTAGCACGGACGAAACGGAGCCCCCATGCCCGACGACGCCCTCCTGCTGACGCTCGACCAGGGCACCACCAGTTCGCGGGCCTCCCTCCACACCGCCGCGGGCCGCCGGCTGCTCAGCCGCAGTGCCCCCCTGCGCTGCCGTCACCCCGCCGACGGCTGGGTCGAGCAGGACGGGGAGGAGATCTGGGCGAGCCAGCTGGAGGCCCTCGCGGCCCTGGAGCGGGCGATCACACCGGAGCAGCGCCGGGCCGTGGCGGCCTGCGGCATCGCGAACCAGCGGGAAACCACCTTGCTCTGGCACCGCCGCAGCGGTGCCCTGCTGGGGCCGGCGATCGTCTGGCAGGACGGGCGCACCGCCGGCCTCTGCGCCGCGTGGAAACGGGCCGGCCTGGAGCCGCTGATCCGCGGCCGCACCGGTCTGCTGGTGGATCCCTACTTCAGTGCCAGCAAGATCGTCTGGCTGCTGCGGGAGCAGCCGGGGGCCGCCGCCGCCGCCGCCGGGGAGGCCTGCTTCGGCACTGTCGACAGCTGGCTGCTCTGGCATCTCACCGGCGGCCGGGTGCACGCCACCGATCGCAGCAACGCCAGCCGCACCCTGCTGATGGACCTGGAGCAGGGCCAGTGGGATCCCGAGCTCTGTAACGCCCTGGGGATCCCCGCCGGGATCCTGCCGGAACTGCGCCCCTGCCACTCCCGTTTCGGCGCCATCGCCGCCGACCTGCCCTTCGCCGGGGTGCCGATCCTGGCCATGCTCGGCGACCAGCAGGCCGCCACCCTGGGCCAGAGCTGCCTGCAGCCGGGGGAGGCCAAGTGCACCTACGGCACCGGCGCCTTTCTGGTGATCAACACCGGCGAGACCGTCGTGCGCAGCGAGAGCGGCCTGCTGAGCACCTACGGCTGGTGCGGGGCCGACGGCTCCCCCTCCTACTGCCTGGAGGGCAGCGTGCTCAATGCCGGCACCGCCATCCAGTGGCTGCGCGACGGCCTCGGCCTGATCGAGCACTCGGCGGAGATCGACGCCCTGGCAGCCACGGCGCCGGCCCGCAGCGGCCTGATGCTGGTGCCCGCCTTCACCGGCTGGGGAACGCCCCACTGGGATCCCTGCGCCCGCGGTCTGCTGATCGGCCTCACCCGCGACACCGGCCCCGGCGCCATCGCCCGCGCCACCCTCGAGAGCATCGCCCTGGCCGTGGCCACCCTGGTGGAGCTGGCCAGCGAAGCCCTCGGCGCCCCGCTGCGGGACCTGGCCGCCGATGGCGGGGCCGCCGCCGCCGATGGGCTCCTGCAGGCCCAGGCCGACAGCTGCGGACTGGAGGTGCGGCGCCGCGCCGATCTGGAGAGCACCAGCCGCGGTGTGGCCCTGCTGGCGGCCCTCGATGCCGGTGTGGTGCCGGGCCTCGACGCCTGGGCCTCGATCCCCGGCGAGCCTGCGCCCTGCCACTTCCGGCCGGGCCTGAGTTCCCAGGAACGCCACCGCTGGCTGGAGCGGTGGGACGGGGCCGTCCGCCGCAGCCTGGCCTGGCATGCGCAACCCTGAGGCGAGGCCCAGTCCCGCCCCGAACGCCCCTCCGCAGAGAGTCCTTGCCGATCGCCAACGGAACCCCCTCCCCCGACCCCGCCCGTGCCGGGACCCGGCCCGATCCGCAGCGGACGTTCGACCTGCTCGTGATCGGCGCCGGCGCCACCGGGGCGACCCTCGCCCTTGAGGCGGTCCGCCGTGGCCTCACGGTGGCCCTGGTGGAGGGCAGCGACATCGCTTCGGGCACCAGCAGCCGCAGCACCAAGCTGCTGCATGGGGGCGTCCGCTACCTGGAGCTGGCCGTCAAGACCCTCGACCTGCGCCAGCTGCAGCTGGTGCGCGAAGCCCTCGGGGAGCGGGGGCACTGGCTCGAGGCCGTGCCGTTCCTGGCCCGGCCCCTGGAGCTGCTGCTGCCCACTCGCCAGCCCCTGGCCACGGCGTACTACGGCCTGGGGCTGGCGGCCTATGACCTGCTGGCCGGCCGGCGACGCCTCGGCGGCAGCCGCTGCCTCTCGCGCCAGGAGGTGAGCCAGCTCTTGCCCGACCTGGCCCCCGGCCATGGCGGGGTCGCCTACGCGGATGCCCGCTTCGATGACGCCCGCCTCAACCTGCTGATCGCCCGCAGCGCCGCCCTCGCCGGCGCCGAGGTGCACACCCGCCGTGCGGTGGTGGAGCTGCTGCGCGACGGAAAGGGACAGCTCAACGGCGCCGTGATCACAGGCGACGCAGACGGAGGAGGGGGGGCGGATGGTGCTCGGCAACGCCTCCGGGCCCGGGTGGTGGTGAACGCCACCGGCATCGGCGCCGACGCCCTGCGCCGGATGGCCCAACCCGATCTGCCCCCACGGCTGCAGGTGAGCCGGGGGATGCACCTGGTGCTCGAGGACGACCTCTGCCCCGGTGGCCTGGGCCTGCTGGTGCCGGCCACCGACGACGGGCGGGTCCTGTTCATGCTGCCGTTCTTCGGGCGCACCCTGGTGGGGACCACCGACACCCCCTGCCCCCTGGCGGAGGCCGAGCGGCCCGCCGCCGCCGAAGAGGCTTACCTGCAGACCTACGTGCAGCGCTGGTTCCCCTCCGATAGCCCGCGGCGGGTGAGCAGCCGCTGGGCCGGGGGCCGCCCCCTGCTGCTCCCCGAGGCCCCCCCGGAGCCGGGCGCGACAGGAGGCGCCGGGGCGACGGCCAGCACGGCGCGGGTCGTGCGCGAGCACGCCGTGGAGCGACTCCCCTGCGGCCTGATCAGCGTGATGGGCGGCAAGTGGACCACCTGCCGCAGCATGGCCCTCGACGCCCTGGCCGTGGTGGCCGAGCAGCTCGGGCGGCCCCTGCCGCCACCGGCCGCCGGGGCGATCCTCGGCGCCGCCGCCGACCCGGCCCACAGCGGCGCGGCGCTGGCCGAGCTGGCCACCCGGCTGGAGGGCGAACTGGGCGAACCCCTCGCCGCCCACCTGATCGCCAGCCACGGTCTGGAGGCGCCCGCGGTGCTCCGTTGCGCCGCGGGCGCCGCCGAGCTGACCCCCCTCAGCGAGGTGATCCCCCTCACGGCGGCGGAGGTGCGCCACATGGCACGCCACGAGTGGGCCCGGCGGCCGGAGGATGTGCTGGCCCGCCGCTGCCGGTTGGCCTTCGTGGATGCGGCCGAGGCCGCCCGGCTCGAGGGCACGGTGCGCGAGCTGCTGGAGCAGGAGGCCACTTCGGCTCACTCCCCCACCAGCCACCAGAAGAACCCATAGGCGGGCAGGTAGGCGAACCACTCCGGGCTCGCCGGGGCGAACTCGCAACCCCAGAGCGTCTCGCGCATGCGGTGACCCTCCCATGCACTCAGGTCGAGCCGGGTGGAGGCTCCGGTGGCCGAGAGATTGGCCGCCACCACCATCGTCATGGCGGGCTCGGCGGTATCGCCCTCCCCGCGCTCCGGGCAACGGCGGGCGTAGCAGAGCACGCTGGGATGGCCGCTCTCGATCATCACCATCTCGCCATAGCGCAGGGCCGGCAGCAACCGGCGGCTGGTGAGCATGCGGTGGTGCCAGTTGAGCAGGGAGCCGGAGAGCTGCTGCTGCACTTCCACGTTCACCATGCGGTAATCGAAGCCCGGTGAGGTGATCGGGGGCAACACGAGCAGGGGATCGGGGGCGGAGGAGAACCCCCCATTGGCCGCCCGGCTCCAGGCCATCGGCGTGCGGTTGGGATCCCGGTCCCGCAGCCCGGGCCAGTCCCCCATGCCCAGCTCGTCGCCGTAATAGAGGCAGGGCAGACCGGGAAGGCTGTAGATCAGCCCATGCAGCAGGGTGTTGGGCCGCGGATCCCCATTCAGCAGGGGGGCGAGACGCCGGTTGATCCCCCAGTTCAGCCAGTGCTCCCGTCCCTCCGGGAATCCGTTCACGATCGCCTCCACCACACGGGCGTCCACCAGATGGCCATCCCCCAGCCAGAGCTCATCGTGGTTGCGCAGCGGCAGGGCCCAGCGACAGCCGGGCACCATCTGCTGGGCATGGATCAGGCAGTCCCGCAGGGCGTCGCAGCGGCCGGTGGCCACCGCCGCGAACAGGTGGGCGGTGAGGGAGAAGTCGAAGGCCGCGTGCAGCTCGTCGTCGGCGAGATAGGGGGCCGACTCGCTCACGGGCTGGATCGCCTCGGCCAGCAGCAGCACGTCGCGGCCGCAATCCTCCACCCGGGCCCGCAGCCGCCGCAGGAAGGCATGGGTCTCGGGCAGTCCCTCGCAGCGGGTGCCCTCCGCCTCGAACAGGAACGGCACGGCATCGAGGCGGAACCCGTCCGCTCCCATCCCCAGCCAGAAATCCACCACCGCCAGCATCGCCTCCTGAACGGCGGGATTGGCGTAGTTCAGGTCGGGCTGATGCCTGAGGAAACGATGCAGGTAGTACTGGCCGGCCACCTCATCCCATTGCCAGTTCGAGCTTTCGAAGTGACGGAACAGCACCGGCGCGTCGCCGTAGCGCCCGTCGTGGTCGCACCAGACGTAGAAGTCCCTCTCGGGGCTGCCGGTGCTGGACCAGCGGGCCCGCTGGAACCAGGGGTGCAGCACGCTGGTGTGGTTCAGCACCAGGTCGAGGATCACCCGGATTCCGCGCTCGTGGGCCGCCTCCAGCAGACGGATCACGTCGGCCATCTCGCCCAGGTCGGGGTGAACACTGGTGAAGTCGGTGATGTCGTAACCGCCGTCCCGCAGCGGCGAGGGATAGATCGGCGTCAGCCAGATCGCATCCACCCCGAGCCACTCGAAGTAGGGCAGTTTCTCGGTGATGCCGGCCAGATCGCCGATGCCGTCGCCATTGGCGTCGCGAAAGCTGCGCGGCATCAGCTGATAAATCACGCAGCCCTCCCACCACGGGGGGGGCGGGGCCATCGGCACGGCTGAGGGGGGATCGGCGCTGGGGGCGGGCATCACGGTTCGGTCTGATCTGCAGAGGCGAGGCGGCGTTCCGTGGTCGGGTCGAAGCGATGCTCATGTCGAGCCTCCCAGCCCAGACGCAGGGACGCTGCGATCGGCAGCGCTCCGTCACACACCCAGCGCAGCTCGCCCCGGGAACTGCTCAGCAGCAGCAACTGGGTGGCCCCGTGCCACTCCCGGCTCACCACCCTGGCTTCCAGGCCACCCGCCTCCAGTGGCCGCAGGTGCTCCGGACGAACGGCCAGCACCGAGCCATCGGCCGCGGAGAACACATTGATCTCCGGCCGACCGATGAACCGGGCCACGAAGAGGGTCGCGGGCCGGTTGTACAGCTCCTGCGGCGTGCCGCACTGCTCCAGCCGACCATCCCTGAGCACGGCGATCCGGTCGGCGATGCCCATCGCTTCCTGCTGGTCGTGGGTCACATAGACCACGGGCGCCGCATGGCTCCGCAGGATGCCGCGCAGCTGGGGCCGCAGCTCCTCCCGCAGCTGGGCGTCGAGATTGCTCATCGGTTCATCGAGCAGCACCACCCGCGGGCGTCGCAGCAGGGCCCGGGCCAGGGCCACCCGCTGCCGCTGGCCGCCCGAGAGCGCGCCCGGCCGTCTCTGCCGCTGGTCGGTGAGCTGCAACAGCTCCAGCATGGCCTCCACGTTCCGCGCGATCGTCGCGCGCTCCTCCCCCCGCATCTCCATCCCCAGGGAGAGATTGCGCGCCACACTCAGGTGGGGGTAGAGCGCATAGCTCTGGAACACCATCGCCACCTGGCGCCGGGCCGCCGGCAGGTCGGTGATGTCCCGGTCCCCCAACAGGATCCGGCCGGCGTCGGGAGCATCCAGGCCGGCGATCAGCCGCAGGGTGCTGCTCTTGCCACAGCCGCTGGGGCCCAGCAGGGCCAGGCACCCGCCCGGCGAGACCGCCAGATCGAGGTCCGCGAGGATCGTTCTGCCGCCGAGCCACCGCCCGAGCCTGATCAGACGCAGGGATTCCGGCACCGCTGGGCCCGGCGGGAACGGGGCGGGTGGCGGGACTGGGGCGGTGGAGGTCATCGCGGGTCGGAGGTGGGAGCGGTCGGCATGGGGCGGCGGCGAGGCAACGGGGTCGGGGGAGGGGCGCGGCCGCTCACCCCTTGATCGCCCCCTGGGTCAGGCCGGCCACGATCGGCCGCTGGAACAGCAGCAACAGCAGCAACAACGGCACGCTGCCCAGCACGGTGGCGGCGGCGAAGGCGCCGTAGGGCACGGTGAACACCGAGGAGCCGGCGATCCGGGCCATGGCCGGGGCCAGGGTGAGCAACTCGGTGCGGCTGAGCCAGGTCAGGGCGATCGGAAACTCGTTCCAGCTGAACAGGAACACCAGCAGTCCGGTGCTCGCCACCGCGGGCCCCAGCAGCGGCAGCAGCACCCAGCGCAACCGTTGCCCCAGGGAGAGTCCCTCCAGCACGGCGCATTCCTCCAGTTCGACCGGCAGCTCAGCGAAGGCGGCCTGGAGCAACAGCACCGCCAGCGGCAGCGAGAGGCCCGCATAGGGGAGGCAGAGGGCGAGCAGGTTGTTGGCCAGACCGAACTGCCGCGCCATCTGCAGCAGGGCCAGGAACAGCAGCACATAGGGGAACACCGCCGTCACCAGCAGGCCCGCCCCCAGCACCAGCCGCAGGCCCCCGCCACGGCGGTTGAGGCCATAGGCGCAGGGAATCGCCACCGCCAGGGTGAGCAGGGTGGTGCCCGCCCCCACCAGAGTGCTGTTGAGCAGATAACGCCAGAAGGGCGGATCGCCCCCGAGCAACTGGCCGTAGTTGGAGAGGGTCCACCCCCGCCCCAGGGCGGCCGCCCCCTCCAGCAGCGCCGCGGGGGTGCGCAGCGAGCTGTAGAGCTGCCAGAGCATGGGGGCGAGGCTCCAGAGCAACAGCAGGGCCACCAGAACCCCCTGCCAGGGGAGGGTGGCTCGGGAGGAGGGTGGGGCGGTCATGGGGGCAGCAGGGACGGGAGGGGAAGCGGCGGCTCAGGCCCGGGCGGGACGGCGCACCAGCAGGAGCAGCAGGGAGCTGAGCAGCAGCAGCAGGAACATGCCGAGCATCACCGTGGCGCTGTAGCCGAAATCCAGGAAGCGCATGGCGTTGAGATAGGCGTACATGGCCAGGCTTTCGGTGCTGCTGGCCGGGCCGCCTCCGGTGAGCACGGCGATCAGGTCGAACACGCCCAGGGACTGGGCGAGGCGGAACAACAGCACCAGGAAGATGTAGGGCCGCAGCAGCGGCAGGGTGATCCAGCGCAGGGCCTGGCGGGGGGTTCCGCCCTCCAGGGCCAGGGCTTCGTACAGGTCGGCGGGGATGCTCTGCAGACCGGCCAGCAGCAGCAGGGCGACGAAGGGAGTCGTCTTCCAGACATCCGCCAGCACCGTGGCCATCCAGGCCAGCTGGGGTGAGGCCAGAAAGGGCAGGGTGGCCAGACCCAGTCCCTGCAACGCGCCGTTGATCGGTCCGTTGGGATCGTTGAGGATCGAGCGCCAGCCCAGGGCCATCACCGTGGTGGGCAGGGCCCAGGGCAGGAGCGTGAGGCTGCGCACCACGGCCCGGCCCCGCCAGCGCTGATGCAGCAGCAGGGCGATCGCCAGCCCGAGCCCGAGCTCGAGGGCCACCGAGACGAGGGCGAAGCGGAGGGTCTGGGCGGCGTCCTGCCAGAAGCGCCCGTCGAGCAGCAGGCGCTGCCAGTTGGAGAACCCCACCGGCACGGGGCGCAGCTCGGTGAAGACGGTCTGGGCCTGGAGGCTCAGCCAGGCGTAGGACAGCATCGGCCAGACGAAGACCGCCAGCACCAGCAGCAGGGCCGGGGCGATCAGGGCCGCGCTGAGGAGCGCATCGCGCTGGGACCGGCCCCCACTCATCCACCCGCCCCCACGCCCGTCTCACCGGCCCCGCTGGCGGCCAGCAGGACGTCGCTGGCCCGGGCCGCCCGCCCCATGGCCAGCTCGGCCGGAGTTCCGCCGGTGATCGTGGCGCTGAGCTGGCGCTGCAGGAGGTCGCTCAGCTGGGCGTAGGCGGGTGTGATCGGACGCAGGGCGGCCAGCTCCAGCGCACGCCGCAGCTCCGGCAGCACGGGGGAGACGGCCAGCAGCTCCGGCTCCTCGAACAGCGCGGCCAGGGTGGGGGTATAGCCCCAGTCGCGCACAAGGATGCGCTGGCTGGCGGCCCCGGTGAGGGCCCGCAGCACCTGGATGGCTTCGCGGGGATGGCGGCTGCCGCTCAGCACGGAGAGGCCCCAGCTGCCCTGGGTGGCGGCAGGGCTCTGGCCGGGCTCGGCCACCATCGTGGCCAGGCCCACCTTGCCGGCCAGGGCACTGCCCGGCTTCTGCAGCTCGCGCCAGGCGTAGGGCCAGTTCCGCATGAAGGCGGCCTCACCGCTCGCAAAGCTCTGGAGGGTCTCGGGTTCCGCGAAATCCGCCACCGACGCCGGCGTGATGCCCTCGGCCACCAGGTGCCGCAGCCAGGCCGCCGCCGCTGCCGCCTGGGGCTGATCGAGTCCCAGACCAGGGGCGTCCGGCGGGCCCCAGGAGCCCCCGAACCCCTTGATCACCTCCAGGAACACACAGCTCAGTCCCTCGTACTGGCGGCCCTGCCAGACATAGCCCCAACGCACCTTTCCCTCCCGCTGGAGCGCCCTGGAGACGCGCACCAGATCCTCGGGGGTCCGGGGTGGGGCCTCAATCAGATCGGTGCGCCAGTAGAGCAACCCCATCGAGGCCAGCAGAGGGATGCGGTAGAGACGCCCCCCGATGCGATTGCCCTCCCGGGCCCCCTCCACCACCCCCGCCAGGGGATCGTCACCCAACAGGCCATCGAGGGGAAGCAGCCAACCGGCGGCGGCATACTTGGCCGTCCAGGTGACGTCCATCAGCAGCAGGTCGTAGGGGCTGTCCCCCAGCAGCAGGCTGCCGATCGCCAGATCCGAGACCGCCTCTGTCTCGAAGGGCCCCCGGGTGACGGCGATGCGCAAGCGCGGGTGGCGGCGGTTGAAGGCGGCCACCGTGGAGGCGGTCGCATCGGCGAAGGGAGCCGGCATCAGCACCGAAATCGTGGTGCTCTGTCGGGCCCAGCCCAGGGGAGCGAGCAGCGCCAGCAGGGCCAGAGCGAGACCGATGCCGACCAGCCAGACCCTGGCGCGGAGGGTCCCGCTCCGGATCCTGTCGCCCCGATCCACTCTCAGAGCGCCTGGAGCTCACCGAGTTGCTGCTGGGCCCAGTGCTCGACGGTGAATTCCTCGACCGCCTGGTTCATGGCCACCATGCGCTCCCGCTGCTCCGGCTTGGCCATCACCAGCGCAGCGGAGATGGCCGCATCCATGCTGCGGTGGGAATAGGGGTTGGTGAGCAACGCATCCTGCAGCTCCACCGAGGCACCGGTGAACTCGGAGAGCACCAGCACCCCGTCCCGGCCGCGCCGGGCGGCCACGTACTCCTTCGCCACCAGATTGAGGCCATCGCGCAGCGGGGTGATCCAGCACACGTCCGCCTGGCCGAACCAGGCCACCAGTTCCTCATAGGGAATGCGCCGGGTGGAGAGGCGCACCGGCGTCCAGTCCATCCGGCCGAAGCGGCCATTGATCCGCCCCACCACCTCCTCGACGGAACGCTGGATGTCCTCGTAGATCCGCATCCCGCTGGCGGCGGCCACACAGGCCAGAAACAACTCGACCTTGCCGTGCCAGTCCTTGTGCTCCTCCAGCAGGCGTTCATAGGCGAGCAGCATCTCCTCGTTGCCCTTGGTGTAATCCACCCGGGAGGCGGAGAGGATCAGCGTTCGCTCGCTGTGCTGGTCGCGGATCTGCTCGGCCTGGGCCTGGACCTCCGGACGGGCTCCGATCATGCGGATCACCTCGGGGGAGGTGCCCACAGGGGAGGCCACGATGCGGACCCGGCGGCCACCCTGCTCCAGATAGGGGACCACGAAGGGATCGGCCAGGGCACTGCCATGGCGCCGGAACTTCTCCGCCACCGGCACGGGATCCACACTGCGGACCGCCCGCAGACTCATCGCCGCATGGGCGAAGTTGTTGGCATAGCGGGGGATGTGGAACCCCACCAGATCGCAGCAGAGCAGGCTGTCAAGAATCTCATCCCGCCAGGGCAGGATGCTGAACAGATCGGTGGAGGGGAAAGGGGTGTGGTGGAAGAAGGCGATCCGCACATCCGGTCGCTCGCGGCGGATGTAGGCCGGCGCCAGCCAGAGGTTGTAATCGTGAATCCAGATCGTCGCCCCCAGGGCGGCCTCCTGACAGGCGGCCCTGGCGAAGGAGGCATTGACCTCCTCAAATGTGCACCAGTCAGCGTTGTCGACGCTGAAATGGCTGGGGAAGGAGTGAAGAATGGGCCAGAACGATTCCTTCGAAGTGACGTGATAAAAACTGGAGATCTGTGCAGTGGTCAGTGGCAGACGACGCAGCACGAAATCATGCGGAGAGTCCATCTGCAGACGTTCGTCATCAGCCGGACCCTCGCCATCCTGGCGGCGCCAGGCGATCCAGGTGCCGGCACGCTGGCTGCGAAACAGATTTCTCAGCGTCGGGATGATCCCGTTCGGACTCTTCTGATCCACCCACTGCCGCTTCCCATCGGCGTCGATCTGCTCCTCGAAGGGGGAGCGGTGATACACGAGCACGAAGTCACTGGTGCCCATCCCGACGGTTGCTTCGGTCGTCGACTGCGCGGTCATCAGCCCCGGTTCATCGGCCTGGCTGTCGGGGGGAGTCAACAATGAGGTGATCCTGGAATTTTCCTGCTTCATTCTCTTTATTCATCTGCTCTCACCAGACCACGCTCGCACGGATCCTGTCAAATCTGCCCCGTGCAGCGACGGGGCCTCCAGCTGATCGGGCCCTTCCTCCACCAGTTGCAACCGCACCCGCCGGCCACCGGCCAGCTCGCCGAGGGACACCCGCAGGGTGCTGCCGCTGAGGCTCTGGAGCGCCTGCAGCACCTCCCTGAGATGGGGTGTGCTGCTGCCGCTTTCCACCCAGAGGCGTTCCTGCAGGCCCCCCAGCCGCCGCCAACTGGTGTGGAGCTTGAGCACGGCACTCTCCAGCTGATGGGCCTGGCCCACGGCGTCGGCCAGCAGGCCGAGGGCATCGAGCCGTTGGGCTTCCTGCAGGGCCTTGTCCAGATCCAGATCCCCCAGCTGGAACGCCCGCACTGCGGCGCCCGCCTCGGCCGCCTTGGTCAGCCAGCGGGCCGTGCTGGTCACATCCCGGACACGATCCAGCTCCGGTTCCTCCCGCAAGGCCCGGCGCAGATCGTCCTGCTGGGGAACGGGCAACCGGGCCAGCTCCCGCACCAGCGGCGCCACCGCCCGGGGCGGCAGCAGGTTCTCCTGGGTGCGCCGGCGGATCTCCTCCGGCAGCAGGGGGCTGGTGGCGGCAGTGAATTCGTCGGTGAGCCGGCGAACCTGTTTGCGGGTGATCTGCTGGCCGTCATTGGCGGCCTCACTGATCATCACCTGCACCTCCCGCTCGGCCTGGGCGGTTTCCAGGAAGGCGCGCTTGGAGAAGTTGTTGACATGCTCCTCCTCCAGCAGGCCCTCGCCCAGCAGACCATCGGCCGATTCCGCCAGCTGGATCAGCCCATAGGCACGGGTCTTGCTGATCTCCTGCTCCCGCAGCCACTGCAGGAACCCGGTGCCCCGACCCTCCCCTCCCCGCTTCTCCCGGTCCCGCACGGCCCCCAGAATGCGGCCCCGCCAGATCTCGGTCTGCAGGTCGAAGCGATCACAGACGGCCCAGGCCTCCTCCAGCCGAGCCAGGAACTCCATCGTGCTGATGTCGTCCCGGGCGGGATCGGGGAGCTCCAGGCTGAGGGCTGGTGCCTGCATCGATGGCCGGGGGCGGGGAGAGCGATCGTGCCACGCTGCCCGGCGACGAAACGTGACACCGGCGGCCTCGCGCCCCCTGGGCACGGGTATCTTCCGACTGGCAGTCACCCCTCAACAGCGCAGCGATGGCGATCTCCCGCGGCGACAAGGTGCGCATCAAGCGGCCTGAGTCCTATTGGTTCAACGATGTCGGCACCGTGGCCTCGGTCGACACCTCCGGCATCCGCTATCCGGTCGTGGTGCGGTTCGAGAAGGTCAACTACACGGGGTACAGCGGCTCCGAAGGCGGCATCAACACAAACAACTTTGCCGAAAGCGAACTGGACAAGGCCTGAATCGCTTCGTCATGCTCCGCTTCACCCCGTAGGGCTGATGACGGGATGGACTCCACGGAGCCCCATGACGGCCATCCCGTCGTCCTGACAAGGCGCCCGGACTCCTGAGCACGCCATGCCGGAGCTTCCCGAAGTCGAGACCGTGCGCCGTGGTCTCGAGCGACAGTTGGGCGACTTCACCATCACGGGGGTGGAGGTGCTCCGTGGGCGCCTGATCGCGGCGCCCCAGACCCC
The DNA here is from genome assembly GCF_056633155.1 of Cryptocyanus atlanticus LEGE 06306. NCBI lineage: Bacteria > Bacillati > Cyanobacteriota > Cyanophyceae > Synechococcales > Prochlorococcaceae > Cryptocyanus > Cryptocyanus atlanticus. The sequence goes on from NZ_JBSJOZ010000001.1 coordinate 523,324, forward strand.
GGATCAGTTCTGTCGTGCCCTAGACGGATGCCTCTGCCGGAGTTGGAAGCGCCGCGGTAAATATCTCCTGGGTTCTCTCCATCGCGGTGGCCGGGAGGCCGGTCTGTGGGGCGTGCACCTGCGCATGACCGGCCAGTTCCTCTGGCTCGTCGAATCCAGCCCCCCCTGCGCCCACACCCGCATGCGTTGCTGGGGGGCGAGGGGCCAGGAGTTGCGCTTCGTGGATGTGCGCAGCTTCGCCCAGATGTGGTGGGTCCCCCCGGGGGTGGAGGCGGCCTGTGTCATGACCGGCCTGAGCCGCCTGGGGCCCGAACCGTTCAGCGAAGCGTTCAGTGACGCCTACCTCGGCACACGACTGGCCGGCTCCGTCAGGCCGATCAAGAACGCCCTGCTCGACCAGAGCCTGGTGGCCGGGGTCGGCAACATCTATGCCGATGAATCCCTTTTCGCCGCAGAGCTCTCCCCCCACAGGCGCAGCGGCAGCCTGAAACCCTGCGAGATCAGTCGCCTTCGGCACGCCCTGAACCGGGTGCTGCGCGCAAGCATCGGCGCCGGGGGGACCACCTTCAGCGACTTCCGTGACCTGAGCGGCACCAATGGCAACTACGGCGGCATGGCCTGGGTCTACCGCCGCGCGGGCCAGCCCTGCCGGCGCTGCGGTCAGCTGATTCAGCGGGAGCGACTGGCCGGTCGCAGCTGTCACTGGTGTCCCCGCTGCCAGAGCTGAGCGAGGATGGAGAACCTGTGGGCCCAACACCCGGTCCATGCTCCCAGCCCTGCCTGGGGCCCGTGCCAACAGCGTGAACGATGCCTTGACCCATGCCGATGCCCTGCCACCCGTGCCTCGTCCCGGCCCGGCGACGGCGGCAGATCCACACCCCACGGACCTGGCCATCGCCCTGGCCCGGACGATCTCGGCCATCCACGCCCGGGGTTGGTGCGATGGCACGGGTGGCAACTTCAGCTGCGTGCGGCAACGGGAGCCCCTGGAGCTGTTGATGGCGCCCAGCGGCGTCGACAAGGGCAGTGTCTCCCCGGGGGACCTGATCGTGGTGGACGGCCATGCTCAGCGGATCGAGGGGGAGGGTCGCGCCAGTGCCGAGACCCCGCTCCATCTGGAGATCGTGCGTCGCACCGGTGCCGGCTCCGTGCTCCACACCCATTCCCAGGCGGCCACGTTGCTCTCCCGCCTCGCCCTGGCCCAGCCCGCCGGATCCAGGCCATCCGATGGTCCGGGCAGCCCTGTCAGGCCGGAGCCGATCCTTGTTCAGCCCAGGGTCGCGATGCTTGAGTTTGAAGGGCTGGAAATGCTCAAGGGTCTGGAAGGAGTCAGCAGCCATGAGTGCCGCATCGTGGTGCCCGTGCTGGCCAACGACCAGGATCTGAACCGGCTGAGTGGGGCCGCCTCCCCCCATCTCGCCGAGGCCCCCCATGGTCTGCTGATTGGAGGCCATGGGCTGTACGCCTGGGGGCGGGATCTCTTCAGCGCCCGGCGCCATCTCGACATTCTCGAGTTTCTGCTGGAGCAGCGGTGGCGTGAACTGCTGCTTGATGGCGCCGCAGGCAGGGGGCACGAGGGGCGGAGAGCCATTCCACCGGGCCAGCCACGGGAGCCGCCCAGGAACGCCCTCGATGCCCTGACCCAAGGCCCGGTCGATGCCCGCTGACGCCAGAGGCCGCCCCGGGGCTTCGACGGGGAAGCGCCTCAGCCACATCCTGCTGGATATCGAGGGAACGACCTGTCCCGTGAGCTTCGTGGCGGACACCCTGTTCCCCTACGCCCGCGACCAGCTCGACTCCTTCCTCGTTACACACACTGAGTCCCCTCAGGTGCAGTCTTTGCTGAAGGACGTCGAAACGGCCTGGGCCCGCGACAACGCGCCGCATGCCAGGGACCTCTGGAGATCCCGAGGCGGGCACCGGGCGAGCGCCAGTGCCGGGCCCGAGGCCAGCGAGCAGGGGCCGTCAGGGTCTGGATCGGCCGCCGATCCGCCGGAGATCGCCGCCTATCTGCGCTGGTTGATGGAGAACGACCGGAAACTCACGGCCCTCAAGGAATTGCAGGGAATGATCTGGGCATCGGGGTATGCCAGCGGGCAGCTGGTGGCTCCCCTCTTTCCGGAGGTGGCGGCCTGCCTGCGACGCTGGGTCGGCAACGGAATCGTGTTGGCGGTGTACTCGTCGGGCTCAGTGGCCGCCCAGCAGCTCCTCTATCAATACAGCTCGGATGGCGATCTTCGGGCCCTGTTCAGCGCCTGGTTCGATACCCGCATCGGGGCCAAGCAGGAAGCATCCAGCTACGAACGGATTGCCGACACCCTGGGCATCCCCGCAGCCGAAATTCTGTTCATCAGTGATGCGCCGGCTGAACTGATGGCCGCCCAAGCTGTGGGGATGGCCGTGCTGTACAGAGCTTGTCCGGGCCGATCTTCGGAGCCACCCCTTCGGGATGGTCCTGCCGATCCGACACAAGTGACGCAACCGATCAAGGCGATCAAGGACTTCCGGGAAGTCACTGACGGCAACACCGTCAATCGTTTCGGCCCGGCTTAGCCCGGCCTGATCTGGGTTGGCATGCGCTGAGCCGGGAGGGGCGGGGGCTGGCGGAGCCGCC